>NZ_JBICRM010000001.1:0-618571 GCF_043197025.1 Nonomuraea marmarensis
GTCGGACCACCAGCGCCGCGAGCTCGTCATATGACGGGCGGCGATCCGGGGTCTTCGACACACGAAGATCATCCCATTGCAGGGACACCACTCACGCCATCATGATCTTGATCTGCTGAATGCTTACCTCAATACCCCCGGCCCTGCCGCCCCGAGACGAAGATCTCTGCGATGGAAGCGATTCGAGTTCTTGAGCCCCACGGGCTTGACCGGTGCTTGGGTGTGTCTGTGGTGAAGCCGGGCGTGTCCCGCCCTCCGACCCTTCCTATCAGGACCTTTTATAGGGTGCCAATTGGGGCTGGCATTACTGTCAGGCCCGAGGGGCCCGATGGCCGACATCGCAAACCGGACAGTTCGCTCTCGCTACCCGGCCCGCCCAATGTGCCGGACGCGTGCCGAAGAGCATGTGGCGAGCATGAACTCGGCCATCTTTGACCTCGCAGAAGATACTCGAGAATCGAGAAAGTGCAGGTCAGATGGGGTATGGAGTGGTAGGGCGCCCGGGGCTCGAACCCGGAACCTACGGATTAAAAGTCCGCAGTTTTGTTTCCGCATGCCAGAGCGTGCCGTGTTCTGTCGCATGGGGTTCAGAAGTGCCAGCGCAAATGCATCGAATCTGGACATTCATTCATGAAGCACTGGCGGCGATTTGTCCGTGAATGTCATGGATTCGAAACCGTGTGCCGCTGTTGGTTGTTCGGTGCAGGTGCCGATGTGGTTTGACTAAAGATTGACCTATCGCGCTGTCCTAACTCGGCCTTTCTGGCCGGTATTTCAATAAGTGACGCTGAGGCCGCCGCCATGCGATCAGCGCGGGGCCCTCTGCGTGAGGCCGGCGTTCTCCGGCCGAGGCAGGCAACCGGATGCCCCGGGCTCGGCCGGAACGTGCGCCGGGGCAATGTGACCAGCGGATATCGCTTGACATGGGTGGTGAAGGTGGGCGTCGATACCCGACCGCCCCGGGCCAGCCGGTGGCCCCGAACGTCCCCGCTGCGGCTCATGACGGGCCTGTGCGGGCCGTTGGGGGCTGCCCTTCGGCCCGGGGCACGGCAATCCCCACTCCGGGCCGCCGGGCGGCGGCGTGCGCGGTGATGGGCCGGGTACGCGATGCCGCCGGTGGCGTCCGGCACCGGTCATACCAACGCCGACAGCGCTCGGCGGGGGCGCGGGGATGGGGGAGCGCCGCAGGAAGCGCGACGTCGGGCAAGCGGCGACGCGAGATCAGCGAACCAGGGAAAGGCGCGACAGCGACGATGAACGGAACCACCTTCAAGACGTGTTCCTGCCGGGACGAGGCGACCGGCAAGAGGCTGGGCAAGGCCTGCCCGAAGCTGCGCCGCCCAGGCGGCGGAGAGTGGTGGAGCAGCACCCACGGCAGGTGGGTCTACCAACTCGAACTGCCCGCGCACGCGGACGGGAGGCGGCGCAACCCGCTGCGCCGCCGGGGCTTTGCCACGCTGGAGGAGGTCGAGGCGAAGCTGGAGCACGCCCGCGCCCTGCTGGCGCTGGATGAGGACCCGCACATCCAGCGGAAGATCGCCGAGCTGATGCTGTCCATGCTCAAGGACAGCAAGGCCCTTCCTGCGGTGGAGGAAGTCCGGCGCAAGGTCCGCACTCGGCAAGACCTCAACCCCACTGTGACCGTGGCGGAGTGGATGCAGGAGTTTCTGCGCCGTAAGCGGAAGATCGATGCCACCACCCGGCGCTCGTATGAGGCGCACATCCGGCTGTATTTCACCCCCTACCTGGGTGACATCCGGCTGGATCGGCTGCGGGTGTCGGATGTGGCGGGGATGTTCGATGCGATCGAGGAGTTTAACGACGTCATCACGACCGCCCGTGCCAGCGGCGATGCGGAGCAGCGGGCTAGGGTGCGGTATCGGCGGCCGGTCGGCGCGGCCACCATGCACCGCATCCGCGCCACGCTCCGGCACGCGCTGAACATCGCGATCAAGCAGGACCGGCTGATCGACTTCAATCCGGCCGCGGTGGTCGAACTCCCCGACGCCGACCGTCCCAAAGCCTTGGTGTGGACCGACGAGCGGGTCGCCGACTGGAACCGTCACCTGCAGCACCGGCTGGCTGTGGAGCAGCAGCGGCGCGGGTCCCGGCTCAGCCGCGCCAGCATGATCAACGTGTATGCGTCCGTGCCGAGGCCGTCGCCGGTGATGGTCTGGACGCCCTCGCACACCTACGTCTTCCTCGCCAAGGCGGCCACGCACCGGCTGTCGGCTCTCTATCGGCTGATCGCTCTACGGGGGCTGCGCCGGGGCGAGGCCGTCGGGCTGCGCTGGAAGGACGTCGACCTGGCCGCCGGGACCGCAGGAGTGCACTGGCAGATCACCCAACTGGGCTGGGAGCCGGTGCAGGGCAGACCGAAGACCGAAGCCAGCGACCGCACCATCGCTCTCGACGAAGACACCGTCAGCGCGCTGCGCGGGCACCGCAAGCGGCAGGCTGCTGAGCGGCTGGCTGCGGGCGAGGCCTGGACGAACAGCGGGTTCGTCTTCACCGATGAGATCGGCGGGCCGCTGCATCCGCAGCAGGTCAGTGACCAGTTCTACCAGTTGGCCTTCCAGGTGGGGCTGCCGCCGGTGCGGCTGCACGATCTCCGCCATGGGGCCGCCTCGCTCATGCTGGCTGCCGGGGTCGATCTGAAGGTCGTGCAGGAGACTCTCGGCCACGTATCCTCCACCTTCACCCGTGACACCTACACCAGCGTCTATCCCGAGGTGGCCCGCGCCGCCGCCGAATCCACCGCCGCCCTCGTCAACACCGCAGCCGCAGGTGCCCAGACAGCACGGCTAATCACGCTGCCGACCCACATCGGCGACACCACCACCTGAACCACCGAAACCCAGCAGGCCCGCCGATCCTCCGGCGGGCCTGCCTTTGTCTTCAGCGGCTGTCGCGTAGGTGATGTAGCCGATCGATCCTGAGCCTCGCGTGAACGGGCCGAGAGTAAGCGCTTCGAGAAGCAGCGGATCTTTTATCTGCTGGTCACGAACGGCCAGAGGGCAAGACGAGCCGACTTGGACGAGACTTGACCGCACATCCTGCTACCGCTGACCAGCGACGCCGTGCAGGCCTTCTGACTTGATCTTCTGATGGTCATCTCTGGGGTCTGAGCTGACAGTGACGGTCTAAATGATCTACCGCGATACACGGTCCGTACACAAGAGCAACCACCGAGCAACCAACCATGATCAACAACGAGCCCAGAGGCCAGCGAAAACTGAGAAACCCCAGGTCAGCGGCGGTGTTGGAGAGTAGGGCGGGTGGGACTTGAACCCACGACCCACGGATTATGAGTCCGATGCTCTGACCGGCTGAGCTACCGCCCCTTGATTCAATTGTGTGGCGTGCGGTGGGGACGTCGAGAGGATCATGCTGAGCCCCCGCGCATGCTAAGGCTAAAGCATCGGATCCGGTCGTGGTGCCCGGCCGAACGGGAGACGGGTCTCCGCCGACATCATTCCATGCCCAGCAGGGTTGTTGGAGCCTGAGTCGATCATAATCGCGTCTCAGCCGAGGGGGCCCGCAGGTGGGCCCGGCGGAGAAGGGTGCGTAGGTGGAGGGTTGCGTCACGTCTGGTGTCGGCGCGGGTCGAAGCGTGTCGGCTATCCAATGGGTTCGGATTTCGCCGGAGCTCGGGGCACGGCGGCGGAGGTGGATGCCTCCGACCTGTGGCGGGCCGTTCAGACGGTGGAGATTGTCTTTGGGGCGGCGAGGAGATCAGGCTCGCTCGGCGGCTGAGGGAATGCGACTACGGCATCTGCAACGGGGGAGGTTGCGGCCTTACCGGGCAGGCACGTCGACGGCGTGACACTTCTGTCTGCTGACCTGGCCGTACGTTCCACACCACCCTGCCCGAAGGAAGAAGACCGCCCTGCCCGAAGAAGCAGGGTGAGGGCAGCGAGCGGACTGGCCACTCGCTGCCCCTCCAGGACCCCCTACGTGGTCATGGGCGGTTCAGGCCCAGGGTGTACGAGCCCGATCCGCTGTACGCATGCACGCGATACCGGTAATACCCAGCCGTACCGTTATAACTGAGCGTCTCGTCCGGGTTCGGGCTGGTGGCGCTGGCCACGACCGCCCAGGCTGAGCCGTTCCACTTCTGCAGGTACACGTCGAAGTCCGTGCCGTTCGGCCCGTCCAGGCAGGCGGCGTGGTTGCCGGAGACCGTGGTCTGGTAGTACGAGCCGTTCGGCTGGTACGCGCTCTGGTTCGAGGTCAGCGAACCCGAGTACGTCTCCTCATAGCTCTGGCATCCGGTCGGCGGCGGTTCCGTGCCGCCCGCGGTGACCAGGGTCAGGCCGCCTACAGAGAGGAGCTCGCCGATAGGCTGGAAGTACGTGGTGCCGCCGCTGGTGCAGTTGCCCGAGCCGCCCGAGGTCATGCCCTGGGCCTGGTCGCCCGAGATGAACGAGCCGCCCGAGTCCCCGCCCTCCGCGCACACCGTGGTACGCGTCAGGCCCGACACCGAGCCCTCCGGGTAGTTGACGGTGGTGTTGAGTGCGGTCACCGTGCCGCAGTGCCATTGGGTGGTCGAGCCGGAGCGGCACACCGAGCCCTGGGGCTGGGTGACGGTCGAGCCGCGTACGGGGAGGATGCCGGCGCTGTAGCCGTTCACGACGCCGGGGGCGGTCCAGTTGGAGTTGGTCGCCACCCACGAATAGTCGTTGCCGGGGAACGACGAGATCTGGAACGTCCCCTGCGACACCTGGTTGTAGCCGGTCGTGGTGACGCCGGAGGTGCCGCAGTGGCCGGCGCTGGTGAAGCCGAGCTGGGTGCCGCGCCGGGCCGCGAAGCCGACCGAGCAGCGGTAGCCCTGCGAGGTGTAGTACGCGTCCCCGCCCCGGATGTCGTAGAACAGGCGCGGGCGTTCGGCGGACTGTTCGAGTTTCACGGCGGAGGCGTCGACGCCGCTGGCGGCGATCCAGGATTGTGCGGCCTGGGGGTCGCTCGTCTGGACGGTGACCGAATTGTCCTGAGGGGAGACGGCCCAGCTGTGGACCGATGCCGGGGGCGCCGCTCGGTCCAAGCTTTCCTTGACGGTGGTGAGCTGGGCGAACGTACGGGACACGATGCGCGCCCTGGCGCCCGCCCGGGTGATCTCGGCCGTGTCGGACGCGTCGACGCTGGCCACGACGAGGGCACTCTCGGCGCCTTCGTACCAGGTGCCGGCATAGCGGTCGCCGAGCTTCTTGCTCAGGGCCGGTGCGGCGGCGTTGCCGCGGGATTCGTTCGCCAGGCGGTTGAGCGCCTGTTCCTTCGTGATGCCGAGGTCGCGCTGCAGGGAGTCGACCACGCCGGACGGCGGTTTGGCGGTTGCGACGGCGGGGGTTGCCGTCATGACTAACGCGCCGATCGCGATCGCGATCAGCGCCGGGGTTCGGAGCATCTGTGTCTCCTTGCTGCTGGGGGGTGCCGTCACGGTAACGGCGGATGCCAGGAGCGGAGGAGTACTACTTTGCCCCTATCACCGTGTTATGGAGCGGTGCCATAACCCGGGTTTCGTGCCAGCCAGTCGTAGTAGACCTGGCTTCGGCGTACGGAGTCCATGTGGGCCTGTTTCGCCTGACCCGTCACCCACGCGGCCTCGGGGGCGGTGGGGTGGCGGCCGAGGAGTTGCCGCCAGCGCAGCGGCGCGCCGGCGATCGGGACCATGGCCAGGCCCTGGGCGGCCTGGTGGGTGGCCTGGCAGAGCACCACGGCGCGGCCGACCTGCGCGAGGTGCGTGCACGTCGGTACGTCGGTCTCGTAGATCGTGCCGGGCGTGAACCCGGCCCGCGCGCACGCCATCGCGAAACAGTCCGCGAAACAGCCGTCACCGGGTGTCACCGCCCACTGCTCGGCCGCCAGGTCGGCCAGCTCCACCTCCTTCTCCCCGGCGACCGGATGGTCCTCTGCGACCAGGCAGAAGACGGGGTCGACGCTGATCGTCTCCCACAGGAGCGTGCCGGTGGGGGTGCCGGAGTCGCCGCAGGCGCCGGTCAGTACGTAGTCGAGGCGGCCGAGCTCGACCATGCTGGTCAGCTCGTGCGTCGACCAGGAGGTGTACGTGCTGACCGTGCGCTCCGCGGCGAGCCGGTCGACCAGGCCGCCGAGTATGGGGCCGTTGGTGGCGCCGATGCGGAATCCGGGGGAGGGGGCGTGGGCGAATCGTACGGCTTCGTCCTGCAGTTCCTTGGCCGCGGGGAGGAGCACCCGCGCCCTGGCGACGACCAGCTCGCCGAGACGGGTGGGTCTGGCGCCATGGCGGTCACGCTCGAACAGGGCGCCTCCGAGCACCCTCTCGATGCGCTTGAGCTGCGCGGTCAGGGCCGGTTGTGCCAGCCCGAGCAGGGACGCGGCCTTGCTCACACTTCCCGCGTCCGCGACCGCGCGGACGATCCTGAGGTGCCTGAGCTCGAGGTCCATAAAGGGAAGGTAAAGGGGCGATCTCTTACAAACAATGGCTATATGTCAGGAATTGTGACAGATATTGTCGAGGGCCCCTGGGGTAGGGGTAACCCATGACGACGATGGGAATAGATCCGGCCCAGCTCAGCGACGAGGACGTGGTACGCGAGCTGCGGCAACTGCACGCCACCCGCAGCGACACCTTCTTCCACGGATCGGACGACGCTCTGGCGACGCATACTTCCCGCACCAACGAGCTGGAGGCCGAATACCTCCGCCGCAATCCGGAGCGCGAGGTCGACCCGTTGCGGTTGAGGGAGGGAGCGAGGCAGCGGCGATGACCGAAGGCCACGATGTGCAGGAGCTGACGGACGTCGACATCTACGTGTACGAGGCGGTGGCGTCCCAGACGGTGGAGTCGGGCGAGGCCTGCTTCGCGGGGCTGGTGCGGGCGTCGGGGCTGACCGAGGACGAGGTACGCCGGAGCCTCGCCACGCTGGTGCAGGACGGGTACGTGGTGCCCAAGGGCGACGACGGGTATGGACTGGGGCCGCATACGTTCGAGGTCGAATACTGACCTATCCCGCTCAAGGGCCGTCAGATCTCCAGGACGAGCTTCCCCCTGCGCACCCTCGAACGCGACGGCCTGGCCATCCGCACGGTCTACCCGACGATCCCGGTCGAATACGAGCTGACCGACCTGGGCAGGAGCGCCTCTGACCTGCTCAGGGCCATCGGCGTGTGGTCGGGCGAGCACGCCGACGAGGTGATCGCCGCCAGGAAGGCCTACGACGAGCGGGCCGGCAAACCGGTCGAGCCGGTCAGATCCGTCTGAACCCGATGACGAGATCCCGCCACCCGTTCCGCGAAGCAACCTCCTCATCCCGCGAAAGCGGGTCCGAGCAGCGGAAGTGCGACTGTCAGGAGTAATGTCAGGGAGTGGATGTCGCCGATCTGACTCCCGCGCAGGCGCGGGAGCGCTTCCGCGCCGGCGAGCGGGTGCCCACCGCGGGCTGGTGCCGGGGCTGGACGCAGGCCAACCTGATCGCGGTGCCCAAGTCGCTGCGATACGAGCTGCTGCTGTTCGCCCACCACAACCCCCAGGCGTGCCCGGTGCTCGACGTCGGGGAGCCGGGGGCCTGGTCGACGGCCTTGTTCGCCGGCGACCTGCGTACCGACCTGCCCGGATACCGGCTCTACCGCGACGGCGAGGTGGTCGCCGACCTCGACGACGTGGTGGCGGAGTGGCGCGACGACCTGGTGCCGTTCCTCATCGGCTGCAGCTTCACCTTCGAGCGGGCACTGCTGGCCGCCGGGGTGCCGGTGCGGCACCTGGAGCTGGGCACGAACGTGCCGATGTACCGCACGAACGTCCCGTGCCAGGCCACGCCCAGCCTGGCGGGGCCGCTGGTCGTGTCGATGCGGCCGGTGCCCGAGGAGCTGGTGGACACCGCCGTCGAGGTGAGCGGCCGCTACCCGATGGTGCATGGGGCGCCGGTGCACGTCGGCGACCCCGCGGCGATCGGGATCCGCGATCTGGCCCGCCCCGACTTCGGCGACCCGGTCGAGGTGCGCGCGGGGGAGGTGCCGCTGTTCTGGGCCTGCGGGGTGACGCCGCAGGCGGCGGTCATGGCCAGCGGCGTCGAGTACGCGATCGGCCACCTGCCGGGCCACATGGCGATCATGGACATCCGAGACGACGACCTTCTAGCGATTTGACGAGGTCGCTTCACCCGGCTGGTCCCTCGCCTGCCCGCCCTGTTCGCGGCGGTATGCCTGCCGCCGTGAGCTGCTCAGCGACGGGTGCCGCGCCGCACCGGTTGTCGATCTCCAGATGCGGTACGGCCGGAGGCTCGTCTACCCGGATGTTTCTCAGGTAGTCCCCGAACGCCGCCAGCTTGCCCGCGTCCCTCCCGAACCCCCTGGCCACGAGGCGTTCCCGCAACGTCGGGCCGTCGGATCGCACCCAGAGCAGGCGCACCGGCGGCCCGCCCAGGTCTTTCACCCACTCCGCCCACAGGCCCGGGTCGTGCACCTGGCTCGTGAACGGGCCGTCGAGCATCACCGGGCAGCCGTGCTCGCGGATGTGCCGGGCGATCCTGGTCAGGCCGGCGTACTCGTGCCGCTTGATGTGCTGGTCGTACCAGGGGCCCTCGCGCTCGCCGTCCGGCCGGCCGTGGGCGCTCAGGACCTCCGCCACGAAGTCGCCGTACACGGTGTCCTTGTCGAGCAGGGCGGGCACGGGGGAGAGGCGGGCGAGCAGCGCGGCCGCCACCGTGGACTTGCCCGCCCCGGGCGGGCCGCTGATCACCCAGACGTCCACCTCAGGAAGCCTACGCGGATTTGCGTACGCCGGTGCCTCGTCTCAGCGGACGACCTCTTCCGTGAATACGGCCAGACTCCTGCCCATGCTGACCGTCTTGACCAGGGCGTTCCGGGTGCCGGAGCTGCGTGGGAAGTTGCTGTTCACTCTCGGCCTCATCGGGCTGTTCCGGCTGGGGCAGCTCATGCCCGCGCCAGGGGTGGACGTGGTGGCCGTGCGGGAGTGCGTCGGGTCGGCCAAGGGCGGCCTGTTCGACATGGTGCAGATGCTCAGCGGGGGCGCGATGCTGCAGCTGTCGGTGTTCGCGCTCGGCGTCATGCCGTACATCACGGCCAGCATCATCATGCAGCTCTTCGCCGTGGTGGTGCCCCGGCTGACCCTGCTCCGGAAGGAGGGGCAGCGCGGGCAGGCGAAGATCACGCAGTACACGCGGTACCTGACCGTCGGGCTCGCCGTGCTGAACGCCGGAACGGTGGTCGCGCTGGCCCGCGCCGGGCAGTTGCTGCCCGGGTGCGCCCGGCCGCTGCTGCGGGACGACGGCCTGCTGTCCGTGATCGTGATCGTGCTGACCATGGTGGCGGGGGCCGGCGTGGTCATGTGGCTGGGGGAGCTGATCACCGATCGGGGGATCGGGAACGGCATGTCGATCCTGATGTTCACCCAGGTCGTGGCCGTGTTCCCGGCGTACCTGTCGAGGATCTTCATGCTCAGCCCGGGCGGGTTCGTGGTGATGACGGTGTCCGGGTTGTTCCTGGTGGCGGCCGTGGTGTTCGTGGAGCAGGCGCAGCGGCGCATCCCGGTGCAGTACGCCAAGCGCATGGTGGGGCGGCGCATGTACGGGGGGAGCAGCACGTACATCCCGCTGAAGGTCAACCAGGCGGGGATCGTGCCGGTCATCTTCAGCACGTCGCTGCTCTACCTCCCCACGCTGGCGGCGCCGCTGCTGGGGGACGAGGCCGGAGGGTGGGTGTCGCGCAACCTGACCTCGGGGACGCATCCGCTCTACATGACCGTGTACGTGCTGCTGATCGTCGGATTCGCCTACTTCTACGTGTCGATCACCTTCAATCCCGAGGAGGTGGCGGACAACATGCGACGGTACGGCGGGTTCGTCCCAGGCATCCGGCCCGGCCGGCCCACCGCGCAGTACCTGGCGTTCGTGTTGTCCCGGTTGACCGCTCCCGGGGCCGTCTATCTGGGGATGCTGGCGCTGCTGCCGCTGGTGGCGTTCGCGATCCTCCGGGACCCCGGCACGCAGCAGAACTTCCCGTTCGGCGGGACCAGCATCTTGATCATGGTCGGGGTGGGGCTGGACACCGTGAAGCAGATCGAGGCCCAGCTCCAGCAACGCAACTACGAGGGCTTCCTCAGGTAGAGACGGTCAGCCCGGCTCGCATGGCGAACACCACGAGCTGGGCCCGATCCCTGGCACGAAGCTTCACCATGGCGCGGCTCACGTGGGTGCGTACGGTGTCGGGGCTGATCACCAGCTCCTTGGCGATCTCCTCGTTCGACCTGCCGGTGGCCACCCACGCCACTAGCTCCCGCTCCCTGGGTGTGAGCGTGTCGAGCCCTTCGACCGGCTCGGTGCCGTGCCGTCCGAACAGCCCGATGACCTTCCTGGTGATCGCTGGAGACAGCAGCGCCTCTCCGGCGGCGACCACCCGCACGGCGTTGACCAGCTCGTCGGGGGCGCTGTCCTTGAGCACGAAGCCGCTGGCCCCGGCCTGCAGGGCGGCGAAGACGTAGTCGTCCACGGCGAACGTCGTGACCACGACGATCCTGGTGCCACGCAGCTCCGGATCCGCGGCGATGGCCCGCAACGTGGCCAGTCCGTCCATGCCAGGCATGCGGATGTCGAGCAGGAGCACGTCCGGCCGGGTGCGGCGGAGCAACGCCATTGCCGCCGCGCCGTCGGCCGCCTCGCCCACGCACTCCATGCGAGGCTCCCGCTCCAGCAGCGCCCGCAACCCCATCCGTACGACCGCCTGATCGTCGGCGACGGCCACCCTGATCACGCCCGCCGCGGCGTCGTCGGCGGTCACGCCGAGACCTGCGGGAATCTGGCCAGCACCCGGAAGCCGCCGCCCTCGCGTGGTCCGGCGGTGAAGTGGCCGCCTGCTTCGGTGACCCTGGCCCGCATCCCGGCGAGCCCGCGCCCTTCGCCCGAGCCCGTCCAGCCTGCGCCCCGGTCGGCCACCTCCAGCACGAACTCGCGCGGATCGCCGCCCACCCGCACGAGCGCCCTGGTCGGCCCGGCATGACGCAGGACGTTGGTGAGCGACTCGCGCACCACCCTGTAGACGGTGCTCTGGAGATGGGCGGGCACGGCAAGGTCCGCGGGCTCGACATCCACCGGCAGCCCCGCCGCCCGCACACCGTCGATGAGCCTCGGCAGGTCGCCACCGGGCGGATCGATCCCGTCGAGCGCCGCCCGCAGGTGGGCCAGCGCCGCCGTGCTGGTCTCCCTGATCGCCTGCAGGGACGCCCGCGCCTGCTCGGGATCGTCGTCGAGCGTGACGAGTGCGAGCCCGGCCTGCATGGCGATGGCCGCCAGCCCGTGCCCGGCCGCGTCATGCACCTCCCCGGCGATCCTGGCCCGCTCCAGCGCCACCGCATCAACGCCGGCCGCGTCCTGCCGGTCGCTTGGATGGCGCGCCGGGCGTACCGTCCTGAGCTGTGCGGCCGGTGCGGCGGGGATGCCCCACGCCGCCTGTGCGGACGGCCCCTGGCGCACGAACTCCGCCGGAGCGCCGTGCCGGGCCGAGCGCGCCGGCGGATCCTGGGAGGCGTCGGCCGAGAGGTGGACCTGCGGTGGCTCGGCGGCTGCCGCCGCGGCGGCGCGGGCCTGGGCCAGGCCGCTGAACGACCACGGGACGGCCAGCCAGCCCGCCCACGCCAGCATCACCACGACCGGCACGTCGCCGAACCGGCTCAGGCGCGACAGCGTGGCGAGCGGCCTGTGCAGGCGCCCGCCCCACCGCGTGTGCTCCGTCGCCATCCCTCACCCGCTCAGGCTCGTGTAGCCACGATCCTAACGAGCTTTCACACCTTCCGGCTCTCCCGCGGCCCGTCCAGACCCCACGAGATGATCTTGGACGGGGTGATCCTGATGATCTCGCGGGAGAAGTACGGCAAGGGCGGCTCCTGGTCCGTCAGGGCCACCGCCGTGCCGCGGATCTCGATGCCCCGCGGCGTCCATGGATCGACCGAGGCCAGGTCGTCCACGACGAACGCGACCGTGCTGCCCTGCTGGATGTTCCTGAACTTCTTCGACTTGCCCAGAGCGTGCCCGCCGATGACGATCGTGCCGCCCTCGGCGTCGACGAAGAACCCGACCGGGTTGTTCTGCGCCTGTCCGTCAGATGAGACCGTGGCCAGGCGCCCGAGGTGCTGCGTGGCCAGGTAGTCCAGTTCCGCTTTCGTGAAGATCATGCACCTCAGTGTGCAACCTTGACATCGGTTGAGGTCAAGCCGGCGTTCAGGCGGGCTCGGGGAGGGTCAGCCCGGAGGTCAGCCAGCGCAGCGGATTGTCGTGCGTGACCAGGCGGATCGTCTCCTCCTCGACCCCGGACTCGCGCAGCCGCGGCAGCAGGGCGTGGAACAGCTGGGCGTATCCGGGCCCGCCGTACCGCTGCGCCTGCGCCACCCGGCTCAGCCCCGTGCTGATCAGCAGGCGCGCGGCGTGGCCGTCCTCGATGAGGCCGAGCGCGATCTTGGCCGCCTGGTCCGGGCCGAGGCCGAGGACGCTCAGGCTCACGTACGCGTCCGCCTCGGCGATCTTCCTGGCCGCGCCCAGGTCGGTGCCCGCGTAGCCGACGGCCACCCGGTAGCCCGGCAGGTTCTGGCCGAGCAGGATCTCCAGCAGGACCAGGGCGTTCCTGCCGTGTGTGGCGACGGGCAGGCGCGACTGGATGGAGGCGCGGGCGGCGGCGACCAGGCAGCGCTCCTCGCGTGGCGTGGGTTCGGCACCCCAGGAGCCGACCTCGCCGATCACGCCGGGGAACACCCCCGTGCCGTCCACGCCGCTGAGGATCTCGTCCATCAGCTGGCCGGTGAGCGTGTCCACGTCCGTGTCGCCGACGTTCGTGAACGGCTCGGCGTACAGGCCGGTCGATGCGATCACCGGCACCCGGCTGCCCGCCGCGATGCGGGCCAGGGAGGCGGCGTCGCGGCCCATGCCCAGGCAGGACAGCTCGACCACCAGGCCGAGCTGGTCGGACTGGCGCAGCTCGCGGAGCTCGGCGCTGACGGTGTGCTCCTCGTCGAGCCAGCGGTGCGGGTCGGAGTCGATGCCGGCCGCCCAGCGCATGTCGGTGCGCAGGTGCTCGTGGGGGAGTACGGCACCGTTGACGGCGGCTGCGCGTACAGGACCGGTGACGGTGCGTAGCAAGACCTCGGGCATAGCAGACATTAACCGATATTTGCCGCAAGCCGCCCGTTTAGGCAGGAAAGTTTACCCTCTGGGTGGTTTGGTGATTTGCTAGTCGTCTGCAAGTGGCCACGGGGGGCCGGGCCGTATCCTGGGTGGCACACCGACTGCCGGGGGGAATTGTGCAGATTCAGGACTCCGACACCGGCGACGCCGACGTGATCAAGCACGGGGCCGCCGATCGCTCCAGCATGCCCGAGCGCCGCACGGGCATCCGGGGCTGGCTGGACGGCGTCAGGTCCACCCGTGCGGGGGCGCTCACGCTGAAGATCGTGGTCGGCCTGATCGGCGCCATCATGGTGGTGGGCGGGCTGATCATGGTGCCGTTCCCCGGGCCGGGGTGGCTGGTGGTGTTCGCGGGGCTGGCGGTGCTGGCCACGGAGTTCCACTGGGCGCACAGGGTGCTGGAGTTCGGCAAGCAGACGCTGCACACCTGGACGCAGTGGTACAAACGGCAGGGCTGGACCCTCCGCATCCTCGTCCTCATCGTGACCGTGGCCGCCGCGGCCGTGATCGTCTATTTCGGCCTGCGCACGCTCGGCGTGGACGTGATCGAGATCGCCCAGCGCTTCATCTAGACCAGGTCGTTATCGCCGCCCGAGATTTCGCGATTCCCTGCCTATTCTGCGGGGCGTGATCGCCAAATTCGCCATCGCGCTGTCCCTGACGCTTTTCGCCCAGGCCGCACCGCTCTCCACGCCGGCCGCCGCCCAGGTGGATCTCGCGCTCCCCGGCACCGCTGACATGAAATATCACGAAAAAACAGGCGATCCGGTACGACTCACCGCCTACGGCCTCGGCACCCGGCGAACCTACCTCAGGTCCACTACTGGCCCCATAATCGGCAACGCCTTCGCCTGGGAGAAGACCCTCTCCGAAGTGTCCGTGTCGCCCGGCGGCCGGCTGGCGGCGGGCGTGCCCAGGGCGTACCGATCGGGCTATGACGCGCTCGTCGTCACCGACCGCACCACCGGCGGGACCACCAGCATCCGCACGGTCAAGAAGCCGCTCACCGCCTCCTACGCCTCGTGGTCCCGCGACGCCAAGAAGGTCGCGCTCACGGTCGAGCAGAAGGTGAGCGGCAGGTGGCGCGTGCTCGGCTACACCGTCGTGGACGTGGCCGCGAAGACCGCGCGCACGGTCCGGATCTCCGGCCTGAGCAGGAGCGCGGGCTTCTGGTGGAGCCCCGACGGCAACCTGGTCTCCCGGTACGGCACGGGCCTGCGCGTCTATCGCCCGGCCGACGGCACGGTCGTGCGCACCTACGCGGGCGCCGGCCTGCCGACGGGCCCCGAGGACTCGTTCTCGCCGTCCGGCAGGCGGGTGGCCACCTGGTGCCCGTCGCGCTTCAAGGAGCAGCTCTGCCTGGTCGACGCCGCCACCGGCAAGATCGCCCGCCGGGTGAACGCGAAGCCGGAGGCGTTGTTCGGCTGGTGGGACGAGAGCCACGTCATCGCCGTCATGTCCGGCAAGAGCGCCTACCGCCTGTCGGTGCTCGACCTCTCGGGCAAGGTGACGCGCGTGCTCGCCGATGTGCCCCGCAAGACGTGGGCCGCGGACCTGTGGCTGTCCTTCACCCGGACGTCATAGGTAGAGACCGGTGCCGTGGTCGGTCTCCTGGGTGGCCACCGCGTGCAGGTCGCGCTCGCGCATCACCAGGTAGACCTGCGCGTGCAGCTCCACCTCGTACTGCTCCTCGGGGTTGAACAGCACCTTGTCGCCCACCTTGACCGAGCGCACGTTCGTGCCGACGCCGCAGACCTCGCCCCAGGCCAGCCGGTTGGCCATCTTGACCGTCGCGGGGATGACGATCCCGGAGCCGCTGCGCCGCTCCTCGGTCTCCTGCTCCAGCCTGATCATGACCCGGTCGTGCAGCATCTGAATCTCGAACTTGGGCTCTAGCACAGGCTCAAGTTTACGAGCCGCCGGACCCGCAAGACCCGCTTACCACCACAAGCCCGGCCGTGGCAGGATGATTCCATGATCATGGCCTTCGGCGAGACCGGCTGGCAATGGCTGAACGCCCCCCGCGAATGGACCGCCGACGACGGCCTGAGCCTGTTCTGCGACCCCGGCACGGACATGTGGCGCAAGACCCACTACGGCTACACCTACGACACCGCCCACTTGTTCGGTCGCACGCTCCCCGGTGACCTGCGGCTCACGGTCACCTTCTCCGGCGACTACGCCGAGCAGTACGACCAGGCCGGAGCCGTGCTCAGGATCGACGAGGACAACTGGATCAAGGCAGGAGTGGAGTACGTCGACGGCGGCTTCCACCTCAGCACGGTCGTGACCAGGCACGTCTCGGACTGGTCGGTGCTGCCGTCGGCACGCCCGGCGCGACGGGTGACGTTCGGCCTGGAGCGCGTGGGCGACGCGGTCACCGTGCGCTACGGCCTGGACGACGACCCGCCGGAGACCATGCTGCGCCTGGCCTACTTCCCGCCCGGCGCGCCCGCGCTCGCGGGCGCCATGGCCGCCGCCCCGGTCGGCAAGGGCTTCGCCGTCCGCTTCGACGACATCCAGATCACGGAAGCCTGAGTTCGGCGAACACCGGCCGATGGTCGGTGCCCTTCAGGCCTGCCACACCGAACTCCCGCACCGCCATCCGCGAGTCCGCCAGCACGTGGTCGATCGTCACGCCGGGCATCTTCGAGCTCTGGGGCCAGGTCGCCAGGAACCCGCGCCCCATGACGTCGGCCGCGTCCCGGTACCCGGCCGCCAGCAGGTCGCGCATCGGCAGGTGGTCGAGCGTGGCGTTGAAGTCGCCCGCCAGCACCCGTACAGGGCGGACCCGCCGACCCCCTTCAGCGGTACACCCACGGCCAGTCCGGCTCGAGCCCGCTCAGCCGCAGCGCCGCCCACCCGGCGAACGGCGCCACCACGATCCAGCTCACCCATGTACGCACGCCCTTGTATCGCCACAAAGCACGATTCGAGTTCATGAGAAGGTGTGCACCATGCGCGACGTCGAAGCCAGAGTCCTGAACGCCATCGACGCGGCCGAGACCGTGAACCTGCTGGCCGAGACCGTCAAGATCCCCAGCGTCACCGGCACCGACGCCGAGTCCGAGCTGCAGCACCGCTTCGCCCGCCTGCTCACCGAGGCGGACCTGGACGTGGACGTCTGGAAGCTCGACCTCGAAGGCCTGACCGCCCGCCCCGGCTTCCCCGGCACCGAGGCCCCCAGGACCGAGGGGTACGGCGTCGCGGCCGTGACCGCGGGCGAGGGCGCGCCCGCGCTGGCACTCCAGGGCCACGTGGACGTCGTCCCGACCGGCGACCTGGCCAAGTGGCGGGGCAGCGACCCGTTCGCCGCCCGGATCACCGGCGACGTGCTGCACGGCAGGGGCGCCTGCGACATGAAGGCCGGGCTCGTCGCCAACCTGGCCGTCGTCAGAGCGCTCAAGCGAGCGGGGGTCAAGCTGGCCAGGCCCTTGGCGGTGCACTGCGTGATCAGCGAGGAGGACGGCGGGCTCGGCGCGTTCGCCACCCTGGCCAGGGGACACACGGCCGAGGCGGCGGTCATCACCGAGCCCACCAGCGGCGCGGTGATCACGGCCAACGCGGGCGCGCTGACGTTCCGGCTGGAGATCGCCGGGCGGGCCGCGCACGGCGCCACCCGGTACGAAGGGGTCAACGCGATCGAGGTGTTCTGGCCGGTGTTCCAGGCGATCAGGCGGCTGGAGGCCGAACGCAACAGGGACGTCCCCGCCGTCTTCGGCGGCAACACGATGCCGTACCCGATCGAGGTCGGGACCGTGCGCGCGGGTGACTGGGCCAGCACGGTGCCCGACCTGCTGGTCGCCGAGGGGCGGCTCGGGGTGCGGCTGGAAGAGGACCCGGCGGCGGCGCGGGCCGCGTTCGAAGAGGCCGTCGCGAACGTCACGGATCCCTGGCTGCGCGCGAACCCGCCCGTGGTGACGTGGCCGGGCGGGCAGTTCGCCAGCGGCCGGCTACCCGCAGGACACGAACTGCTCGACGATGTCAGCCGGGCGGTCGCCGACACGACAGGTGAGCGGCCCCGGGAGTCGGCCGCGCCGTACGGGAGCGACCTGCGGCTCTACGCGGCGGGCGGGATCCCGACGCTGCACTACGGCCCGGGGGACGTGCGGTTCGCGCACGCCCCCAGGGAGCAGGTCGAGCTGCGGGAGCTGCGCGAGGTCACGCGGGCACTGGCACTGCTCGCGGTGCGCCGCTGCGGAGCACTCTGATCAGCGCGCCCGGGGTCATCAGCGACGGCGGCGGGTCGTACAGGTTCGCCACCCGCAGGAAGCGCAGCGCCAGCTCGGGGTCGTGGGCGGCGGCCGCGTGGAAGCGCTCCAGGTACGCGTTCACCATGCGCAGCTCGCCCAGCCAGAACGGCGTGCGTGAGCCGCGTCCGCCCGCGTCGACGACGAGATCGGCCGGGATCGGCTCGCCGTCGGCCAGCCGCACCCCCGTGACCCGGCCCTCCTGGGACAGCAGGCCGGTGGCGATCCTGTTCGCCAGCACCCGTACGCCCGGCAGCGCGCTTACCCGGCGCCGTACCTGCCCTTCGAGCAGCGGCCGGCTGACGAGCAGCCCGCTCGGGCCGCTGTCGCCACGGGCCAGCCGGTGCCCGTTGTGGACGTGACGGGCATTTCGCTGGATGTCGCCAGTGACGACCCTGCTGGCCGAATCCAGGCCCGGCTGCGACGCCGACGTCCTGTCCCACACGCTGCTGGCCGCCATGGGAGCGGAGGCGGCGGGCGTGCTGAGGGAGCAGTACGGCCAGGCCAGAGCGGCGCGGGGCATCACCGCCCTGGCCGAGGCCCTGACGGGTTAGGCCGAGGCGGTCACCCGGCGGCGGGCCTCGGGGACGATGAGCGGCGTGCCGGACTGCGGATCCCGGATGATCTCGCAGCGCAGCTCGAACACGTGACGCACCAGGTCAGGCGTGACGATCTCGGTAGGGTCGCCCTCCGCCACGATCTCGCCGGCCCGCATCACGATCAGGTGGGTCGCGTACCTGCACGCCTGGTTCAGGTCGTGCAGCACGGCCACCATGGTCCGCCCGGCCTCGTGCAGGTCGGCGCAGAGGTCCAGCACCTCGATCTGGTGGGAGATGTCCAGGAACGTGGTCGGCTCGTCCAGCAGCAGGATCGGCGTCTCCTGCGCCAGCGCCATGGCCAGCCACACCCGCTGCCGCTGCCCTCCCGACAACTCGTCCACGATCCTGTCGGCCAGCTCCGCCACGTCGGTCGCCAGCATGGCCTCGGCCACCGCCGCCTCGTCGGCCTTCGACCACTGCCGCATGAGCCGCTGGTGCGGGTAGCGGCCGCGGGCCACCAGGTCGGCCACGGTGATCCCGTCGGGCACGATCGAGCTCTGTGGCAGCAGGCCCAGCCGCCGCGCCACCTCCTTCGACGGCAACGACGTGATGACGCTCCCGTCCAGGTGCACGGCGCCCGTCCTGGGCTTGAGCATCCTGGCCAGCGCCCGC
The DNA here is from genome assembly GCF_043197025.1 of Nonomuraea marmarensis. Classification (NCBI taxonomy): domain Bacteria; kingdom Bacillati; phylum Actinomycetota; class Actinomycetes; order Streptosporangiales; family Streptosporangiaceae; genus Nonomuraea; species Nonomuraea marmarensis. The sequence continues at coordinate 18,628 of NZ_JBICRM010000001.1, forward strand.
AGCAGGGTGGACTTGCCGCAGGCGTTCGGCCCGATGATCACGGTGAAGGACTCGTCGGGGATCGCCACGCTCAGGCCGTCGGCCACGACCCGCTGGTCGTAGGCGAGGGTGAGGTCGGAGCCCGACAGTCGGGAAGTGGCCATCAGTGGCGGTCCTTTCGCAGCAGCAGGGCGAGGTACGTGCCGCCGATCGCGGCGGTCAGCACGCCGACGGGCAGTTGGGTGGGCGCGAGCAGCCGCTGCGCGGCCAGGTCGGCGGCGGTCAGCAACACGGCTCCCATCAGCGCCGACGCTCCCAGCGTCACCCCGGGCGAACGGGTGAGCCGCCGGGCGAGCTGCGGCGCGGCCAGCGCGACGAACACGACCGGACCGGCCGCGGCGGTGGCCACCCCGGCCAGCAGCACGCCCGCCGTGATGGCCACCGCCCGCACGGCCTCGACCCGGATGCCCATGGCCTTGGCCGCGTCGTCGCCCATCTCGATCATCCGCATCGGCCGCGCGACGGCCGCGCACAGCGGCAGCAGCATGGCCAGCGCCAGCGCCACGGGGATCGCGTGGTCCCACCCCCGCCCGCTCAGGCTGCCGGTGAGCCACGCGCCCGCGGTGGCCGCGTCGTTGATGTTCGCCCTGGTCAGCAGGTACGAGTTGAGCGCGAGCAGCAACGCGTTGGCCCCGATGCCGACCAGCACCAGCCGGTAGCCCTGCACGCCCCCGCGGAAGGCCATCGCGTAGACCAGCACGGCCGTGATCACACACCCGGCCAGCGCGCCCCCCGCGATCGTCATCGCGGAGCCCCCCGCCACCACCGCGATGATGCCGCCCGTCGAGGCGCCGGCGGTGAAGCCGATGAAGTCCGGGCTGCCCAGCGGGTTCCTGGTGAGGCTCTGGAAGATCGCGCCGCTCACCCCGAACGCCGCCCCGACCAGCAACCCCGTCACCACCCGAGGTGCCCGCAGCTTGCTGACGATCAGCTCGGCGACCGGCGTGCCCTGGCCGAACAGGGCGCCTGCGATGTCCGGCACGGGCACGGTGAGCTCGCCCGTAGAAAGGGCCGCCACGGTCACCACGCAGGCGACCGCGATCAGTGCCGTGCCGACGAGCAGCGCGCGGGGCGCGAGCCGTACGGACCAGGGGCCGACCCGGATGGTCACAGCGCCGCCACCCGCTTCCGCCTGGCCAGCATGATGAAGATCGGCGCGCCGATCACCGCCCACACGATCCCCACCTGCACCTCTCCGGGGCGGGCGATCAGCCGGCCCACGACGTCGGCCCCCAGCAGCAGCACCGGCGCGGCCAGCGCCGAGTACGGCAGCACCCACCGCTGGTCGGGCCCCACCAGCGCGCGTACGGCGTGCGGCACGATCAGCCCGACGAACCACAGCGGCCCTGCGGCGGCGGTGGCCGCCCCGCACAGCAGCGTGACCGCCACGCCGGTGAGGATCCGCGTCCGGTTGACCGCCACGCCGAGCGCCTTGCCCGCGTCGTCGCCGAGCGCCAGCATGTTGAGCGGCCTGGCCAGCAGCAGCCCGAGCACCAGCCCGACGGCCATGAACGGCGCCAGCCGCGCCAGCACGTCGGCCGTCTGCCCGGCCAGCGAGCCGGTCAGCCAGAAGCGCATCCGGTCGAAGGTCTGGGCGTCCATGCGCAGGATGGCCGAGGCCACGGCCGTGCACACCATGCCGAGCGCGACGCCCGCCAGCGCGAGACGTACCGGACTGGAGCCCGAGCGGCCGGCGGACGCGAGCGCGTAGACGAGTACGGAGGCCAGCGCCGCGCCGCCGAACGCGAACCACACGTAGACCGCGGGGTCGGAGAGCCCGAACAGGCCGAGCGCCAGCGTGACGCCCAGCGCGGCGCCCTCGTTGACGCCCAGCAGCCCCGGGTCGGCCAGCGGGTTGCGGGTCAGGCTCTGCATGAGCGCGCCCGCCAGCCCCAGCGTGGCGCCCACGCCGAGACCCAGCAGCGTGCGCGGGACGCGTAACTCGCGGATGACGGTGTGGTCGTTGGAGCCGTCCGGGGCGAGGAAGGCGTCGATCACCGTGGCGAACGACACCGACCGCGCACCCAGCGCCACGCTGGCCATCGCCATCAACGCCAGCGCTGCCACCGCGACGACCAGCCCGGCGACCAGCACCGCGGGACGCCCCCTGGGCTCGGCGCGGACGGTCGTGACCGTGTCCTCAGCCGGGCGCACCCGACCCCCTCTCGTAGCGGTCAAACTTAGGCAAGGCTAATCTAATGCCCTGATAATGAGGCAAGCCTAACCTTAGGAGATGGACATGCCGGGACCGGTACTGGCTCGAAGGGGTTTCCTGTCGGCCACGGCGGGCCTCGCGGCGGCCCTGACGCTGGCGGCCTGCGGCGGCGGCACGGAGACCACCCCCACGGCAACAGGCTCCGCCGCCCCCCAGAGCTGGACGTTCACCGACGACCGCGGCAAGCAGCTCGACCAGCCCAGGCGCCCTTCCAGGATCGTCGCCCAGGTGGGCGCGGCCGCCGCCCTGTGGGACTTCGGCGTGCGCCCGATCGCCGTGTTCGGCCCGCACCAGCTCAAGGACGGCACCAAGGACCCGCAGGTGGGCAACGTCGACATCACCAAGGTCGAGGGTCTGGGCAACGTGTGGGACGAGTTCAACGTGGAGAAGTACATCTCGCTGCAGCCCGACCTCCTGGTGAGCAGCATGTACATCAAGGGCACCCTCTGGTACGCGCCCGAGAAGTCCAAGGACACCATCGAGCAGGTCGCCCCGACGGCCGGCATCATGCTCACCGGCCGCAGCGCCACCCAGGTGATCGGCAGGTACGAGGAACTGGCCAAGTCCCTCGGCGCCGACATGCGGGGCGTGCCCGAGGCCAAGGCCCGCATGGAGGCGGCCACCAAGGAGCTCGCCAGGTTCAAGGACCTCAAGATCCTCATGATGTCCGGCGGCCCCGACGCGATGTGGGTGGTCAACCCGCCCGAGTACCCGGACGTCGTGCACCTCATGGACGCCGGCCTGGACGTCGTCAAGCCCTCGAAGGTGGACGAGGGCGGCTTCTTCCAGACGCTGAGCTGGGAGAACGCGGACACGTACGACGCCGACGTGATCCTCTACGACACCCGCACCCAGTCGCTCAAACCGGAGGAGATGATGAAGAAGCCCACCTTCGCCAAGCTCCCCGCGGTCGAGGCGGGCCAGCTCTATCCGTGGAACGCCGAGGCGCCCTACAGCTATCAGGGCTACGCCGCCTTCCTCGAAGGGCTGGTGGCGAACCTGGAGAAGGCTAGTAAGCTCCCCTGACCTCGACGATCTCGGCGAGGGGGAACTCCAGGTAGTCGCCTGCCTCCTCGCACCAGGCGTCCAGCGCGCCGCCCTTGAGCTCGCCGTGGCTGATCGTGGCGGTCAGCCCGCCGGTCAGCGTGATGCCCGCGCGCACACCCCGGTCGACCACGAACCCGAGCAGCGACTGCTGCGCCGTCGGCAACCTCGTCGCCATCCTGCCGATGATCGCCCAGGTGCGGCCGATCTTCTCGGCGTCCTGCCGCGAGGCGGCCAGCAGCCGGCGGGCGTGCTCGTGCGGGTCGGGCGTCGGCTCGGCCAGCATGTAGGGGGGCGCCTCGAGCTCCGCGATGCCGGGAAAGCCGGCCAGCTCGGCCACCTGGCCGCCGGGCAGCAGGATCAGCTTGCCGTTCTGCGGCTCCTCGGCCCTGGCCCGGTGGATGGTGATCTCGCCGGTGTCGGAGACGGGCACGGGGGAGTAGCCGACCTCGCGCAGCGCGGCCAGCGTACGGTCGGCTCCGGCCCCGCTCACCAGCACCGTGGGGGCGAGCAGCCGCAGGCCCAGCTTGCCCAGCCGCCGGTGCGCGGCGATCTCCGCGAGCAGCGTGGTGTCGGTGGCCTGGATGACGCAGCCCACTGTGGTGACCGTCACCTCGCCGTGCCGGCGCGCGGTGTCGCGCACGAGGTATTCCAGCGGCTGCGGGATGGTGCCGACCCCGGCCAGCTCGTCGAGCAGCAGGTCGGCCTCGTAGCCGTGGTCGAGCGCGCGGCGCACGCTCTCGGTGGTGAAGCGCCACACCGAGGCCGCACCCCGCGACTCGCGCTCGGCGACCCGGTCCAGCAGCGCCGCCAGCTCCGCCGACGGCGGACCGGTCACGACCGCGGTCAGGTCGGGCCCGAACAACGCGCTCCTGCGTACGCTCGCCAGCGCCCGCGTGGACGCCTGGGCCAGCACCGGATCGTGCTCGACCATGGGCACCGCGTCGTCGTTCTCGTCTCCCGGCTGGGCGGTGAGCCCGGCCAGCGCCCGGCCGAGGTCGGTGAGCGCGTCGTTGGCCAGCAGGCCCAGCAGCTTGGCCTCGTCGAGCACCGCGGGCGCGCACGCGAACAGCAACTCCCTGTCCAGCAGCGGCGCGTGCCAGTGCACGTTGCGCAACAGGCTGACGCGATCGGCGAACGCCGTGCCCGAGGGGAGGTGGGCGAGCACCGACAACACGGACCTGCGGATCCGGGCCACCGCGCTGCCAGCGGGGTCGTCGCCGAGCACGGTGCCGTACTTGCCGTCGAGCTTGCGGAGCGAGGAGCGCTCCATGCGCCACCACGCCGACAGCAGCACCCGCAGCCTGGCCGAGCCCTCGTCGAGCCGCCAGCGGTCGAACCGGTCGGTGGGGATCATGCCGCCGGACGGCTCGTCCCAGGCCAGCAGCCTGGCCACCGCGCAGACCTCCAGCAGCAGCCGCGTCTCGTCCTCGTCGCAGCCGGTCTCCTTGGCCACCCTGCGAACCTCGCGCACGCCCACGCCGCCGCTCTTGAGCAGCGGCAGCGGCGTCTTGGAGGTGTTGTCGAGCAGGGCCGCGCACCGCTCCACCACGTGCGGCGCGGCCAGCGTCATCAGGTGGTCGACCTCTTCCGGATCGACCGGGATCGTGACCACCTCGGGCGCGTCGGGCAGGAAGGCGGGGTGGTAGCCGGGCCCGCGCAGGCAGATCGCCACCTCGCGGGGGACCTCCGCGACGTGCCAGCTCGGCCGGAAGAGCAGGCCGTGGTCGGCGCACCACTTCTCCGGCGTGCCGGGGGTGACGAACCTGCCGCCGTCGACGCTGAGCGCGGGCCCGTCCCAGGCGAACCGGTCGAGCAGCGGCACGGTGCCGTCCGGGGCGCCCCCCATCAGCGACCTGACGCGCTCGATGTCGCTGAGCGTCTCGGTGACGCGGGTGATGATGCGGCGCTTGTTGCCGTGCGCGGGCAGGCCGAGGTTGCGGGCGAGGGAGTGCAGCGCGTCGTTGCTGATCGTCCAGGAGTTGAGGTAGTGGTCGAGCGACTCGCCCAGGCTGAGCGGCGCGGCCCACCAGCGCACGACGCCTTCCGCGAGATGGATCACGCCGTCGTCGTCCGGCCAGGCCAGCGCGTGGTCGTAGAGGTGCTCGAGCCAGGGGGTCACCTCGCCGGCCGGTGCGTCGACGAAGGCCGCCAGCGTCTCGGCCGTGGGGCGGCTCATGGCCAGGGCCGCCTCGGCCAGCTGCAGGCAGGGCAGCGGCAGTCCGCGCAGGGTCTCCATCACGGCGAACCCGTTGCCGAGCCGCTGGGCCAGGGTGTCGAGCCGCCGTGGCCAGGGCGCGGCGATGGCGTCGGGCCGGTTGGCCAGGACGCGGCCGAGTCTGTCTTCGTCTAGTGTTCGCAGCCAGCCGAGCAGGTGATCTTCCATCTGTCAGCACTCTCATGGGGTCGCGCGCTGGGACTCACCGTGAGCCATGACCATCCACGGTAATGCAGATCACTCCCGGTCAGGAGAGGACTGCCCAGACGATCTTTCCGTGTGGTGCGAGTGCGGACCAGCCCCAGCGGAGGCTGATCGATTCGACGATGTGGAGTCCGAGGCCGCCGGTGTCAAGGGGCCCAGGGTATCGCAGCACCGGCACCGAGGAGCCTGGATCGGTGAAGGCGCTGGTGACGAGCGGTCCCCGGCGTACCAAAGACATGTGGACGGTACGCTCGCGGCGGGGATCGTCCAGGCACAGGCCGTGGCGCAGCGCGTTGGTCGCGAGCTCGGAGACCACCAGTTCCATGTTGTCGGTCAGCTCGGCGAGCCCCCAGCCCGACAGGCATCCCGAGGTGAAGCTACGGGCGGAATGGACCGAGGACGCGGCGGGCGGGAGCACGAACGTGGCGCTCGCGGACGGGCCGGGGACCAGCAGATCGCGGGCCGCCTCAGGCCACCAGCCGACCGGAGGCCACCAGTCGAACGCGGTCCACTGGCCGGGCACCGTGGTGGATTGCACGTTGATCATTCTGCGGCAAACTCTCGTGCAGGTGCAAGAGCGAATGCACGTGCAGACAAACCGTGCACACGCTACGGTTGCCTCAAATGGTCAATATGGGGGAAAGGGGATCTTGTCCGCGGCCCATGATCTTTCGGCCGTGAAGTGACAGACTATGTCGCAAGGAAACGAACAAGGAGCAGCACGTGTCCATTGATCCGCCCGGTTCCGGTTCGACCGTTCGGCGCATCATGCTGGGGGCGAGTCTCAGGCGCCTGCGTGAGGCCAAAGGGCTCGACCGTGGACAGGCCGGATTCCACATCCGGGCGTCCGAGTCCAAGATCAGCCGCATGGAGCTCGGCCGCGTCGGCTTCAAGACACGTGACGTGGAAGACCTGCTCACCCTGTACGGCGTCGTCGACGATGCCGAGCGCCGTGCCTTGTTAGAGATGGTTCGCGAGGCCAACACCCCCGGGTGGTGGCACAAGTACTCGGCCGAGTTGCCCGCGTGGTTCACCACGTACGTGGGTCTGGAAGAGGCTGCCAGCGTGGTCCGCACCTATGAGGTGCAGTTCGTGCCCGGCCTGCTGCAGACGGCCTCCTATGCGCGTTCGGTCTTCCAGCTTGGCAACCCCGATGCGAGTCCGGACAAGATAGAACGCCGCGTGCATATGCGTATGCAGCGTCAGGAGCGCTTCACCCAGAAGGACGGTCCTCGCATGTGGGCCGTCATCGACGAGGCGGCTCTCAAACGGACCATCGGCGGGCGGGAGGTCATGTCCGAGCAGCTCCAGCATCTGCTGGAAGTCGCTGCCCTTCCCAACATCACCATCCAGGTGATGCCCTTCAGGTTCGGCAAGCACGCCGCTGAAGGGGGCGCGTTCAGCATCTTGCGGTTTCCCGAGTCCGACTTGACGGACGTTGTCTACGTCGAGCAGCTCTGGGGTGCCCTTTACCTGGACAAACGTGAGGACATCGACCCTTACCTCACGGCTATGGAGCAACTGTGCGTGGAGAGCACCACGCCAGGGGGCACCGTCGAGCTCATCGGCGGTCTTCTCAGAAAGATGTAGATGAACCAGACCTACAACGGCATGCCCGCGGCGGACCTGACGCAGGTCGCGTGGCGCAAGAGCCGCTACAGCAACTCGCAGGGCAACTGCGTGGAGCTCGCGGAGCTTCCCGACGGCGGGATCGCAGTGCGTAACTCGCGTTTTCCCGATGGCCCTGCCCTCATCTATACCCGCGACGAGATCCGGGCCCTGGTGCTCGGGGTGAAGGACGGAGAGTTCGACGGCCTGCTCGTTTAACAGCGTTGTTACCTCCGGCGCGCCTGCTTAACGGGGGCGCGCCGGAGGCGTAACCGCCCGGCCTCCTCCTGCGGACAGGATCAGGGGCATGCTCGACCAGATGACCCTTTATCCGATCGCCGACGACGTGCTGTTCGCGCCGGGCGGCAAGGTCGTGATCCGCACTTATGGCGTGGCGCCCGCCACCACCGGGGCCTCCGTCTCCTACCGGACCTGGGTGACCGGAATCCGCGACCAGCCGCGCTACTGGCACTGGGGGCACTTCGAGGACGCGACCTCGGGGCACCGCAGGGTCCTGGAGTGGCTCACCGGCCGGGGGCCGCAACCTTCCCAAGCGCTGGCCTGATCGCTATTCTCTAGCCGAGCAACCGCTTGGTAGAGGAGGCGTGGTGCGGCGCGCGATCCACCTGCTCGAAGAGGTCGACTTCAGGCCGATGAACTCCAGGAGGCCGCTGGAATACCTCACCTGGCTGACCCGATACAAACGCGAGGACGAGACCCGCACCGCTCCCTCGCTCACCTCCGGCATGTCCATCAGGTCCCGCGAGATCGACCTCGTGGGCGCCTTCTACGCCGTCGGCATCACCGGCCACCCCCAGTTCAAGGCCGTCACGTTGTGGGACTGCCACGGCGGCTGGGAGGGCGGCTGGCGGCAGATGATGGAGATCTACCAAGGGGTGGACGAGCGCCTGTTCCTGTCCGACATCGACGACCTGCGCTTCTCCGCCTTCTCCCGGCCACTCGGCGCCGCGCCGGGCTGCCCGCCGCTGTCCGAGGCGCCCGCCGCCGAGCTCTACCTCTTCGAAAGCGCCCGCGTACGTCCGGGAGCCGCACTCGACTACCTGGAGGCGGTACGCGCCGAACGCGCCCCGCTGCTCACCGAGCACGGCCACACCCTGGCCGGCCTGTACGAGGTGCTGTTCTGCGACACCGAGGCGGTCACCCTCTGGGCCGTCTCGCTCGACGACCACCTGGCCACCCAGCGCGCCCGCGACGCCGCGCTGGGCCTCGACGACGAGGTGGCGCCCGATTCCCGGCTGCTGGACTGGGGTAAGCGTGCTCGCGACTACCTGGAAGGCCGCTGGCGTGAGACGCTGCTGGCACCGTTCCCCGGTTGCCGCCTGGCGCTGGGCGGCCAGCCGGGTTAACGTCGGCTGCGGAGGGTAGCCATGACGGACTCTTACCTCTACAACGGGCAGAGCCCCGACGACCACGTCGCCTCGTGCCCCGACTGCAGCGCGGCCATCGCGCTCCTGGACCAGCCGGACACAGCGGCGGAGCCGCCGCCCACGTTGCGCGAGGCGGTGTTGTCCATGGCGCGCCGCCGGCGCAGCCCCGCCGTGGTGGGCGTGGCATCCGTGGCGGTTCCGTACGCCGAGCAGGTGGCGCTCATGGACGACCTGCTCGCCGAGCTGAGCGGGCCGCAGTGGGACACCCCGATCGCCCGGCACGGCACGGTCAGGGACCTGATGGAGCACCTGGCCGCGAACGACGCCACGGTTGCTGATTTCATGGGCGCCCGCGGCAAAGGCGTTCCTGGGCTGGGCGCGGCGCCGGTGCACCGGCGCTGGCGCGAGCAGGCCGGATCCCTGCTGGAACGGGTGTCCGCCAGCAGCGAGGTGCTGCTCGGCGTCGAAGTGGCGCTGGCGGGGGCGCGGCCCGCCCGTGCGCCGTTGCGCCAGGCCATGGTCCAGCGCACGTTCGAGACGTGGACGCACGCCGAGGACATCAGGGCCGCCACCGACCGCTCCCAGGCCGCGCCGCGCGACGAGCACGTGCACATGATCGCCGAGTTCGGGCTCGCGCTGCTGCCCCGCGCCATGAAGGGGCCGCGCCGCGACGTCTCCGCCACCGTGGTGCTGACCGGGCCCGGCGGCGGCACCTGGACGATCCCGCTCTCACAAACCTCCGACCACGTCGCCGTGCTCATCTCGGCCGACGCGGTGGCCTTCTGCCGGCTGCTGGGCAACCGATGGCCTCCCGACACCTTCCCGTACGCCGCGGAAGGAGACCCCCTCCTCGCCCGCGACATGATCGCCGCCGCCGCCACGCTGGGGTGCGACTGATGAGCGACATGGAGTTGTGTGCGCGCCTGACGGCCGGTGACCTGGACGCGCTGGCCGATGCCTATGACGAGCACGGCTCGTACGTGTACGGGGTCGCGGTCAAGGTCACCGGCAGCCAGGCGTTCGCCGAGGAGGTCACCCAGAGCGTGTTCGTGGCCCTGTGGGAACAACCCTTGTCCTACGACCCCGGCCTGGGGTCGTTGCGCGGCTGGCTGGTCAGCAGGGCGCTGCACGAGTCGGCCCTGCGCTCCAAGGTCAGCTGACAGGGGCGTTCCACGTCAGCAGCACCGGCTCCTCGTGCTCGAAGCCGAGCCGCGAGTAGGTGCCGGTGTCGAGCTTCAGCGCCCTGCCCTCCTCGGGCGGCAGGCCCAGCCAGCGGGCCGCCAGGATGCGCAGGAAGTGGCCGTGCGCCACCAGCGCCACCCGCCCCTCGACCCCCTTGGCCAGCTCGATCACCCGGTCGGCGCGAGCGCCCACGGCGGCGGCGCTCTCGCCGGGATGCTCGGCGTCGCCGGGGATCACGCCGTCGCGCCACAGGTACCAGCCGGGCCGGGTCTTCCTGATCTCCGCCGTGGTGATCCCCTCGTAACCGCCGTAGTCCCACTCCCACAGGTCGGCGTCCACCCGGTAACCGGTCAGGCCGGCCAGCTCCGCCGTACGCCGGGCGCGCTGGGCCGGGGAGACCAGCACCAGGTCGAACACCTGCTCCTTCACCAGCGGCGCCAGCGCCCTGCCCTGGTCCTCGCCGTGCTCCGTCAAAGGCAGGTCGGTACGTCCCGTGTGCTTGCCCGCCTTGCTCCATTCGGTCTCACCGTGTCGGAGCAGCAGCATCTCATCCATGAAGTCCATCATCCGGCACGGTTGACCTCAACCTAGCTTGAGGGAGCAGGCTGACCCCATGGACGCGATCAGATTGCACACATATGGGCCTGCCGGAAACCTTCGCTTCGAGACCGTGCCCGATCCCGTGCCGGGGGCCGGGCAGGCTCGCATCGCCGTACACGCCGCCGGGGTGCACTTCGTCGAGACCCTGCTGCGGCAGGGGCAGCCCGTCGGGCCGCATCCCGCGCCGCCCCTGCCGGCCATCCTCGGGCAGGAGGTCGCGGGGGTGGTCGAGTCGGTGGGCGACGGCGTATCTCCCGATCTCGTGGGGCGGCGCGTGGTGACGTCGGACGTGGTTTCCGGTGGGTACGCCTCGCTCGCCGTGGCCGATGCCACCACGCTGGCTGCGCTTCCCGATCATGTGGACTTTGGGGCGGCGGTCGCCATGAGCACGACCGGGGCCACCACGTTCGGGCTGCTGGAGATCGCCCCGCTGAGCGCCGCCGACGTGGTGCTGGCCACGGCGGCCGCCGGGGGGATCGGGACGTTGCTCGTGCAGTACGCGAAGGCGGTCGGGGCCCGGGTAGTTGGGGCGGCCGGTGGTTCCGCGAAGGTGGCGCGGGTCAGGGAACTGGGGGCCGACCTGGCCGTCGATTACCGGTTGCCGGGGTGGGACAAGGTGGTGCGGGAGGCGGTCGGGGAGGTGAGTGTGGTCTTCGACGGGGTTGGCGGGGAGTTGGGGCGGGTGGCGTACGAGCTGGTCGGGGATGGCGGGCGGCATGTGGTGTTCGGGTCGGCGGCGGGGGAGTGGTTCTTTCCCGATGCCGAGGAGGCGGCGGCGCGTGGCGTGACGGTGTTCGACGGGATCGGTTACCTGCTCGGTCGCGACGGGGGTGTGGGCGATCTGCAGGCCCGGGCGCTGGAGGCGGTCGCGAACGGGTCCCTGACGCCCGGGGTTCAGGCGTTCCCGCTGGCCGGGGCCGCCGAGGCGCACGAGGCGCTGAAGACCAGGAACACGATGGGCAAGGTCGTCCTCATTCCGTAGCCAGCTCCTCGACGACGGGGGTGAAGGCGGGGAGGTCGCGCTCGTGGTGGACCACGAAATACGAAATATCGTGCTCATCCCGCCAATAGCGGACTTTATCGACTATGTCGTGATGCGTTCCCAGGAGGACCTGAGGCGTCTCGTCCAGGCCCGAGCTGTCGGCCGCGCTCCACGACTCCTCCGCCTTCCGTTCCCCCGCCTGGACCACGCTCGTACCCAGCTCCAGGTGGTCGTAGCGGTCGGCGGCGGCCGCGCGCAGGATGCCGAGCTTGCGCAGGAACGCCTCCAGGCCGCCGTCGCGCGTGTCGGGGCCGCTGCCGTCGCCCTTCACCCGCATCCCGATGTTCACGACATCCGCTTCCTCGGCCGCCAGGCGCAACATCCGCGGGCCACCCGCGCCGAGCAGCAGCGGCGGGTGCGGCCTGCGTACCGGCTTGGGCTGCTGGTCGAGCCCGGAGACACGGTAGTGCCTCCCCTCGAAGCTGAACGGCCCATCCCCCCAGAGCCCCTTCAGCACGGCGAGGGCCTCCCGCAACCGCTCGACCCGCACCCCGGGCGGCTCCAGCGCCAGCCCGGCCCCCGCGTAGTCGCCCGCCATCCACCCGGTCCCGATCCCCACCTCGAGCCGGCCATCGGACAGGAGATCGAGCGTGGCCGCCTCCTTGGCCAGCACGGCCGGATGCCTGAAGTCGTTGGCGAACACCAGCGTTCCCACCCGCAGCCTGGTGGTGGCGCAGGCGGCCGCGGTGAGGGCCGCGATGGGCCCGAACCGCGGCCCGACCAGATGATCGGGCACCAGCAGCACATCGAACCCGGCCCCTTCGAGCCGCCTGGCCTTCTCGGCCCACGCCTTGCCCGACTCGGCCTCCCGTACCACCGCCCCGAACCTGAACCGCCGCACGACCTCTCCCATCGTCCAGAGCAAGCGCTTGGCCACAACTGTACGCGCGAAATCCCCGCGCCCGGCGAGCGGTGCCTGACCGGCCGGCTTCCGGACGCGCTCATTCGGAAGCCGCCGGTGTCAGCGGGAGGGGAGGGCGAGGGCGATGCCGCCCGAGGCGGCGGCGAAGATGATCCAGGCCGCGCCGGCCACCGTGTTGGGCAACTGGGCGAACCAGGCGATCGGGATGAGGAACGGGGCCACGATCATGGCGACGGCCGCCCACTTCGGCGCGTCGCTGCTCAGGGCGGCGATCCCCAGCAGGACGAGGCCGAGCAGGCCCAGGAAGAACGAGAACCCGAGCACCGACGTCGGCAGCCCGTCCTCGAGCTGCGTGATCAGCTTGTTCGTGGTGGGCACGTCCAGGCCGGCCTTGGCCGCGGCGTAGATGACGTCGTCGGTGTTCATGCTGACCGGGATGGCCATGATGAAGGCGAGGATCATGCCGACCAGGCCGAGCACCGGCCTGCCGGACCTGGCCACCTTGCTCACCGCGTAGAGCGCCGGGATGAGGGTGACGGCGCTCAGGGCGCCGACCCAGCTCCACAGTGCGTAGGCGTCGAGGTTGGCGATCATGCCTTGGATGTACGGCTCGCCCTCGGTCGTGACGGTGAACGGGGCGAACAGCAGCGAAAGTGCGATGGCGAGTGGGGAGACCACCGCGCAGACGATCATCGCGTACCGGCTGAAGCCGGCGGTGGTGGAGGGTGTTTCAACTGTGGTCATGCCTTGAGGGTGAGCGCGGGTGATGGGTCGCGCATGAGTAGGGGCTACTCAAGCGGCGGGTCTTACCAAGCGCTTGCTTCGGTGCCAGACTGGGGGCATGGACATCCCGGTGCGCCAGGCGACGGACGACGAGGTGGCGTTCTTCGGAGAGCACGGCTGGGTACGCCTCGGCCGGCTGATCGATCCCGGCACCGCGGCGGCGCTGCGCGAGCGGGCTATCGGCTACCTGGATGGCCGCGCGAAGAGCAAGGAGACACTCGTCGACCAGGCGTTCGGGCAGTCGAGGGACGTCGCGGACGGCGATGAGACGTTCGGCGCGCTGGCCATGAGCCCCGCCATGGGGCGCAACGCCGCACGGTTGCTGCGCGGCGTCCGGGCGGTACGCGTGCAGGTCACCAACCTCCTGGTCAAGGAGCCGGGAGAGCACGGCGCCACCGAGTTCCACCAGGACTTCCCCTGGATGCCGATGGACCGCTCGGCGATGCTGACCGTCTGGCTGGCACTGGCCGACGTGCCCGCCGACATGGGCGCGTTGCGGTTCTACGACGGCTCGCACCGGTACGGGCTGCTCGGCCGGAGCTTCACCCGCCCGGGGGACGACCAGCTCAGCCAGCACCCGTGGCTCAAGGAACTGGAGCTGTCGCCGCCACTCGACCTCAAGGCCGGGGACGCGACCGTGCACCACGCCCTGACCGTGCACGGCGCCCCCGCGAACCGCCGTGACAGCCCGCGCCTGTCCTTCACCGTCACGTACTTCGACGCCGACGCCCTCTACACCGGCCTCCCGTATCGGCAGACCGACGGGCTCGGGCTGACGGTGAACCGGCCGTTCGAGCACGAGAGGTTCCCGTGCCTGACACCGTGAAGGGCCCGGTCGCCGACCTGGGGGCGACGCTCATGCACGAGCACGTCTTCGGGCTGAGCCCGGAGATCCTCTGGAACTGGCCGGACATCCCGGAGAAGTGGGACCTGGAGGCACGGGCGCAAGAGGCGGCGGGCAAGCTCGACGCGCTGAAGGACGAGGGCATCGACACGATCGTGGACCTGACCGTGGTCGGCCTCGGCCGGTACGTGCCCGCGGTGCAGAGGGTGGCCGAGCTGACCAGCGTGAACATCGTGGTCGCCACCGGCCTCTACACCTACGACCTGCTGCCGCCGTACTTCGCCAACCGGGGTCCTGGATCGTTGTTCGGCGGGCCGGACCGGCTGGCGGAGTTCTTCGTACGGGACATCGTCGACGGCATCGGGCGGACCGGCGTCAGGGCGGGCATGCTGAAATGCGCCTCCGACCACCTGGGCATGACCAAAGGCTGTGAGCGCGTGTTCCGGGCGGTGGCGGAGGCGCACCTGGAGACCGGGGCGCCGATCACCACGCACTCCCACAGCGCCTCCAAGGGCGGCCTCGAACAGCAGCGCCTGCTCGCCTCCCTCGGCGTGGACCTGGGCCGGGTCGTCATCGGGCACGCCGGGGATTCGACCGACGCGGCCTACCTGGAGGAGCTCATCGCGAACGGCTCGTACCTGGGCATGGACCGCTTCGGCATCGAGACGATCAGCTCGTTCGAGGACCGCGTGTCGATCGTGGCGACGATGTGCGAACGCGGACACGCCGGAAAAATGGTGTTAAGTCACGATTCTTACTGTTTTAACGACCGGTTCGACGCCGAAGTCGTACGCCAGCGCCACCCGAACTACCACCTCCTCCACATACCCCGCGACGTCCTGCCCGAGCTCCGCAAGCGGGGTGTCACGGACGGCCAGATCCACCAGATGCTCGTCGGCAACCCGCGGAGGATCTTCGCATGACAGAGGACTTCGACGTCGGCGCGGACTGGCACGTCGCCGCCCCGTACGACTTCCTGCGCAGGCTCCGCGCGGAGTCGCCGGTGTTCCACAGCGAGCACCTCGGCGCGTACGTGCTGACCCGCCACCCCGACGTGCGGGCGGCGTACGGCGACCCGCGCCGGTTCTCCTCCAAGGGCTCGCTGACGATCTCGCGCAGCCTGACCGCCGAGACGAAGGAGAGGCTGGGGGAGCACGGCTCGTTCCTGTCCAGCTTCGTGGCGAACGTGGACCCGCCCGACCACACCCGCCTGCGCCGGTCGGTGTCGAAGGCGTTCACGCCGCGCGCGGTCGCTGCCATGGAGCAGGCGTTCAGGCGGCTCAACGAGGATCTCCTCGACCGCATCGCGGCGCGGAAGCAGGCCGACTTCGTCGCGGAGATCGGCCACGAGCCGTCGATCAAGCTGACCGCCCGCTTCATCGGGGTGCCGGAGCCCGACGAGGCGTTCGTGCAGGCGCACGTCAAGGACTGGTTCCAGCTCTTCCTCTCGCCGCAGCCACCCGAGCGGCAACTCGAACTCGCCGACAGTTTCCTGACATATCTGGATTACGTGGACCGCCTGGTGGCCGCCAGGGCCAAGGAGCCTCAGGACGACTTCACGTCCCTGATGACCTCGCTGATCGGCGACGAGCTGAGCCACCGGGAGGTGGTCGAGCTGATCTCGACGATCCTGCTCGGCGGCAACGACACCGTCCCGAACCAGCTCGGCAACACCGTCCTGCGGCTGCTCCGGGAAGGCGTCTGGCCGGTGCCGCCGGAGCTGGTCGCGAACGCCGCCGAGGAGTGCATGCGCATCGACGGCGCGTCCCTGGGGTCGTTCCGCTACGCCATAACGGATATTTCGTTACATAATGTGAAAATTCCGGCGGGATCCCTCGTCCTCCTCTCCACCGACTCCGCCGCCCACGACGAGACCGTCTTCCCAGACCCGGAGCGTTTCCTGATCGACCGGCCGAACGCCGCCGAGCACCTGGTCTTCGGCTACGGCATCCACTTCTGCGTCGGCGCCGCGCTCGGCCGCCTGCAACTGCGTACCGCGCTCGACGTGCTCGGCCGCCGCCTGCCGCACCTCGGGCTCGTCCCCGGCCAGCCGATCGCCTACCGCAGGTCGCTCGTCGGCCGCGGCCTGACCTCCCTGCCGGTGCGATGGTGACCGGCCGGTACGACGGCCGCGTCGCGCTGGTGACGGGCGCGGGCTCGGGCATCGGCGCGGCCTGCGCGGCCCGGCTGGCCGCCGAGGGCGCCTTCGTCGGCGTGCTCGACCTCCGCGCGGCCGGCGCCAAGGCCACCGCCGCCGCCATCCGCGCCCGGGGCGGCACGGCCATGGCGCTCACCTGCGACGTCTCCGACGACAAGCAGGTCGAGGAGGCGGTCGCGACCCTGGTCGCGTCGTTCGGCCGGGTGGACGTGCTGCACGCCAACGCCGCCGCACTCGACCCGGACGTGTACGGGCGCGACCGAGAGCTCGACTCCCTCGACCCGGCCGTCTGGGACCGCACCATGGAGGTCAACCTGCGCGGCGCCCTCCTCATGGTCAAGCACACGGTCCCCGTGATGCCCGACGGCGGCGCCATCGTCCTCATGTCCTCGGTGTCGGCCCTGGTCGGCGACACGGTCCACGCCGCGTACGGGACCTCGAAGGCTGCCCTGACCGGCTTCACCCGCTACGTCGCCACCGCGTACGGCTCCCGGGGCATCCGCTGCAACGCCGTCGCCCCCGCGCTCGTCATGACCGCCGCCGCCCAGCGCGCGCTCACGCCCGCCCAGCTCGCCGACAAGGCCGCCGAACGCCTGCTCCCGTGGCCATGCACGGTGGACGACGTGGCCGATCTGGTGTCGTTCCTGGCCTCCGACGAGGCCCGCTGTATCACGGGCCAGAGCATCGTCATCGACTCCGGCACGCTCGCCCACCGCCCGCAGCACGCCATCCACCAGTGGCGAGACACCCACTAAGGTCGGCATATTGCCGTACTTAGGAGGATCTCATGGAGCCGGTGGCGGTCGGGCTGGTCGGAGCGGGCCCGTGGGCCGAGATGGCGCACGCGCCGATGCTGGCCAGGGGGCGGCTGGCCGGAGTGTGGGCGCGCCGCCCCGAGTCGGCGGCCAGGCTCGGCGCGCCGGTGTTCGAGCGGATCGAGGAGCTGTTCGACGCCTGCGAGGCCGTGGCGTTCAGCGTGCCGCCCGCCGTACAGGCCGAGCTCGGCGTCCTCGCCGCCCGCGCGGGCAAGGCGCTGCTGCTGGAGAAGCCCCTGGCCGACTCGCTCGACAACGCCCAGCGCCTGGCCGACGCCGTCGCGGAGGCGGGCGTGGCCTCCCAGATGGTGCTCACCATGCGGTACGCCCCCCAGACCCGCGCGTTCCTGGCCCGCTGCGGCGAGATCCAGGCGTTCGGCGCCACGCCGCGAACGTCTCCGGCTCCCTCATCGGCGACCACCCCTTCGCCACCCCGTGGCGGCTCAAGCGCGGCGCGCTGCTCGACGTCGGCCCGCACGTGATCGACCTGCTGGACGCCGCCCTGGGCAGGGTGACCGGCGTGCGCGCGCACGGCGACCCGCTCGGCTGGACCGGGCTGCTGCTGGAGCACGAGGGCGGCGCCGTCAGCGAGGCGTCCCTGTGCCAGGCCGCCGTCGGCGACCTGCCGCCCGCCACGATCGCCGTGTACGGCCGCACCGGCAGCGCCGTGCTGCCGGCCTTCGACGAGGACCCCCTGGAGACGGTGGCGGCCGAGTTCGCCCAGACCGTGCGGAACGGCGGCGGGCACCCGCTGGACGCCGCCCACGGGCTCAGGCTCCAGCGGATCATCGCCGAGGCGGAGGCCCAACTCGCCCCTTGACGCCGCTCACATCTGGGGGATTGATACCGTCTATCTGACGCGCAGCGTTGCAGCGAAGTCCGGTGCGAGTCCGGCGCTGTCCCGCAACTGTCATAGCCAGGTCGCCTGCCGCTGCGCCGACGTCATCAACCCTCGTGGAAAAGGGTGATCCGTCGCTTTACGCGGGTCTCTCGGTTCCGACAGTGTGAAAGGACTACTCGTGAGGCCCGTACGCACGGCCTTAGCGGGCGCGCTGCTGGGAACGCTCGTCCTGGCCGGATGCGGCCAGACCACCCCCACAGCCTCCCCCTCCGGCACCCCGGCGGCCTCCTCCGCCGGCTTCCCCGTCACGATCGAGGCGGGCAACGGCAAGGTCACCCTCACCAAGAAGCCGGAGCGGATCGTCTCGTTGTCGGCCACCCACACCGAGACGCTCTTCGCCATCGGCGCGGGCCCCCAGGTGGTCGCGGTCGACGACCAGTCGAACTACCCGCCCGAGGCCCCCAAGACCGACCTGTCCGGCTTCAAGCCGAACGTCGAGGCCATCGTCGCCCACAGGCCCGACCTCGTCATCGTCTCCGACGACCTCGACAAGATCGTCGCCGAGCTGGGCAAGGTGAACGTGCCCGTCCTGGTCCAGCCCGCCGCCGTCAAGCTCGACGACGCGTACGAGGAGATCGCCGAGCTCGGCGCGGCCACCGGCAACAAGGCCAAGGCGGACGAGGTCGCCTCCGGCATGCGGACGGCCATGGAGAAGCTGGCCGCCGACGCGCCGAAGGACAAGAAGCTCACCTATTACCACGAGCTCGACCAGACGCCGTACGCCGCCACGTCGCAGACGTTCATCGGCCAGATCTACGCCATGTTCGGCCTGACCAACGTCGCCGACGAGGCGCCGGACGCGGCGGGCGGCTATCCCAAGCTGTCGGCCGAGTTCGTCGCCCAGGCCGACCCCGACCTGATCTTCCTGGCCGACGTCAAGTGCTGCAAGCAGAGCAAGGACACCCTGGCCCAGCGGCCGGGCTGGAAGAACCTGTCGGCCATCAAGAACGACCAGGTGATCCAGCTCGACGACGACCTGGCCTCCCGTTGGGGGCCGCGCGTCGTACAGCTCGCCGAGACCGTCGCCGCCGCGGTGGCCAAGGCCTGACCATGGTTGCGCAGGCCGGTCCGTCCAGGGCCAGACCCCTATGGGTGCTCGGCGCCCTCGGCGTGCTGGCCGTCTCCATGGTCGCCGGGCTCCTCGACGGGGCCGCCGACATCTCGCCCTGGCAGGTGGTGCTCCAGGCCCTGGACTGGCTGCCGTTCGTGCACGTGGACTCGGGGCTCGCGCCCGTCGAGCAGGGGCTGCTGCTGGAGTTGCGGCTGCCCAGGGTGCTCGTCGCCGCCGTCGTCGGGGGGCTGCTGGCCATGGCCGGGGCGGGGTACCAGGGGGTGTTCCGCAACCCGCTCGCCGACCCGTACCTGCTCGGGGCCGCGGCGGGCGCGGGGCTCGCCACCACCGTGGCCATCGTGCTGCTGCCCTCCGTGGCCGGGAGCATCCCGGTCGCGGCCTTCGTGGGGGCCGTGGGCGGCGTGTTCCTGGCGTACACGCTGGGCAACGCGGCCGGGCGCGCGGGCGGCACCGCCACGCTGGTGCTGGCGGGGGTGGCCGTCACGTCGTTCCTGACCGCGATCCAGACGTTCATCCAGCAGTTCAACGTGGAGGAGCTGCAGCGCATCTACTCGTGGATCCTCGGCGACGTCGGCGGCGGGTGGGACCAGCTCTGGCTGGTCCTGCCGTACGCCGCCGTCTCCGCCGTCCTGCTCCTGCTGCACGGGCGCATGCTCGACGTGCTCTCGGTCGGCGACGAGGAGGCGACCAGCCTGGGCGTGCGGGCGGCCAGAGTACGGTTCACCGTGCTGCTGGCGGCGTCGCTGGCCACTGCGGCGGCCGTGGCGGTGAGCGGGCTGATCGGGTTCGTGGGCATCGTCATCCCGCACGTCGTCAGGCGGCTGGCGGGCGGCTCGTACCGGATCGTGCTGCCGCTCTCGCTGATCGGCGGCGCGGCGTTCCTGGTGCTGGCCGACCTCATCGCGCGCACCGTGATCGCGCCCGCCGAGCTGCCGATCGGCGTGGTCACGATGTTCGTGGGGGCGCCGTTCTTCGTCGGCGTCCTGCGCATGACCAGGCGGTCGGTCACGTGATCACGACCGAGGGGCTGTCCGTACGGCTCGGCGACCGCGAGGTGGTCTCCGGCGTGGACCTGCGGGTGCGCGGCGGCGAATGGCTGGCCGTCATCGGGCCCAACGGGGCGGGCAAGTCCACCCTGCTCAAGGCCGTCATGGGGCTGGTCGCGCACCGGGGCGAGGTCACGCTGGACGCCCGTCCCGCCGCCGGGCTCAAGCCGCGCGAACGGGCCCGGCTGCTCGCCTACGCGCCCCAGACCCCCGCCCTGCCGCCCGACATGACGGTCTTCGACTACGCGCTGCTCGGGCGTACCCCGTACATCCCTTATTTAGGTCGTGAGAGCGGCCACGACCGGGACGTCACCGCGTCCGTGCTCGACCGGCTGGACCTGACCGCCCTGGCCATGCGCCACGTCGGGGAGCTGTCCGGCGGGGAACGCCAGCGGGTGGTCCTGGCCAGGGCGCTCGCCCAGCAGGCGCCCGTGCTGCTGCTCGACGAGCCCACCACCGCGCTGGACCTCGGGCACCAGCAGCAGGTGCTGGAGCTGGTGGACCGGCTCAGGCGCGCCGACGGGCTGACCGTCGTCACCACCATGCACGACCTGACCGTCGCCGGCCTGTACGCCGACGCCCTGATGCTGCTGGCCGAGGGACGGGCGGTGGCCTCCGGCAAACCCGCCCAGGTGCTCACCGAGGCGTTGGTGGGACGCCACTTCGACGCCCATGTGAAGATCGAGCCCGGGCCCGATGGGCGGCCCGTCGTGCACCTGGTGAGGGGAGGACCGTGAAGCTCACCTATCGGGTGGAGGAGGGGGCGCGGCTGGGGGCCCTGCTGTGGGAGTTCGGGCCGGGCTGGCGGATGATCTCCTCCGCGATACTGGGCGGGGGGATCGGGGCGCGGGAGTGGGTGCTGAACGCGCAGGTGGTGGCCGGTTATTCACGCATGGACCCGGTCGAGCACCTGGTCTCGCTGGGGCCCGGTGGGGACGGTGTCGGGATGATGACCGCCGCGTCGGTGGACCGCTACGTGCGGGCTTCGGACGGCGGCGTGTCGTGCTACGCCACCGTGGGCCTGCGCGTGCCCACCTGGGCTGCCGCCCCCGAGGGGACCACGGATCCCGAGCTGGCGCCGACGCGGGTGGGCACGATCAACATCGTGACCGTGCTGCCCGTGGCGATGACGGACGCGGCGCTGGTCAACACGGTGATGACGGTCACGGAGGCCAAGTCGCAGGCGCTGATCGAGGCGGGGTTCCCGTGCACGGGCACCGCTTCTGACGCGGTCTGCGTGGTTGTGCCGGCCGACGGGCCCGAGGAACTGTTTGGAGGGCCTCGGTCGGAGTGGGGGGCTCGGGTGGCGCGGGCCGTGCACGCGGCGGTACGGCGCGCCGCCGATGCGTGGCGGCCTCGTGACTTTGGGTGACGGAATTTGGGCAAGTAGCATGTGGGCGAGGGCTTGATTCCCGATACTGGGTGGGTGACCGCAATGGCGACGATCGAACCGACCACAAAGCGCGGTGCTCACTTCGGTGAGCCGTTTACTGTCGATGACCTGCTCGAAATCCCAGACGACGGGTACCGTTACGAGCTCTTCAACGGGAGCCTAGTAGTGAGTCCTGCCCCCACACCTCTGCACCAGAACGCGATCTTTCGCTTGCAGATGATCCTCCATCAGTCGGTGCCGCAGCATTTGATGGAGTTCTCAACCGTCAACGTGCGCGCGACTGACAAGGACTTCTACATCCCTGACCTCGTCGTCGTATCCAAGGCTTCAGCCAAATCCGTGAAGCTGATGTTCTCGCCTAGTCATGTGTTGCTGGCTGTCGAAGTCGTCAGCCCGAGCACCAAGGCACGTGACAGAGGCCTCAAGACCGAGGCTTATGCTGCGGCAGGCATCGCTACCTACTGGCGAGTCGAGCTGGACGAAGGACCGACCCTCTACGTCTACGAGCTGGACGGTGACGCCTACAAGGCGCCGACAGCCCACAAGGCCGGGACCACGGTCTCCCTGTCGGTGCCCTTCTCCGTCAGCTTCGACCCTGCCGAGCTGGTCGATCTCGACTGAAAGAAGTCACATCTCGAACCCGTAATCCTCGGCCGCTCCTCGTGGCGTGACGCGCCCCGCCTCGAGGTCGGCCAGGATCGCCTCCTGATCCCGTTCGCCCGGCGGGCCGAGGCCGCCCCCTCCCGTCGTCTCCACGATGAACGCCTCGCCCGCGGCGAACCGCACGTTGTTCACCTTCGACGCCAGGCGTTCCACCGTGCCGTCCAGGTGGCGCTTGTAGAAGCCGCCCAGCCGTCCAGGTAGCCCGCCGTCGCGGCCCGGGGGTGGGAGGCGGAGGCGGTCGCCCCGGGTGGTGACGTGGCAGTCCGCCAGGAAGCGGTACACCGTTCGCGAGCCCAGCCCGCCCCGATACCGGCCGGGCCCGCCCGAGTCCGGGACCGTCTCGATGGACTCGACGATCAGCGGGCAACGACTCTCCACCGGCTCCGCCTGCGGGACCGAGTTGCGGCCGATGCCGAAGTGCACGCCCGTCGCGTCCGGGCCGTCCAGGCCCCGGCGGGCGCCTACGCCGCCGAAATCGTAGGAAAGGTGGATCCAGTACGGCGCCCCGACCGCGGCGATCGAGAACGGCTGCAGGATCCCGCTGGCGGCGATCGCCCGTTCGGGCACCGCGTCGGACATGGCCTGGAAGACGGCCTCCATGGCGGCGTAGATCGGGACGTACCGGCCGCCGCAGGGGTAAGGCGATCGGGCGTTGAGCAGGGAGCCCTCCGGGAGGCGTACCTCGATGGCGCGCAGGCAGCCGTCGTTCATGGGGATCGTGGGGTCCAGGAAGCAGCGGACCGCGAAGACGGCCGCGGCCAGGGACTGCGCGGCCGAGGCGTTGATGGCCGCGGGGACCTGCGGGTCCGTGCCCTCGAAGTCCAGGACCGCCTGGTCCCCGAGGGTGACGGCCACGCGGATGTGGTGGTATTTTTCGGGGTTTATGCCGTCGTCGTCGATGGGGTACGCCGCCTCGAACCGGCCCTTCGGCAACTCGGCCAGAGCCGTGCGGGTTCGGGTCTCCGTGTAGTCCAGGTAGTCGTCGATGCCCGCCGCCAGGCCCTGCTCGCCGTACTCGCCGATCAGGGCCTCCAGGCGGGTGGCGGCCACCGCCGTGCCGGCCACGAGGGCCCGTACGTCGCCCATGACCTTGCCCGGGGTACGGCTGTTGGCCTTCAGGATGGCTTCCATGGCCGGGTCGATTCCCCGGTCCGTCGCCAGGCGTACCGGGGGGAGCTGGAGGCCCTCCAGGAAGATGTCCGTGGCCAGGGGCGCCATGCCGCCGGCGGACAGGCCGCCCAGGTCGGAGACGTGGATCATGGTGGCGGTGAAGTACGCCGGGTGGCCCCTGACGAAGACCGGGCGGTAGACGAGCAGGTCGTTGGTGTGCACGCCGCCTCGGTAGGCGTCGTTGAGCGCGTACACGTCGCCTGGGCTCATCGTGTCCAGGGGGAGGTCCTTGACGAGCTCGGGGAGGGCCGCTTTGAGCGCCATGCTGTTCATGAGCGTGGTGGCCGTGGAGTGGGCGATCAGGCGGCCCCGGGCGTCGAGGACGGCGGCCGAGGCGTCGGAGCCCTCGACGATGAACGTCGAGTACGCCGAGCGCACCACCACGATGCTGGCCTCCTCCGCCGCCACCACCAGCGCGTTCCTGAGCACCTCGGCGGTCAGGGCGTCGGCCATCGTCCGCTCCTGACCAGGTGCACGGCGCGGGTCCCGGTCAGGGTGGCGGTCCAGCCGGGTGGGACGACGATCGTGGACTCGGCGTCTTCGACGATGGCCGGGCCGTGGAGCCCGGTCCCCATGGTGTCCCTGGTGTGGACCGGGACCTCCGTGTAGCCGCCCGCCTCCGGGAAGTAAGCCCTTCTCGCGCCGGCGGTACCACGCTGAGCCGTACCGGCGCTGGGCGGGGGCGGTGGGTCGGCGGGGGTCGTGACGCGGACGCGGTAGCTGACCAGCTCGATCTCGCCTTGCTGCGTGATGCCGTAGACCTCGGCGTACCGCTCGAAGAAGCGGGATTCCAGGGTCTCGCGGGAGGGCGTCCAGTCGACGGTCAGGTCGTGGGACTGGCCCTTGAAGCGGATGTCCACCGAGCGCAGCACCCGCACGCCGGGGTCCGAGAGCGAGACCCCGAGGTCCGTGGCCGCTTCCGAGGCCAGCGTGGTGAAGATCGCCTCCGGGTCGGGGGCGTTCGGGCGGGACAGGACGCGGTCCGTCGAGAGGGCGCCCGACAGCAGGCCCGCCGCCGACGCCACCCCGCAGTGCGGCGGAACCACCACCGTCGCGATCCCGAACCGTTCCGCCACCCTGGCCGCGTGCATCGGCCCCGCCCCGCCGAAGGCCACCAGGGCGAAGCCGCGCGGGTCGATCCCGCGTTGCACCGTCACCACGTGCACCGCCGACGCCATCGAGGCGCTCACGATCTCGTGCACGGCGTACGCGGCCTCCTCCCGCGACACCCCCAGCGGCCCCGCCAGCCGGTCGAGGGCCTTGTCCGCCAGGGCGGGCGACAGCGGGAACGAGGCCGAGCAGAGGTAGCCGAGCACCAGGTTGGCGTCCGTGACCGTCGGCTCCGAGCCGCCCAGGCCGTAACAGGCGGGACCGGGCGAAGAGCCCGCCGAATGAGGGCCGACGCGCAGCGCGCCGGCCGGGTCGAGCCAGGCGACGCTGCCGCCGCCCGCCCCCACCTCCGCCAGGTCGATGGCGGGCGTCTTGATGGGCACCCCGGTGCCCGCCCGGCGCCCGCCGAAGCTGCCCTTGCCCCCGACGTGGAACTCGTGTGTGATCTCCGGCCGGCCTCCGCGCACCACGCACGTCTTGGCGGTGGTGCCGCCCATGTCGAACGAGATCACGTTCGCGAACCCGGTCCCCGCCGCCGCCAGCACCCCCGCCGCGGGACCCGACTCGATCGTGGCCACCGCCCGCCTAGCGGCCAGTTCGGCGGAGATCACGCCGCCGCTGGACTCCATCACGTGGATGGGCGCGGCGATCCCGATCTCCGCCAGCCGATCTCGTAGCCGCGAAAGGTAAGATCCCATTAATGGACCGATATAAGCGGACATGATGGTGGTCGTGGCGCGTTCGTATTCCCGGATCTCCGGCCACACCTCCGCGGACGTCACCACGTTGGGGATCGATTCACGCAGGATCGCCGCCACCTGCTGCTCGTGTGCGGGGTTGGCGTAGGAATGCAGGAGGCAGACGGCCGCCGACTCGATGCCGCGCCGGGCGATCTCCCGCGCCGCGTGCCGTACCGAAGCCAGATCCAGCGGCGTCAGTACGGCGCCGCCCGCCGAGACACGTTCCACCACCTCGAAGCAGTCACCCGGCGCCACCGGCGGGGCGGGCGGCGAGAAGCGCAGGTCGTACCGGTCCTCCTCGACCCGGGCGTAGCGGCCGAGCGGGATGGCCGCGCGAAAGCCCTGTGTCGTGACATAGGCGACCCTGACCCCCTTGCGTTCGAGCACCGCGTTGGTGGCCAGCGTCGTGGCGTGCACCACCCGCGTGACCTGGGCCGGGTCGAGGTCGCCGAGCGCGCGCGTAACGCCGGTGACGATGCCCGCGATGGGGTCGTAGTGGGTGCTCAAACACTTGGCCACGGAAATCGCGCCGGACGTGCCTCTAAGGACCACATCGGTGAAGGTGCCGCCGACATCGACGCCGATCGTGTACCCCATTCAGGTACGTTATGTCCCCGAGCAAGCGCTTGTCTATGTGGCGGTCTATTGACTTACCGCATGTGATTGGGACCCTGGATTCATTCCTGCGTTTGGAGCGGAGAGATGGCGCGCCTCACAGCTCTTGCCGGTGGCGTCGCGGCCGCACTCGTGCTGATCGCGATGCCGGCCACGGCGCATGAGCACCCGAGCGGGATCACCGACCTGGTGAGCCCGGCCGTGGTGCGGTTGGAAGCCGTGTCCCACGTGGAGATCACCCTGCTCGACCATGTCGGTGAGATCAAACATGTGGAGCGGTCCTACGACATCCCGTTCGCCGTGGGCACCGGGACCGTCGTCAACCCCGACGGCACGATCGTCGCGCTCCGGCGCCTGGCGGTGAACGACAACGACGTCGCGATCTACGCGGCCAACAAGATCTTCGCCGAGCACCACAAGGTGAAGATCCCCGTCGACTACAAGAAGCACAAGGTCTCGGACGACGTGCTCGACCACCACCTGCAGCTGTGCTACCCGCCCAAGACCGACACCGCCACCTGCATCATCGACGTGACCACCGAGATCACGGCCTTCCCCAACGTGTCGCCGGCCAGCCCTGACGGCTACCAGGTCAAGTGCATCAAGGCGGGCAAGACGCCCGACAGCCCGGCCGTGCTGGTCCCGCTGACCCCGGCGGCCGGAGGCGTCGGCATGCCCACCGCGCCGCTCGCCGACAAGGTGCCCGAGCAGGAGGGCTCGCCCACCAACGTGGCCGGCTTCCTCGGCAGGCCGGGCCCGAACGTCGCGCACACGGTCGAGATCGCCCACCTGGCCAAGGGCGGCGCGGCCGGAGACGGCGGCAGGCCGTTCGCGGACCCGGAGAAGAAGGTGGACGAGCCGGTCAAGCTGGGCGGCCTCGCCGACAAGGGCCTGGTCGGCGCGCCGGTGATCGGCGACAAGGACGGCCACGTCATCGGCCTGCTCGTGGGCGGCGGCAACGAAGGCAAGATGATCGGCATCAGGGAGGTCACCGGCATCCTGGCGGCGGCCAAGGTGGCGCCGCGCAGGGGCGCGATCGACACGGCGTTCGAGGCGGCGCTGACCCGCTACCACACCAAGTACTACACCGAGGCCGCGCCCGGCTTCCAGCGCGTGCTGGAGCTCTATCCCGGCAACGTGGTGGCCGCGGCGCTGCTGAAGACCTCGCTGGCCAAGCGGGGCGGCCCGGAGGACCAGGGCACGAAGCAGGCGGCGAGCCCGCCCGCCAGGTCCACGCCGCTGTGGCCGTTCATCGTGGCGGCCGGGATACTTTTCATAGCGGCCGGGGGTGGGGCGTATTTGTTGTGGCGCCGCCGCACTCCTGAGAGACCGACAGGACTGCCACAACCAGTGGCGGCCGGTCCACCGCTCGACGACGGTGCCAACCAGACCGTGGTCGTACGGCGGTCGCAGTCGTTCCAAGTGGTCCCGCAACAGCAGCAGGTGATGACCGCGCCGGATCCGGCGATCAAATACTGCACCTCGTGCGGCATGAGACTCGGGCCGGCGCATCGCTTCTGCGGCTACTGCGGCCACCCCATCGAGATGTGATGCCATTGAACGAAAGATCGCTCATCGGCCAGGAGGTGGCCGGGTACTACATCGAGGACATCGTCGGCAAGGGCGGCATGGCCGTCGTCTATCTGGCGCTCGACCCGAGGTTGAGCCGCCGGGTCGCGCTGAAGATCCTCAACCCGGTGCTCAGCGTCGACGACCGGTTCAGGCAGCGGTTCATCCTGGAGTCCAGGACGGTCGCCAGTATCGAGCACCCCAACATCATCCCGATCTACGAGGCGAACGCCGACGCCGACGGCGTTCTCTACATCGCCATGCGCTACGTCGACGGCCTCGACCTGCGCCGTCTCATCTACGACAGGGGGCCGCTGCCGATCGGCCAGGGGAACCAGATCTTCGCCCAGGTGGCCGCCGCGCTCGACGCCGCCCATGCGCACGACCTGATCCACCGGGACGTCAAACCGGCCAACATCCTGCTGGCCGACAACCACGTCTACCTCACCGACTTCGGCATCACCAAGCACCGCTCGTCGATCTCCGGGCTGACCCAGACCGACCAGTTCATCGGCACGCCCCGCTACATGTCGCCCGAGCAGATCAACAAGGAGCACATCGACGGCCGCTGCGACCAGTACGCGCTGGCCTGCGTCATCTACGAGGCGTTGTCGGCGCGGCTGCCGTTCCAGCGTGAGAACGACATCGCACTGCTCTGGGCCCACCTGGCCGAGACGCCCACGCCGCTGTCGCAGCTCAGGCCCGAGCTGCCGCCGCAGATCGACGCCGTGATGATGCGCGCCCTGGCCAAGGCGCCCGAGCAGCGCTACGCGAGCTGCACGGAGTTCGTGACCGCGCTGCGTGACGCGATCGGCGGCAACCAGCCCGACCCGGCCAGCGGCCCCCACACGAGCCCGCCCTTCGTGCCCCGCCCCAGCGCCGGCCCGCATTCAGGGCCGCATCCCGTGCCCCACCCGGGCCCCACCTCCGGGCCGCACTCGGGTCCGCAGCTCGCCTCCCCGTTCGCGCAGGCTTCGGCGAGCGCTCAGCTCAGCGGGCCCGGCCCGCTCACGCAGCCCTCCACGCCCAGCAGGCGTCCCGGCCGTATCCCGATTGTCGCGGCCACGCTGGTCGCCGCCGTCGCGGCGCTCGCGCTGGTCGCGATGATCATCATGAACCACCGCAGCGAGACCTGGTCCCGCTACCAGACCAGCTCCGCCGCGCCGCTCACGTTCGAATATCCGGGCGACTGGACCGTACGCACCCACCAGGACCTGTTCGCGGTGGTCTCCCCGCACGCCACCGAGTTCGAGTCCCTGTTCGTGGCCGGGCCGGGCGCGGACTGGTCGGCGGTCTCCTCGATCGTCGCCGACGATCCCGACAGCGCCTCCGGCGTGTACGTCCAGGTCTCCGACACCCTCGACGCCAGCGGCAACTCCGAGCAGATGAAGGCCAAGATGGAAGCCCTGCTGCCGGGCCAGGTCGACGTCGAGAAACCCGTACAGGACCAGGCCGGCACCAGCCCCGCCACCCGCTTCGACGGGGCGCTGCACGACCCGGCCACCGGCACCAGGCTGGGCTTCGTGAGCTACGTCATCGACCGCCGGCCGAAGACCATGCTCGTGATGTACTTCTGCGCCAAGGCCACCTGCGACGACGCCACCCAGACCCGCATCAGGCAGAGCGTCCAGGTGTCATGACTTGTAACTCACTTGCGTACGGCTGCGCCCGGGTGTTCAAGGCGGGCACCCGGCGTCTACCCTCCGGCTTGTGGGCATTCGCATAGTCATCGCCGACGACCAGGCGATGGTCAGGGCCGGGCTGCGCATGGTCGTCGACAGCGACCCCGGCATGGAAGTCGTCGGCGAGGCGGCCGACGGGCGCGAGGCCATCGCGGTGGCCAGGCGCACCCGGCCGGACATCGTCCTCATGGACATCTCGATGCCCAGGCTCGACGGCCTGTCGGCGGCCAAGGAGTTGCTCGACACGCCGTCGCCGCCCAAGGTCATCACGCTGACCACGTTCGACACCGACGAGAACCTCTACGCCGCGCTGCGCGCCGGCACCAGCGGGTTCCTGCTGAAGGTGTCGCCGCCGGAGCAGCTCCTGGAGGCGATCAGGGTGGTGCACTCCGGTGACGGGCTGCTCGACCCGGCCGTGACGAGGCGGGTGATCGCCACGTTCGCCGGCCGGGCGGAGCCGACGCCCTCGCCCAGGCTGGCCGAGCTGACACCGCGCGAGCTGGAGGTGCTGCGGCTGCTGGCGCGCGGGCTCACGAACGCGGAGATCGCCCGCGATCTGTACGTCGGGGAGGCCACGGTCAAGACGCACGTGGCTCGGGTGCTGATGAAGCTGTCCCTGCGCGACCGGGCGCAGGCCGTGGTCTTCGCGTACGAGTCCGGCGTCGTACGGCCGGGCGCCGCCTGAGGGATTGCTGGGGCACCCGCGATTCGTGTGTATATTTTCCGTAAGAAGGTGGTAGATACAGGAGATATTTCATGCATTCGTTCCCCCGGGTGTTGTTCGACGAGGCTCACAACGAGGCGTGGACCGTGCGGCGCGAGGTGGCCGAGGCCATCAATCCCGCGCATCCCGACGACAACAGCTACGCCCGCGCGGCCGGGCTGCTGCGGCACCTGGGACACACGGTCACGGCCCACACGTCCGGGGCGCTGGATCCTGAGGTCCTGTCGGGACAGGACGTGCTGGTGATCGCGCATCCGTCGGGGGAGCGGTGGGAGCGGACGACCGGGCAGGGCAGTCCCGTCTTCTCGGGAGCCGAGCTGGACGCCGTCCAGGGCTTCGTGGCCGGTGGCGGCGGGCTGGTGGTGCTGGCCGAGGAGGAGCAGGACAAGTACGGCAACAACCTGGACGAGCTGCTCGCCCGCTTCGGGGTCGGCGTGCGGCACACGACCGTGCGCGACCCGAAGCACGCGCACCGGGACGTAGCCACCTGGGTGCTGGCCGAGCGCGCCACCACGGACGGGCTGCTCGCCGGGGTGCGCACGGCCTGCTTCTACCGCTCCGGCGTCCTGAGCCTGACCGGCCGCGCCACGCCCGCCCCCGACGTCGCGCCGGCCTCCGGTGGGACGCTCGGCTCCACAGGGACGTCCGGCGAGGGCGCGAGCGTGTTGTTCGCGACCTCGCCGGCCGCTGACCCGGCGGGTGCGCCGCTGGCCGTCGCCGTCAGGCACGGCCGGGGCCGCGTGGTCGTGTTCGCCGACTCCGATCTGTTCGGTGACGACTCCATCGAGGACTACGACCACCGCACGCTCTGGACGAACGTCATCACCTGGGCCGCCCGCGTCCCGGACGGCGGCTCCGAGGCCCGGGACGAGGCCCGGCACCAGGACAAGGTAGCCCTGTTCGCCCCGCTCAAATCGGCCGTCGAGGAGCTCAGGCCGCTCCAGGCCAAGGACGGGTCGGTGCCGGAGGAGAAGGAGCGGGCGAAGGCCCTGGTGGGCGTGATCGCCGAGCGGGTGGGCGAAATTTCGGGATATTTCCGGCATGACGCTGCCTACCTCCAGGCCGTTCAGCACGATCTCGCCAAGTGGGCCGACCAGGATCTCGGGGTGCCCGACTTCCTCGACTCGCTCAACCTGTTCCACCCCGACACCCAGCGCGAAGACGGCCTGGAACACGTCGTCGTCTTCCCCATGTACACGCAGAACGGGAACCCCGGCCGCAACCTCGAAGCCGTCTGGGTCCGTACGATCTGGCCCGGCTGGCTGGCCCGGCTGGAGGCGGGCGGCTACGACAACCCGATGTTCGTGCCGATCGCGTTCGAGGACTTCACCTCCGGCTACGACACGCACTCGGCCGTGCTGTTCCCCGAGACGGTCGCGGTGCGCACGGCGCCGGGGCGGTTCACCTGGGGCGGGATCTTCGCCGACCGGGAGGCCGCCAGGTTCAGGCGGGTGTCCAGGGCCGCGGCCGACACGCTCAAGCTGGACCTGCCGCCCGACGCCGAACGACTGCTGGCGTCGCAGCGGCTGGCGCAGGACACGTTCGTGTTGTGGGATCTGGTCCACGACCGCACCCACAGCCATGGCGACCTGCCGTTCGACCCGTTCATGATCAAGCAGCGGATGCCGTACTGGCTGTACTCGCTGGAGGAGCTGCGCTGCGACCTGACCGCGTTCGGGGAGGCGGTGAAGCTGGCGGGGCAGGGGGTGCCGCACGCCCGGTACGTCCAGCTCGCGATCCTGTTCGACCGGCTATTCAGGTTCCCGGTCACCGGGGAGCGGGTGCGGAACTATGACGGGCTCGGGGGGCAGTTGTTGTTCGCGTACCTGCATCGCAACGACGTCGTGCGGTGGACGGACAACCGGCTGACGATCGACTGGGAGCGGGTGGCCGACGGGGTCGCCGATCTGCGGGGCGAGGTCGAGAAGCTGTATCGGGACAGCATCGACCGGTCCAAGCTGGCGCACTGGCTGGCGGCGTACGAGCTGGTGAGCTCCTATGTGCAGCCGCATCCCGGCTCGACCTGGGCGAAGGGGGTCCAGGCGCTGCCGGAGGAGCAGAAGGCCAAGGTGGACGCGGTGCTGGCGGACGAGTTCCCGCTGAGCATGTTCTACGAGGCGCTGCGCCGTAAGCTGGCCGATGTGGTCGAATCGACTAAGGGACTCCGAGCATGATCATTCTGGTTACCGGGGCAGCAGGGCCCACAGGTGCTGCTGTTTCCGAATATTTCCGGAAGAATGGTGACACCGTGATCGGTGTCGACAAGGACGACGTCGACCTGCTCGATCGTGCGGCCGTACAAGACCTGGCGGACCGGATCGATCGCGAGCACGGGCGCCTCGACGGCGTGGTGCATCTGGTCGGCGGGTGGCGCGGGTCCGGCACGTTCGCCGAGACCAGCCTCGACGACTGGGACCTGCTGCACGACCTGCTGATCCGCACGCTCCAGCACGTGTCGCTGGCCTTCGAGCCGCTGCTGCGCCGCAGTGACAACGGGCGCTTCGTGATCGTCTCCGCCAAGGCGGCCGGGCACCCCACCGCGGGCGGCGCCGTCTACGCGGCGGCCAAGGCCGCGGCGGAGGCGTGGACGCTCTCCCTGGCCGACGCGCTCAAGGACACTCCCAGCGCGGCGACCATCCTGGTGGTCAAGGCCCTGGTGAACGACGCCATGCGGGCCGAGCGGCCGGAGGGCGGGTTCCCCGGCTTCACCGACGTCAACGACCTGGCGACGGCGATCGGCGGCCTCTACGACCGCCCCGCCACCGAAATCAACGGCACCCGATTGGACCTGACTTCTTGATTCCCCGGCACGACCCCCAGCTCAAGGCGTTCGCCAGCGACAACTACGCGGGCGTCCACCCCGAGATCCTCCAGGCCATCGCCACGGCCAACGGCGGCCACCAGATCTCCTACGGCGACGACGTCTACACCGAGGCGCTCCAGGACGTCTTCAAGCGGCACTTCGGCGAGCGGGCGCAGGCGTGGCCGGTGTTCAACGGCACGGCCGCCAACGTCGTCTCGCTGCGCGCCATGACCGCCCACTGGGAGGCGGTCATCTGCGCGGAGAGCGCCCACATCAACACCGACGAGGGCGGCGCGCCCGAGGTGGCGGGCGGCATCAAGCTGCTGACCGTGCCCACGCCCGACGGCAAGCTGACGCCCGAGCTGATCGACCGGCAGGCGTGGGGGTTCGGCGACGTGCACCGGGCCCAGCCGCGTGTGGTGTCGATCTCCAACACCACCGAGCTGGGCACCCTCTACACGCCCGCCGAGGTCGCCGCGATCTGCTCACACGCCCACGACCTGGGCCTGCTCGTGCACCTCGACGGCTCCCGCCTGACGAACGCCGCCGCCGCCCTGGACGTCCCGATGCGGGCGCTGACCACCGACGCGGGCGTCGACGTGCTCTCCTTCGGCGGCACGAAGATCGGGCTCCTGTACGGCGAGGCGATCGTCGTGCTCAACCCCGAGGCCGCCAGCGGGATCGACTACCTCCGCAAGACGTTCATGCAACTGTCGTCGAAGATGCGGTTCGTGTCGGCGCAGTTCGAGGCGCTGCTGTCGGGGGATCTGTGGTCGCGGAACGCACGGCAGGCCAACGCCATGGGGCGGCGGCTGGCCGAGGCCGTCCGGGGCCTCCCGGGCGTCGAGGTGTCCCGGCCCGTCGAGGCCAACGCCGTGTTCGCGGTGCTGCCCGGGGACGTGGCCGAGCGGCTGCGCAAGCGGTTCCGGTTCTACACGTGGAACGAGGCCACCGGCGAAGTGCGGTGGATGTGCGCGTTCGACACCACGGAGACCGACGTGGACGCCTTCGCGGCCGCACTCGCCGAGGAGTTGAACGCCGCGGGGCCGTCCGGGGAGGCGGGCTCCTAGTCGCGCAGGGCGAGGCGGGCGGCCTGCCAGCCGCCCATGCCGTGCACGGAGGCGCCCGGCGGCGTCGAGGCCGAGCAGAGGAACACGCCGGGCAACGGCGTGCGCCACGGCGCCGGTGACCACACGGGCCGCCTGACGAACTGGACCAGGCCGGCCAGCCCGCCGCCGATGTCCCCTCCGACCAGGTTGGGGTTGAGCGCCTCCAGGTCGGCCGGGCCCATCGTGTGCCTGGCCAGCACGCGGTCGCGGAACCCGGGGGCGTACCGCTCGATCTGGGTCTCGATGGCGTCCGTCATGTCCACCGGCGAGCCGTTGGGGACGTGGCAGTAGGCCCACAGCGTGTGCCCGCCCCTGGTCGGATCGGCCGCGTACGGCTG
Organism: Nonomuraea marmarensis; assembly: GCF_043197025.1. Taxonomy (NCBI): domain Bacteria; kingdom Bacillati; phylum Actinomycetota; class Actinomycetes; order Streptosporangiales; family Streptosporangiaceae; genus Nonomuraea; species Nonomuraea marmarensis. The sequence goes on from NZ_JBICRM010000001.1 coordinate 52,565, forward strand.
GACGAGCAGCACGTACGGGCGCGGCGAGTGCCGTCCGGCGGCCATCTCCGCCTCGCTGAGCGCGATCTCCTCCAGCGTCCCGCCCAGGTGCACCGTGCCCGCGCCGGCAACCGCCGGATCCCGCCACGGCACCGGCCCGTCCAGCGCCCAGTCCACCTTGAACACCCCGGGCCCATAGCGGAAGCGCTGGAGCCGCCTGCGATAGCCCGCGGGCCACTCGGCCATCGTGAGGAGCTGCCTGGGCGACACGTCGAGCACCACGGTCGGCGCGTCCAGCTCCGCCAGCCGCCGTACGCGGTGACCGGTGACCGCCTCGCCGCCCAGCGACCTGAGCTCGGCCACGAGGGCGTCTGCCAGCACCTGCGACCCGCCCCGTACCAGCGGCCAGCCCACCAGGTGGGCCAGGGACGCCAGCAGCAGGCCGTAGCCGGCGCTGATGGGCGAGCGCAGGTCGAGCATCGAGTGCGCGGCCATGCCCGCGATCAGCGCCCGCCCCTCCACGGTCCTGAACGCCCGCCTGGCGAACGTCGTGGCGGGCAACACCCCCGCCAGCCCGAACCTGACCGCCTGCGCGAGCACCCGCGGCCCCACCCACCCTGGCCGCGAAGGCCCTGTCCCCCACGGTCCCAGCGGCTTGAGCAGCAGCTCCACCAGCGGGAACCCGGCCCGGGCCGTCGCTCCGACGGTCGCCAGCCATGCGCCCGCGTCACGCCCGAGCCCCTCGGCGGTGCGGCGCGGGTCGCGGTGCACGAGCACGGCCGGGCGATCGTCGAGCGGATGGGCCGCGACCACCGCAGGATGGGCGAACTCGACCCCCTTGAGCTCCAACGAGCGGAACGCGGGAGACGCCAGCGCCATCGCCATCACGGTCGCGCCCAGGTCGTGCACTCGCCCCGGCAGCGTCAGCTCGCCGGACCGCAGCCCGCCGCCGAACCGCTCGGCCGCCTCCAGCAGCAGCACCCTGCGCCCGGCGCGGGCCAGCATGACGGCGGCGACGAGCCCGTTGGGCCCCGACCCCACGACGACGGCGTCGGGGCGCATCACTTCACGATGGACGGATAGGGCTGCGCGCCACGCTGCCGCAGCAGCTCCGTCATGAGCTTGATCTCCCCGCTCTGTCCCTGGACGATCTTCTGCGCCATGCTCACCACCTCGGGCCGCGTGGACAGCTTGAGCAGGCCCTGGGCCATCTGCACGCCGCCCTCGTGATGGCGGATCATCAGCTGCAGGAACAACACCTCGGCCTGCGTGCCCTGGGCCTCCTTGAGCTTGGTCAGCTCCTGCGGCGTGGCCATGCCGGGCATCGCGCCGGGCGCGATCCCAGGAGCGGCCGCCGCGCCGCCGTGCCCGTGGCCGCTCATCCAGGCCATCGGCCGCTGGTCGGTCGCCTGGTCGAGCCCCCACTGCTGCAACCAGCCCTGGAACATGCCGCGCTGGTTGGACTGGGTGCTGATGATGTCGAAGGCCAGGTTTCTGATCTCCTTGGCGGGACCCTTGTCCCTGACGGTGAACGCCATGTCGACCGCCTGCGCGTGATGCGTGGCCATGTCGCGGGCGAACCCGGCCTCCGGCGACGCGTCACCCGGCGTGCCGTCACGGCCGAACAACAGGAACGCGGCCACGGCGAGCACCAGCACGCCGCAGATGATCAGGACTGGTTTTCTCACGGGCTTTTCCATGGCCCGTCCAGCGTACCCACCTGGGGGAGAGGTCGTGATCGCACGCTTATAAGGCTCTTATTCTCCGCATACGCCAGGAGGGCATAGGGTGACCCGGAGTTGGTACGCCGATGGAGGAACGATGACGAAGGAGAAGGCGCAGGCGCGGCGCGAGCATCTGCAGCAGATGCGGGCCGCCCAGCAGAGCAAACAACGCCGCGCCGCGGTGCTGATGTGGGGCACGGGCGGGCTCATCATCGTGGTGCTCGTCGGCGTGGTCGGCTTCTACCTGGTCAACCAGGCTCGCGAGACCTCGCTGGATGCGGTGACCAGCGTCAAGTACGACGCCGGGCAGCATGTGGCGGCCTCGGTCAAGTACAAGGAGACGCCGCCGGTGGGCGGCGAGCACAACAACTACTGGCAGCAGTGCGCGATCTACGACAAGCCGATCCACTCCGAGCACGCCGTGCACTCGATGGAGCACGGCGCCGTCTGGATCACCTACCGGCCCGACCTGCCCAAGGCGCAGATCGACAAGCTGAAGGAAGTGGCGTCGTCGACGGGCCAGCAGGACTACATGCTGGTCAGCCCGTTCCCCAACCTGCCCTCGCCGGTGGTCGCGTCGTCGTGGGGGCACCAGCTCAAGCTGCAGAGCCCTGAGGACCCGAAGCTCGGGGCGTTCATCAAGAAATACCAGAACGGCGCGGACACGCCCGAGCCCGGCGCCCCCTGCGGCGGTCCCGACGCCATCACCACCACGGCCGACCAGGCTCCGCTGCCGCCCGCGCCCACGGGCCAGCAGCAGGCGCCGACGGAGACCCTCGCCCCGTCGCCGAGCCAGTCCCAGCAGTAGTCCAAGGGCTCAGGGCCCGCCCCCCGCGGCCGCGGGCCCTGAGCCGCGCCCGGTCAGTGGTCGCCGATGAGCAGGCCCTGGCGGGCGCGGGCGTACTCCTCGAAGGAGATGCGCCCGTCGCCGTCGGCGTCCACCCTGGAGAAGGCCGCGGCGAGGTCGGTGCCCGGGCGGTTCCACACGGAGCGGAACTCCTCGATGCTGATCCAGCCGTCGTTGTCGCGGTCGGCCACGGCGAAGGTGGCCTGGGAGATCGGCGCCAGCACCGCTTCGAGGGCGCCGGTGCGCACCAGCGTCTCGAAGGACTGGACGTACTCCTCCTTGCTGATCTGCCCGTCCCGGTCGGTGTCCAGGGCGCGGGCGTGGGTGTCCCAGGCGTTGAGGAACGCGTCCACGACCGCCTCGCCCTCGGGTGTGTCGGCGGGCACGCCGGTCTGCTCCAGCCGCCGCTGGGCCAGGGCCATGTAGTCGTACCTGGTCAGGAAGCCGTCGCCGTCGGCGTCCAGGTCGTTGAAGTTCCGCTCCGCGCTCTCGCGGAAGTCTTTCCGGGACATCATCGCTCCATCTGTCACTCTAAGTAATTGATCGCTACTTAGCGTAACTCTTTCTGGCGAGGATGGACAGAACGGGTCAGCCGATCACGGCCCCCAGGGGCGTGGCCTCCAGCCCGTGCGCCTCGGCCACCGGGCGGCTGGTCAGGCGGCTCTCGTGGGTGCTCAGGCCGAGCGCCAGCGCCCGGTCCTCGCGCAGGGCGCGCTGCCAGCCCTGGTCGGCGATGGCCAGCGCGTACGGGAGCGTGACGTTCGTCAGGGCGAATGTCGAGGTGTGCGGCACCGCGCCCGGCATGTTGGCCACGCAGTAGAAGATCGAGTCGTGCACCCGGTACGTCGGTTGCTCATGCGTGGTCGGCCGGGAGTCCTCGAAGCAGCCACCCTGGTCGATCGAGATGTCCACCAGCACCGACCGCGGCTTCATCCGGCTCACCAGTTCGTTGCTCACCAGCTCGGGAGCCCTGGCGCCGGGCACCAGGACCGCGCCGATGACCAGGTCCGCCTCCAGCACCGCGCGCTCGATCTCCAGGGTGTTGGAGGCGACGGTCTGGCAGTGGCCCCGGTAGATCACGTCAGCCTGGCGCAGCTTGTCGATGTTCTTGTCGAGCAGCACGACCTCGGCCTGCATGCCGAGGGCGATGGCGGCGGCGCTCATCCCGGACACGCCCGCGCCGATCACGACGACGTGCGCCGCGCGCACGCCGGGCACACCGCCCATCAGCACGCCCCTGCCGCCCGCCGAGCGCATCAGGTGGTACGCGCCCACCTGCGGCGCCAGCCGGCCCGCCACCTCGGACATGGGGGCGAGCAGCGGCAACGCGCCGTCCGGGGTCTGCACGGTCTCGTAGGCGATCGCGGTGGTGCCCGCGTCGAGCAGCGCCCGCGTGCACTCCCGCGAGGCCGCCAGATGCAGGTACGTGAACAGCACCTGCCCCTTGCGCAGCCGGTGATATTCCTCCGGCATCGGCTCCTTGACCTTCATGACCAGGTCGGCGGTGGCCCAGAGCTCGTCCGCCTCCGGGATCATGACGGCGCCCGCCGAGACGAAGTCGGCGTCGGGGATCGAGGAGCCGGCCCCCGCCTCCCGCTCGACGAAGACCTGATGGCCGTGGCGCACCAGCTCGTGCACCCCCGCGGGGGTCAGCGCCACTCGATATTCGCTGTTCTTGACCTCTAGGGGAACACCGACCTTCATGGGACAACTCTTCCCGATATCTCGCGCTACTGCCTCCATTCTTCCCCTCGCCTCGCCGATCGGTGAGGATTATTTACCGAAGGCCCGCAGAAAGCCTCGGCCCTCAGCTCAGGCCAGGGATGAATGCGGTCACCGTCAGGGGGATGCCGTGCGCGTACAGGGCCCGCCGGAAGGCGGGGCAGCCCGGAGCGCGTAGCGCGGGGACGGTCAGGTTGGCCGGCGCTGTTGTTCGATGTAGGCGTTGATGATGGTCGGTGGTGCTCCGCCGCAGGAGGCGGCGAGGTAGCTGGGTGACCAGAAGTGGCCGTGCATGATGGCATGGTTGACGCGGCCGGTGAATTCCTTGCGCAGGTAGAGCGAGGAGACGCCCTTCAGGGAGTTGACGAGTTTGGAGATCGCGACCTTTGGCGGGTAGTGGACGAGCAGGTGGACGTAGTCGTCCTCGCCGTTGAACTCGCGCAGTTCGGCCTCGAAGCTGTCGCAGACCTCGATCATGATTTCTTCGCAGCGGCGCAGCATCTCGTCGTTGAACACGTTCCTGCGGTATTTGGTCACGAAGACCAGGTGGACGTGCATCGCGGAAACCACATGCCTGCCGTGCCGGTATTCGCCTGACGGTGTCATAGACCAGATGATAATATGTTCGAGTCTGTGGGACGTAAGTGTCGCGAGGGGGTGGTGTTCGGTGAAGCTGCGCTACAACTACCGGCTGTATCCGGACGCCCCTCAGCGGGAGTCGCTGGCCCGGATGTTCGGGTGTGTCCGCGCGGTGTGGAACGACGCGCTCGCCCGGCGCAAGGCCGCGTGGAAGGCCGGCCGGACGCGGATCAGCGGCACGCAGTTGCAGCAGATCTGCATCACCGCCGCGAAGCGGACCCCTGAGCGGGAATGGCTGGGGGAGGTGTCCCCGGTGCCGTTGCAGCAGTCGCTGCGGGACCTGGATGTGGCGTACAAGAACTTCTTCGACTCGGTGTCGGGGAAGCGCAAAGGCCCGAAGATGGGTCTGCCCGTGTTCAAGTCTCGCCGTGATCACCGCCAGTCGGCCCGGTTCACCACCACTGAACCTTTCCCTGTAACCGGTCATGGCGGTTCGTGATTGCCTTACACGGTCCGTCCGTGCTCCAGCTGAAGCAGGACGAGGGCCGCGGCGGCGATCTGGATGATCCGGCTCGGGTCGAGGCTGACTCGGCGCAGGGCCTTGAACGTGGTCTTGAGCAGGGTGTTCGCCCGTTCGCCGATTCCATGGATGCCGCGCAGGAGCTGGTTGAACGAGCGCTGCGGCTCGGTGAGCAGGCCGTCCTTGGGCTTCTTGAACGGCATCCTGAACATCTCCCGGGCACCCTCGTATCCCAGGTCGGTGAGCGTGATCAGATCGGTCTCGGTGGCGGCGAGCGACAGGGCTTCCACCAGGCCATGGGTACGGGCGCAGGTCAGGTCGTGCTCACGCCCCGGCCGGACCGCCGACACCCAGATCGGCCAGCCGTCCGGAGCGGAGATGACCTGGAGGTTGCCGCCATGGTGTTTGTGCTTGCCCGACCAGTACAGGTCGGCGCCGTTGGGTCCGGGGGTGGAGATTCGGTCGGTGTGGATCAGTGTGCCGTCCAGATTGAGATGCGTCAGCCCGGCCTCGGCGGCGCGCTCCAGCGCGGTCTTCAGATCCGGTGCCTGCGCGGCCAGGACGTCGATGCCCTCGTGCAGCAGCCGATAGGCCGTCGATCTACCAATGTTGTTATCCCTGGTCAGCTGCTTGACGCGGGTGCCGTCCAGAAACCAGCGGAGCACCATGACGGCCTGTTTGAAGCACCCCAATGCTCGCCGGTTCTTGCGCGTGCCGACCCTGTGGCGGCGCTGGCGCAGCAGGTGCGACAGGTGCAGCACGGTCTCCCGGCGGACGTCGAGCACGGCGGTGTAGGTGATACTGGACGGCAAGTGAAGCCTCTCGCTGTGAACTTGATCTCTTCGCAAAGACCAGTTCTAGCAGGGGCTTCACCCATGTCTGTGGCCAGGAGGCAAGAGCCGTCCGGGAGCTACCCAGCGTGATCAACGATCACCGGGAAAGGTTCAATGCCTTCAAGCTCCGCGCCGGCGGCACCCTGTATCTTGCGAAGATCGGCGAGATCGAGGTCCGGTGGTCGCGCGAGCTACCCGCTCCACCGTTCAGCGTGACGGTCATCAAGGACGCCGCGGGCAGATACTTCGCCTCCTTCGTCATCGAACTCGACGACGACGCCCACAAGCTCCCGCACCTTGACACCGAGACCGGGATCGATCTCGGTCTGACGCACTACGCGGTCACTTCTGATGGCGAGAAGATCGCGAACCCGAAGTGGCTGCGCCGCCGGGAACGCAAGCTCAAGAAACTCCAGCGTGCCCTGTCACGCAAGAAGAAGGGGAGCGCCAACCGCACCAAGGCCCGGATCAAAGTCGCCCGTCAGCACGCCAAAGTCGCCGACGCCCGCCGAGACTTCCTCCACCAGACCAGCACCACGATCATCCGCGAGAACCAAGCGGTAACGGTCGAAGGGCTGGCCGTGCGGGGCCTGGCACGGGGCATGCTCGCCAAGTCCGTCAACGACGCCTCCTGGGGCGCGTTCCTGCGGCTCCTGGAAGGCAAAGCAGCCCGATACGGCCGCGCGTTCATCACCATCGACCGCTGGTATCCCTCCTCCCAGCTCTGCCTCTGCTGCGGCTGGGAGATCGGGAAACTCGCCCTGGACGTCCGCGCATGGGACTGCCCCTGCTGCGGCGAACACCACGACTGCGACATCGCCGCCGCACTCAACATCCTCGCCGAAGGCATCCGCCTGAGGCCCCCGAACGACGTGGCCGCCGGGCTGGCGGACACCCGAAACGACTGTGAAGGGCAGGTAAGACCAGGCGAGGCAATCCCGACCCTGGCACCGCCCGAAACCTGCGCCACGCAAGCGGCGTAGAAGCAGCAGTAAACACCCCGCCGCGAGGCGGGAGAATCCCCGTCATTTATGGCGGGGGGAAGTCAACTGATTACCCTGCTCCCGCCGGTCCTCGATAGGCTCACCGGCAGCCCGAACGTCAGGATGGGGTCGTCATCGATGGACAAGCCGGAAGAGCCGCCACCCGCGGATCCGGGGGAGCCTAAGGCCAGCAGACTCACCACCATCGTGTTGATCGTCTCGCTGGTCCTCGTCGTGCTGGTCGCCGGAGTGCTCGGCACGGTGGCGGTTTTGATGACCAGGAGCCCCGACACGCCGCTGTTAGGCGGCACGCCCCCGCTGCGGCTCGCCGTGCCCATCCACTTCGCCCCCGTCAGGGAGACCAAGGCCGCGCCCTGCCCGGGTGACCCGGCCGTGCTCGACGAGGAGCAGCGCACCTGCTACCTGCTGGAGGACGGCGTCACGGTCGGCGCCGTGCAGCAGATCGAGCCGGTGCGTGAGAAGGACGGCCAATACTCCGTGCGCATCGCGATCGCGCCGGCGTTCAAGGATCGGCTGGTGCAGCTCCTCGACGAGCTGGTGCCCGACCAGCGGCAGGTGGCGATCGTGCTGGCGCCCGAGGACCCGGGCGTGCCCAAGACCGTGCTGGCCGCGCCCGTCGTCACCCAGAGCCTGGACGGCGACAGCATGAGCATCGCGGGCTACACCAAGGAGGAGGCCGACGCGCTGGTCACCCGCCTGATCGGCACGACACCGAGCCCGGGCCCGAGCAACACCGGGCCGTCCCCGGCGCCGGGCTCCACCTCGCCGACCACCCCCGCCTCGACCGGCACGACCGGCACCCCTCCGGCCACCTCCGGCACGACCGGCACCGGTCCTGCCACTTCCGGCGCGACGGGCACCGGCGCGACGCGGCCGGGCGGGACGGGGCGGGCCCTCGACAAGCGCTACGCGAGCTGCAAGGAAGCCGTGGCCGCCGGCGACGGCCCCTACTACAAGGGCACCCACGAGGAATATTCCTGGTACACCGACGTCGACAACAACGGCGTGGCCTGCAACAGCGCCGACGTGCGCTAGCCGAAGAGCTCGGTGGTCCTCCGCCCGGTCAGCCGACTGTCGAGCACCGCCATTCCCCTTGCGAGTGGAGGAATGCCGGGTGGCCTACCGGGCGGGGGACCGGCTCACGCCTTCTCGTGCCGCCCGTGGCCCACCAGGCCGACGAACTCCTCGAGCCCGATCGTCCCGTCGCCGTCGTTGTCGGCGGACTTGATGAACGCCTCGATCTCGCTCTCGGACGCGCCGTGCGCGCCCAGCGCCTCGTTGGCCTGCCGGATCTCGCCGGCGGTCAGCAACCCGTCGCCATCGGTGTCGAAGCGCCTGAACTCCGCCTCGGCCGCTTCACGCGAGCTTGCCATCAGATACCCCCTTGTCGATCCCCTTATCGAACAACGCGATATCTTCCGGCCTAATCGGAACGCGCGTCAACCGGAGCCCGGTAGCCGCGCGTACCGCGGCCGCGATGGCCGGGGTGGAGGAGAGGGTCGGGGGCTCGCCCGCGCCGCGCAGCCCGTACGGAGCCGCCGGGTCTGGATTTTCCAGGATTTTCATCGTCATGGGCGGCATGTCGAGGATGGTGGGGATCAAGTAGTCCGTGAAGGACGGGTTCAGCAGCAGGCCGTCGCGGATCTGGATCTCCTCCATGAGCGCCAGCCCGAGCCCCTGCGCCGAACCGCCGTGGATCTGGCCCTCCAGCGCCTGCGGGTTCAGGATCCGGCCCACGTCCTGCACCGCCGCCAGCTCGACCACCTTGACCAGGCCCAGCTCCACGTCCACGTCCACGACGGCCCGGTGCACGCACAACGCGAGCTGGGTGTGCGAGTCGCCCTGGCCGGTGAGCGGGTCCATCGGGTACGTGGGGCGGTGCCGGTATTCGCGCGTCTCCTCGATCGGCCCGAACTTCTCCAGTGCCTCCCTGGCGGGCAGCCCGTTGAACCGCTCCCGTACGGCCTCGCAGGCGGCCTTCACCGCTCCACCGGTGACGTACGACTGCCGGGAGGCAGATGACGAGCCCGCCGAGCCCACCGTGGTGTCGGCGGCGGCCACGCGGACGTCGGCGATGCCCAGCTCGGTGCGGGCGATCTGGGCCTGGAGCGTCACCAGGCCCTGGCCCACCTCGGCCGCCGCCGTGTGCACCGTGACGTGCGGCTCCCCGCCGACCAGCTCGGCCCGCACCCTGGCCGTGGAGAAGTCGTCGAAGCCCTCGGAGAAGCAGATGTTCTTGATCCCGACGCCGTAGCCGACGCCACGGCGCACGGACTCGCCGTGCGTGGTCTGGGAGACGCCGCCCGGCATGGACCGCAGGTCCTCGGATGATCCGGAGGGCAGCGGCATGGCCTCCAGATCGCGCAGCATGTCCGCGAGCGGGGCCGGAGAGTCGATCAGCTGGCCCGTGATCAGGCGGGAGCCCTGCGAGACGGCGTTGCGCACGCGGATCTCGACGGGGGACAGGCCGCACGCCTCGGCCAGGCGGTCCATCTGCGACTCGTAGGCGTAACAGGCCTGCACCGCGCCGAAGCCGCGCATCGCGCCGCACGGCGGATTGTTGGTGTAGACGCCGGTGGCGTCCACCCGCACGTTCGGCACCTCGTACGGGCCCGCGCCCAGCGACGCGGCGTTGCCCACCACGGCGGGCGACGAGGAGCAGTACGCGCCCCCGTCCAGCAGGATGTCGGCCTTGACGTAGACGAGCCGGCCATCGCGGGTGGCGCCGTGCTCGTAGCGCATCCAGGCCGGGTGGCGGTGCACGTGGCCGAAGAACGACTCCTCGCGACCGTAGACGATCTTGACCGGGCGGTTCAGGCGCAGGGCCAGCATGCAGGCGTGCGCCTGCATCGACAGGTCCTCGCGGGCACCGAACGCGCCGCCGACGCCCGACAGCGTCAGGCGTACCTTGTCCTGGGGCAGGCCGAGGCAGGGGGCGAGCTGGTCGCGGTCCACGTGCAGCCATTGGGTGGCGATGTAGAGGTCCACGCCGCCGTCCTCGGCCGGGACCGCCAGGCCCGACTCCGGGCCGAGGAAGGCTTGGTCCTGCATGCCGACCTCGTACTCGCCGGTGACGACGACCTCGGCCTCGAACGTGTCACCGCGCCGCACCGGCTGATGTCTCACGAAATTCTGGGATTTGCGGGGGTCGGTGATGGCTTCGCGGAGCTCGTACTCGACCACGATGGCCGCGGCCGCCCTGCGGGCCGTCTCCGGGTGGTCCGCGGCCACCAGCGCCACCGGCTCGCCCTGGTAGCGAACCTGGTCGATGGCCAGCACCGGCTGGTCCTTGTGCTCCAGCCCGTAGAACTTCGCGCCCGGCACGTCCTCGTGCGTCAGCACGGTCAGCACGCCCGCGATCTTCAGCGCCGGACCCACGTCGATCGAGCGGATCCACGCCGACGGGTGCGGGCTGCGCAGCGTCACGCCCCACACCATGCCGTCCAGCCACAGGTCAGAGGCATAGGAGAACTCGCCGGTCACCTTCAGCGCCGCGTCGGGTCGCCGCGCACTCTCGCCGACGCCATGAAGGGTCGTGTACGCCGTCTCCGTCATCTTCCGAGTAGAGCACCCGCCGCGTGGCCCGTCCTATGCGCGTGACGTCAAATCCAGGTCAGCGGTTCCTCGCGCGGGCTTGTATATTCCTCCAAGTGCGCATCTCTGACCTGCTGGCCATCGACGAACTCGACCTGACCCTGCTCGTGGGCGACCCCGCCCGCGAGTTCAGCACCGTGCACATCACCGATCTGCCGGAGCCGGGCCGCTACCTGTCCGGGGGCGAGCTGGTGCTGACCGGGCTGTTGTGGCGGCACGCGCCGGAGGACTCGGCCAGGTTCGTGGCCGCGCTGGCCGAGGCGGGGGTCGCCGCGCTCGGGGCCGGCGCGGCCTGGCTCGGCCACGTCCCCGCCGACCTGGTGGCCGCGTGCCAGGCCGCCGACCTGCCGCTGGTCGAGGTGCCCACCGAGGTGTCCTTCCGCACGCTGACCGAGCTGGTCGTGCCCCGACTTTCCGGCGACGTGCGCGACGCGCTCGGCCGCCACCGCAGGCTCGTCGCGGCCATCGCCGAGGGCGCCGACCTGCGCGAGCTGTTCCAGCTCACCGCCGCCGAACTGGGCGTCACCGGCGCCGTCCTGTCCGCCTCGGGAGAAGTGATCGTCGGCGCGGCCCAGGATCCGGTACGCCTGGCGCGGGCGTACCTGACGGCGCCGCGGCTGCCCGCGCACGTCGGCGACCACACGATCTTCGCGGTCGGCCGCGGGCACCGGGCCGGCGGCTGGGCGCTGGCCTGCGACGGCGACATGATCAGCCGGGCCGACATCGGCTACGAGCTGGCCGCCTGCGTGGGCCTCGAACGCAGCCGCATGGAGGAGGGGCGCAGGGTCGAGCGCCGGCTGACCGAGCAGCTCATCGTGGCCGCGCTGGCCGAAGCGGACGTGGCCGAGCTCAACGCCAGGCTGCGGACGTGCGGGATCGACGCGGCGGAGCCGTACGCGATCGTGAACGCCACCGCCCCCAGACCGGGCGCCACCCGCGGGCCCGACCCCGCCACGCTCGGCGGGCAGATCGTGGAGGAGCTGCTCGGCCGCGAGGTGGTCGCGGCGGCGGGCGCGGACGGCGCGGTCGCCGTGGTGCCGCTGCGCGAGCGCACCACGGCCGAGCTGGCAGAGCGGCTGCGGGCCGGGGCCGAGGTGCTCGCCGCCCTGCCCGACACCCGCGTCTGCGTCGGGCTCAGCGGCGCGCTGACCGGGGCCGCGGCCGTCAAGGGAGGCGTGGAGGAGGCCGGGCACGCCAGGCGCCTGGCGGAGGCCCGCGCCGGCGGTGTCGTGACCAGTGACGAGATCTACACGCATGCGTTGCTGCTGGCCACGGTGCCGGGAGACGTGCGCCGCTCGTTCGCGGCCCGGTTGTTGTCGCCGCTGCTCGACTACGACCGCAGGCACCAGTCCGAGCTGGTGCGTACGCTCGGGATCTTCCTCGACTGCGCGGGCTCGTGGAACGCCTGCGCCGAGCAGCTGCACGTGCACGTGAACACCGTGCGCTACCGCATCCGCAGGATCGAGGAGCTCACCGGCAGGAACCTGGCGACGATGGCGGACAGGGTCGACTTCTTCCTGGCGCTCAGGGACACGGGAACACCCCGGTAGCCCTGCTCGCACCCCGCGCCTCTCGCCCGGCGGCCTGCTCTTCCTCGAGCCGTCGTTCCCAGCGGGCGCGCCCGAGCCCGCCGCCGGCAGCGACCCTAGATCCCGGCGACGAGCTGGTCCATCGGAAGGGGATGGGCGGCGGCGGAGGCGAGGATGGCCAGGACGGTCCGCTGCTGGGCGGGGCCGAGGTCGATGGGCCGGGAGCCGTGCACCGCGCTCACCGCGCCCAGCAGGCGGATGAAGATCCCCTCGCTCACGCAGACCTCCGGTGCCGCCTCTCAACCCCCTGTCAGCAAGACAGAATAGCCACTCTCCCGTTCACGTGAACGGCAACGGGGAGATGTAGATCGAATATAGAAGTCGCTCGCTAGACTGTCGTCTGAATGGGAAGTGGGGGCGAGGTAGGAAGAGGGGGCAACACGACGAGGCGGTGTCGTCATCTGCTGAGGGGTTGGCTCGTCTGGCCGGGCACGGTGCGGTGTCGTGCCCTAAGGCTGGGTGTGTGCCCCCTCTTGCCCAGCTAGTCTCAGCAGCAGTCGATGGTGTCCGACTGGTTAGTGATGGGGGAAGACGTTTCGGCACTCGCGGCCGTAACATTACCTCCAACGGTCGCCGCGACCGCGAATGCGGCGACCAGTGCGGATAGGGCAATACGCATACGCATGGGGGTTCTCCCTCGCCTATGTGGGGTTGCTCGGACTTCATCTTCTCAGGGAGCGACGGCTGTGACCACATCTGACCTGGTCGGACTCCGTATTAAGACGGTTCGGCGACAACGTGGGCTGTCGCAGGCACAGCTGGCGCATCCCGAATTGTCGGACAGCTATGTCTCGTTGATCGAGAGTGGCAAGCGTACCCCCACCCCTGCGGTTCTGGAGCTGTTGGCCCAGAAACTGGACTGCTCGCTGTCCTATCTGATCAACGGTGTCACCGCCGAGCAGATGGAGGACATCGAGCTGGCCCTCGGCTACGCGCGGCTGGCGCTCGAGAACGGTGAGGTCAACGAGGCCCGCACCCGCTTCGCCGAGCTGCTAGCGAACAACAACCTGACAGGACTCACCACTCTTCGTCAAGACACCGAATTCGGCCTCGCGCTGGCGAACGAGTCGTGCGGCGACCTCGACAAGGCGATCTCCATCCTGCTCAAGCTCCGCGACGAGGAGCTGTCCCAGGACCGCCGCGTCGAGGTGGCCATGGTGCTCTGCCGGGCCTACCGGGATAGCGAGCGGCTGACCGAGGCCGTCGAGGTGGGAGAGCAGATGCTCGGCGGCAGCGCCCGTCTGCCCTGGACCGATCCGCTCGTCGAGTTGGCCGCCACCCTGCTGTCGGCCTACATGCACCGCGGCGACCTGCTGCGCGCTCGTCAGTTCGCGGCCGAGCTCCTCAACGCGGCCGACGCGCTCGGCACGCCGCGCTCGATCGTGGCAGCCAACTGGATGGCTTCCAACGTCGCCTACATCACCGGCCACAACGAGGAGGCGTTGTCCTTCGCCGAGCGGGCCATGGCGGTGCAACTGGAGAACGGCCACCCCCGCAGCGTCGCCAGGATGCGCCTCGCGCTCCTGCAGAAGCGGCTCAAGGCCCGGCCCTCCGAGGCCCCGGCCGTACGCGACATGTTGCGCGCGACGGTCGCCGAATTCGAGCAGACCTCGACCAGCACGATCGACCGGGCGAAGGTCCACGTGGAGCTGGCCTACGCCGAATACATGGCCGGTGACCTCGACAAGGCCGTCGAGCACGCCATCATCGGCAGGAATCTGGTCCCCGAGTTCGGGCACGCGCTGGGAGCCGAGGCGAATCTCCTGCTCGGGAGGGTTAACGGCTCCGTCGGGCGCTCCACCGAGGCAATCACGCACGTGGCGTCCGTGCGTGACTGGCTGACGCCGCTGCCAGACTCCCGACGCTCGGCCTCGACCTGGTACGCCACGGCCGAGACCATGGAGCAGCTGGGCGACCCCGACGGCGCCGTGGAGGCATATCAGCGAGCTCTGGCCTGCGCCGGGCTGTAGCGAGGTCCGGACCGGGCAGTGGCGTCGGTAGCCTTGGGGGTGCCATGAAGAGATCCCCGCTCGCGGCCCTCACCGCGATTCTCGCCGCCCTGCTCGTGTCCGGCACCGCCGCGCCCGCGCTGGCGCACGACGCGCTCAAGAGCAGCTCCCCGGCCAAGGGCGCAGAGGTCAAGGCCCTGGACGAGGTCAGGCTCGAGTTCAGCGCCACGGTGCGTTTGCCGTTCGTCATCGTGCGGGGCGCGGACGACGCCCAGCACCAGCGGGGCAAGCCCCAGGTGGACGGTGCCGTGGTGACGCAGGCGGTCGAGGGGCCGCTGCCCGACGGGAAATACACGATCGCCTACCGGGTCGTGTCCTCCGACGGGCATCCGATCGAGGGGGAGATCCCGTTCAAGGTGGAGGGGGCGGAGACGCCGTCCCCCAGCTCCAGCCCGCCCCCCAGCTCCAGCCCGCCCCCTAGCTCCGCTGAGGCGTCGGCGAGCCCGCCCGCCCAGGCCGGTGCGACGACGCCGGCGGCCGACCAGGCGTCGGCCGCCCAACAGGCGACGTTCCCGGTGTGGCTGATCATCGTGATCGGCGCGCTCGTCGGCATCGGCATCGGGTTCCTGCTCAGCGCCCGGAGAAAGAAGCTATGAGCACCAGCGTCCGGAGAGTGAAGCCATGAGCAGGGCGGCGCGTCTCGCGCTGGCGGGGGCGGCGGCCGCGGTCGTCGCCCTGGTGATCGGGATGATCGCCGGGGGCAGGGCGTTCCCGAGGATCATCCCCGGGCTGCCCGACTCCGGGGCGGTCGTCAGGTGGGGGCTGCCGCTGTCCAAGCTGCTCATGGACGTGGCGGGCGTGGCCACCGTCGGCCTGCTGCTGATGGCCGCCGCGCTGCTGCCCAACGACAAGGGCGTGCTCGGCAAGACCGCGGTCGACTACGTCAAGGCCGCCTCCTGGGCGGCGCTGACCTGGGCCGGGTCGGCGTTCCTGGCCATCGTGTTCGGGGCCGCCGAGTCCATCGGCAGGACGGTGCCCCAGATCCTCGAACGCACCATCCTCACCAGCTACGCCACCCAGACCACGCAGGGCGTGGCGCTCACGCTCGTGGTCCTGTTCGGGGTGGCGATCGCGCTGTTCTCGCGCGGCGCGATCACGGCGGGCGCCGCCGCGGGGCTGCTGGTGTTCGCGCTGGCGACGCTGCTGCCGCCGCCGCTCACCGGGCACACCTCCTCCTCGCCCAACCACGACCTGGCCACGTCGGCGGTCTCGCTGCACCTGCTCGCGCTCGCGCTGTGGGTGGGCGGGCTGGCCGTGCTGGCCCTGCACGCGATCCGCAGGCGGCCGCAGCTCGAGGTGGCCGCGGCCCGCTTCTCCAGGATGGCGTTGTGGTGCTACGCCGGGGTGGGGCTGTCCGGGGTGTTCAGCCTGGTCGCGCGGCTGGGCGCGGTGTCCGACCTGTGGACCTCTCAATACGGGCTGCTGGCCGTGGCCAAGATCGTGGCGTTCGTGCTGCTCGGCTACGTGGGCTACTGGCACCGGCAGCGCACGCTGGCCGACCTCGAAGCGGGCCGGCCCAAGGCGTTCACCCGGCTGGCCGGGGGCGAGATGTTGCTCATGCTCGCCACCATCGGCGTGGCCGTGGCGCTGTCGCGCACGCCGCCGCCCGAGTTCAGCGTCCCCGCCGACCGGGCCTTCGAGCTGCTCGGCTTCCCCCTCCCGGTGGAGATCACGCTCGGGAACGTGTTCTCTCTGTGGTGGTTCGACCTGTTCTTCGCCGCGGTCGCCGCCGCGCTGGCCGGCCTCTACGCGCTCGGCGTGCTCCGGCTCCGGCGGCGCGGCGACCGCTGGCCCCCTGGGCGTACGGCCGCGTGGTTCATCGGGGTGGCGCTGCTGGTGTTCGCCACGCAGAGCGGGCTGGCCCGGTACGCCAAGGTCATGTTCGACGTGCACATGATCGAGCACATGACGCTCTCCATGATCGTGCCGATCTTCCTCGTCCTCGGCGCGCCCGTGACGCTGGCGCTGCGTGCCCTGAAACCGGCCGCCCGGCGGGGCGACAGAGGGCCGCGGGAGTGGATCACGACGATCCTGCACAGCCGGTTCACCAAGGTGATCACGCATCCCCTGGTCGCCACCTCGATCTTCATCGCCTCGACGTACGCGCTCTACTTCACGCCGCTGTTCGAGTCGGCCATGACCGAGCACCTCGGGCACATCTGGATGACCCTGCACTTCCTGATCAGCGGGTCCCTGTTCTTCTGGGTGATCATCGGGGTCGATCCCGGGCCCAACCGGCTCCCGTACGTGGGGCGGCTGCTGACGCTCTTCGTCACCATGCCGTTCCACGCGTTCTTCGGGATCGCGCTGATGATGATGGGGACGGTGATCGCCTCGGGCTGGTACGAGCAGCTCGGGCGCACGTGGGGGGACACGCTGCTGCAGACGCAGCGGGACGGAGGGGCGATCGCGTGGGGGTTCGGTGAGATCCCGACGCTGATCGTGCTGCTGGCCATCGCCGCGCAGTGGTACAAGGACGACGACAGGCAGGCGCGGCGCGCCGACCGCAGGGCCGATCGCACCGGCGCCGGAGATCCAGAACTCGACTCCTACAACGCCTACCTCGCCCGTCTCAACCGCGCTGACAAGGGCGAGTAGCCGTTCGGTCATGGCCTCCTATCTTCCCACTACAAGTCTCTGGACCGCCAGGTAGCCTTCCTAACAGGGGAGACGGGCATAACCCCATCAGCTAGCGTGCGCAGGCCTTGAGGGGGGATGCGCACCGCGACGTGGGAGCGCCGGAGTGGGGCCGGCGCAGGCCCGGGGTGCCGAGGAAGGCGAGAACCATTGTCGGAAGAGACGCGGATGCGCGGGGGGCATAGCCTGGCCGAGGCCCTCGAGAGCTACCTGGCCGAGTGGTCGGAGCGGACGGGGATCGAGGTCGAGACCTGGGCACTGCCGGCCACGGACGTGCCGTCGAATGTTTCCGGCGGCGTCATGGCCGCGATGCGTGAGGCTCTGTCCAATGTCGAGAAGCACAGCAGGGCCAGGACCGTGTCCATCGCCGTGACCGTTGGTAAGAGTGGGCTGCGGATGACGGTCAGCGACAACGGCCAGGGCTTTCCCGCGACGGGGGCGGGGCGTGGGATCGCCAGGATGCGGGCGGCTTTCGCCGAGATCGGCGGGAGTCTGTCGGTCAACAGCGTGCTGGGAGAGGGCACCACGGTGACCGGGGTGGTGCCTGCCAAACGCCGATGACGCAGCGCCGGCTCAGGGGAGGGTGAGGATTTCGCTGCCCGCTTCCGTCACCAGGATCGTGTGCTCGAACTGGGCCGTGCGCTTGCGGTCCTTCGTCACGGCGGTCCACTTGTCGGGCCAGATGTCGTAGTCGATCGTGCCCAGCGTCAGCATGGGCTCGATCGTGAACGTCATGCCGGGCACCAGCTCCACCCGCAGCGACGGGTCGTCGTAGTGGGGCACCATGAGGCCGGAGTGGAAGCTCGTGCCGATGCCGTGGCCGGTGAAGTCACGCACCACGCCGTAGCCGAAGCGCTTGGCGTACGCCTCGATGACCCGGCCCACCACGTTGAGCTGCCGGCCCGGCGCGACGGCCTTGATCGCGCGCATCATCGCCTCGCGCGTGCGCTCCACCAGCAGCCGCGACTCCTCGTCCACCTCGCCCACCAGGTAGGTCGCGTCGGTGTCGCCGTGGACGCCGCCGATGTAGGCGGTGATGTCGACGTTGACGATGTCGCCCTCGCGCAGCACGGTGTCGTCGGGGATGCCGTGGCAGATTACCTCGTTGATCGAGGTGCACAGCGACTTCGGGTAGCCCTTGTAGCCGAGCGTGCTCGGGTAGGCGCCGTGGTCGATCATGAACTCGTGGCCGATCCGGTCGAGCTCGTCGGTCGTGACGCCCGGCTGGACGTGCTTGCCGACCTCCTCGAGCGCCTGGGCGGCGATCCTGCCCGCCACCCGCATAAGCTCGATGATCTCGAGGCTCTTCACGTCGGACTCGCCGGTCTTGGGGCGCTTCTTGCCGACGTACTCCGGCCGCTCGATGTGGGCGGGGACCTTCCGGGTGGGCGAGACTCGCCCGGGCTGGAGCAGTGTCGTCATGAAACCTGAGTCTACGGGGCAGAATTGACCTCGTGAGCGAAGGCCAGTGGTGGTTCTGTCTCAAGCACATGCGGGTCGAGCCCGACGCGGGTTGCCCCAACAAGGACCGGATGGGTCCCTACGTGTCCGAGCAGGAGGCGTCCGGGGCACTGCAGCGGGCCGCCGAACGCAACAAGGCGTGGGACGAGGCCGACCAAGACGACGACTAGGTGTCCTGTCAGGGCACGATGGCGTAGGCCCTGACGGGGAACGTGCCCATGCCCGCGACCATCGGTGGTGCGGCGTGGAAACGGAAGCCCTCGCCGGGTAGCGCCGCCAGGCCCGTCAGGTGCTCCACCAACGGGATGCCCGCCTTCAGCAGGATCGAGTGGGCGGGGCGTTCGCCATGCGGCGGGGTGTCGTCGATGTTCAGGGAGTCGATGCCGACCAGCGCCGCGCCCTGATCGGCCAGCCAGGCCGCCGACTCCGGCGCGAGGTAGGGATGGCCGTGGAAGTAGGCGTCGGTGCCCGGCGCGTACACCTTGCGCGAGTCCTCCCTGCTCAGGTGCACGCTCAGCCTCGGGGCGGGTACGCCGGGATACGTGATCATGCCGTCGACGATGCGGTGGCTCAGTTCGGCGATCATTTGGCCACCCCCACTCGCGCGAGCTTGACCAGGGCGACGACGCCGATGGCGGCCCACACGAGGTTGAGTCCCGCCGACGGCCAGGCCGAGCTGTAGGCGCTGTTGAGCATCAGGCCGACCGAGCCCGCGAGGTTGATGAGCTGGTACGCCGGCCCGTCCCCCGACATGCGGGACGACGAGACCAGGGCGTAGCCGATCAGCAGCAGGGCGGCGCCGATCCAGCCGACGGCGGCGAGGAGGAGATCCATAGGGGCTATTGTCAGGATTTTTCGATATAAAGCACAATTAAAGTTACCTAAAGGGTCGCGTAAGCTGACCTGCATGGACATTGATCCTCGGCGGCTGCGTGTCCTGCACGAGGTCGCCCGTCGCGGCGGTGTGATGCGGGCCGCCGAGGCGCTCTACCTGACCCCCTCCGCCGTCTCCCAGCAACTCGCCCAGCTCGAACGCGAGGTCGGCCTCGCCCTCATCGACCGCTCCCAGCGCAGCGTGTCGCTCACCCCGGCCGGGCGCGTGCTCGCCGGCTACGCCGAACGCGTGGAGGACGAGCTGATCGAGGCCAGGCGGGAGCTCACCCGGTTTACCGAGCGCCTGGCCGGGCCGGTACGCATCGCCGCCTTTCCCACGGTCATCAAGCACGTGCTGGTGCCCGCCATGCGTGACCTGGCCGTACGCCATCCCAAGATCACGCCGATCATCCACGAGATCTACGGGCAGCCCGCGCTGCAGGAGCTGCGGCTGGGGGCGGTGGATCTGCTCATCACCGAACAGGACATGGGCCAGCCCGCCCTGTCGCAGCCGTCGCTGACCACGCGGCTGCTGTACGTGGACGAATACCGCGTCGTGCTACCCCCTGACTGGCCGGACCCGCCGGGCACGGCCGACCTGATGCAGCTCCCATGGGTGGCCGGCGAGCCCAGCCAGGCGTGCGGGCAGGCACTGGAGCGGCTGGCCGGGCTGCACGGGTTCGAGCCGCGCAAGGTGCACGTCATCACGGAGTTCGGGCCCACGCTGGCGCTGGTGGCGGCCGGGCACGGGGTGGCGATCGTGCCCGCGCTGGCCCTGCTGGACGTGCCCGAGGGCGAGGTACGGGTGAGCGAGGTCCGTGACGTGGGCGCACGCAGGCTGGACGCGGTCACGCGGGTCAGCCGTACCAGGTCGGGGGAGCCGGACCCGGTGCAGGCCGTGGTGATCGGCGCGATCGAGGAGGCCACGGCGGCGCTGGAGACGACGCTGCGAGGGCACCTCGGCACGCCCGAGCCCCTCGACTCCTAGTCGGTCACCTGAGGGCCGCTGACCTTCGCGAGCAGGCGGGCCAGGCGCGCCCGGAGGCTGGGGCGTTGCTCGACCTGGCCGGCCGCCGCGCTCACCAGGTGCTGGGCCCCGTCGAACGTCACCAGCCCCTCCCGCGGCACCGCGATCGCGTCGTGCGCCAGCCCGGCCAGCTCCGGATCGCCGCCCTCGATCGCCAGGATCGTCGCCCCCGTGCGGCGGGCGTCGTCGACGCGTTCGAGCAGCGGTACCGGCGCCTGCTGCTCGGACAGCACGAACAACGTCTCGCCCCGGGCCGCCTGCTCCAGGCGTTCGAGGCCGATGCTCAGGTGGGCGGGCGCGCCGGCGGGCGGCGCCCAGCGCACCAGGGTGGGGGAGAGTTGCGGCAGGCCGGAGAGCCTGGCCTCGTCGCTGAGATGCGCGGTCAGGTGCCAGGGTTCGTCGTCGGGGGTGCCGACCAGCAGCAGGCCGCCGGGCGAGCGGGTGGCACGCAGGGCGAGGCCCAGCTCGCGAGCGCGCTCCAGCCAGCCGCTGTCGGCCAGGAGCTCGCGCAGGAAGGCCACCGATCCGGAGTCCATGTTCTCCATGGTGCCCGACCGGCACACGCGGGGTGGCTGATTCGGGAGTGATGGTTTGACACGAGGTGTGTGTCTCCGTCATTTCGGGCCTTGACATGGGGTTACCCACGGGTAACGATCGGCTGGCGGCGCCGCCGTCCCAGTGTGTGATCATCACGGAGAGGGGCGGCACATGAACTTACGTGTCCGCGTCAGCATGTCCATGATCCTGTTATCGATCATGTCCCTCACCACGACCCCGGCCCGCGCCGCGGCCGCTGGGGACGTGGTCTCCGCACAACCCACCACGGTCTACCTCCTACCGGGCAAACTGCTGGAGGTGCCCGTCAACGCCTGGCACCTCCTCTACCACTCCACTTCCGCCACCGGCGCTCTCAACACGGTGTCCGGCACGCTGCTCGTACCGAAGAGCGGCTACCCGCTCGGCGCCCGCCCGATCATCGGGTACGCCGTCGGCACCCACGGCCTCGGCGACCAGTGCGCGCCCTCAGTCAGCATGAGCCAGGGCCAGGAGGCCGAGCTCGCGCTGGTGAGCCTGTTCCTGCTCAAGGGGTTCGCGGTGGCCATGACCGACTACGAGGGGCTCGGGACGCCGGGCCAGCACACGTACATGGCCGGGATCTCGCAGGGGCACGCCGTGCTCGACTCGATCAGGGCAGCCACGCGGGTGTCCGGCGCCGGGTTGTCGACCCGGGCGCCGGTCGCCGTCATGGGCTACTCCCAGGGCGGCTCGTCGGCCGGGTGGGCCGCCCAGTTGCAGCCCTCGTACGCGCCTGACCTCCGGCTCAAGGGCGTCGCCGCTGGAGGCGTGCCCGCCGACCTGCACGCCGTCGCCGACCACCTGGACGGCGGAGCCGACTTCGGGCTGGCCGCGGCCGCCGGGGTCGGGTTCGACGCCGCCTACCCCGAGCTCGACCTCGAAGCCGACCTCAACGACCGGGGCCGCGCCCTGCTCGCCGACGCCGCCGACGACTGCGTGGGCGACCTGAGCAAGCTGGCCGGGCTGCGCTTCTCCGACCTGAGCCCGGTCGACCTGCTCAACCAGCCGAAGTGGCTGGCGCGGCTCGGCGAGAACCGGCTCGGGGCCATGGCGCCGCGGGTGCCGATGTTCCTGTATCACGCGAGAGGCGACCAGATCATCCCGCTGGCGGTCGGGTCCACGTTGCGGTCCGAGTACTGCCGGGCCGGGGTGAACGTGCGCTGGACCGCGCTGCCCGCGCCCGACCATGTCACGGGGGCGATCGAAGGGGGTCCGCTGGCCATCGAGTGGCTGGCGCTGCGGATTCTCGGGCTGCCTGCCTTCGGCAACTGCTAGCTCGATTCCAGCCGGGCCCGGCGATCCGGGCCCGGCTCCCGGCTGGACGAGTGACGGGCGGGTTCGGGTGCCGTTCGGCGGGGCTGGCATGATCTGGGTTATGACTGACGTGAACGGGCTTTCCATCGCGATTCTCGGCGGCACCGGTGACCAGGGGAAAGGGCTGGCGCGACGGTTCGCGCTGGCGGGGCACCCGGTGCTGATCGGGTCGCGCAGCGCCCAGCGCGCTCATGACGCGGCCGGCTCCATCGGGTCCGGGGCGACCGGAGGCGAGAACGCCGACGTGGCCGCCCGGGCCGGCCTCGTGATCGTGGCGGTGCCGTACGAAGGGCACAAGGCATTGCTGGAGTCCCTGCGGGCCGAGCTGGCCGGGAAGATCGTGGTCGACTGCGTCAACCCGCTCGGGTTCGACAAGCAGGGCGCCTACGCGCTGCCGGTCGAGGAGGGCAGCGCCGCCCAGCAGGCCGCGGCGGTGTTGCCGGACAGCCGGGTGGTGGCGGCGTTCCACCATGTGTCGGCGGTCGTGCTGATGGATCCCGCGGTGGACAAGGTGGATCTGGACGTCCTGGTGCTCGGGGACGACCGCGAGGCCACGGACACGGTGCAGGCGCTGGCGGAGGTCATCCCCGGCGTGCGCGGCGTCTACGGCGGCCGGCTGCGCAACGCCCACCAGATCGAGGCGCTCACCGCCAACATCATCTCGGTGAACCGCCGCTACAAGGCGCACGCGGGGCTGCGGATCACCGACATCTGATCACCGCCGGCTCTTTCACTTCCGCGAGAGCTTGAGCAGCGCGTCCGTGACGCCCTCCGGGTCGATGAGCTGGTGCAGGTGCAGGCCCGGCAGGCGGGTCACGGGCCAGCCCCTCCTGGCCGCCTCCTCGGCCACCTCGTCGTACGGGGGGCCGTACCACAGGAACGAGCACCTGACGTCGTCCCAGTCGGCGGGCACCGGCAGGGTCTGCGTGTAGTAGTCGAGCGGCAGGCGGGGCTGCTCGGCCGCCACCCGCACGCGTACGGCGGGGTCGGGCAGCATGGCCACCACGTCCTCCTCGTCCCACCAGTCGGTCCAGCGCGGCAGCACGCCGTCGGGGCCCGCCAGGTCGTGCAGGAAGGGCAGGAACCCTTCGTTCGCGACCTTGATCAGCCCGTCGCGCGGCGGGATGTGCGCGTCGGCGAACACGCACGCCACCACCCGATCGCCCAGTCCCTCCTTGATCACTGGCAGGAAGAATCCGGCGTTGCTGTGCACGACCAGCACGACGGGGGTGTCAGGGGCGGCGCCGCGCACCGCCTCCACCACCCGCGGCCAGTACGGCGCCCCGCCCGTCGCGGCGCCGGTCACGTCGGGCACCACGGCCGCGTGCCCCCGGCGCTCCAGCGACTCCGCCACGGGCGCCCACGTCGAAGGCCCGACGGAGGGGCTGTGCACGAGGACGAAAGTGGTAACCATGGCTGCACTCTCCATGACTCCACACTGTCAGACGATGAGGGTGTGGCGGGAGACCGTGCGACCGGCTCCGTCGTAGGCGGCCCAGGCCGCGGCCAGGTTGTTCACCGCCCGCGAAAGTTCGTCCTCGGGAAACAGGAAGTGCAGCCGCATGTGGTCGCCGTGCCCGCCCAGCGGGTCGAACGCCCTCCCCGGCGGCACCGCGACCCCGTGCCTGAGCGCCACCTGGACGAACGAGTCGACGTCGCCGCGCGGTAGGCGTACCCAGATGGTCTGGCCGCCGCGGGCGGGTTCGAACGACCAGGACGGCAGGTGCGCCCGCAACTCGGCGCACAGGTGGTCGTGGCGCTCGCGCAGCGTGCGCACGCGCTCCTTGCGGATCTCGTCCAGGCGGCGCAGCAGCGCGACGGCGGCGAGCTGGCTGAAGACCTCGCCCCCGAGATCGTGTACGGCCCGCAGCCTGGCCAGGCGCGACACCAGCGGCGCCGCCGCGCGGATCCAGCCCACCCGCATGCCGCCCCAGACGAGCTTGCTCATCGAGCCGATCGTGATGACCTGCTCATCTCGCCCGAACGCGGCCAGCGGCGGCGGCGTCTCGCCCGAGAAGCACAACTCGGCGCGTACCTCGTCGTCGATCAGCGGCACGTCGTGCTCGGCGGCGAGCGCGGCCAGCCGCCTGCGGGCCGGGTTGTCCATGACGGCGCCGTCCGGGTTGCGGGCGGTGGGGACGAAGTAGGCCAGCGAGGGGCGTTCGCGCATGGCGGAGCCCGCCTGGTCCAGGAGCACGGGGCGGACGACCGCGGCCGCGTGCCTGAATACCTCCAGCGCGCCCGGGTACGTCGGCGCCTGGGTCAGCACGGTGTCGCCCGGCGCCACCAGCAGCCCGGTGAGCAGGGTGAGGGCCTGCTGCGCGCCCGTGGTGACGATGATCTCCTCGGGCGTCGTCGGCAGGCCGCGCCCGGTGTAGTACGCGGCCAGCGCGGCCCGCAAGGCCGGATTGCCCGCCACCTGATAGCCCAGCTCCCGTACGTCGGCCAGCTGCGCGCCCGCCTCCTCGTACGCCTCGAACAACGCCCGCGGCGGGTCGGGCGGAGCGGCGCACGTCAGCAGTTGCACCCCGTCCGGCGGATGCAGGAGGTGCAGCAGCAGCGGGTTGGTCACCACGCCGTCGGCGGCCCTGGTCGCGGGCAGGTCGAGCGCGGCCACCCGGGTGCCGCTGCCCTGGCGGCGCACCACGCGGCCCTCCTGCTGCAGCAGATCGTACGCGGCGACCACGGTGCCCCGGCCCACCGCGAGCCGCTTGGCCAGCACCCGGTCGGGCGGCAGTTGCTCGTCCGGCTGCAGCACCCCGTCGTCGATGAGCGCCCGCAACCTGGCCGTGAGCAGCAGGTAGAGTGGCCCACGCCCGGACGCCCACCGCCCCAGCAGATCGACGAGGTCATCAAGATTGGCCCCATTCATGAACCAATTGTCCCGCATTGGCTCTGACGCGGAATCCCCGTCGCAAGGGATCCTGGTCATATGAACGATTTCCGCCCCGATACCCGGGCCGTGCACCTGCCGCAGCCGATGGTCGAGGGCAGCCGTCCGATCACCATGCCCATCTACCAGACCTCCGGGTTCGTCTTCGACGACCCCGCCCTGATGGCCGACTCCATGGGACGTCCCGACGGCGCGTACGTGTACGGGCGCTACACCAACCCCACCGTCCGCTCGCTGGAGCTGGCCGTCGCCGGGCTCGAGGGCGGCGCGGGCGCCATCGCCACGGGCTCGGGCATGGGGGCCATCAACACCGTCCTGCTCGGCCTGCTCAAGCCCGGCGACCACCTGATCGCCCAGACGTCCCTGTACGGCGGGACCGCCGCCATGATCAACGAACTGGTGGGCAGGTTCGGGATCACCGTGACGTATGTGCCGGAGAACGACCCCGCCGCCCTGCGCGCCGCCGTACGCCCGGAGACCGTGCTCGTCTACCTGGAGACGATCAGCAACCCGATGACCCTGGTGGCCGATCTGCCCGGGATGTGCGGGGCGGCCCGCGAGCTGGGTCTCGTGTCGGTGGTGGACAACACGTTCGCCACCGCCCTGCTGTGCCGCCCGATCGAGCACGGGGCGGACGTCGTCGTGCATTCCACCACCAAATACCTGGGCGGGCACACCGACGTGGTGGGCGGGATCGCGGTCTTCGCCGATTCGTCGCTCTACGAGAAGGTGTGGCACTTCGCGATCTCGCTGGGGGCCACGGCCGAGCCGTTCGCGTCGTGGCTGACGCTGCGCGGGCTGCAGACCCTGGCCGTGCGCATGGAACGCCACTGCTCCAACGCCGAGTTCCTGGCCACCCGGCTCGCCTCGCATCCCGCCGTCGCGGCCGTGCACTGGCCGGGGCTGGAGTCGCATCCCTCGTACGCGCTGGCGGGCAAGCTGCTGTCCGGGTTCGGCGGGGTGTTCTCGTTCGACCTGGCCGGTGGGCGGGCGGCGGGGGAGAAGTTCATGAGCTCCGTACGTCTGGCGCTGCTCGCCCCTTCGCTGGGCGGCGTCGAGACGCTCGTGCTGCATCCCGCCACCACGTCGCATCGTTCGCTCAGCGCCGATGAGCTGGCGCGCAACGGCATCGGCGAGGGCACCGTACGCATTTCCGTGGGCATCGAGAACCCCGAGGACCTGTGGGCCGACGTGTCCCAGGCATTGTCGTGATCACCCACGAGGACGTGCCGGCGGCGGCCAGGAGGATCTCCGGGCTCGTGCTCCGCACGCCCGTGCTCGAGGTCTCTCCGGGGTTGTTCTTCAAGCTGGAGCTGCTCCAGCACTCTGGGACCTTCAAGGTGCGCGGGGCGTTCAACCGGATCCTGTCCGCCGGTGCGCTGCCCGCCGGCGGGGTGATCGCCGCCAGTGGGGGCAATCACGGGCTGGCCGTCGCCTATGCGGCACGGGAGCTGGGGGTGCGGGCCGAGATCTTCGTGCCCGAGGTGGCGAGCCCGGTGAAGGTGGCCGGGCTCGAGGCGCTCGGCGCGCACATCACCCAGACGGGGGCCATCTACTCAGAGGCCGCCGAAGCCGCCGCCAAGCGGGCCGCCGAGACGGGGGCGCTGGCGGTGCACGCCTATGACCAGGCTGAGGTCGTGGCCGGTCAGGGGACCACCGGGCTGGAGCTCATGGAGCAGACCGGGGGTGTGGACACGGTGGTGGTGGCCGTCGGCGGCGGCGGCTTCGCCGCGGGGATCACGCTGGGCACGTCCTCGGCGGCGGCGCCTTCTTCGGCGGGGCCGCGGATCGTCGCCGTGGAGCCCGAGCGGTGCCCGACCCTGCACGCGGCGTTGCGGGCGGGAGAGCCGGTGCCGGTCGAGGTCGGCGGGGTTGCGGCCGATGCCCTGGGCGCCACCAAGCTCGGCGGCCTGGCTTTCGAGATCCTGGCGGGGCCTGCTTCCGGGGCGCGGGTGGAGAGTGTGCTGGTGAGCGACGAGGCGATCGTGGCGGCCCGGCGTACCCTCTGGGCGCGGCACCGGGTGGCGGCCGAGCACGCGGGCGCGGCCGCGTACGCCGCGCTGCTGTCGGGGGTTTACACCCCGGCTCCGGGGGAGCGGGTGGCGGTCGTGGTGTGCGGCTCCAACACCGACCCTGCCACCTTGACCACCTGACCAGCCGCGGGGCGGGCGCGGTCGTCTCGACGCCCGCCCGAGTCCCTGAGTCAGCTGTACGTGTGTTCCGGAGCCGGGAAGGCCCCCGACGTCACGTCGGCGGCGAAGGCGCGGACGGCGCGGTCCATCTCGCCTGCCAGGTCCGCATATCGCTTGACGAACCTGGCCGGGCGTGGCGTGAGCCCCATCAGGTCCTGCCACACCAGGACCTGCGCGTCCGTCGCCGCCCCCGCCCCGATTCCGATCGTCGGGATCGCCAGCGACGTGGTCACCCGCTGCGCCAGATCGGCGGGCACGCACTCCAGCACCACCGAGAACGCCCCGGCCCGCTCCAGGTCCTTGGCGTCCGACGTGAGCTCGTCACCCGACTGGCCACGCCCCTGCACGCGGTAGCCGCCCAGGACGTTGACCGACTGCGGGGTCAGCCCGAGGTGCGCCATGACCGGTACGCCCGCCGAGACCAGCGCCTCGACCTGCGGCAGGACCCGGCGGCCGCCCTCCAGCTTGACCGCGTGCGCGCCCGCCTCCTTCATGAAGCGCGCCGCCGACTCCAGCGCCTGCTGGGGCGAGGACTGGTACGACCCGAACGGCAGGTCCGCGACCACGAGCGCCCGCGACGACCCGCGTACCACGGCCGCCGTGAGAGGCAGGAGGTCGTCGACCGTGACGGGCAGCGTGGAGTCGTAGCCGTAGACGACCATCGCCGCCGAGTCGCCCACCAGCAGGACCGGGATGCCCGCCCGGTCGAACACCCCGGCCGTCATCGCGTCGTAGGCGGTGACCATGGCCCACCGCTCTCCGCGCTCCTTGGCGGCCGTGAGGTCGCGGACGGTGACTCTTCGTCCTGAGGCGCCGCCGTACAGCGTGGTTGAAGAGGACATGCGCAAGAACCTCCAGAAACGTCTCGAGGCGCCCCGGTGGCGTCCCCGGACATCTCCGATGATGTCACGCGCGGAAAACCTGTGGCGAAACTGTCGGTGCCGCTTGCCAGAATCAGTGCGGAGGTAACGAAACCCATGGCTCTCGACCCTTACCGACGCCTGCTCAAGATCCCGGGCGTCCCGACGTTGCTGCTGGTGGGACTGCTGGCGCGGATTCCCTACACGGCCACGGGCATGGCGCTGACGCTGCACGTGGCCGAGGTGATGAAGCTGGGCTACGGCAAGGCCGGGCTGATCACGATGGCCAGCACGATCGGCATGGCGATCGGCTCCCCGCTGTCGGGAAGGTTCGTCGACAAGCACGGCCTGCGTCCCGTGCTCACCGTCACCACTGTGGTGCAGGCGGCGTTCTGGGCGTGCGCGTGGGCGCTGCCGTTCCCTGCGCTGGTCGGGGCGGCGGCGCTGGCGGGGCTGCTGGCGTTGCCGGTGTTCAGCGTGACCAGGCAGTGCCTGGCCGCCCTGGTGCCCGTGCCGCAGCGGCGCATCGGGTTCGCGCTCGACTCGATGCTGGTCGAGCTGTCCTATATGACCGGTCCCGCCTTGGCGGTGGCGGGCGTGACGACGCTGGGCAGCGGCGTGACGATGACGGTCATCGGGGTCGGCATGACGGCGGCGGGCCTGGGCCTGATCGTCCTCAATCCGCCCACCCGCTCGGCCGTCGAGCTCGCGGAGCAGGCGGTGAAGGTGCCCAGGCGGCAGTGGCTCACCCCGGGGTTCGCGGCGTTGCTCGGGACGACGGCGGCGGCCACGTTCGTGCTCACCGCGAGCGAGTTGTCGCTGGTCGCCACCATGAACCACGCGGGCCAGACCGCGTGGGTGGGCCTCGCCGTGGGCATCTGGTGCGTTTACTCCCTGATCGGCGGCTTCGTGTACGGCGGCCTGTCGCGCGGTTTCTCACCCCTGGTCCTCATCGCGTCCATGGGCCTGCTGACCGTCCCGGTGGGCCTGGCCACAGGCGACTGGCGCTGGCTGGTCCTGGCGCTGCTGCCCGCCGGTCTGCTCTGCGCGCCGTCCCTGTCGTCCACCGTCGACGCGCTCACCCGCTGGGTGCCCGCCGGGGCGCGGGGAGAGGCGATGGGCTTCCACGGCACCGCGTTGCTGATCGGCGGCGCGACGTCGGCACCCATCGCCGGGGCCATCATCGACGGCAGCGGCCCTGCGTGGGCGTTCGTGGTGGCGGGCCTGGTGGGGGTGGCCATGGTGGCGATCGCCGCCCCGTTCTGGCGCCGCCGCCCGGCGGTCTCCCCGGCACCGGTCATGGATGTGGAAGGGGTGGTGGCGGCCGTGGCGGACACACCAGAAACGGCCTCATCGTCCCGGGCCTGAGCGCGCCCGGAGCGATGCCCGGGGGTGCGCACCGGCTCGTCCGGGAGAGGTGGTGGGGAGTTAACCTAGGGTTTACGAAACGGGACCGTTGCGTATCGGAATAGCTTGCGATACGGTGACGTTGCGAAACTCAGGCGTATCGAAATTAGGGATACTTTCATGAAGAACGTAGTCGTGGACCCGAGTACAGGGCATCCACGCCGCTGGGGAATCCTCGGCGTGCTGGTGTTCAGCCTGCTGGCGGTCGTACTGGACAACACGATCCTCAACGTGGCGATGAAGACCATCGCCGACAAGACGGTCGGCTTGGGGGCGACGCAGAGCGAGCTGGAGTGGGCGATCAACTCCTACACGCTGGTGTTCGCCGGGTTGCTGTTCACGTTCGGCGTGATCGGTGACCGAACAGGGCGAAAGCGCATGTTGTTCATCGGTATGGCGCTGTTCGGCCTGGCCTCGCTGGCCAGTGCCTACTCGCAGGATCCGATGCAACTGATCTTCGCGAGGGCGGCGATGGGCATCGGCGGCGCGGCGATCATGCCGGCGACCCTGGCCATCATCTCCAATATCTTCCCGCCCGGTGAGCGTGGCAAGGCGATCGGCGTGTGGGCCGGTGGCGTGGGGCTCGCGGTGGCCATCGGCCCCATCACGGGCGGACTTCTCATCGAGCGCTTCTGGTGGGGCTCGGTCTTCCTGATCAACGTGCCGATCGTGATCATCAGCATGATCCTTATCGCCACCGTCGTGCCCGAGTCGCGGGACCCGAAGCCGTCCAGGCTGGACCCGTTCGGCGTGGTGTTGTCGATCATCGGCCTGGTGGCCGTCGTCTACGGCATCATCCGCGGCGGCGAGCTGGCCACGGTGGCGAGCGCCGAGGTGCTGGTGCCGACGTTGATCGGGCTGGCGGTGCTGGGCGTGTTCGTGTGGTGGGAGCGGCGCATCGACCACCCGGTCTTCGACGTGCGCAACTTCACCAACGTCCGCTTCAGCTCGGCCATCGGCATGATGGGCATCGTCTTCTTCGCGATGATGGGCGGGATGTTCTTCCTGACCTTCTACCTGCAGGTCGTGCTGGGCTTCTCGCCGGTGCAGGCGGGGGCGCTGATGATCCCGTTCGCCGCGGCGCAGCTCATCTTCGCGCCGCTCAGCCAGCGGGTGCACCAGCGGTTCGGCGGCAAGCTGTCGGCCACGGTCAGCATGATCGTGGTGACAGGGGCGCTGGCCAGCTACGCGATCATGGACCAGAGCACGCCCGTCCTGCTGATCGAGATCATCTTCTTCGTCCAGGGCGCCGCGATGGCCAACATCATGCCGCCCGCCACGACCGCCATCATGGAGTCGCTGCCCAGGGAGAAGGCCGGTGTCGGCTCGGCTATGAGCAACACCGTCCGCCAGGTGGCCGGCGCGCTCGGCGTGGCCGTGCTCGGCTCGGTGTTGTCCTCCAGCTACCGCGGTGAGATGGCGCCCACGCTGGCCGGGCTGCCCGCCGACGCGCAACACGCCGCCGGTGAGTCGGTCGTGGCCACGCTCGGCCTCGCCCAGGAGCTGGGCGAGAGGGGGCAGGCGCTGATCAAGCCCGCGTTCGCCGCGTTCATCGACGGCATGCACGTCACGGCGCTGGTGTCGGCCGTGATCGCACTGATCGGCGTCGCGGTGGTCGCCAGGTGGATGCCGGGAAAGCCGCGCCCAGTCAAGCACGCGGAACAGAAGGAATCAGTTGTAGTGTGAGGCCTCGATGACGATCCAGGAATCAGGGACTGCCCGTCCGGCGGGCCGTCCGCGCAGCGAGAAGGCCGAAAAGGCGATCATCGAGGCGACTCTCGACCTGATCGGCGAGGGCATGGGAGTCTCCGAGTTGTCCATCGAGGCGATCGCGTCGAGGGCGGGTGTCGGCAAGACCACGATCTACCGGCGCTGGTCCAACAAGGAGGACCTGGTCGTCGACGCGCTCTCCACCCTCAAGGCGCCCCTGCCGCCGCTCACCGGCACCTCGGTGCGCGACGACCTGATCTCCCTGCTCGACGCGATGCGCAGGGAGGCGGGCCACACCCGTTCCCGCTGCGTGATGAACATCGCGATGAGCGAGGCCGACCGCTACCCGCGGCTGATGGAGCGCTTCGTGAAGCGGGCCATCGAGCCCCGCAGGGAGGCGATGCGAGCCGTGATCGAGCGCGGCATCGCCTCCGGCGAGCTCAGAGCCGACCTGGACGTCGACATGGGCATGGCCCTGCTCTCGGGCGTCATGCTCTGGCACACCAAGTGGGGCCCCGCCGGGGATCTCCCCCCCGACCTGGCCGAACGCGTCGTCGACGCGGCCCTGGCCGGAATGGCCCCCTGAGTTTCGCGGAGTCTTGGATCCGCTCACGGAGGCAGCCCTGTGGCCGCCTCCGTGAGTCATTTCCAGGTGCCACACGGGCCTGGGCGCCATACGCCATCTGAAAAGCCCTAACGAACAGCACCGCCGCGACCAGGAGGACGATCGAGGCGCTGATCGCGCGGCGCGCGCTAGTCCGACTGTGCGTTGTGGAGGGGGATGCGCGCGACGAAACGGGCGCCGTGCTCGGAATCCTCAAGGGTAAGCGTTCCGCCGTGGTGTTTGGCGATCTCCCGGGCGATCGGCAGCCCGAGGCCGGAGGCTGTGGCGTCCCTGTTTCCGGCGGTGTCCAGCCGGGAAAAGCGCTGGAACACCACATCCCGCTGATCGGCAGGGATGCCGGGGCCGTCGTCGTGGACCACCAGCACAGCCTGATCGTTGTCACGATCCAGACGGACCGTCACGGTAGAGGAGGCGTGGCGTTCGGCGTTGTCGAGGAGGTTGGTGAGCAACCGGCCGAGCTGAAGGCTGTGGCCATAGACCAGGGCAGGCTGAAGGTCAGAGTCGATGTTCACCGCGCGGGGGTAGCGTGCCAGTTCGCGGCGTACCAGGTCGCTCAGGTCTACTGGCGTCATCGCACCGGTCTCGCCCGCGTCGATGCGGGTGAGCTGCAGCAGGTCGGTGACGATCACTTGGAGGCGATCGAGGCTTTGCAGGACGGCCTGGGCGACGGCGGGCCAGTCGGTGTCCCGGGGGTACAAGAGTGCCTCTTCGATCTGGGTGCGCATCGCGGTAATGGGGCTGCGCAGGTCGTGTGAGGCGTTGGCGGTCAAGCGCCGCTCGCGGTGCAGCGCCGTCTCCAGCAGGTCCAGGACGCTGTTCACGGTGCAGGCCAGGTCGCGGATCTCATCATGCGGTACGGGCACCGGAACCCGGTATCTGAGGTCGGTTGAGGTGATCTTGCAGAGTTGCGCCTGGATGCCATCGACCGGCTTGAGCGATCGGCCGACGATACGGCGCGCGCTGATCGCCGTGACTGCGACGAAGAGCACGGATCCCGCCAGCAAGCTCGCAGGGAGCTGATCGTTGACATACCAGGGCGAGGCGGGGGCGGCTGCGTAGATGATCCAGTCGCCGTCCGGCCTGGGGGCACGCTGGACCGAGACGAGCAGGCACGCATCCCCGAAGCCGGGCACGTGGCACACGGTCTGTGCGCGGCCCAGGCGTTGTGGTCGTGGCGGGGTGAATGAGGCCATGCGCGGGTGGCCGACCATGGTGGGGCTCGCGGACACGATCCGGCCAGTGGGGGCGAGGACTTGAAGGGCGGCAACCGAACGATCGTCGATCATCGGGGGAAGCTGATTGCGTGCGAGCAGACCGACCACACGCGTGGCCGCGCCTTGATTGACGCGATTGCGCTCCATGTTGCGGTTGTTGTGGACCATCGCCAGGATCAGCACGCTGATGGCCACGCACAGGACACTCATCACGACTACCGTCGCCAAGGTCAAAGAAGTCCGCACCGACCAGCGGCGCCATGGCGTCATCATGGTCTGCCCCTACTACCAGGCTAGAGGCGTGCCCTTGGCCATTCGTGAGATGAAAGAACGCATTCGGCCAACACCTCACCAAATCCCCTCCACGGCTGCGTAACCCGCTCTCGTCGGCTCGGCACGGGGCTGCGGCGCTGGGTGAGTCCGCGCCCCCGACCGGGGGCGAGAGCTGATGGACCTGGTGATCGCACCGGCCGGGAATGCGGGGACTCCACGTGATCTGTCGATGGACGGACCAAGGAGGCGGCTTGAGCCGACCCCTTGCGTGGGGTCCGTCTGACCTGCGTAGTTCATCGCGCGGCCGACGTCGGCCGAGGCCCTGATTGGGCGGCGGCGAGCATGGTGTCGAGTGCCTGCTGGGACGTCTGGAGCCGTTCGATCGTCTCCGCGATGCGCCGGCGCTCTCGTCGCAAATTGGTCACCATGCCCGGGCAGGCCGTCGGCACCATCCGGTCGCCGTCGTCGTGGACGCAGTCCAGCAGCCTGGCTATGACCGCCGTGGGCAGGCCGGCCGCCAGCATCGTACGGATGTGGCGGACCGCGGCGACGTCCGACTCGCCGTACTCGCGGTAGCCGTTGGGCAGTCGCAGCGGCCGGAGCAGGCCCTGCTCCTCGTAGTACCGCAGCAGCCGCCGACTCACCCCGGTCTCGTGGGCCAGGTCTCCGATCCTCATCTGCTCCCTTGACCTTCACATCGATGTGACGCCTTAGCGTCGCTGTGTCCAGGTGCAACAACGGGAAGGAGCCGATGATGCCGGGAGCGGTGATTATCGGGGCGGGGCCGGGGATCGGCCGGTCGGTCGCCCGGCGGTTCGCGAAAGAAGGGCTGCCGGTCGCCCTTGTCTCACGTACCGGTAAGACGCTCGGTCTGGAGGGGGTGCTCGCGTACACGGCCGACAGCGGCGACGAGACCCAACTCCGCGCGGCCCTCGACGCGGCCGGTGCAGAGCTCGGCACGCCGGACGTCGTGGTCTACAACGCCGCGATCATCCGGCCAGACACACCGGGAGAGGCGACCGTACGTGCTCACCTGGAGGCCTGGGCGGTCAACGTGGTGGGTGCTTTGGTCGCGACCGCGCACGTCGCGCCCGCGATGGCGCGGCGCGGCAGCGGTACGTTCATCATCACCGGGGGGATGCCCGAGCCCAAGGCACGGTACGTCAGCCTCTCCCTCGGCAAGGCGGGCGTGCGGACGCTGGTGGCGCTGCTCGACGAGGAGTACGGACCCTCCGGCGTCCACGTGGCCAGCGTCACCGTCGCCGGGCCGGTCGCGCCGGGCACGGACTTCGATCCCGACGAAATCGCCGAGCACTACTGGCGCCTGCACACCCAGCCCCGGGACGAATGGGAGCTCGAAATCCTGCACAGCGGCGTCAGCGCGTGAGCTTCCAGAGCCAGCCGATGTTGCGCAATCCGAGCCGCGCGGCCACCCGCTGGGACGAATGGTTGTCGGCGCTCGTGCTGTAGAACAGGCGGGTGCCCGAGAAGAGATCCGCCCAGGCGGCGGTGGCCGTGGCCGCGTACCCACGGCCACGGAACGCGGGAGAGGTCCAGGTGCCCGCCTCGGGCACGTTCCTGCCCACCGCCCCGATCATGCCGTCGGCCGCCACGCCGATCACCACGTCCTCGGGTCCGGGGAGGCGGCCATGGTCGTCGAGGGTCCAGATCACGCCGATCTCGATGCGGAGCAGGTCGACATCCCTGAGGGTGTCGGTCATGGCGACGGATCAGGGGCCGATCGGCCCCCGTGTTCGCCGGCGAGCTGGTCGAAGTACGGTTTCATCGCGGGGTAATAATCGTCGAAGTCCGGTTTGGGCGAGTCGTCGCGGGCGGCCACGAGCGCGTCGAGGTAGTACTCCCAGCCGGGGCCGATCTCGCCGATGCCGTCCTCGGTGTCGAGGTGCTGTACGAACCGCAGTGTCGTCGAGCCGTCCGTTTCGGACAGCAGCAGCTCCATGTGCCAGCCCCCGAACTCGTCGAGCGAGGACACCGCCAGCCGGCGTGGCGGGTCGCACGCGTCGATGCGCATCTCGAACCAGGGGGCCTTCTCCTCGTACAGCATCTGCACCTTGATCGTCCGGCCGGGCGCGGCGTCGCCTTCCCACGGGCCGAACCAGCGGGCCGTGCGGTCGGATTCAGTCACGCTCGCCCACACGTCCTCGATGGGTGCGCGGAACGTCCGGCCGAGAACGAGATCCGTTCCCGCGCTCGTCCGGAACAGCTTGCCGGTGGGGATCCGGTTCATGCCGTATCTTCCTTCCTGCCGTCGGTCGCGCCGCGCGGGCGGCGTTCGCGGCGTGTTCGGTAGACCTCCGTCTCCAGCGCGTCGAGGCGGTGCTCCCACCCGGCGGGCCGGACGAAGTGGTCGAGCCAGTCAATGAGCTCGGTGAACTGCTCGGGATCGAGCGTGTAGAAGCGTTGCCTGCCGACGAGTTCGGCGCGAATCAGCCCGCTCTGCCTGAGCACGCGCAGGTGGCGGCTCACAGCGGGCCGGCTGATCGCGAAGCGCTCGGCGACCTCTCCGGCGGAGAGGCGCCCATCCCGGAGCATCACCAGGATCTGCCGCCGCACCGGATCCGCGATCGCCCCTGCCACCTCGTCCACCCAAAAAGCGTAACGCATCGGTTACGCGTTAGCCAGGCTTCCTCCGTCCGACAGCGCGAGGCTTCCTCGCCGGTCCTCAGCCCGTGGTTTCGCGCCAGCGGTTGGTGATGGGTAGGCGGCGGTCTCGGCCGAAGTTCTTGGGGGTGATCTTGGGGCCTGGAGGGTATTGGCGGCGCTTGTACTCGGCCAGGTCCACCAAGCGGATGACCCTCGTCACCAGCGCCGGGTCGTGGCCTGCCGCTATGAGCTCCTGCGAGCCCATGTCCTTCTCCACGTAGTCGTCCAGCAACCGGTCCAGGACCTCGTACGGTGGCAGGGAGTCCGTGTCCCGCTGGTCCGGCCGTAGCTCCGCGCTCGGCTCCTTGACGATCGAGTTCTCCGGGATCGGCGTCTCCGCCTTCAGGAGGAACTCAGGGTCCGTGTGGGCGTTGCGCCACTTGGCCAGCTCCCACACCATCGTCTTCGGTACGTCCTTGATCGGGGCGAAACCTCCGGCCGAATCGCCGTAAAGGGTGGAGTAGCCGGTTGCCAGCTCGCTCTTGTTCCCCGTGGTCAGCACCAGGTGGCCGTGCTCGTTGGACAGGCCCATGAGGATCATGCCGCGTACCCTGGCCTGGAGGTTCTCGGCGGCCAGGCCCGACAGGACGACCTCCTTCTCGTACGCGTTGACGATCTCGGCGATCGGCACCACCTGCGACGCCAGGCCCTGCCGGCGCACCAGGTCCGCCGCGTCGGCCAGGGAATGGTCCGAGGAGTATCGGGAGGGCATGAGCACCACGTTGACCCGGGAGGGGCCGATGGCGTCCGCGGCGATCGTGGCCGTCAGGGCCGAGTCGATGCCGCCGGACAGGCCCAGGATGACCGACTGGAAGCCGTTCTTGGCCACGTAGTCCCGGACCGCCAGCACCAGGGCCGAGTACACCTCCCCTTGCAGGCTCAGGCGCTCCGCGATCCGCGCCGGCGCCGGCGCGTAGGGCTCGACCGGGTCGGAGGCCAGCGCCAGGCGGTCCACCGTGATCGTGGAGCCGTCGCCCGCGTCGTACGGGAACGAACCGACCTCCGAGTCCGAGACCGGCAGGTCCAGGTCCACGACCAGCAGCTCCTCCTTGAACTGCCCCGCCCGCGCCACCAGCGAGCCGGAGCCGTCCACCACGATCGAGTCGCCGTCGAAGACCAGCTCGTCCTGCCCGCCGACCTGGTTCACGTAGACGAGCGCGCACCCCGCCTCGCGCGCCCTGCGCGCGCACAGCTCCAGGCGCACGTCGTCCTTCTCCTTCTCGTACGGCGAAGCGTTCGGCACCACCAGCAGCCCGGCTCCGGCCTGCCCGACGACGGCCACGGGACCGCCCTCCTGCCACAGGTCCTCGCACACCGCGATGGCCACGTCCACCCCGTGGAGCCGGAAGATCGGCAACCGGTCGCCGCGCACGAAGTAGCGGTATTCGTCGAACACCCCGTAGTTCGGCAGGTGGTGCTTGGACGTGCGGGCCACCACCTCGCCCCGGTAGAGCAGCGCGGCCGCGTCCAGCGGGGCGCCCTTCGGCTGGCCCACGCGCGGGGCCAGGCCCAGGCGGTCGACGTAGCCGGCCACCACCGGCAGGTCGCCGAGGCCCTCCTGCTTCAGCCTGCGCGCCACCTCCTCCAGGGTGCGGATGCTGGCGTCCACGAAGGACGTGCGCAGCACGAGGTCCTCCACGGGGTAGCCGGTGAGGAACATCTCGGTGAAGACGACGAGGTGAGCCCCGCGGTCGGCGGCGTCGCGGGTCCACGCGACCAGCCGGTCCGCGTTGGCGGAGAGGTCGCCGACGGTCGGGTTCGTCTGTGCCAGGGCAATGCGCAGTTGTGCCACGCGACCAAGCCTAATACGCGATGATTTTTATCGTCAAAGCGACGAAAAGTGGGCCTTTTCGCCAGGTGTCACCAATCCGGACTCGTACGCGGCCATCACCAGCTGCGCCCGGTCGAACAATCCGAGGTGTTCCAGCAGCGACTTGACCATGACGCTCACCTCCTCCTCCGGCAGCGAGAGCGTCTGGCCGATCTGCCGGTTCGTCAGGCCGCGGGCGACGAGTTTCAGCACGTCGAGCCGGGCGTCGGACAATCCGGCCAGCGCCGGGGGAGAAGCCGGGTCGGTGCGCCCGGCGAACGCCGAGATCAACCGCGTGGTGACCGCCGGGTCGATGAGCGCGTCCCCGGCCGCCGCGGCCCGGATCGCGGCCAGGAACTGCTCGGGCGCCGACGTCTTCAGCACGAACCCGCTCACTCCCGCTCGCAACGCCGCATACAGGTTCTCGTCGCTGCCGAACGTGGTCATCATCACCACCCTCGGCGGCCGGTGCCCGGCCAGGATCCTGCGGGCGGCGGCCAGGCCGTCCAGGTGCGGCATCTGGATGTCGAGCAGCACCACGTCGGGCCGCGTCTCGCGCACCTGCGCGATCGCCTCCTCGCCGTTGCCCGCCTCGCCGGCCAGCGTTACCCCGGGTTCGGCGTCCAGCATCGCCCGCAGCCCCGCCCGTACCAGGGCCTGGTCGTCGGCCACCAGCACCCGCAGCGCGTCCGCGCCGTCCACGGCGGCGGCGGCGGCGGGCGGCTCCTCCAGGCGCTGGGAGAGCATGTCGGCCTCCAGCCGCATCAGCCCGGCCGACAGGTCCAGCCCCAGCTCGTCCCGCCACACCGCGCGCGCCCTGCGCAGCGCCGCCAGGGCGTCGCCCTGGCGGCCCATCCGGTACAGAGCCAGCGACAGCAGCCGCCACGCCTCCTCACGCAGCGGGTACGCCGTCGCGTGCGCCTCCAGGTCGGCCACCAGCGACGTCGCGCGCCCCAGCGTGAGCCCGGCGCCGGCCCGCCGCTCAATGGCGATCAGCCGTAACTCCTCCAGCCGGCCCGCCTCGGTGGCGGCCCAGCTCAGCTCCCCGAACTCGGCCAGCGCCGGCCCCCGCCACAACCTCAGCGCGGTGTCCATGGCCGTCCACACCTGAGCCGGAGCGCCGTCCGACTTCACCAGGCCCTCGAACCGCCACGCGTCCACCTGCTCGATCCCGGCCCGCAGGGCGTACCCGGGCGGGGCGGACACCAGCACGCCGGCCTCCTCGCGGGGCGCGCGGTCGGGTTCGAGGGCGCGGCGCAGGCGGGAGACGTAGCCCTGGATCGTGGACAGGGCCTGCGCGGGGGGATTGCCCGGCCAGAGCTCGTCGATGAGGGTGTTCACGGGCACGGCGCGGCCGCCGGCCACGAGCAGGCGCGCGAGCACCGCCCGTTGCCGCTGTCCGCCGAGGTCGAGTGGGGAGCCGTAGGCCCAGGCCTGGAACGGTCCCAGCGCGGTGAATGTCAACATGTCAGGGCAACTGTAGAGGGAGAACGTGTCCGGGCATATGGCGAAATCTCACAGCGGGAGTTCGGCGTGGAGTTCTCTCAACGGCGTCGGATCGCGGGTCCGAGCAGCAGCATGCCGGCCGCCGACAGCACGCCCACCCCGCCGATCGTGAACCACAACACCCGCGGCCCGATCTCCAGCAGCGGCCCGCCGAGCAGCGGCGCCAGCACCGCGGCCAGCGACCACGAGAACCCGAACAGGCCCGCGTACCGCCCCCGCAGCTCCGCGGGCGCGAGCGCGGCCACGACCGCGCCGGGGATCCCCGCCGTGACGATCTCGCCCGCCGTCCACACCGCGATCGTGACCGCCAGTCCGAACGTGTCGCTCACGAACGCGGTCATCGCGAACCCGAGCCCCATCACGGCCAGCCCGAGCGCGAACGTACGGGAGGCGTCCCGGCGCCCCAGCCAGCCGGACACCAGCGGCTGGACGATGACGATCAATACCCCGTTCAGCGCCATGGCCAGCCCGAACTGCCCCGGTGTCAGCTTCACGACCTTGGTCATCGCCACCGGCAGCATGGTCATCGTCTGCGAGTACACCAGCGCGTTGCCCAGCGCGACCAGCGTGAACCCGATCATCACCCGATCCCTCAGCACCACGCCGAAGCCGCCGGCCGACTCGTGCGCCTCCGGCCTGGTCTCGGGCACCGCCCGCCAGACCAGCACGGCGAACACCACGCTCGTCAGCGCGTCGACCCAGAACAGCCAGACGAACCCCTGCCCGGCCAGCCAGCCGCCGGCCGTCATGCCCACGGCGTACCCGAGGTTGATCGCCCAGAACAGCAGCCCGTACGCCCGGGGCCGCTCCGCGGGCGAGACCAGGTCGGCGACCAGGGCGTTCGAGGCGGGCCGGTAGACGTCGATCACCAGGCCGAGCACGAACATCGAGGCCACGATCGCCGGCAGCGAGGTGCTGTAGCCGAGCGCGAGCATGATCGCGGCCGTGGCCAGCATGCCGCCTGACAGCGTGGCGCGGCGGCCGATCCGGTCCGTGAGCACCCCCGCGAGCAGCTGCGACAGCAGCGAGCCCGCGCCGAACACGCCCATCGCCAGGCCCGCCGCGGTCAGCGACAGGCCGCGGCTCTGGGTCAGGTACACGCCGGTGAAGGGGATGACCATGGTGCCCAGGCGGTTCACGAGCGTGCCGCCCCACAGGGCCCAGAAAGGGCGGGGCAGGCCGCCGATCTTGGACTGGAGGAAGGACGGCTTCTCAACGATGGTGCTCGACACGCGATAAAGAGTGATATTTCCGGTTTCGCTACGCGAACGATTTAGTGCACACTAAAAGGATGTCCATAACCTGGATGTTGAAGCCGGAGGACGTGGCGCGCATCCGGTTCGCGTTCTCGCCGATGTGGGAGCTCGTCGCCAGCCTGCGCACCCTCCAGGGGCCCGCCAGGCAGTCGATCCACCTGCCGTGGATCAAGGCCGTCCGGCCGCTGCTGGGCGGGCTGGACCTGGCCGAGTTGTTCGCGCTCGTGCCGCCGAGCGGCTACCTCGCCGACTTCATCACGCCGCCGCCCGACACGCCGCTGCCGGAGTTCGCCGCCGAACTCGGCCGGGTCCGGCGCACATCTCCCGAGCTGGCCCGCCAGGAGGCCGCC
Source organism: Nonomuraea marmarensis (assembly GCF_043197025.1). Classification (NCBI taxonomy): domain Bacteria; kingdom Bacillati; phylum Actinomycetota; class Actinomycetes; order Streptosporangiales; family Streptosporangiaceae; genus Nonomuraea; species Nonomuraea marmarensis. The sequence continues at coordinate 93,613 of NZ_JBICRM010000001.1, forward strand.
ACGATCGAGGGGACCGACCGGGCCGTGCTGGAGCGGTTCATGGCCGACCCCGAGGCGGGGGTGGCCAGGGTGGCCGACGCGCTGGAGGCGTACTGGGAGGCGTGCTTCGCGGAGTTCTGGCCTCGCGTGTACGCGCTGCTGGAGCGCGACGTGCTGCGCCGCTCGCGGCAGCTCGCGCAGGGCGGCGCGCGGGAGTTGTTCGCCGGGCTCGATCCGGCCGTGGTCTGGACGGGGGAGCGGCTGCTCGTCGACCGGCCGTGGTGCGAGGCCGGCGGGCTGCACGGGGACGGGCTGGTGCTGGTGCCGAGCGCGTTCTGGTGGCCGTCGGTGGCGGTGATGTCGGCGCCGTACCAGTCGATGCTGGTCTACCCGGTGCTCGGCGTCGGCACGTTGTGGGAGCAGGGCCCGCCGCCCGCGCCCGGCGCGCTGGCCGCGCTGATCGGCAGGAGCAGGGCGCAGATCCTGCTCGCCCTCGCCGAGCCCGCCACCACCTCCGCCCTGGCCGCCCGCATGGCGCTCACGCCCGGCGCGATCAGCCAGCACCTCGGGGTGCTCAGCGGCGGCGGGCTCGCGGTGGGGATGCGGGTCGGCAAGCAGGTCCTCTACCGCCGCACCCCCGCCGGCGACATGCTCGCCGGCCAGGTCTGAGCCGCTACGCGCAGCGGATGACCCGCTACGCGCGGCGCTTGGACACCGGCAGCGCACGTCAGGCGTAGCGCTTGGACTCCAGCAGCCAGTCGAGGTGGGCGCGCGGCGCGGCCAGATACGCGCAGGCCACCTTGCTGACGTCCCTGGCCGTCTTCGGCTCGAGGTCGTCGAGCGGCAGCCGCCTGGCGGCCTGGCGCATGTCCTGGCAGCGCCCGGCGATCCGGTCCAGCACCCAGGCGGTCGCCTCCCGCTCGCCCAGCCCGAGCTGGCGCATCGCGAGCACGACGAAGTTGTGCACGTCGCCGCGTTCCTTCGGCCGCGAGGCCACGTCGTTGCACCACGCCGTCACGTCGCTGCAGGCGTTCACGAGCTGCTGCCAGGGCTCGCCCTCGTGCACCCAGACCGGCACCTCCACCCGCAGGCACGGCTCGACCAGGTCATAGACGTAGGGCCCCACCGTGCCCCTGCGCAGCGCCGGGTACTCCTCCAGCGTCGGCATCCGCCCCGACGCCCGGTTGTCGGCCTCGGTACGGCAGGCGTCGTGCTGGCGCCGCAACCCGAGCGCGAACCTGGCCCGCCACCGGTCGCTCATCCGCGCGCTCGTCACCCGCCACAGGTCCGCGAACGCCGCCTCCAGCGGATGCCGCGCCGCGCCCTCCAGCATGCCCTGGAAGATGTCCGGCTGGCACGACCCCTCGTCCAGCTCGTCGTCCAGGTGGAACAGCCAGGTCAGCCACTGCGCGAACAACGCCGCCGCGGCCGCGTCGAACTCGGCGAACGCCCGGCCCGCCATCCGGTGGAAGCCGACCCCGGGATCGGCCCGCAACCCGGTGCGCCTGGCCCAGTCGATGACCGCGGCCTCGATCGCGTAGACGGCCGGGTGCATCCGGCACGGCGCGGCCATCGCGGGCACCCGCTCGGTGAGCGGCAGCAGCGCCAGAGCCGCCGATCCGCCCCTGCGGGGCAGCGGCATCATCGGCTTCCAGTGCATCACATTGCGTAGCGCGGTGCGCACCGTCGCGAACACGGTGGTGTTAACAGAAGTCTTCACCGGCGTCTTCACAGGGGTCCGAAAAGCCAGTTGCCGGCGGCGTTCGGGTCGTCGCTGCGGTAGTAGTCGGAGGCGGCCAGGACCAGCTCGTCCACGGTGAGCGTGCCCCTGCCCGTCCGATCCAGCCGGTCGAACGCCTCGTCCACGTCGTCGTACGCGATGCCGAACGCGCTGAGCATCGTGCGGAACTCGCCCGGCCCGATGTCGCCGTCCCCGTCGCCGTCGCACAACTCCGCCACGGCCACCGTGGCCGGTCTGAACACCGTGTCGTACCGGTCGCCCGTGACGAACGCCGCCCTCATCCCGGCACGGAAGTCCGGGCGCGCGATGCCGGAGTAGCCGTCGCGTTCGAGCGCCTGCGACAGGGCGGACCAGATGCCGTCGAAGCTGTCGACCAGGCTGGCCCCGGTGACCGAGGTGGGGGACTCCCCGAAGCCCACCAGGATGCGGGCGCCCAGCCCCAGCAGGTCCTCACGCTCGACGACGCCGTTGCCGCTCGCGTCGATGTGGTCGAACGCCCGATCGAGCTTGTGATTGAGCAGGTCGATAGCCACCAATGCCTCCCCCGAGACTGACTGCGTGATCACAGTAAGTCGGGGCGGGCCCTTTGTCAGCGAGGCTCGCACCGGCACCCCCCGTAACGTGTGCGAAACACGGACACGGCATCCTGATAGGGAGACCTGCACTATCTGTCGAACGAGGGGATGCTGTGGATCGCCAGCAGGAGTTCGTGCTCCGCACACTCGAGGAACGAGACATCCGGTTCATCCGGCTCTGGTTCACTGACGTGCTCGGCTTCCTCAAGTCCGTGGCGATCGCCCCCGCCGAGCTTGAGGGCGCGTTCGCCGAGGGAATCGGCTTCGACGGCTCCGCCATCGAAGGCTTCGCCCGCGTCTACGAGTCCGACATGCTCGCCAAGCCCGACCCGGCGACGTTCCAGATCCTGCCGTGGCGCAGTGAGACGCCGGGCGCGGCGCGCATCTTCTGCGACATCCTGATGCCGGACGGCTCGCCGTCCCACGCCGACCCGCGCTGGGTGCTCAAGCGCACGCTCGCCAAGTGCGCCGACATGGGCTTCACCTTCTACACCCACCCCGAGATCGAGTTCTTCCTGCTCAAGAACCGGCCCGAGGCGGGGCAGCGGCCCGAGCCGATCGACTCCGGCGGCTACTTCGACCACACGCCGCACAGCTCCGGCCACGACTTCCGGCGCCAGGCGATCATGATGCTGGAGTCGATGGGCATCTCGGTCGAGTTCAGCCACCACGAGGGCGCGCCGGGGCAGCAGGAGATCGACCTGCGCTACGCCGACGCGCTGACCACGGCCGACAACATCATGACCTTCCGCCTGGTCATGAAGGAGGTCGCGCTGGAGCAGGGGATCTGGGCCTCGTTCATGCCCAAGCCGTTCACCGAGCACCCGGGCTCCGGCATGCACACGCACATGTCGTTGTTCGAGGGCGACCGGAACGCCTTCTACGAGGCCGGCTCCGAGTACCGGCTGTCCAAGATCGGCCGCTCGTTCATCGCGGGGCTGCTCAAGCACGCCGCCGAGATCACGGCCATCACCAACCAGTGGGTCAACTCGTACAAGCGGCTCTGGGGCGGGGCGGAGGCCATCGCCGGGCAGGGCGGCGAGGCGCCGTCCTACGTGTGCTGGGGCCACAACAACCGCTCCGCGCTGGTCAGGGTGCCGATGTACAAGCCGCACAAGGGGGGCTCGACGCGCATCGAGTTCCGCTCGCTCGACTCGGCGTGCAACCCCTACCTGGCGTTCGCGCTGATCCTGGCGGCCGGGCTGAAGGGCATCGAGGAGAGCTACGAGCTGCCGGCCGCGGCCGAGGACAACGTGTGGACGCTCACCAGCGCCGAGCGGCGGGCCCTCGGGATCCAGCCGTTGCCGGGGTCGCTGGACGAGGCGATCGCGGTCATGGAGCGCAGCGAGCTGGCGGCCGAGACGCTCGGGGAGCACGTCTTCGACTTCTTCCTGCGCAACAAGCGGGCGGAGTGGCGCGAATACCGCCGCACCGTCACCGAGTTCGAGCTCGGCCGCTACCTGCCCGTGCTCTGACGCTGTGAGCCTGCGGGCGCCGCTCTGGGCGGCGCCCGCCGGGCCGCTCAGCCCTGGAACTCCCGCACCTCGATCGGCAGCAGGGCCACCGCCGTGGCCATCTTGCGGGCCCATTCCAGCGCCGTGTCCAGGTCCGGCGCCCTGATGATCGTGAACCCGCCGATGTGCTCTTTGCCCTCGGTGTACGGGCCGTCCGTGGTGAACGCCTCGCCGCCCTTCAGCCGTACCACGGCGGCCTGGGCCGGCGGTCGCAGCGCACCGGAGAAGACCCACACCCCCGCGTCCCTCATCTCCTGCTCCAGGGCGCCGAGGTCACGCATGATCGGGTCGAGGACCTCGGGCCCGGGCGGCTCTCCGTCGGGCTGGTACATGCTGAGCACGTAGTGCTTCATACGACATTCCTTTCCGTGCGGTCTCACCCCTTACACGAACGGCACCCTCCCGGGTCGACATCCACCGACGGAAAAGCCGATGGGAATGAAGTTATTCTGTTATCCGGAATTTCCGACTTGCCAGATTGGCCGCCCCGGGGTTGCCGGTGCGCGCTGCGTCGAACACGATGGTCTCCAGCAGGTGGGCGTCCGCCCTGTCGACGATCCGCGCGCCGGTGGCCGGGGCCGGATCGCCCGCTTTCACCCGGCTCACCAGGCTCTGCCACCTATGCTGATGGCGCGCGAACGTCCTCCGCGCCACCACCCTGCCCCTGGCGCGCTGCCCTGCCAGCGCCACTTCCGGCGGGGCGTCCAGCAGGAGGAGGTGGAAGCTCGCGCGGTGCCTGCGGGCCAGCCAGGCGAAACCCCTGAGCACGTACGGGCCGCAGCCGCGGTTGTGTGCGATGACCGAGTGGCCGCGGGTCAGGGCCTGGCGGATGCGGCTCAGGTGAGTGACGAAGACGACGGCACGGCGTACCGGATTGGGGGCCCAGTCGAGCCTGCCGTACCAGTGCCGTCTGGACTGGACCGAGTCGATCACCACGACCGTGCCCATGGTGACGGGCAGGCTCTCCGCGCCGTGCAGCCCGTACAGGCGTTGCAGCAGGGTGGTCTTGCCCGCGCCTGGGAGCCCGGTCAGGATGACCAGAGAACCGGGCGGATACCGCAACGTCGCCTCCTGCACAGGCACACCCCGTTCTCTTCACCTGTTCGCGTCGCCAGGATAGCGACGCGTGCCTCCCAGCTTTCCCGAGGTTGGGGCAATGTGCGCGGATTATGGGCGCTCCATGGCCGCCGTACCCGACCGTGGTCATGGTCGCGAGCGACCACCACAGGGCGTCGCCTGATGTTCCCGTCGGGAATCGAGCGCTCCGCGTCCAGGACCGCGATGCTGCCTACGACGGCCATGAAGAGGGCGGTGCCGCCTGTCGCATCGGCTGTATGGGCGGATTGGTCGCGGGGTGCCGGAAACCCGGGATAGGGTACTGCCAACGCCTTGATCGGCCTCACTCCGCAGAGCGGTTCGGAGTGAGGCCGATTTTCGTTGCTTCTGACCCACGAGTCACATCCAGGCGATGTGTGGCGCATAGCGTCCCAGGTACCCCTGGTGACAGGGATGGCCGGGATGGGCGGGAAGTTTCGGAGCGCTCTGGGGCGTTACGCAGTGGTGCCGGGCAGCGTCAGGACCCCCAACCTCTGGATGATCGGGAGTCCAGGTAAAATCGGCCTGCTCTTTACGATATTTCCGGACTTCTCGCCTCATGGGCGATATTGGAGGGTGTGGCATGACGACGGCTGCCCTGCAGACCGTGTTGACCGTTCCCGAGCGTTTCCGGGGCCCCGTGGGAGTCGCCAACGGCGGCTGGATAGCGGGCACCATGGCGGAGGCTCTGAACGGTTGTCGATCAGCGGTCGAGGTCACGCTGCATGCGCCGACACCTTTGGAGACCGAGCTCCGGCTGGAACACGTGGCCAACTCCGTGTCCCTCTCGGACGGCGACAAGCTGCTGGTCGAGGCCATCCCCGTGGCTGAGGACCTGGAGGGGCCGGGGTTCGTGCCGTTCAACGACGCCGCCCGTGCCGAGGCCGGGTTCGTCGGTTTGCAGGTGCACCCGTTCGCCGAGTGCTTCGCCTGCGGCCTGCGTGAGCCCGGTGACGGCCTGCGCATCTTTCCCGGTCCGGTGGAGGGTACGGATCTGGTGGCGGCCGGGTGGCGGGTGCCGTTCACGGTGGCGGGGGAGGACGGGGTGCCCGCCTCGATCGTGGGCGCGGTGCTCGACTGCATCACCGGCTGGGCCCATTTCGGTCCGGGCGAGAGCGCGCTGCTCGGGCGGCTCGCCGTACAGATCCACCGCCCGGTCCAGCCCGGCGGCCGCTACTCCGTGGTGGCCCGCCCGACCGGTCGCGACGGACGCAAGATGTACGGCCAGAGCGCCATCTACGAGGCGGACGGCACCCTGGTGGCCGCCGCCCGCGCCACCTGGATCGCTCCACGCTGACCCCCATGGATGAGCAGGAGCATCAGTCATTTCGGGCCTCCTGCCCGGCGGTGTAACTGTCGAGACCGGAGCGGGCCTGGTCGACGAGGTCGGGGCCGACGAACTCGGGTGAGACGATGTTCAACATCGCCGAGCCGACGCGCGACATCGCCTCGGGTGAGAAGGCGTCGGTGCCGAGCGCGCGGGACAGGTGCTCGTGCAGCACGTAGATGCCGAGCTTCATGGTGGTGAACACGGCCGCATGCCCGTGCGCGTCCTCGCGGCCCGCCAAGAACTGCTCGGTCACCGCCACGAGCTGGTCGTATATGGACGCGGCGGTCGGCGATCCGTCGACCAGGGCCCGCCCCAGGTACCGCAGCACGGGGGGCGAGCTGAGCCTGGTGTGCTCGACGAAGGAGGGATCCTCCAGCCTCCCCTTGTCGATCGCCTCTGCTACTTCCTGCCTTATGTACGCGACGACGTAGGCGTCGCAAGCGTCCCGTAGACCTTCCTTGGAGCCGAAATGATGCTGGACCAGACCCAGCGACACGTCGGCATCGTCGGCGATGGCGCGCATGGTCGCCCCCTTCACCCCGTGCTCGGCGAAATGCCGCAATGCCGTGTCCCTGATCCGGGCCTTGGCCGTGAGATCCTCTGCTGGTCGCATGTATTGCCGCCAATACGTCTGTATTTCTTCCAAGTCAAACGTATGGTCTCTGGGCCGACTCTGGCAAGCCGGTCGGCAAACGTGGGCCACCGCATAGCGATGGGAAGGCAAGTCGCGAGGGGGTCAGGCCGGGGTGGTGAGCCGGTTCACGATGGTCGACACGCAGCGGTCGTCGAACAGGATCGTGTAGTGGTTGCAGTCCGGCACCATCTCCTCCTTCAAGCCGGGAAGCCGGGCGGCCCAGGGGAGCGCCAATTCGTCGGGTAGCAGGCCCACGTCCTGGTTGAGTAGTCCGCGCGGGGCCCTGAGCAGGGACAACGGTGCTTTGATCGAAGCCAGCGCGGACGCGATCCGCTCCGATTCCAGCCGCATCCACCGGCCGTCCTGCATCACGGCCTCCCCGGCCGCACGCGACCGCAGCGCCCCCTCGGGTCCCGTCAGGTCATACCGCACGTACGCCTCGACGTCGGCGTTCCAGTGCCCGATGAAGGCCGGATGTGCCTTGAAGAAATCGACGTACGCGTCCGCCGTGGGGAACGTTTGCCGCAGCCGCGCGAGCGCGGGTCCCAGCGCGGCCTCCAGCGCCGCGTCCGGGTCCATTTCTTCGGGGAGCGGTGGCAGCGGGAGCCCGCCGTCCACCAGTACGACTCGTGCGAAGTCCCGTTCGGCGCCGGCCAGGGCGGCCACGTACGCGCCCATCGAATGTCCGGTGAGCACCGCGTCCGGACCGGCGCCGACGTGCTCGGCGACCTGGAGGACGTCCTCGGCGTGCCTGGGCAGGCCGTACGGTCCCGGCAGCGCCGCGCTGTGCCCGCGACCGCGCAGGTCCATCGCCACCAGCGACCACCCATCGGGCAGTTGCCGCCCCACCGCACCCCACGCCATCAGCGAGGCGGTGATCCCGTGGACCGCGATGATCAGCCGTGGTCCCGCCCCGAACGTGGCGATGCGCAGCCCGCCGACATCCTCGAACTCGAAGCTCATAGCCGGAGCTTAGAGACAAATGTCCGTTTGTGGTATGTCGCCCGGGTTGCGGCTCGGGCACTCCTGTGGGCTTCCGGGGCCCGACGTTCCAGGCGCGAGTCATATAGGAGGTGCTGGAGAGGTAGAGGGTGTGGGATTTGCTGTGTGAAAAGTCCGGATAATTACCGATATGCGTATCACCGTGATCGAGCATGAGGCCGAGGCTGGGCTGGGGTACCTGGGTGGCTGGCTGGGGCTGGCCTGTGAGGTTGTGCGGCCGTACCTGGGTGAGGAGATTCCCGCGCGGCCGGCGGACGGGCTGATCGTGCTCGGCGGCGCGGCGGCCGCCTGGGAGGACGAGCGGAGCCCCTGGCAGCCCGCCACCCGCGACCTGCTGCTCCGCGCCGTTGACGAGGCCACCCCCACGCTGGCCATCTGCCTGGGTGCGCAACTGCTGACCATGGCCTGCGGCGGCACGGTCGAGCGGGGTGCGAACGGTCTCGAGGTGGGCGCCCGCGAAGTCGTCGCGCTGCCGGCCGCCGCCTCCGATCGGCTGCTGTCGGGGGTCGATACGGCCGTGGCCGTCCAGTATCACCAGGACGCCATGACGCGCCTGCCCGACGGCGCGGTGCCGCTGATGACCGGATCCCAGTATCCGAACCAGGCCTACCGTCTCGGCGAGGCCGCCTGGGCGGTCCAGTTCCACCCGGAGGCCACGCCGGAGATCTTCGCCTCCTGGACCGGCGAGACGGAACTGGACTCGGCCGAGGAGCTCAACGCCGAGGTCAAGGCCGCGGAGAGCGCGCTCATCGCGACCTGGCGGCCGATGGCGGAGGCGTTCGCGGATGTGATCAGATCCAGCGCCTGAGCCTCGCCCGCCAACGATCGGGAACCCGTTCCATCTGACACCCCAGAAACGCAACGCAACGTTGCGTTCACATGTTACGGCGACATGCCAGAGTGGTGTCAAGATGGAGTGGTGCCCAGGATCGAATCCACCGCCGCCAGGCTCGCCAAGCTCGGCTTCGCCGACGGCGCCAGGGCCGCCCAGCTCGTACGGCAAGCAGGCGGCGATTTGCACGATCTCCTGGAATGCTTGGTAGACGTGGCAGACCCCGACCTGGCACTGACCTCGCTGACCCGCCTGGCCGAGCGCGAACCGGCCGTGCTCGACACCCTGCGCCACGACGAGCCCCTCAGGTCCAGGCTGCTGGCCGTGCTCGGCGTCAGCGCCGCCCTCGGCGAACATCTGGTGCGCCATCCGGACCAGGTGGCGCTGCTGGGCGTACCCCAACTGGGCGAGGCCCGGGCCGAGCTATTGCGCGCGGTCGGCGCCGAGCCCGGCGACCCCGAGCCCCGGGCATACGGTTCCAACGCGCTGGTGGCGCTGCGCGTCGCCTACCGGGGCCGCCTGATGCACCTGACCGCCCGCGACCTCACCCACCAGGCCACCCTGGGGGAGGTCACGTCCGAGCTGTCCGAGCTGGCGGGCGCCGCGCTGGAGGCCGCGCTCGCCATCGCGCGGGCCGAGATCGACGCGAGCGAGGTACGCCTGGCGGTCGTCGGCATGGGCAAATGCGGCGCCAGGGAGCTCAACTACATCAGCGACGTAGACGTGATCTTCGTGGCCGAGCCGAAGGAGGGCGCGGACGAGACCAAGGCCCTGCGCACCGCCACCAGGCTGGCCCAGACCATGATGCGGGCCTGCACCACGACCACCTCCGAGGGCTCGTTGTGGGAGGTGGACGCGGGACTGCGGCCGGAGGGACGCTCCGGCCCGCTGGTGCGCACGCTCGGCAGCCACCTGGCCTACTACCGGCGCTGGGCCAAGACGTGGGAGTTCCAGGCGCTGCTCAAGGCCCGGCCGGTGGCGGGCGACCTGGAGCTGGGCGCGGCCTACGTCGAGGCGGTCAACGACCTGGTGTGGTCGGCGGCCACCCGCGAGCACTTCGTGGAGGACGTGCAGGCCATGCGCCGCCGGGTCGAGGCGCACGTGCGCGCCGAGGGGGAGCGGCAGCTCAAGCTGGGTCCCGGCGGGCTGCGTGACATCGAGTTCGCGGTGCAGCTGCTGCAGCTCGTGCACGGCCGGCTCGATCCGCTGCTGCGCCGCAGGGCCACGCTCCCGGCGCTGGCCGCGCTCTCCCGTGGCGGCTATGTGGGGCGTGACGACGCGCGCGGGCTGGCGGAGGCGTACTCGTTCCTGCGGCAGGTCGAGCATCTGCTGCAGCTGCACCGGCTGCGGCGCACCCACATCGTGCCCTCCGGCGAGGCCGACCTGCGCAGGCTGGGCAGGGCGCTCGGTATGCAGGTCGATCCGGTGGGGGAGTTCACGGAGCGGTGGCGGCGGCACGCGATGGAGGCGCGGCGGCTGCACGAGAAGCTGTTCTACCGGCCGCTGCTGCAGGCGGTGGCGCGGCTGCCGGAGACGGAGGCGCGGTTGTCGACCACGGCCGCGGTGGCCAGGCTCGAGGCGCTCGGCTACGTCGATCCCAACGGCGCGCTGCGCCACATCGCCGGCCTGACCACGGGGGTGTCCAGGCGGGCCGCGATCCAGCGGACGCTGCTGCCCGTCATGCTCGGCTGGTTCGCCGACGCGCCCGATCCGGACGCTGCGCTGCTCGGGTTCAGGCAGGTCAGCGACAAGCTGGGCAGCACGCCGTGGTATCTGCGGCTGCTGCGCGACGAGACGGCGGTCGCGGCCAGGATGGCGCGCGTGCTCGGCACCAGCCGCTACGCGACCGGCCTGCTCATGCACGCGCCCGACGCGGTCGCGATGCTGGGCTCCGACGAGGAGCTCGCCGTACGCCCCGCGGAGTCGCTGCTCGGCGAGGCCTCCGCCGCGCTCTCCCGGCATGGCGGCGACCCCGAGACCGCCGTCGCGGCCCTGCGGGGTCTCAGGCGCAGGGAGCTGTTCCGTACGGCCGTAGCCGACATTTCCGGACTTATCGACATTGAGACCGTCGGGAGCGCTCTGTCGACGTTGACCGACGTGACCCTCCAAGCGGCCCTCGACGCCGCCCTCAGCAAGGCCGAACACGTCACCTCGTTCGCCATCATCGCCCTGGGCCGGCTCGGCGGCATGGAGTGCTCCTATGCCAGCGACGCCGACGTCATGTTCGTCCACTCGCCGCTGCCGGGGGTGGCCGAGCGCGAGGCCACCGACGCCGCCTTCGCCGTGGCCAACGAGCTGCGCCGGTTGTTGTCGCTGCCCGCCCCCGACCCGCCCCTGATCATCGACCCCGACCTGCGTCCCGAGGGACGGCAGGGCCCGCTGGTGCGCACGCTGGCCTCCTACCGGGCCTACTACTCGCGCTGGTCGTCGCCGTGGGAGGCGCAGGCGCTGCTGCGGGCCAGGTTCTCGGCGGGGGACGCCGGGCTGGGCAGGGAGTTCACGTCGATGATCGACGAGCTGCGCTACCCGCGGGGCGGGCTGCACGAGGACGCGGTCAGGGAGATCAGGCGGCTGAAGGCCCGCATGGAGGCCGAACGCCTGCCGCGCGGCGCCGACCCCGCCCTGCACACCAAGCTGGGCCCCGGCGGGTTGTCCGACGTGGAGTGGGTGGCCCAGCTCCTGCAGCTCCGCTACGCCGGCACGCTGACCTCCCTGCGCACCACCCGTACGCTGGACGCCCTGCGCTCGGCCGTGGCCGAGGGGCTGCTCTCCCCCACCGACGAGGCGGTGCTGGCCGAGGCGTGGCGCTTCGCCTCCCGCATCAGAGACGCGATCATGCTGGTCAGGGGCCGTCCCGGCGACAGCGTGCCGCGCGAGTCCGGCGAGCGCAAGCGGATCGCCCAGACGCTCGGCTACCCGCCGGACGGCTCGGAGGACTTCCTGGACGACTACCGCCGCGTGACGCGCCGCGCACGGCAAGTGGTGGATCGGGTCTTCTACGGGGCTTGATCGCGTGCCGGAAAGGGTGTATCAAGGCGCGCGTGATCTCCATTTACGTGGACCTGGCCCTGGGCCTGGTGGTGTCGTTCCTGCTGCTGTCGCTGCTGGTGAGCGGGCTCAACGAGGCGGTCGTACGGCTGCTCGCCATCCGCAGCAAGTTCCTGTGGGCGTATCTCAGGGACACCATGGACGGCTCGGACCCGCAGGGCAGGTCGTGGTTGCCGGCCAAGCTGCGGGACGTCTTCGCCGCGTTGCCGTTCGTCCGCGACCCCCGGCCCAAGCACAGCGACCAGCCCGCGCCCGCCGAGCCGGGAGCCCTGCCCGCACACGAGACCAAGGCGGAGGACGCCATGGTCAACCTGCTCTACCAGCGGGTCCAGGAGATCGACCACCCCAAGAGGGGCCGGACCAGCATCGCGAACATCCCCCCAGGGCGCTTCGCGGTCGCCCTGATGGAGATGGCCGCCGGGGATCCGGACGGCGTCGAAGGCTTCCTGGACAAGCTCAAGGCGATGCGCAGCCCGCTCTACGGTCACCTCAAGGGCGTGTGGGAGATGGCCCAGCGCGACCTCGACCGGTTCAGGCAGGGGGTCGAGATCTGGTTCGACGGGGAGATGCAGCGGCTGTCCATGCTCTACAAGCGGTACGTCAAGTGGGTCGTGGCCGTGCTGGGCGTCGTGGTGACGCTGCTGTTCTCGATGGACGGGCTGGAATACGCCAAGACGCTGCTGCGGGACAACGCCTTCCGCGCGTCGGTGACGGCCGTGGCGGAGGCGGGGCCGGACGCGTACAACGAGCTCAAGGCGCAGTGTACGGGCGGCGCCCCCGTGCCGTGCGTCACCGAGACGCTCAGCCAGCCGGCGCTGGTCAAGATGCTCGACCAGGCGCTGGTCAGCGTGTCGATCCCGGCGCAGGGCGACCCGGCCATGCACTGGAACGGCGGCTTGTGGTGGGATCGGATCATCACGCCGAGCCACTGGCCCGGCTACCTGCTGACGTACGTGGCGCTGCTGTTCGGGGCGCCGTTCTGGTGGGACGTGTTCCGCCGCATCACGGGGATCAAGCCGAGGCGCTGACCTGGGTGGTGCCGCCCGTGGCCGGCGCATCGGGAGCAGGGCCGTCCTCGTCGCAGGCGACCGGGATGCACGCCCGCCGACGTCCTGGACAACCCGAGCAGCCCGCGTACTCTAGCTCGGATGGAAACCGAGCGATTGATCATGCGCAGGTGGCGCGACGAGGACCGGGAGCCCTTCGCGGCGATGAACGCCGACCCCGAGGTGATGGAGCACTTCCCCGCTCTGCTCACCCGTGAGCAGAGCGACGCCATGGTCGACACGATCGAGCAGCAGTTCGACCGGCTCGGCTACTCGTGGTGGGCGCTGGAGGTACGCGAGAGCGGGCAGTTCATCGGCTTCACCGGCCTGGCGCTGCAGACCTTCGACTTGCCGTTCCTGCCCGCCGTCGAGGTCGGGTGGCGGCTGGCCCGCCCGGCCTGGGGCCACGGCTACGCCATCGAGGCGGCCAGGGAGGCCGTCAGGTACGCGTTCGAGGAGGCCGGGCTCGACGACATCATCTCCATGACGGCCATGCGGAACACACGATCCCAGGCCGTGATGAAACGTCTCGGGATGACGCGTGACCCCGCCGAGGACTTCGACCACACCCGGCTCCCCGCGGACAGCCCCCTCCTGCGCCACGTGCTCTACCGGCTCAAGCGCCCGTAGGCCGACGCCCGGCGCTCGTGGCGCTCTCAGGCGCTCATGGCGTAGAGGACGTCGCGCAGGGCGGGCTCGCGGCTGCGCAGCCAGACCAGCCGCAACGCCAGCCTGGGCGCGTCGGAGTCGAGCGCCACCAGCGCGCCGGAGGCCAGGTCGGGCTCCAGCGCGAAGTCCGGCAGCAGCGCGCTGCCGAGCCCCTGCCTGGCCCACTCGCGGGCGGTGGCGATGCTGGTCAGCTCCCTGCGCGGCACCCCCGGGCCGAACACCCGGTCGGCCGCCAGCCGGATCGAGCAGCCGGACGCGCTCACCAGCAGCGGCTCCCTGTCGCCGCCCGGCGCCGCGACCAGCGACAACCCGACCTCGCCCACGTCCAGGAAGTCCATGTCGGGCGGCGGCGTGAACCCCAGCCCGCCGATCTGCATCCCCGAGTCCAGCAGCAGCGCCGCGTCCAGCTCGCCGCCGGCCACCTCGGCCAGCAGCGACTGCCTGGTGCGCGAGCGTACGTCCACCTCCAGGTCGGGGCGGCGTTCCGAGAGGCGGCGGATCACGGCGGGCAGCTTGGCCGCGGCCAGCATCTCCAGCGCGCCGATCCGCACCCGGCGGCGGCGTCCGGTGACGGCGCGGCGTACGTCGTCGGCATGGTCGAGCAGGCCCTGCGCCCGGGGCAGCAACGTGGCGCCCGGCTCGGTCAGCCGCATGCCCTGAGGCGTGCGCTCGAAGAGCGCCACGCCGAGGCTCCGCTCCAGCCTGCGCACCTGCTCCGACACCGACGCGGGGGCGAGGCCGAGGCTGGTCGCCGCCCCGGTGACGGTGCCCGCCCCGGCCACCGCCACGAACCCCCGCAACTGACGCAATTCCATGGATGTCAGCATACGGTTCTCCCGAACGCTCCCTGCGGTTGTGCCTGTTGAGGGGATATGTCGTGGTTAATCAGGCTGTGGCGCATGCGAATGTTCGGTTTCTCCCTCGCCTACTTCCTGGTGATCCTCGACACCACCGTGCTCACGATCGCGCTGCCCGACCTGCGGGCCTCGCTCGGCGGCTCGCTGGCCGGTCAGCAATGGGCCGTGAACGCCTACACGGTCGCCTTCGCCGCCGCCCTGCTCACCGGGGGAGCGGTGGCCGACAGGTACGGCGCGGCCCGGATCTTCAAGGTGGGCGTGGCGGCGTTCGGCGTGATCTCGCTGCTGAGCGCCGCGGCGCCGAACCTGGGCGCGCTGATCGCGCTGCGGGCCCTGCTCGGCGTGGCGGGCGCGCTCTGCACGGGCGGCTCGCTCGGCCTGCTCGCCCAGCTCTTCCCCGACCCGGCCGCCCGTGCCCGCGCCACCGGCCTGTGGGCGGCCATCACCGGCAGCGCGCTCGCGGCCGGCCCCCTGCTCGGCGGCCTCCTGGTGGACCTGTACGGGTGGCGCGCCGTCTTCCTGCTCAACCCACCCCTCGCCCTGATCAGCCTGCTGGCCATGCGCAAGGTCCGCTCGCCGCGTGGCCTGCGGCGCATCGACTGGCCGGTACAAGCGCTGGCCTGCGCCTTCCTGGGCCTGGTGGCGGATGCGCTGATCGGCTCCTCTTTCCCGGCGGGCGTTCTGGCGGCGGCCGTCCTGGTCTCGCTGGTGCTCGCGGAGCGCCGCAGCCACGCCCCGGCGCTGCCTGGGGGCCTGCTCGCCGCCACCTGGCCGGAGCTGCTCGCGGGCCTGGTGGCGAACTTCGCCTTCTCCGGCGCTCTGTTCGTCCTCACCCTCCTGCTCCAGGACACCCGTCACCTCAGCCCGATGGCCGCCGGGCTGGCCTTCCTGCCGCTCACGCTCCCCATGACGGTGAACCCGCTGCTCACCGGCCGCCTGGTGGCCCGCCACGGTCCCCGGCCGCCGATCCTCGGGGGTCTCGCCCTGCTCGCGATCGGCCTGACGGGCGTCGCCCTCACCGACGTTCTGGCGCCCTGGCTGGTGGTGATGGGCTTCGGGTTGTCGTTCGTGCTGCCCGCGTTGATGGCGGGCATGGTCAACAGCGCTCCGCCGGGCACGGCGGGCACGGCGGGAGGCGTCCTGAACGCGTTCCGCCAGGTCGGCGCCACCCTCGGCGTGGCGGTCATGGGCGTCATCGGCCGGCCCCTGCTGGCGGCGGCCATCCTGACGGCGGTGACCTGCGCCTGCTACGCGCTGGCCGCCCGCCGCGCCCGCGCCGCCAACCCCGCCATCCCCGCCTGACCCGGAGGCGAGGATGCGGGTATCGTGATCGGCCCGTGCTCCCCGGCCGCGATGACGAGGTGACCATGTATTTCCAGCATTCCGATGCCATCTGGCGGGACTTTCCCGAGCTGGCGCCCGGGTTGATCTTCGCGCCGGGCATCTCCACGGACGTCTCCGTCGACGACCGGCTCGCCCGGTTCGGCGAGATCGCCGCCAAGAGGCTCGCCATCGCATCGGAAGGCGAGCTGCCGGAGATCCAGGCGTGGCGGCGGGCGTTCTCGAAGATGGGCCTCAAGCCGACCCGATATCGGTGCGCCTCGGAGTCGCTGCTGCGCCGCTTCAGGAAAGAGGGATCTCTGCCGCGCCTGCATCCCGTGATCGACCTGTGCAACGCGGTCTCCATCGCGTACGCCATCCCGGTGGCAGTGTTCGACGCCTCCCGGATCTCGGAGTATGTGGAAGTGCGGCATGCGGCGGGCGACGAGACATACCTGACCTTCTCCGGCGAGACGGAGCACCCGCCGGCCGGGGAGGTCATCTTCGCGGACGCCCTCGGGAACGCGCATGCCCGCCGCTGGACCAACCGCCAGAGCGGCTATTCGGCCATCCGCGACACGACCACCGACGTCCTGATCGTCGCGGAGGCGCTGCACGACACGGCGCGGCAGGACATCGAGTCCCTCACGGCCACGCTCTCCGACGAGCTGAGCACCCTCTGGCCCGTCACCCCGAAGTCCGCGATCCTGGCCCCGTCCGCGCCCCGGTTCGAGTTCGCGGGGACGTGAGGCCGTAGGAGATCCCTAGCGGGCGCGCTGAAGATGGTCCCGCAGCACCACAGCCTGGTTGTGCTCGGTGTCCTTGGCCGAGTAGAGCAGCGTCACCGGCCCCTTCTCGGCGGCGGCGAGCAACGGTTCGACCGTCTCGGGGTGCTCGGCGAGCTCGGCCCGATAACGCTCGGCGAACTCGGCGAACCGCTCGGGCCGGTGGCCGAACCACTGGCGCAGCTCCTTCGACGGCGCGACGTCCGGCAGCCATCCGTCGAGCCGCAGGTCGTCCTTGCGCACTCCCCGAGGCCACACACGGTCGACGAGGAACACCGCGCCGCGGGCAGGCGCGTGATCGTAGACACGCTGGATGACGATCGGTCCCATGACCGGTTCCTACCCAACCACCTCGTGGCCCGCCCGGTCAGGCGGACTGGCGGCCCAGGTGGCGCAGCTGGTCAGGGGTCAGTACGGAGACGTCCTGGTCGACGGGGTAGTCGGAGTACTGGTGGATGGTCCAGGACTTCCAGTCGGCGGGCGGGGTCACCATCCCCTTGGCCTTGCCGTAGTGGGCGACCCACAACGGATATTCGGACAGGCCCTTGCCGTAGATGTTGGCGAAGCGCCAGCCGCTGTAGAACATCGGGGTGATCCCGGTCTTGGCCTTCACGTGCGACAGCCACGCCTTTTCCCAGGCGTTGACCTCGGCGACGGACTTGCCGTCGGTCGTCTCCATGTCGAGGACCAGCAGGTCCCCGCTCTTGGCGGGCTGGGCGTTCACCACGGACAGGAAGTGGTCGGCCTCGGCGATGGGGTTGTTGCGGGGGTGGCCGTAGTGGTAGGCCCCGCGTACGATGCCCTTCTTGCCCAGCTCCCGCCAGTGCCTGGCGAAGGCGGCGTCGGTGAAGGTCATGCCCTCGGTGGCCTTGATGATGCCGAACTGGGCCGGGCTGGCGTTCCAGTCGTACAGCGGCTGGTAGTTGGAGACGTCCTGGCCGTAGGTGAGCGGCTCCTGCTCCTGCACGGCCGCGTGCGCCGGGCCATGCTCGGCGGTCGACGCGATCGCCGGGCCGGTCACGCTCGCCAGTGTGGTGGCCCCGGCCAGGAGAGCGCCGGCGGCAGAGAGGCTGAGCCGTTTGGAGAGATCGAGCATGGGGGATTTGACTCCTTGCTTCCATGTCGCCTACCGGGTTAGCTGACGGGTTCGGGCTTGGAAGTGCCCTACGGGCGCAGCCTGGGCTGGCGTCCGATTCACCCCGGGATAAAGGCGGGTCCCCGGCTCCGTGATGTGCGGATTCGGCCTGTCAACGATGCGGCAACGATCCGGCGAGTGCTCGCCAAAACGTGGGCCGTAATGCTGAAAAAGGTATATATGCCCCCATAATCATTGCAAGTGGGGCAAATCCCCTCGCAATGTACGCGTACTCGCGTAAACCCTGAATCGCCGTACCTGTAGGGATTTCAGGGCTTTGGCAAAATCTTCGGCGCGGTACGCGAGCCCGGGACCGGGGGACATTCGTGACCTCTCCGCTCGTGGCGGGAGGTGCCGGTGGGGTTCACGGTGATCGGCTCTCGACCGGCGCTTTCAGTCTTGGTGACTTTCTCGTGGCAACCGAAAGGCCATCGACCGTGCCCTCAACGGGACAGCCGATGGCCTTTTACGGGCTACGGGATCAGATGTCGTAATAGAGCTCGAACTCGTGCGGGTGCGGCCGCAGCCGGATCGGGTCGACCTCGTTCTCCCGCTTGTACGCCACCCACGTCTCGATCAGGTCCGGCGTGAACACGCCGCCCTCGAGCAGGTAGTCGTGGTCCTCCTCCAGCGCCGTGAGCACCTCGGGCAGCGAGCCGGGCACCTGCGGCACCTGGCGGGCCTCCTCCGGCGGCAGCTCGTAGAGGTCCTTGTCGACCGGCTCCGGCGGCTCGATCTTGTTGCGGATGCCGTCGATGCCCGCCATCAGCATCGCCGAGAAGGCGAAGTACGGGTTGCACGACGGGTCCGGCACCCGGAACTCGATGCGCTTGGCCTTCGGGTTGGAGCCCGTGATCGGGATGCGTACGCAGGCCGAGCGGTTGCGCTGGGAGTAGACCAGGTTGACCGGGGCCTCGTAGCCGGGGACCAGGCGGTGGTAGGAGTTGACCGTCGGGTTGGTGAAGGCCAGCAGCGACGGCGCGTGCCTGAGCAGGCCGCCGATGTAGTAGCGGGCCGTGTCGGACAACCCCGCGTAGCCGACCTCGTCGTAGAAGAGCGGCGAGCCGTCCTTCCAGAGCGACTGGTGGCAGTGCATGCCGGAGCCGTTGTCGCCGAAGAGCGGCTTGGGCATGAACGTGACCGTGTGGCCGAATTCGAGCGCGGTGCTCTTGATGATGTACTTGTAGAGCATCAGGTTGTCGGCCGTCTTGAGCAGCGTGCCGAACTTGAAGTCGATCTCCGCCTGACCCGCGGTGCCGACCTCGTGGTGCTGCATCTCGACGTCGATGCCGCACTCGATGAGGTTGCGGACCATCTCCGAGCGCAGGTCGGTGAAGTGGTCCATCGGCGGCACGGGGAAGTAGCCGCCCTTGTAGCGCGGCTTGTAGCCGAGGTTGCCGCCCTCGGTCGCCTTGCCGGTGTTCCAGGCGCCCTCGATGGAGTCGATGTAGTAGTAGCCGGCGTGCTGCTTCGTCTCGAAGCGCACGTCGTCGAAGATATAGAACTCGGCCTCGGGGCCGAAGTAGACCGTGTCGGCGATGCCGGTGCCCCTGAGGTAGTCCTCGGCCTTGCGCGCGACGTTGCGCGGGTCGCGGCTGTAGGCCTCGCCGGTCAGCGGGTCGTGCACGAAGAAGTTCAGATTGAGCGTCTTGTGCTGGCGGAACGGGTCCACCACGGCGCTGGTCGGGTCGGGCAGCAGCAGCATGTCGGACTCGTGGATCGCTTGGAATCCGCGGATCGACGAGCCGTCGAACATGAGTCCGTCTGTGAAGACGCTCGCGCCGAAGTTCTCAACCGGGAAGGTGAAGTGGTGAGTCGTCCCCGGCAGGTCTGTGAACCTGACATCGACGAACTGCACCCCTTCGTCACTGATGAACTTCAGGACGTCGTCGGCGGAGTTGAACACTCTCGAACCTCCCTGGGACTGGCCATCATGCCGACGTTAGGCCGTGGCCGTTTCCGAATGGTGTCTCGTTTGTTTCACACATGTTACGTAGGTCAGGTGCCCTGCGACGCCTCGCAGCCGTCGTCGCTGCTCGGCTCGTCGTCCAGAACGTAGGGATCTGAGGGTGGTCCGGTGGCACCCACCTTGTCCTCAGGCGAATCCTCGTAGTAGGGGTGAATGAACCCGTCCTCCACGTCGCAGCGGGCGGGCGTCGCGCTCGCACCCCACCCGTCCACCCAGACGACGAGCCGGCCGGACTCGCGGTACAACTGCACGCTTCCGGTGGGATGGGTGACGAGCCTGACGGTGGTGGCGGGCTGGCCGGGGCGGTGCACCGCGTAGACGACCAGGTGGTTCAGCTTCACCTCGACCCCGCGCAGGCCGTCTTCCCGGAACGTGCCCAGCGTGGCCTGTCCTCTCACCTTGATGACCTCGGTGGTGAGCTCGGCCGTCTTCGGGGCGAAGCTGTTCACCATGGGCCGGTTGGGCTCCTTCGAGTCGTCCAGGTCATCGCGGAACCAGTCGCGTTGCTCGCGGTCCAGCAACTTGGCGAAGGCGTCCGGATCTCCGCCCAGCAGCGTCTTCTTGTCGAGGTAGGCGGCGGCCAGCAGCTCGCGCGTCCGCTCCAGCCCCTTGGCCACGTCCTTCTTCGACAACCCGCCCAGCGCCTTCGCCTCCGGCAGCACGAACCCGTCGATCCCGTCGGCGTAGTCCTCGGCCGGGGACCCGGCGAACGGGCTCACCACCTCCGCCGGCGCCGCGACCACCGGTGTGGTCTCCTCGGCCATAGCAACCACCGGCGTGGTCTCTTCGGGCACCGCGCCCGAGGGGGCGAGCAGGTCGGGCCGGAACATGACCACCACGCCCGCGGCGGCGATCAGCGCCGTGATCGTGGCCATCGCGAGCCAGGCCCGCCCGACCCGCCGCGGCGGTCCTGTCTCGGGCCTGGCCGCCGTGGATAAGCGGGCGTCCGACCGGTCTGTACGCCGCTCTCTGGCCCCTCTTTTCGCGTCGGCCCGCATCCTGCGCTGTTCCTCGGCGTCGATCTGTGAGACCAGCGCGTTGAAGCGCTCGTCAAGGTCATCCCCGTGTGGCATGGCGTACATCATGACCGTCTCTTGACGCGGTTGGGTCACAATCCGGACCGGCCCACCGGGCGGCTACCGTGGAGGGCATGAGCGGCAACGGACCTCGGTGGACGCAGACGTGGCTGGGCGGGCTCCGGTCCGCCGGGGTCGATCTCGGATACCCGGGAGAGCGCCTGGGCCTGCCCGAGGGCGGCCGCGGGTCGATCGCCGGGTGGGGGCGCAGGATCGGCGCGCTGGTCATCGACTGGATGATCTGCACGTGGGCCATCGTGCAGCTGCTGCTCAGGATGAACCCGGCCGAGTCGCCGTGGGCACCCGTCGTGGTCTTCGCCCTGCAGTACCTGATCCTGGTGGGGTTCATGGGGCAGACGTTCGGGCATCGGCTGGCGGGGATCAGGGTCACCGCGATGGACGGCGGCAACCCGCGGTTGCTGCCCGTGCTGGTGCGCACCGTGCTGCTGTGCCTGGCCGTGCCCGCGCTGATCTGGGACCGCGACCACCGAGGGGTGCACGACCGCGTGTCCAACACGATGGTCGTCCGCATGTGACCTGCGGGAGCGGCGCTGACGACCTCGGCTCGTACGGCGTGGTGAAAATGCTCGACGAGGCGAGATGGGAGCCCAGGAAGGTCTTCCACGCCCTGGCGGCTAGATATTCGCGCAGCTGAGGATGGCCGTGCCGGGAAGGTGGCGGCCGCGTAGCGGGCTCCAGCCGCCCCACACCCGCTCGTGTCCCTCGGGCCACTCCGGCTCCAGCAGCCCGGTGATCGTCAGCCCGGAGGCGACCACCAGGTTCACCCAGTCGCCCATCGTGCGGTGGTGCTCGACGTACGTGGGGGTGCCGTACTCGTCCCGCTCCACGTAGGGGGAGCGGTCGAAGTAGGAGCGGTCCGACGTCAGCCCGCGCGGCCCCGGATCGTCGGGAAAGGCCCAACGGACGGGATGGCTCACCGAGAACACGAACCGGCCGCCCGGCCTGAGCACCCTGCGTACCTCGCGGAAGACCGCGAGGGGGTCGGCCACGAACGGCAGCGCGCCGAACGCCGAGCAGGCCAGGTCGAAGCCCGCAGTGGCGAACGGCAGCGCCTCGGCGTCGGCCTGCACCACGGGGACGTGCAGCCCGGTGTCGAGGTCGATGCGCTGCGAGTGGCGTAGCTGGCGGTGGGAGAGGTCGAACGCCGCCACCTCGGCCCCCTGCGTCACCAGCCACCGCGCGCACTGCGCGGCGCCGCAGCCGAGCTCCAGCACGCGCCGCCCGCGCACCTCGCCGAGGAGGTGCGCGTCGGCCTCGTCCACGCCCTCAGGGCACCACACGAACCCGCTGTCACGCAGGAACTCGCCGTGCTCGACCTGGTAGTCGTCGGCGTTGCCGTCCCACCAGCCACGGTTGGCCCTGGACGAAACTTGCACTAGCGCATCTTGGGGCCGCGCGGGATGCGGGTGCCCTTGGGCATCGGGCCCTTGGGCATCGGCATGTTCTTCGGCAGGGAGCGCAGCCGGTCCTTCACCTCGTTGACGGCCGGCTTCTTCAGGTTGCGCGGCAGCTTCATGATGTGGCGCTGCAGCTTGCCGAGCGGCACCTGCCCCTCGCCGTCGCCGCACTGGATGTCGTAGATCTCGATGCCCAGCACCACCCGCGCGACCCGCTTCTTCTCGGCCGCCAGCATCTTGGCCACCCGGTTGCCGGGCCCCTCGGACACCAGCACGACGCCCGGATAGCCGACCACCAGGTGGATCAGGTCCTGGTCGCGGTTGACCGCCATGGCCGGGGTGACCTGCCAGTTGCCGCGCATGCCCTGCAGCACCGCCGCCGCGGCGCCGGTCTGGCCGTGCAGGATCGAGTATTGGGCCTTCTGCGCGAGTTGCCCGAACACCACCAGCCCGACCGTGAACGCCGCCAGCACGCCGATGAACACCGAATACCACAGGTAGTCCGTGACCAGGCCGATCACGACGACCACAGCGAGCGTGCCGACCGCCGAGAGGAAGACGATCGGCATCCCCTTGGGATTGGCCTGCTTGATGATCTGCGCGATCATACGGAGCTGCTTGATGCGCCCCGGCTTCTCTGAGTCTTCGGACTTTGCCATGCTCAGAAGAATACAAACCAACTGGTGCAGGTAGGAAAACGTGGCCCCGCCAATTTGGCCACGATCAGACCTTCACGGTGACCGACAGTCGCAGATCGGCCACGTGGTGTGCGGCTTCCAGCGTGTACTCGCCCTCGACCGTCCGCCACCCGCCCTCCCAGACCTGGAAGGCGCGTTCCGGCAGGAAGATCGTCGTGATCACCGTCTCTCCGGGCTCGGCCTCGACCACGTCGAACCCGGCCAGCCTGCGACCGGACCCGTTGGACAGGTAGATCTGCACGACCTCGCGGCCGGGCCGCGGCCCCGTGTTGGTGAGGGCCACCGTCACGCTCGCGCCCTCGGCGGCGATGGAGTCGTACGACCAGGTCGTGTAGCCCAGGCCGTGCCCGAACCAGAACATGGGCGTCCGCCCCTCCCATGCCCGGTACCCGATCGACACCCCCTCGTCGTACGCCACCACGCCGTCCACCGGCGTCACCTTCACCACGGGAGCGTCCGCCAACCGCCGTGGCCAGGTCGTGGGCAGCCGCCCGCCCGGCTCGGTGTCCCCGAACAGCACGTCGGCCAGCGCCGCCCCCGCCTCCTGCCCCGGGAACCAGGTGAGCAGCACGGCCGCCACCTCCTCCAGCCACGGCAGCTCGACCGGCGAGCCCGCGTTCACCACGACCACGGTGCGCGGGTTCGCCGCCGTCACCGCGTGGATCAGCTCGTCCTGCCGTCCCGGCAACGCGAGGTCCGAGCGGTCGAAGCCCTCGCTCTCCACCTCCGGCGTGGTCGCGGCCACGACCACCGCAACGTCGCACTCCGCCGCCACCCGCAACGCCTCCGCCATGAGCTCGTCCTCGCCGGGGGCCGGGGCGGCGTGGCCGAGCGTGAAGGAGACGAACGCCAGGCCGCCGAACACCCCTGCCGGATGCGTCACGGCCACCTCATACCGCTGCCCGGCCGTCATCGGCACGCTCACCCGCCGCTCGGGCGGGGACAGGAACGCCACGGCCGGGTCGCCGGGCGGCTCGATGCTCTCGTCCAAGACGGTCTCGCCGTTGACGGTGACGGTGTAGGCGCCCACCCCGGCGACGGACAACCGGTGCTCGCCGGAGACCTCCGGTACGTACGCGGCCCGCAACCGCACCGCCTTGAGCCGGTCGCCGTCCACGTCGCGCGGCAACTGGCCGATCCACCGCACCTCGGCGGTGGCCAGCCGATGTTCGGCCAGCATGCCACCCTCCGCGTCCAGGAACGCGGCCTGGGCCGGGCCGGAGAGCGGTGACAGGCGGATGCGGGGATCGGTGCCGAGCGCGTACCGGACCTGGGTGCGTTCGCTGAGACCCTGGAGCGGCGAGACGATCCGGTCGGGGAAGACCTGTGCGCTCCCGCCACCCATGACGCGCGCCTCGGCGGTGGCGGACCCGATCACGGCGAGTGTCCGGACGCCGTCGAACGGCAGGATGCCGTCGTTGGTGAGCAGCGTGAACCCGCGCGCGGCCACCTCCCGGGCCAGCGCCACCCCATCGACGGGCCGCTCGGTCCCGCGCGGCTCCGGGCCGCGCAGTGCGCCGACACGCTCGGCCAGGCGCAGGATGCGGCGGACACGGTCGTCGACGGCCGACTCGGGCACGCGCCCCTCCCGCACCGCCGCCTCCAACCGCTTCCCCCAGGGCCCAGACGGGCCGGGCATGGCCACGTCCGTCCCGCCCAGGGCGGCGGCCTCGGTCGTGCGCACCGCCGTCCAGTCGGACACCACCAGCCCGTCGAACCCCCACTCGCCCTTCAACACCCCGTTCACCAGGTCCGCGTGCTCGGTCATGGTGGTGCCGTTCACCGAGTTGTACGCGGTCATGACACCCCACGCACCCGCACCCACCACCCGCTCGAACGGCCGCAGGTACACCTCACGCAGCGCCCGCTCGCTCACCCGGACGTCCACGGTGAAGCGCTCGGTCTCGAAGTCGTTGGCCACGAAGTGCTTGGGCGTGGTGGCGACCCCGCCCTCCTGGACGCCCTCGACGTAGGCGGCGCCGATCTCGCCCGTCAGGTACGGGTCCTCGGAGAAGCACTCGAAGTGCCGGCCGCCGAGCGGGGAGCGGTGCAGGTTGAGGGTGGGGGCGAGCAGGACGTGCACGCCCTTGCGCCGGGCCTCCTGGGCGAGCAGCCGCCCGGCCCGCCTGACCAGGTCCACGTCCCAGGTCGCGGCCAGCGCCGTCGGGCTCGGCAGGGCGATCGAGGGGTCGGTGGAGCTCCACTGCTCACCGCGTACGCCGATGGGGCCGTCGCTCATCACGAGCCGGTCGAGGCCGATCTCGGGCAGCGGCGGGAGCGACCACATGCCGGCCCCGGTGAGCAGGCGGATCTTGGTGGCGAGGTCGAGCCGGCCGATGAGTTCGTCGAAGTCCACGAACACATCTTCGCCAGCGAACCGAGCGCTCGATAGGTTCGCCATCTCCGCGTCACGTAAAGCCGTCACGCCACGAAGAACTCCAGCAGCTCCGGCACCAGCGCCTCGACCGCCACGTTGTGCGCCTGGTCCGCCAGCACGCGGCGCACCGCGCCGGGCACCGCCGCCGCGACCGCCAGCCCCGCGTTCGCCATCCACAGAGGGCTGTTCTCGCCGTTGAGCACGAGCGTCGGCTGCGTGACGCCGGCGAGCCGGCCGGCCAGGGCATTCCCGGAGCCCAGCACGGCCGCCTCGTAGGCGAGGGTGTGCGCCACCGCCTCGGCCTGCGGCCAGGACGGCTGCGCGCGCATCGCCGCCACGGCCGCCGGCGGCACCTCGGCCGCCACCATGAACCGCTCCACCACCTCCGCCCGCCTGCCCGCCCTGACCAGTGCGTCGAGCTGCGCCGCGAAGTCGTCCGGCAGCGCGGGGGCGCTGTCGTCCAGGTGGTACGGCGGCTCCCACAGGGCCAGCTTCGAGATGGCCGGGGTCACCGCGGCCGCCTCGAGCGCCAGTGCCGCGCCCGACGATCCGCCGAACACCATGGCCGAGCCGCCCGCCACCTCGATGACGGCCGCCAGGTCCTCGATCTCCCGCTCGACGGCGTACGGCTGGGTGTCCCCGCTGTCGCCGCGGCCCCTGCGGTCATAGTTGACCACCGTGAACCACGGCGCCAGGGCGGCCGCGATGGCGGTCATCATGGGGTGTCCCCTGTCCGCGAACGCGCCCTGGACCAGGACGACCGCCGGGCCCGCGCCGCAGCGGTCGAAGGCGATGGCGGTGCCGTCCGCCGAGGTCGCCTTGCCGCTCAGCCGGCGGGCTGCACCAGGCACAGCGCCTCCCAGTGGTGGCCGTCGAGGTCGGCGAAGCCGCGCTGGTACCTGAAGCCGTCCTCCTGCTGGACGCCCGCGGGGGTCGCGCCCGCCGCCAGCGCCTTGTCCACCAGCTCGTCCACCTGGGCCGGGTTCTCCAGTCCCA
Organism: Nonomuraea marmarensis; assembly: GCF_043197025.1. Taxonomy (NCBI): domain Bacteria; kingdom Bacillati; phylum Actinomycetota; class Actinomycetes; order Streptosporangiales; family Streptosporangiaceae; genus Nonomuraea; species Nonomuraea marmarensis. The sequence continues at coordinate 119,709 of NZ_JBICRM010000001.1, forward strand.
GCACCAGGACGGCCTCCGTGGCCTTGCCGGCGTCGGCGATCTCCTTGGTGATGTACGAGGCGAACGTCGGCTCGGTCAGCAACATGACCTGCGTCTGCTCGCTGATGATCACCGACGCCATGTCCTCGGCCATGCCGAACAGGTCGAAGCCGAGGTCGGTGAAGAACTTCTTCGACCGGTCCAGATCCTTGACCGGCAGGTTGACGAAGAGCTGCATTTCCTGGTCCCTTCTCATCGATTCGCCCCCAGTCTGCCGTCCGGGGGCTCGCCGGTCTTGGATCTGGGCGCCAGGCGGATTGACGTTCAGCGCACGGTGTTGAGCCGGCGGTATTCGGCGGGTGGCAGCCCGTACGCGCGCCGGAACAACCTGCTGAAATGCGCCGAGTCCGGCAGCCCCCACCGGGCCCCGATCTCGCTCACGGACTCGGTCCTGCCCTGGGCCAGCTCCGTGCGGCAACGCTCCAGGCGGCGCTGCCTGATCCAGGCGGCCACCGTCGTGTGCTCCGACTCGAACAACCGGTGTAAGTAGCGCACGGAGATGTGGTGCGCGGCCGCCACGGTGGCCGGGTCGAGGTCGATCTCGCCCAGGCGCTGCTCGATGAAGGCGTGGACCTGCAGCAGCAACATGCGTTGCCGCGAGTCGGGCGGCAGCGACCGGGTCTGCTCGGCCCGTTCGGCCACGGCGGTGCTGACCAGGTCCATCACCACGGTCGACAACCTCGCGGCGCTGCCCGGCTGGTAGGTCTCGTGGTTGAGGGCCACCCGGCGCAGCAGCGGCACGGCCAGCGCGGCGGCACCGGACTCCGCGGTGATGGGGACCGCGGCCAGCGCCGCGACCGAGTCGACCGGCACTGTGAGCAGGTCGCGCGGGAAGCTGAACACCGCGAGCCGCACCGCCGAGTCGTAGGCCAGCTCGTAGGGCCGGGTGAAGTCGTAGATCGCGAACTCGCCCCGGCTGAGCTGCGTCTGCCGGCCGTCCTGGGAGATCCGCGGGCTGCCCGACAAGGTCAGCACTACCCGGTAGAGGTCGGGATTGTCGCGATGGATCAGGCCCGAGGTCCGGTGGACGCTGTGCGGCGTGGACGTGCGGATGCTGCCGACACCCACGGAGCCGAGCTTGCCGAACTCGATCTGGCCCCGCAGCGGCGCGTCGGGGTCGATCCGCAGGTCGAGCGGGCCCAGCGTGTCGCACACGATGCTGCGCCAGGCGTCGTGACGACGCTCGGCGGGCAGGTCACTCGTGCGGATCAGAACGGCCATGCCCGTCGCCCTCCGTCGGTTGCCCTGCCATGCTAGCGACGCCCCTCAGCTCCGGAAAGCCGCCCAAACCACCCCACCGGCCCTCCGGACATGAAGCAGCCCCGGGCGCACCCGGGGCTGTGCTTGCCGATCTCAAGCGGTCTGGCGAGCCTCGATGGCCTGCTTGTAGAGCCTGCCCGCCCGGTAGGACGAGCGGACCAGCGGGCCGGACAGGACACCGGCGAACCCGATGGCCTCCGCCTCGGCCTGCAGCTCCACGAACTCCTCCGGCTTCACCCACCGCTCCACCGGGTGGTGGCGCGGCGTCGGCCGCAGGTATTGGGTGATCGTCAGCAGGTCGGTGCCCGCCGCGTGCAGGTCGCGCATGGCCTCGACGATCTCCTCGCGCGTCTCGCCCATGCCCAGGATCAGGTTGGACTTGGTGACCAGCCCGGCCTCGCGGGCCATCGTGATCACCGCGAGCGAGCGGTCGTAGCGGAACGCGGGACGGATCCGCTTGAAGATCCGCGGCACCGTCTCGATGTTGTGCGCGAACACCTCCGGCCTGCTGGAGAAGACCTCCTCCAGCTGGTCGCGGTCGCCGTTGAAGTCGGGCACCAGCAGCTCGACGCCGCAGCCCGGCAGCAGGCCGTGGATCTGGCGGGCGGTCTCGGCGTAGAGCCAGGCCCCGCCGTCGGGCAGGTCGTCACGGGCCACACCGGTCACGGTCGCGTATTTCAGGCCCATCTGCTGGACGGACTCGGCCACCCGGCGCGGCTCGTCACGGTCGTACGCCTTCGGCTTGCCCGTGTCGATCTGGCAGAAGTCGCAGCGGCGCGTGCACTGGTCGCCGCCGATGAGGAAGGTCGCCTCGCGGTCTTCCCAGCACTCGTAGATATTGGGACAGCCCGCCTCTTCACAGACCGTGTGCAGGCCCTCCCGGCGCACGAGCGATTTCAGCTCGGTGTATTCGGGGCCCGTCTTCAGCTTGGTCTTGATCCACGGGGGCTTGCGCTCGATAGGGGTTTCGGCGTTACGCACCTCCAAGCGGAGGAGCTTTCGGCCTTCAGGGGCAACGGTCACGCTCTCAGCTTACGTCTCCTGTTGAACCGGCCGGTTCGAGGGTCAGGTGATGAGACCGAAACCGCGGATCGCACGCGTGTAGTGGGCGAGCAGCTCGTCGTCGATCCGCTCGGAGTCCCGCGTCCCGAGCAGCTCGGAGTGCGGGGCCGAGGTGAGCACGCCGTCGTCGGTGAGCCTGGACCTGGCCAGCACGCCCTGCCTGATCGACGACGCGCTCTCGCCGCGCAGCGCCGCCGCCTGCATCGGCGCCAGGTAGCCGCCGCCGGCCGCCAGCTCGTCCAGCTTCGCCAGCTCCCGCTCGGAGGCGACCCGCAGTGCAAGCGCCTGCTGCCGCTGCGCGGTACGGCTCTCGCCGGCGCGGGCCAGCTTGGACAGTGCGTACTCCAGCAGCAGCACGGGGCCGCCGAGCACCCGGCCGAGGTCGCGGCCGATCCCGCTCGCGACCTCGTACGTGGTCCCCGGGTGATCCATCCCGCCCAGCGAGGAAGCCGCGATCTTGGTCTGGGCCTCCTGCCTGACCTGCAACGGCCGGGCCCCCATCAGCGCGTCACGCCAGGCGTCCAGCGTGAACAGGGCGCCGCTCACGACCAGCTCAGCCCCGGTCGGTACCCCCGCGTACGCCATGGCCAGCAGGACCACCCGCTGCCTGGGCGGCAACGCCAGCCACAGCGGCAGGCCGACGACCAGCACCGGGGTACGCGGCAGGCCGACGCGGTCATAGCGGGTCTCCGTGGCCAGGTCCCTGATCGCCACCTTCCTGGGCCGCCCGACGCCGACCTGGTCGGCCACGCGGTCCGCGGCGGCGTACAGCTCCATGGCCGAGGAGCGGTCGAGCACCTCGGCGTCGGCGGGCAGGCGGCCCAGGCGCGGCCGCAGCGCCCATCCGACGGCCAGGCTCACGCCACCGACCAGCCAGGCCAGGAGGGAGTCGAGGTGGTTCAGGATGACCCACGCGCCCAGCAGGACGAAGCCCAGGGTCAGCAGGTGCACCATGAGCGCGAGGACGAAAGCGAAGAGGCGCTTCACACGGGAGATCGTAAGCCGGATAAATCCGGAATTTCGCCGCTATTAGATGCCGATTCGGTTACCGCCGGAGAAGGTCCTCTTCGTGGAGTTCGTACGACTCCAGGCCGAGCGCCTCCGCCAGCCGCTTCTCCGCGATCGGCATGACCTCCTCCACCACGATGCGCCGGCCCGTCTCCGCCGACAACGAGGAGACGCCCACGTCGGGGATGCCGCACGGCGCGATCCGGTTGAACCAGCGGGGGTCGTTGGCGCAGTTGAGGGCGAAGCCGTGCATGGTGACGCCGCGCGCGACACGCAGGCCGACCGCGCCCAGCTGGCGGTCGGGCAGGCCGAGGCTGGCGTCGCCGGCCGCCCAGACGCCGCCGCGGCCCCGCACCCGCCTGGCCGTGACGCCGAAGTCGGCGCAGACCTGGATCATCGTGTCCTCCAGGCGGCAGGCGAACGCGGTCACGTCGGTGATGGCGACGATCGGGTAGGCGACGAGCTGTCCGGGACCGTGCCAGGTGAGGCGGCCGCCCCGATCGACGTCGACGACCGGCGTGCCGTCGGCCGGGCGCTCGTGCGGCGCGGTGCGCTTGCCCGCGGTGTAGACGGGCGCGTGCTCGAGGATCAGGACGGTGTCGGTCAGCTCTCCGGCGACCCGCTTGCCGTGCACCCAGCGCTGCAGCGACCAGGCCTGCTCGTAGGGGACGTCGACGCCAAGTCGGACGATGGCGAGTGCGTGGGGATCGTCCCCGGGGATGGGGCGCATGAGCCTATTGTGCCGTTGCCTCACCCTTGAAGGGTAATCAGGGGGTCAGTAGCCGTGGCTCGATCCTCAGCTCCTTGACGCCGCCCGCCCCGTCGCTGTCCACCTTGTACGCGTAGCCGCCCGGATCGACGGTCACCGCCTGGATGAACTCCGTGCCCACGTAGTGCAGCGCCACACCCTCGTCGGCGGCGTAGCCACCGGGCAGCTCGCCCTCGGCCACCGACTTCTGCAGCAGCGGGCGGCGCTGCGGCTCGGCGTTGTAGTGCACGCCGCACGAGTAGGGCAGCAAGCCCAGGCCCTCGGCCCACACCCGCAGGTCGGGGCCGAAGGAGTCGGTGTTGCCGCCGACGTGCCAGCACAACGCGCCCGCGCTCTGCCCCGAGAGCACCACTCCGGCCCGCCACGCCTCCGCGAAAGCCTCGTCGAACCCGTGCAGCCGCCACAACGCCATCAAATTGGCCACGCTGCCCCCGCTGACATAGATCATGTCCTGTTCGAGCATCCACGCCGCGGGATCCTCGACGTTGGGCATCGGGAACACCGTCAGATGGCTCAGCTCGACGTCCCAGCCCGCGAAGGCGCCGTACATCTTCAGCAGCCAGTCCGCCGAGTCACCCCCCGCGGTGGCGACAAGGCCCAGCTTCGGCCGGTCCTGCCCGGTCAGATCGAGGCCGTAGCGCAGCAGTGGGCTGGCCTCGATGAAGTTGTGACGCCTGCTCTGACGGAACGATCCACCGCCGATGGCGAGGATGTGCGATTGCCCTGACCCGCTCATGTCAAGATTCTCCCCACGTAATGAAAGAAGACGAACGGCATCCTAGAGTACGTCGCTGAGCGCCTCTCCGAGAGAGGTATGGGTGAAGCGGAAACCGCTGTCCAGCAGCTTCTTCGGCAGGATCCGGTGCCCGGGCAGCAATCCCTCGCGGGCGAACTCGCCGAGCCCGGCGGACAGCGCGAAAGCCGGAACGGGGATCGGCATCGTGCCCCTGCGCAGGGCTTTTCCGAGTGTGCGGGTGAATTCGGCGTTGGTGACGGGGGAGGGGGAGGTCAGATTAACCGGCCCGGAAATATCCCGATTTTTCAATACATGGAGTACGGCCCGCGCCCAGTCGTCCACGGTGATCCACGACCAGTATTGTTTCCCCGACCCGAGCGGCGCCCCCAGCCCGATCTTGAAGATCGGCAACACCCGCCCGAGCATCCCGCCGCGCCGGCTGAGCACCAGCCCCGAACGCAGCTGCACGGTCCTGATCCCCGACTCCCCGGCCCGCCTGGCCTCGCCCTCCCACTGCTCGCACAGGTCCGCCAGGAACCCGGCGCCCTTGCCCTGGCTCTCGTCGATCTCCCGGTCGCCCGTGTCGCCGTAGAAGTCGACCCCGGAGGCGGACACGAGCACCTCGGGCGGCCTCGACAGCTCCCGCAACGCGTTGACGAGCACCCGCGTGCCCTCCACCCGGCTGGCCACCAGCTCCCGCTTGTAGGCCTCGCTCCACCGCCGGTCCCCGATCGACGCCCCGGCCAGGTGGACCACGCCCTCGGCGCCTTCGAGCGCGGCCAGGTCGACCACCTGCTCGGCGGGCTGCCAGAACGCCTCGTCGGCGGCGCGGGGCTTACGGCGTACGAGCCTGATGACCTCCTGGCCGTCGGCCCGCAACGCCTCCACCAGCGCGCTTCCGAGCAGCCCCGACGCCCCCGTCACGATGATCGCCATAAGCCCACACTACGCCGCCACCGGACGGCCGCACGCGAAGGCCGGACGGCCCACACGGACCGCCCGGCCTTCGCCCGACGTGCCTAGGAGAGGCCGAGCTGCGCCTCGAAGCGGCCCTCCTCCAGACGGCGCTTCACCGTCGTCAGGAAGCGCGCCGCGTCCGCCCCGTCCACCAGGCGGTGGTCGTAGGTCAGCGCCAGGTACACCATCGACCGCACCGCGATGACCTCGCCCTCGGGCGTGTCGATCACCACGGGCCGCTTCACGACGGCGCCCGTGCCGAGCATGCCGACCTGCGGCTGGTTGAGGATCGGCGTGTCGAACAGGGCCCCGCGGCTGCCCGTGTTCGTCAGCGTGAACGTGCCGCCGGTGATCTCGTCGGGCGTCACCTTGTTGGCGCGCGTGCGCTCGGCCAGGTCGGCCGTCTTGCGGGCGAGCCCGGCCAGGTTGAGGTCGCCGGCGTTCTTGATGACCGCCGCGATCAGGCCCCGCTCGGTGTCGACCGCGATGCCCAGGTGCTCGACGTCGAAGTAGGTGACCTCCATGGTCTCGTTGTTGATCGTCGCGTTGAGCTTCGGGTGCTGCTTGAGCGCCTCGATGGCGGCCATCTCGAAGAACGGCATGAACGACAGCTTGACGCCCTCGCGCCGCAGGAAGTCGGCCTTCGACTGGTCGCGCAGCCGCGCGATCTTGGTGACGTCGACCTCGACCACCGTGGTGAGCTGGGCCGCCGTCTGCAGCGACTCGACCAGCCGCTTCGACATCGTCTGGCGCAGACGCGACATCTTCTCCGTACGGCCGCGCAGCGTCGTGTCGACCTCCACCGCCTCGGGAGCGGCGGCGACCGGAGCCTGCGGGGCCGCAGCCGGAGCAACGGCGACCGGGGCGGGCTGGGCGGCGGGAGCCGGGGCCGCCTGAGCCGCGGCGGCCTGCTCGCGCTGCGCCTTGGCCGCCTCGAGCACATCCTGCTTGCGGATCCGGCCGCCCACGCCGGTGCCGTTGATCGAGTCGAGGTCGACACCGTGCTCGTTGGCGAGCTTGCGCACCAGCGGCGTCACGTAGGGGCTCTCACCCGTGGACGGCAGCGGCGTGGGCTCGGCGGCCGGCGTGGTGGCGATCGGCGACGGCTGCACCGGGGGAGCGGCCTGTGGGGCAGGCGCCGGAGCGGGAGCCGGGGGCGCCGGCGGCGCGGGCTGCGGGATCGAGGAGACAGGAGGAGCCGGCGCGGGCTCGGGCTCCGGCTCGCGCTGCGGAGCCGGCGCGGGGGCCGCTACCGGGGCCGCCGCCGGGGCGCCCGCCTGACCGCTCTCGTCGATGATGGCGAGCTCCGCCCCGACCTCGACCGTCTCGTCCTCAGCCACGACGATCTTGGTGAGGACACCCGCGGACGGCGACGGGATCTCGGTGTCGACCTTGTCGGTCGACACTTCGAGGAGCGGCTCGTCAGCCTCGACGCGCTCGCCCTCCTTCTTCAGCCAACGGGTTACCGTGCCCTCGGTCACGCTCTCGCCGAGCTGGGGCATCTGTACGGAGACCGGCATCGTTATTCTTCTCTCGCGTTCTGATCTCGAGGGCTTGGACTAGTTGTGTACGTGCAGCGGCTTGCCGGCCAGGGCCAGCATCGCCTCACCAACGGCCTCGGACTGGGTCGGGTGTGCATGGACGAGCTGGGCGACCTCTGACGGCAGCGCCTCCCAGTTGTAGATCAGCTGGCCCTCGGTGACGAGCTCACCGATGCGCCGGCCCACCATGTGGACACCGACGACGGGGCCGTCCTTCTGGGCGATGACCTTCACGGCGCCCGAGGTGCCGAGAATCTGGCTCTTGGGGTTTCCCGCGAGGTCGTAGACCTGCTCGACGATCTCGATGCCGCGCTCGGCCGCTTGCGCCGAGGTGATGCCGACCGAGGCCACCTCGGGGTCAGAGTAGGTGATCCGCGGCACGCCCGCGTAGTCGATCGGCGGCGGGTTGAGGCCCGCGATGTGCTCGGCCACCATGATGCCCTCGGCGAACCCGGCGTGCGCGAGCTGCAGCGTCGGGATCAGGTCGCCGATGGCGTAGACGCCGGGCAGGGACGTCTGGCAGTGCTCGTCGACCACGACCGCGCCGCGCTCGACGGTGATGCCCTGCTCCTGGAAGCCCATGCCCGCCGACACCGCGCCCCGGCCGACGGCCACCAGCAGCAGCTCGGCGTCCAGGGTCTTGCCGTTGGCCAGCGTGACGACCACGCCGGTCTCGGTGGTCTTGGCGCTGTCGAAGAAGACGCCGAGCTCGTATTTGATGCCGCGGCGGCGGAAGGCCCGCTCGAGCAGCTTGGAGCTGGACTCCTCCTCGGTCGGCAGCAGGTGCGGCAGCGCCTCGACGATCGTGACCTCGGCCCCGAACGAGCGGTAGACGCTGGCCAGCTCGACGCCGATCACGCCGCCGCCCAGCACGATCACCGAAGTGGGCACGCGGTCCATCTTGAGGGTGTGCTCGCTGGTGATGACGCGCTCGCCGTCGATCTCCAGGCCCGGCAGCGACTTCGGCGCCGAGCCGGTGGCCAGGACGAGGTTGCGGCCCTCGTAGACCTCCTGGCCCACCTGGATCCTGTTGGCGCCGGCCAGCCGGCCCTCGCCCTCGACGACCGTCACGCCCGCGCCCTTGAGCAGGCCCTGCACGCCCTTCCAGGCCCGCGTGACGATCTTGTCCTTGAACGCGTGGACGCCCTGGACGTCGATGCCGTCGAAGCGCGCCTTGACGCCGAACGACTCGCTCTCGCGGGTCTCGTCGGCGACCTCGGCGGAGTGCAGCAGGGCCTTCGTGGGGATGCATCCCCTGTGGAGGCAGGTGCCGCCGATCTTGTCCTTTTCGATCAGGGCGACCGACTTGCCCAGCTCGGCCGCCCGAAGCGCGCAGGCGTAACCGCCGCTGCCGCCACCTAGGACGACGATGTCATAGGCCACAGGAAGGCTCCTTGTCGGGGTGTTCGTGATGCCGTCATCTTTTCATTTGTTTCAGATGCTCGCGTGCCGCTCTGCCAGTCCGATGAGGGTGCGGGTGATGGCGCCCGTGCCGCCCTTCGGCGTGTAACCGTGCGGCTCGCCGCTGTTGAAGGCGGGCCCGGCCATGTCGATGTGGGCCCAGCGCACCCCATCGGGCACGAACTCCTTCAGGAAGATGCCCGCCGCCAGCATGCCGCCCCATCGCTCCGGGTGGAGGTTGGCGATGTCGGCGATCGGCGAGTCGAGACCCTTGCGCAGCTCCTCTGGCAGCGGCATGCCCCAGGCGCCCTCGCCGGCGCCCTTGGCGACCTCGAGGACCAGCTCCCTGACGGCGTCGTCGTTGGACATGACGCCGGCGGTGCGCCAGCCGAGCGCGACGATCTGCGCGCCGGTGAGGGTGGCGACGTCGACGATCACGTCGGGGTCGTCCTCGGCGGCGCGGGCGATGCCGTCCATGAGCACCAGGCGCCCTTCGGCGTCGGTGTCGAGCACCTCGACCGTCTTGCCGCTGTAGCTGTGGATGACGTCGGACGGGCGCTGCGCGGTGCCGCTCGGCAGGTTCTCGGCCAGGCAGAGGTAGCCGACGGCGTTCACCGGCAGGTCGAGCCTGGCGATGCCGATCAGCGCGCCCAGCACGGCGCCCGCGCCGCCCATGTCGGACTTCATCCAGGCCATGGAGGCCGACGGCTTGAGGTTCAGGCCGCCCGAGTCGAACGTGATGCCCTTGCCCACGAACGCCAGCGTCTTGCCCGCGTCCGGGTGGCTGTAGGACAGGCGGACGAGGCGCGGCCCGTTGACCGAGCCCTGGCCGACGCCGACGAGTCCGCCGTAGCCGGCGTCCTTGAGCTGCTGGTCGTCGAGCACCTCCACAGTCAGCCCGGCCTTGCCGCCCGACTGCTCGGCGATCTCGGCGAACTTGGCCGGCCACAGGTCGGAAGGAGGCGTGTTGACCAGGTCGCGGACCAGCGCGACGGACTCGGCCAGCACGCCCGCGCGCTCCGCGATGCCCGCCGGCTGCGCCGAGACCACCGTGAGCTCGGCCACCGGCGCCTTCTGCTCGCCGTTCGTCCGGTAGCGGGAGAACGCGTACGCGCCGAGCAGCCCGCCCAGCGCGACGGCCTCGGCCTCCTCAGGGCTGCCCGCGGGCAGGGCCAGCGCGGCGCGAGAGGTGCCGGCGAGGGAGCGCACGGCGGCCCCCGCGGCCCTGCGCAGGCCCTCGGCGTCAGGGGAGTCGCCCAGGCCGACCGCGACCAGCAGCGGAGCGGCGATGGCGCCGAACGTCGGCAGCTTGGCCAGCTCGCCGGCCTTCCCGGAGAAGGCGACGGCGCTGAGGGAGGCGGCGAGCTTGCCGCCGAAGGCCGCGTCGAGGGATTCGGCGGCTGCGGCGGCACGTGGGCCTTCCTGGCCGGACCTGAAGCCGACGATCAACGCGTCGGTGTCGATGGAGACTGGATCTGCTGAGTTCAGCCGCACAGTGGTCACGTAAACCGATGCTATCCACGGTTTCTACGTACTCACAAACAGGGGTTCATCCTACCAATCAATGGTCAGCGTTTCTCGCGACTTGGTGCTAGTGTCATTAGCACCATGTTGCTGACGCTCGATCTCAACGACGCGCGGCCCCTGCACGAGCAGGTGGCCGCCGCCATCCGGCGCGCCATCGGCGAGGGCTCCTACCTCCCGGGAGACCGCCTGCCGCCGGCCCGCGACCTGGCCCAGGCACTCGGCATCAACTCCAACACCGTGCTGCGCGCGCTGCGCGACCTGCGGGACGAGGGGCTGCTGGAGTTCCGGCGGGGCCGCGGGGTCAGCGTGGCGGGCCGCGCGGACGGCCGCGCGCTACTCGTGCAGCGGGCGCGCGAACTGCTGGACGAGGCCAGGAGGTACGGCTACGGCCGCGACGACCTCATCACCATCCTGGAGGAGCTGTCATGAACCCCCGAGTCCTCATCGCCACCGTGTGGGGCCTGGCCGTCACCGCCGCGCTGGTCCTGCTTCCGCTGGCGCTGCGCGACCGGCTGCCCGATCCGGAGGCCACGCACTGGGGACCCGACGGCGTGGCCAACGGTTCGATGCCGTTCACCGCGAGCGTCGTCGTCGGCGTGCTGCTCTGGGTGGTGCCCTGGCTGGCCGGCCTGGCCTTCGCCGTACCCGGCCGGGCGCTGGACCGCAGGCTCGGCCGGACGTACTGGTGCGGTGCGCTCGCCTTCACCAGCGTGTTCGCGCTCGGCATACGCCTCACCACGCTGCTGGCCAACCTCGACGCGCCCGACTGGACGCACGCCAGGCTGTCGGGATGGCACGTCATCGCGCTCGTCCTCGCCGCTGCCGCCGCCGCGGTGGTGGCCGGCTACCTGGGCAGGGGCGAGCCCGACCAGCCGCGCCCGGAGGGCGAGCGGCCGCCCCGCCTGCGCCTGCGGGCGGGCGAGCGCACGGTCTGGGTCGGCCACGTCTCGAACCCGTGGCTGGTCGCGGTCACCGGGGTCGCGGTCGCCGTCATCGGCGTGCTGGCCGTCCTGCGGCTGATCGGCGTCATCCCCGGCGCCGCCGCGGGCACCGCGCTGCCCGCGCTCGCCCTCGTGCTGGTCGCCGGGGTGATGACCGCGGCGGTCACCGTCCGGGTGAGCGACGACGGGGTCGCGATCGGGTTCGGGCCGCTCGGCTGGCCGGTGCGCAGGATCCGGCTGTCCCAGATCGTCTCGGCGTACCCGGAGGTCCGCCACCCGAGCCAGGTCGGCGGCTGGGGCTTCCGCGGGCTGCCCGGCAGCGCCACCATCATGCTGCGCGGCGGCGATTGCCTGATCATCCGCTACCGTTCTGGCGGTCAGCTCGCGATCAGCATCGACGACGCCGCCCGCGGCGCATCCCTCATCAACGCCCTCATCGCGGAGCGAGTGGAACCATGAAAAGACCTCTCCTCATCTTCATCGTCCTGGCCTTCGGGTTGTCCTGGGCGGCGGTGCTGCCCGTCTGGTTCGACGGCGGGCTGAGCTCGCCGCTGATGGCCGTGTCGCCGTCGCTGATGATGTGCACGCCCGCCGTGGGGGTGCTCGGCGTGTGGGCGGTCTCGCGCACGCCGTTCCGCGAGTGGGCCAGGCAGACCGGCCTGACGCTCGGCGAACGCAAGGGACGCACCGGCGCGCTGGTGCTCGCCGCCTGGCTCGGCGTCCCGCTGCTGGTGCTGCTGGCGATGGGGCTCAGCGCCGCCATCGGGCTGGTGTCGCTGGACCTCGACCAGTTCAGCCTGCTCAGAACGGTGCTGCAGGCGCGCGGCCTGCAGGTCCCCGCCGATCTCGGCACGGCCGCCGTCCTGCAGATCGTGGTCGGGATCGTCGCGGGCCCGGTGGTGAACGCCATCCTGACCTTCGGCGAGGAATGGGGCTGGCGCGGCTGGCTGCTGCCCCGGCTCGTCTCCACGAACGGCATGCTCGCCGGGCTCCTGCTCTCCGGCGCCATCTGGGGCGTCTGGCACGCCCCGCTCACCCTGCTCGGCTACAACTACCCGCGCCTCGGCTCCTGGGCGGCCCTCTACTTCATCGGCTTCTGCGTGCTGGCCGGAGTGCTGATCGGGTGGCTGCGGCTGCGCACGGGCAGCATCTGGCCCGCCGTCGTGGCACACGGCTCGCTGAACGCCATCAACGCGCAGGTCCTCCTGCTCGGCGACGCCGCCGCGCCGCCGAACGAGGTCCTGGTCGGCCTCACCGGGCTGGTGGGCTGGGTCCTGCTGGCCCTGCTCGGCGCGGCCCTGCTCCGCCTCTATCCGGTACGCCGGCCGCAACCGGCCCCCTGACCCCGCCACCGCCCGGTCAGCCCAGCAATACGCACACCACCAGTGCGGCGGCCGTGGCGGTCTCCACGAGCGCGCCCAGGACATCACCCGTGACCCCGCCCAGGCGCCGCCCGGCGTGCCGGAGCAGCAGCAGGGCGACGCCCAGCCCGGCGAGCAGGCCGAGCGGCAACACGAAGCCAGGTCCTGGACCGGTGGCCAGGCCGAGGGCGGCCGTGGCGAGCAGGGCGGCCAGGGTGGCGAGCCAGGGGGCGGAAGGGCGTACCGTGCCCGCTACCATCGCCCCCAGCCCGCCTGGCCGGGCGGCGGGGACGCTCGCCCGGCAGGCCCAGGTCAGCGCCAGCCGCCCCGCCACGCAGGCCGCCACCAGGGCCGGGTACCCCGCCTCCGCCAGCGCGGCCACCTGGATGACCAGGGTGAACACCAGCGCCATCACCCCGAACGGCCCGATGTCCGACTTTTTCATGATGTCGAGCGCCTGAGCGGCGGGCTTGCCGCTCCCGAGCCCGTCCGCGAGATCGGCGAGCCCGTCCAGATGCAGACCCCGGGTCAGCACGGCCAGCAGCCCGAGCGCCAGCGCCGCCGCCAATAACGGCGGCCAGGGAAGGAGCAAGGGCAGTCCGGCGGCCAGGCCCAGCACCAGCCCGACGGCCGGAGCCAGTGTCATCGCCTGCCCCGCGACCTCGCGATCCACCCGCTCGACCCGTACCGGAAAGACGCTGAGCGTGCCGACCGCGAACCGCAGCCCGTGCATCAGCCGCATAACGGACGATCCTAGGGCCCACTAGTGTGGCGGGATGCACGTGGTTGAACTGGAAGGCGTAGGTGTCCGGGTCGTCGGCAAGGCGCTGCTCGACGGGGTCGATTGGCAGGTGGACTACGGCGACCACTGGGTGATCATCGGGCCCAACGGCGCGGGCAAGACGACGCTGCTCTCGCTGGCCGGCGCCGTACGGCATCCCACCGAGGGCACCGTCAGGGTGCTCGGCCACCAGCTCGGCCGGGTGGACCTGCGGGAGTTGCGCCGCCACATCGGCCTGGTCGCCTCCAGCCAGCGGCTGATCGACGAGGAGCTGATGGAGGAGGAGGGCGCGACCGCGCACACCGTGGTGCTCACCGGGCACACGGGGACGAGCGTTCCGCTGTGGGACAAGTACGGCGAGATCGAGCGCGACCGGGCCCACCGGCTGCTGGCCGACCTGGGGTGCAAGGACCTGGCGGACCGGCCGTTCCGGGTGTGCTCCCAGGGGGAGCGGGCCAGGATCAGGGTGGCCAGGGCGCTCATGGCGGACCCGGCGGTGCTGCTGCTCGACGAGCCGTTCGCGGGGCTCGACCTGCCCGCGCGGGAGGACCTGATCACCGCCGTCGAGGACCTGGCCACGACCCGGCCCGTCCTGACCACCGTGATCGTGACGCACCACCTGGAGGAGGTGCCCGCGACGACCACACACGCGATGCTGATGGGCGACGCCCGGGTGCTGGCCGCCGGGCCGGTGGCGGACGTGCTCACCCCGGCGAACCTCTCCGACTGCTTCGGCCGCTCACTCCACGTGGACCGCCTCGACGGCCGCTGGTACGCCCGGGCCGTCCGCCCGTAACCGGCCCGGCGCAGGCGTCTGAGCGCTGTCACAGTTCGAGCAGGCGTCCCGCGACCACGAGCGCCACGTACTCGGACTCGGCGGCGAGGCGTTCGTTGAGCCGTCCGAGCGCGTCCCTGAACGCCCGCCCGCTGGCCGTGGCGGGCACCACGCCCATTCCCACCTCGTCGGACACCGCCACGATCCGCTGCGGCGCCTGCCGCCACGCCGCCACCAGCTCGTCGCAACGGGCGGTGACCGGTGCGCGGTCGCCCTCCCAGGCCCCGTGCTCGTCGAACACCGCCGCCAGCCAGGTGCCGAGCCCGTCGATCAGCAGCGGCGTGGTGGCGTCCCTGATCGCCGCGGCGAGGCCGGTGGTCTCGGCCGTCGCCCAGTGCGCGGGCCGCCGCTCCCGGTGCGCCCGCACCCGCGCCGCCCACTCGTCGTCGCCCGCGCCGTCCGGGCCGGTGGCGACATAGGTGACGTACGGTTCCGCCGCCAGCCGCAGCTCGGCCTCGGCCGACTTCCCCGACCGGGAACCGCCCAGCAACAACGCCCGCCGGGCGCCCCGCTCGGCTCCGGCCGCCGCTAGCGGTCCCACTCCGCTTTCCAGCTCCGTCCCGTCGGGGACGCTTTCCAGCTCCGTCCCGTCGGGAAGGGCGAGTGCGCCCCACAAGCGCAGCCGCCTGGCCAGCTCCTCCTCCGACCGCACCCGATGATCCAGCCCGACGGCCACCACCAGGGTCGCGTCGTCAGCCAGCCCCGCCCGGCGCAGCTCACCGAGCCGTTCCGGCCGGTCGAGGAGGTCGATCAGCACCACGTCGTACCGAGCCGGCCCATCCACGGGCGCAGGCACAGGCACGGGCCGCCCCGACGGCAGGCAGAGGAGCCCCGAACCGTCGGGACCGGTCAGCCCCAGGCCGCCCGCGCAGGCCCGGTACCCCGCCGGCAGGTCGACGAAGGGGAACCGGACCACGCCGTCCACGACCAGCTCGAACGGGCGGCGATGGGCGGACGGCAGCCCGGCGCACGAAGCGCATCCGCAGCCGGGTTCCGGCCAGCCCGCGCCGCCGCCCGTACCGGAGAGAAGGACTTTCACCGCGCCGAGCGTACCGACACCTATCGGGCGGGGGACTTCGCGCGGCGGCGGGTGGCCACCACCGCGCCGCCGGCGAGCAGGGCGAGCGCGCCCGCGCCGCCCGCGATCAGCGCGATCGGCGGTCCGCCGCCCTGGTCGGCGGCAGGGGCGGTGGCGGCGCCGAGGTCGGTGCCGCCCTTCTCCCTGGCCGGGTAGTCGTCGACGGTGACGACGTCGCCCTGGGCGTTCACGCGCACCCTGGCCGCCGAGGCGAGGAGCTGGGCGGTGGTGGCGTCCTCGGCACCCGCCACGCACTTGACCGCCCCCTGGGCGGGCGGCCGGTCGCCGGGGTAGGCGTCGGCGTCCCCGTCGCCGAAGTCCACCGCCACCACCACGCGCTTGTGCCCGGAGGCGGCGGCGTCCTTGCCGCACACGGCCTGGAACGACGGCTGGTCCCCGCCGGGGGACTCGGCCGCCGGAGCTCGGGCGCCGTCGAGCGCCACCGAGAAGCGCCAGCCGATGACGGACCCGTCCGGCGGCGCGTCCTTGGCCGTGGCCGCCAGCCAGGCCGTGCCGTCGCTCTGCCACACGCTCCACACGCGGGTGGCGTTCGGGTCGGCCGCGCCGGGGACCGGGTCGTTGGGATCGATGGAAGGTGAGGCGAGGGCGGAGAAGGGGAGAGAGAGGAAGGCGGCCGCCCCGAGGGCGACTCCAGCCGCAACACGATACGCGCGCAGCATTCGATTGACCTCCAAGCTCGGGAGTAGGGTTCCAGTGCCTGCGGAGGGTGCGCCGGCGAACCCGCGGAAAAGGAGCGTATGGCATGACATGGCGGTGGCGTTATGAAAATGCAAATGGTGGTGAGGTGACAGATCGCCCTTTGCCGCGAGAAGTTTTTCCGAGCCAGGCGGACGCCGAGTCGTGGCTCGGCGAAAACTGGCGTGACCTGCTCGAATCCGGGGTTGAGCAGGTGGCTTTGCTGGATGAGGACCGCGTTGAATACGCGGGAATGTCATTGCGTCCGGAGTGAATTCCGGGTAACTGAAAAACCCCTTGAGCGCAGTTGTGGCTCAAGGGGTTTTTGATGGTGCGAGGGGTTATGAACGGGTGCGCGGGCTCACGGTCTTGGCGGGGTCGCGCTCCACGACCTCGCCGAGCACGTCGTCGATCCGCTTCAGCACGTCGGCCTCGAGCTTGACGCCCGCCGCCTTGACGTTGTCACGCACCTGCTCGGGCCGGCTGGCGCCGACGATGGCGCTGGAGACGTTCGGGTTCTGCAGAACCCAGGCGATGGCCAGCTGCGCCATGCTCAGGCCGAGGTCGGCGGCGAGCGGCTTGAGCTCCTGTACGCGGGTGAGCACGTCGTCGTTCATGAACCGCGCGATCATGGCGCTGCCGCCACTGGCGTCGGTCGCCCGGGAGCCCTCGGGTGGCTGCCGGCCGGGCACGTACTTGCCGGTGAGCACGCCCTGACCGATCGGGGACCAGACGATCTGGCCGATGCCCTCCTTCTCGCTCAGCGGCACGACCTCGGCCTCAATGACCCGCCACAACATGGAGTACTGGGGCTGGCTCGACACGATCCGGTCGAAGCCCATCTCGTCGGCAATCTTCAGGGCCTGGGCGATCTGCTCGGCGTTCCACTCGCTGACGCCGAGGTAGAGGACCTTCCCCTGGCGTACGAGGTCGTCGAAAGTCTTGAGGGTCTCCTCCAGAGGTGTCTCGTAGTCGAAACGGTGCGCCTGGTACAGGTCGACATAGTCGGTCTGCAGGCGGCGCAGCGAGCCGTTGATCGATTCGGTGATGTGCTTGCGCGACAGGCCGCGGTCGTTCTGGCCGGGACCCGTCGGCCAGTAGACCTTGGTGAAGATCTCCAGCGACTCCCTGCGCACGCCCTTCAGCGCCCGGCCGAGCACCTCCTCGGCCTTCGTCCCCGCGTAGACGTCCGCGGTGTCGAACGTGGTGATGCCCTCGTCGAGCGCCGCCTGCACACACTGCTTGGCGGCGTCCTCCTCGACCTGGGAGCCGTGGGTGAGCCAGTTGCCATAGCTGATCTCGCTGACTTTGAGGCCGCTGCGACCAAGGTGTCGAAATTCCATGCATCCGACCTTAATGCCGGTCCATAGGGTGATTCGTTTCGGGATAGGGTGCGCGACGTGCTGAAGCTCGTACGGCTGGCGCTGACGGCGGCCATCCTGACCGCGATAGTGGTACGGCTGCGCCGCCGCGCCCGCCTGCCCGCCAGGGAGCCCGCGCACCCGGCGCCCAGGCCGGCCAGGAGCACGCGGATGGGCCTGGTGTGGGCCGCCATCGCGGCGATCGTGGCCGTCACCCTGGCGGCCGCCGTGATCCCCACGGAGACGCAGGAGGCCGAGGCGGCGGCGTGGCGGACCTATCAGGCCGAGCAGGACGCCCTGACCGCCGAGCTGCTGAAGCAGCAGTCCGAGACCTCCGAGGGGTCGCAGGCGAGCACCCCCGGCCCGGCGCCGACCGGCTCGGCGGCCGCCTGGACGCCGGCCCCCGTGCCCACCGGGCTGGAGCCGGAGATCCCCGACCCCAACTGCTCGCCCGCGCTCCGCCCCGTCACCGTGCGGCCGATCGGCCCGAAGGTCAGGCGGGCCGTGGACCGGCAGTGGCGGCGGATCGAGCGGTGGCTCAAGGCGAACGCGCCCCGCACGTACCGCACACTCGGGGCCCCGGGCAGGGCGCGCACGATCGCCGTCGCCGAGTCCCAGATGGGCGTGGACTTCCCCGACGACCTGAGGGCCTCGCTCCTGCGGCACAACGGCTCACGAGGGACTTGGGCGTCCAGGTTCGGCTTCTGGTTCGGCGGCGCGGCCAATCTCGGCACGCGCGAGATCAGGGACACCTGGCGCTGGATGTGCTCATGGGAGCGCGCCGACTACGGCACCGACCCGAGCATCGAGTACTGGAACGGCAGGATGATCCCGTTCCTCGCCTTCGCGGAGCGGGACAACGAGGACATGCCGTATGCCGTGGTCGACTCCGCGGGGGGCGCCGTCGGGTGGGACGACACGATCTCAGGCATGGCGCCGAGGAAGCCGTCGTACTACGCGCTGATGCGGGCCGTCGCCGATGCCCTGGAACAGGGCACGGAGATCGACGGCTGGCGGCCCGCAGTCAAGCGCGGCGTGTTGCGCTGGGAGACGCCATGACGGAGGCCCAGAGCAACGAAATTTCGGAAAATTTTCGTCACTTCTTGGCAGGCACCGGCTTGCCGCCAGGCAACACCTGAGGCGGTGGGAAACGCAGCCGGCGGATCTGCAGCGCCCGCATCGCCGCGTAGAAGCCCACGCCCCTGACGCTCTCGTTGGGCAGCTTCTCCGCCACCTGCTTCTTCACCTTCCACGCCACGTAGACCGAGGTGAAGAGCACGCCGATCATCATGATCGGCCAGCCGACCGTGATCACGACATTGAGCACCTGGGTGCGGATCTCGACGGGCCACGGCACCCATGTCGCCAGCAGGATCAGTAGCGAGAACGGCAGGAAATACTGGCTGGGCAGCCGCCGCGAGTCGACCCAGTCACGCGCGAACTTGCGCGCCGGGCCCTTGTCACGAGCAGGAAAATACCGCTCGTCACCTGCGAGCATGCCTCGTCTGGCCCTGTCGCGGTCAGAGGCCTGCTTGGCCCGCGTCTGCCGATAGGCCTCTTTGCGGTCCTTCGGCGCGGAGACCAGCTGGCGCCGTTTGCCTTCGGCATCCCGGCGTTTGGGTGTGGGACGACCTTTACCCTGGGGCTTAGGATCGTCAGCGGGGACGGGGGTGTCGTCCACGGAGGTTTGGGATCGGCGTCGCAGCACGACGTCAACCCTACCTGGACTGCAACTTAGTGACGCCCCCGTGCGTTATGCGTAGGGTAATCCCAAGGCGGCTGCGCTGCATTGGGTGAACACCAGCACGACCTAGAAGGGGACGGCCGACGCGCATGAGCGTGATGAAGAGACTTTCGATGATCTTCAAGTCCAAGGCCAACAAGGCCCTGGACAAGATGGAGGATCCACGCGAGACCCTCGACTACTCCTACCAGCGGCAACTCGAGCTGCTGCAGAAGGTGCGCCGGGGAGTGGCCGACGTCGCCACCTCGCGTAAAAGGGTAGAGCTGCAGATAACCGGCCTCGAGAAGCAGGCCACGCGCTACGAAGACCAGGGTCGCAAGGCGCTGTCCGTCGGGCGTGAGGACCTCGCCAGGGAGGCGCTGCAGCGCCGGTCCGGTCTGCAGACGCAGATGGCCGATCTCAAGGTCCAGCACGACAACCTGCAGGCCGAGGAGGAGAAGCTGACCACGGCTTCCCAGCGGCTGCAGGCCAAGGTCGACTCCTTCCGTACGAAGAAGGAGACCATCAAGGCGACGTACACCGCCGCGGAGGCGCAGACGCGCATCAACGAGGCGTTCTCCGGCATCTCTGAGGAGATGGGCGACGTCGGCCTGGCGATCCAGCGTGCCGAGGACAAGACGGCGCAGATGCAGGCCCGCGCGGGCGCGATCGACGAGCTGCTGGCCAGCGGCGCGCTCGACGACTACACCGGCGCCCGCGGCGACGACATCCAGGCCGAGCTCGACCGCATGGGCGGCGGCATGGACGTCGAGCTGGAGCTGGCCAGGATGAAGTCCGAGCTGGGCCAGGGTCCCGCGCCGAAGAGCGCCATCGAGCAGGGTCAGCCGCAGCAGCAGGCCCAGCCGCAGTCGCAACCTCAGCAGCAGGGTCAGGGCCAGGGTCAGACCCAGCAACTGCATCAGCCCGGGGAGGGCGCATGATTGTCAGGATCATGGGCGAGGGCCAGGTGGAGATCTCCGCCGACGACATCTCGATCCTCAACGAGCTGGACAGCGAGCTCGAAGCGGCCATCGACGCGAGCGACGAGAACGAGTTCCGCGCCAAGCTGCACGCATTGCTCGACAAGGTGCGCCACGTAGGCAAGGCGCTCCCCGATGACAGCCTTGAGCCGTCAGAGCTGATCCTTCCCCCCGCGGACGCCTCGATCGAGGAGGTCCGGGAGATGCTGGGCGACCAGGGCCTCATCCCGGGCTGATCCCCGTGCGTACACGGTTCGCGTCCGACCGCGGCCTGACCAGCCGCATGGTCGTGACGATGTTCCTGCTCGGGCTGCTCTACGTGGTGTTCGTCGGCGTCCTGATCGCCCTCGGCGTACAGGCGCTGACCGTGCTGGTGATCGCAGGGGGTCTGCTGTTCGTGCAGTACTTCCTGTCCGACCGCATCGCGTTGTTCGCGATGCACGGGCGGGAGGTCTCACCGCAGGAGGCCCCGGAGTTGCACGGCCTGATCGACCGGCTGTGCGCGCTGGCCGACATGCCCAAGCCGCGGGTGGCGATCGCGGATTCCGACGTCCCCAACGCGTTCGCCACCGGCCGCAACCAGAAGCGGGCGGTCGTCTGCGTGACGACCGGCATCCTGCGCCGGCTGGAGCCTCAGGAGCTCGAGGGCGTGATCGCCCACGAGTTGTCGCACGTCGCGCACCGCGACGTCGCCGTGATGACGATCGCCTCGTTCCTGGGCATCATGGCGGGGCTCATGACCAGGTTCGCCCTCTACACCGGCCTCGGCGGCCGCCGCGGCAACGGCCAGGGCGGACTGCCCATCGGGCTGATCATCCTGCTGGTCTCGGCCCTCGTGTACGCCATCAGCTTCCTGCTCACCCGCGCCCTGTCGCGCTATCGCGAGCTGGCCGCCGACCGGGCGGGCGCGCTGCTCACGCAACGACCGTCGGCCCTGGCCAGCGCGCTGACCAAGATCACCGGCGACATGTCCAGGATCCCGACCCGGGACCTGCGCGAGGCGGAGCCGTTCAACGCCTTCTACTTCGCGCCCGCGCTGACCGGGGGCCAGGGGCTGGCGACGCTGTTCGCCACGCACCCGCCGCTCGAACGGCGGCTGGAGCAACTGGCGAACATCTCCAAGCAACTCGGAAGGGGCTGAAACCGGATGGGCTGGCTCGACGCGTTGCTGGGCCGGTCCAAGCCGGTCAAGCCCAACCTCGACGCGCTGTTCGCGCTGCCGTCCGCGGCCGTGACGCTGCAGGCCGCGACCGGTCTCGTTCCCACCGGTCTCGGCTCTGTGGCGTTCCGGGCCGCGGAGGGCGGCGCGTTCGCCACGCTCGAACGCGACGTCAAGGAGCTGCTCGGGGGGCGCGTCGAGGAGTCCGATGACGGCTATGGCTACACCTGGCTGATGGTACGCCGCGCGCCCGACGCGGTGAGCGACCTGGTGACGGAGTTGCATGCGGTGAACTCGTCGCTGGAGGGGGCCGGGTTCGGGCCTTCGCTGCTGTGCTCGCTGGTGTCGTTCGCCGCACCGGACGGCAGGCGGCTGGCGGTCGTGTACCTGTACAAACGGGGCACGTTCTACCCGTTCGCGCCGCTGGCCGGTCAGCGGCGGGACAACGCGCTCGAACTGCAGGCCAGGGGCGTGCTGGAGGGCGAGCTGCCGCTGGAACAAGACCTCAGCCGCTGGTTCCCGGTCTGGGGCGCTCCCGGGCTCTGACGGGGCGCTGCGGGCCTGTCGTCGCTCAGGGTGATCTAATGATCACGTGGAGCGAAGGTTGTTCGTGTTCGCGGCTTCGGCGTTCATCGTGGCGGCGGTGCTGGGCAGCGCGTGGATCACCGGCCAGTTCACCACGCCGGCGGTCGACAGGACCGACGGGTACGTCAGCGAGCTGGCCGCCCGCGACCAGCCGTGGACGCGCCTGTTCAGGGTCAGCGACGCGCTGTCGGGGCTGGCGTGCGCGTTCGGCGTGGCGCTCGTGCCGCGGGTGGCGCGCGAGTGGCGGGGCTGGCTGGCGCTGGCCGCGTTCGGGCTGTTCACCTTCGTGGCCGGGCTGTTCCCGCTGGACTGCGCCGCGCTGAGCGATCCGGCCTGCGGGCAGCGCGCGATCTCGTACGGGCACCGCGTGCACACGCTGGCGGGGGCGCTCGCCACGCTCGCCGTGCTGGCCGCCATGGTGCTGATCAGCTCGCGGTGGCGGTCGTGGGTGTCGTGGTTGTTCACGTGGCTGAGCCTGGCGGCCACGCTGCTGACCGCGGCCGCCCACGCCGACCGGCACGGGGTGGGGATCGCGCATCGGGCGCAGCTCACGATGTTCGCGGTCTGGCTGGTGTACGCGGCGGTCCACCTGCTCATCACCGACGACGACCAGGCTGCGGAGCACGGTTCGCCCAACTGGGCCGGGCAGGGACCGGGCCCGGCGGCGGGCCCGACGGCGGGCGCTGGGGCGGGCGGGGCCGATGGGTACGGGCCGCCGCATGTGGTCGTGCAGGGCGCCGGTCCCGCGGTGCTCATCACGGCCGGACCCGGGGGCGCCTGGTTCCACTGGGACCGGGTGGCCGGGGACCTGGCCGGCAGCCGCCGCGTCATCCGCTTCGACCGCCCGGGCCTCGGCCTCAGCCCCCGCTCGCCCACCCCACCCGACCTGTACGCCGAGGTCGCCCGCCTGGCCGCGCTGGCCCCCGCCCACCCGGAACAGGTGACCGTCGTCGCCCACGGCGTGGCCTGCTGGCACGCGGAGGCGTTCGCCAGGCTGCACCCGCTGCGCGTGGCCAAGCTCGTCCTGGTGGACCCGGCCTGCGCCGTGACCCGCAGGCCGTTCGCGCCGGCCAGGACCGCCGGCCGGTGGTTGCCCGCCCTGGGCGGCACGTGGGGGGCGACCGTCCTGGCCCGCCTGACGGGACCCGCCGCGCACCGGCTGCTCACCGGCGTACCCGACCCGTCCGGCGTCTACAGCATGGGCAAGGTGCCCGTCGCGGTGGCGGGGGAGTGGCTGGCCCGCCGCGACATGGCCGCCGACCTGCGCCGGGTCAGGGCGGAGAAGCCGTTCCCCGACGTTCCGGTCACCGTGATCAGCCCGGGAGAGAGGGACGGCCGTCAGGAACGGCTGGCGGGCGACCTCGGGGCCAAGCTCGTCCGCCTGCCGGAATCCGGGCACCAGGTCCAGCTCGACGACCCGGAGGCGATCGTCGACGCCGTGTTAGCCGTACCCGGCAGTGATCTGGCGCCTTGGCGGAACACGTGACGGGGAGCCGCGCGACGCACCAGAATGGCGAGAAAGACGCCATATGTGGGGGTTGTACATGCCGGATCTCGCGGCTCCGAGGCCAGGGGATCCCGCGTCGGTGGGGGAGTACGCGGTGGCCGGGCGGCTGGGCGAGGGCGGGCAGGGGATCGTCTACCTCGCCACCGCGCCGGACGGTGCCAAGGTGGCGCTCAAACTCCTGCGCGCGGACCTGGCCGGGAACGCCGAGGCGTCGGAGCGGTTCGTCCGCGAGGTGGCGATGGCCCGGCGGGTGGCGCCGTTCTGCACGGCCCAGGTGATCGAGACCGGGTTGTTCGGCGGCCGGCCTTACATCGTGAGCGAGTACATCGACGGCCCCACGCTGGCCGACGTCGTACGGACGCAGGGGCCGCGCTCGGGCACCTCCCTGCACCGGCTCGCGATCGGTACCATCACCGCGCTGGTCGCCATCCACCAGGCGGGCATCGTGCACCGCGACTTCAAGCCGTCCAACGTGGTGCTGGCCTCCGACGGCCCCCGAGTGATCGACTTCGGCATCGCCAGGGCGCTCGACCTCACCTCGACGCTCACGGGGGCCGCGATCGGAACGCCGTCGTACATGGCGCCCGAGCAGCTCACGGAGTCGAGCCCGGGGCCGAAGTCGGACATGTTCGCGTGGGCGTGCACGTTGTTGTTCGCCGCGTCGGGGCAGGCGCCGTTCGGGACCGACAGCCTGGCGGCGGTGGTCAACCGGATCATGCACACCGAGCCGGACGTCGCCGCCATCGAGGACCCGGCCCTGCGCGCGCTGGTGACGGACTGCCTGGCCAAGGACCCGGCGCGCCGGCCGTCGGCGAACGACGCCCTCATGCGCCTGCTCGGCCACACCCCCGCACCCCAGCCCTCCGGCCCCCTCCAATTCCAGCCTCCTGGCTCCTTCCAGCCCTCTGGCCCCTTCCAGCCTCCCGGCACCGTCCAGCCTCAGTTCACCGGCCCCCTCCAGTCCGAGCCTTCCGGCCTTCTTCAGCAGGGCAGCGCGGCGGCCGCGTCGGGGCCGGTCCCGCGGGCGTACCCGCGGCAGCCCCGCCCCTTCCACCCGGGCCCGCCGACGCAGCCCACTGCGAGGAGGGCCACGGGCTGGATCATCGCGGGGAGCATCGCGGGCGCGCTGGCGCTCGTGGCGACCAGCGCCTTCGTCGCCGTCCGCCTCAGCGCCCTCCCCGGCCGCACCACCTCCCCCACACCGACACCCACCCTCTCGTCATCCGCACCCTCGCCCACGACGCCGACCCCCACGCCGTCGCCCACGAGCCGTTCGATCGCCCTCCCCGGCACGTCGGTGGAGATCGAGGAGCACGAGGACGACCCCATCAAGCTCGCCTCCTACACCCTGGACAGCGGCAAGCGCCTCTACGTCAAAAAGCACGCGACCGGCGCCTTCACCCCCGAGAACCGCTATTTCGAGTACGCGCTCAACCCCGAAACCAACCTGGCCCTCGGCACCGACGTGGACTACAGCACCGACTACTACGCGACGGTGTCCATCATCGACCACGTCACCGACAGGAAACGCGTCGTCAAGCTCAGCCCCAAGCCGGTCTACCCCACGACGCCCCGCTGGTCTCCAGACGGCGAGTACGGCCTGGTCACCCTCTACAAGGGCACGGACGGCAACACCGTCGCATACGGCTACGGCATCATCGACGTGGCCAACGACAAGGGCCGGGTGTTCGAGATCAAGGAGACGGGCGCGGGGGAGTGGCGCTTCTTCTGGGACGCGGACGGCCAGGCGGTCGGGACCTGGGTGGGGGGCAAGATGAAGTTCTACGACCTGAACGGCGAACTCCTGCGCACCTTGCCGGACGCGGGTTCGCCGGTGTGGGTGGAAGGGGACGACATCTCACCGTCGGGCACCCGCTTCCTGGCCCACTGCACGACGGCGGGCACCTCGCTCTGCGCCCGCTCTACCTCGGGCGACGACACGGGCCCGGTCACCATCCCGGTCACCAGCAACAGGCTCATCGGATGGTGGGACGACGATCACCTGGCGGTGTGGCGTACCAAGGGGGCCGGGTACGAGGCCGTGGTCGTCGACATGTCGGGGCAGGTGAGCCGGGTGCTGGCGACCGCGCCCAGGAAGGCCGAGTTCGACAAGATGGGCTTCCGCTTCAGCCGTACCGCTTCGTAGAGGGGCGTCAGCGAAGCGGTCGATCCTTCGCCAGGAGTCCTTCGCCGCGGGGGAGGCACGTTCTAGGATCAAGTCGGAACCCATTCGAGGGGGCACGTGTGGACATCACCGTCGTCGGCGAAGGCGCCGTCCTGGCCGCGCCCGACATCCTGCGGCTGCACGCGGGAGTCGAGGTCCGCAGGTCGTCGGCCGCCGAGTCCTTCACCGCGGTCAGAGCCGCCGCCGCCCGGCTGGCCGAGGCACTGGGCCGGGCGGGAATCGCCGCGGAGGACGTACGCACGGTGGAGCTCTCCCTGGGCCCGGAGTACGAGGCGTACCCGAAGGTGGCCGCCTACCGCGCGGCACAGGGCGTGGAGGTCGTCGTCCGCGACCTGTCCCGAGCCGACCATGTCATCGACACCGTGGCCGGAGTGGGGGAGGAGGCCAGACTGAACGGCGTCGCCTTCGAACTGTCCGACCCGGCGAGACCTCTGAAGGATGCCAGGGCAAGAGCGTTCAGGGACGCCGCCGCCAAGGCGGCCCAGTACGCCGAGCTGGCGGGCCGTCCACTGGGCAGGGTGGTCTCGGTGAGGGAGGAGATCCAACGCGGCCCTCAGCCGATGAGGCTGGCCGCGGCGGTGGCGGAGACGAACGCCTCGATCAGCCCCGGCCGCCAAACCCTCACGCTCACCGTCGAGGTCGGCTACGACTTCGGCTAGGAGCCTCCGTCCAATCAGGAGCTCCAGGCGTGCGCGCCCGGTGGCTCGCGGCGGCCGTTACGCAAACCGTCGAGAACCACTGCGAGCATGCGCTCCGGGCGGTCCGGCGAGGACGGCAACTGCTCATTGATCAAGACGATGCCGTGCACGACCAGCAAGAGATCGCCCAGGTCGACGCCGGCCCTCACCTGCCCCGCGGCCTGCGCACGCTCCAGCAACGCCTGGCCGGCTTGTTTCATCTCAAGACAGCTGGTGTTGACCGGGGTGCCGGCCTGGAGTTTCGCACTTAAAACGCTGGCAGCCAGCCCGCGCCCGCATGCGCCGCTCTCCAAGTGGAGGCGCAGCCATTGCACGAACGCAGCCAGCGGGTCCTCCGCGCCAAGCAGTTCGGTGGCCTGATCGCGCAGCGTGTCGGCGATCCGCAGGAAGACCACCTCCACCAGGTCCTGCCGGGTCGGAAAGTGCCGGTAAAGCGTTGCGATGCTGACGTCGGCCCGACGCGCAATGTCTTCCAGTGCTGCTTCAGCCCCCTGCTCGTCGAAGACCGCATCAGCAACCTCGACCAGCCGGTCGTAGTTGCGGCGAGCGTCGGCTCGCATCCGCCGACCGGTCGGATTGCGGTCCACGCCCTCGCCTGTGACCACCGTCTTCATGGCATGACCCGCCTCTCGTTTGCAAACGTAGCCATCCTACGCTTAATCTCATCCGTAGGGTCCCTACGGATAAGCATCGACGGACCTCACCGCCAGGGCAGGCCGTAGAGCCCCCGGCATCACGATCGAAAGAGGACCTCATGCCAAAACAACCACTGCAGGGACGCGTCGCACTGGTCACCGGTGCCGGTTCCGGCATCGGCCGGGGCTGCGCGCTGGCCTTGGCCAGGGCGGGCGCGACCGTCGCCGTGACCGACATCAACCCCCGAACCGCGCAGCAAACGCATGAGCTGGTCCAGGCCGCTGGTGGAACATCGGCCTCGTACCCCCTGGATGTCGCCGACGAGAGTGCCTGGCAGACGGCGCTGGAAGCGATACACCGAGACCTCGGGCCGGTGACCGTACTGGTCAATAACGCCGCTCTGAAAGCCTCGGCAGCCGGAGACGGCGGTCTGCTCGAGACGACAGTGGAGGCGTGGGACGCCGTCGTCGCGGCGAACCTGCGGGGTGCGATGCTCGGCGCCCGCCTCGTACTGCCGGACATGCTGGCGGCGGGCAACGGCTCGATATCCATGGTGACCTCGACTGCCGCGCTGCACAGCGTTCCTGGATTCGCCACCGCCTACTCCTCGGCCAAAGCCGGGATGATCGGATTGACGCGCTCGATCGCCGTCACCTACGGACCGCAAGGTGTGCGGTGCAACGCGATCGCGCCCGGCGTGATCATGGTCGACGAGGACCCCAGCCAGGCGGCATTCCACCAATCCGCCAACGACCTGTTGCATCGGGTCGGACGACCCTCCGACATCGCCGACACGGTCGTGTTCCTCGCAGGCGACGGTGAGTACATCAACGGTCAGGTCATCACCGTCGACGGCGGTCTCATTGCGCGCATGCCGTCTCTGTCCAATAAGTAACCGAATTGGCGCACTTCAACCGACAGTTCGCCCCCGCCCGAACTCCCGGCACCTCGGAACGTAGCCGGTGCCCACTGGACTCGGGTTCACATCGACGTATCAAGGAGCAAGACGATGGAAATCGTTGACGGCCAGCTACACGCCAACCAAATTGGCCCAAACTGGCAGGAAGTCGGGCTAGATGTCACGCTCGACGCCACCGTTGTCGCGATGGACGCTGTCGGCGTCCACGCAGCCGTGATCGACGAGTTCACCGGCCTCGACAACGAGTACCACATGATTCCCGGGCACTACCACGCCAGTGGTGCCTGGCGGCCGGAACGGCCGTTCTCCGAGCTCGCCGCGGCCAAGTATCCCGACCGGTTCGTATGGCTGACCCGTGTGGACCCGAAGGACCCTGACCTCAAGGAACTCGTTTCCGGTCTGCACTCGAAGCCAGGTTGCGCGGGCATTCGCGTGCACGCCGGCTTCGATGGAGGCGTGTGGCGCGATCCGTCCTTCCTCGAGGGTGGCTACAACGACTTGTTCGCTGCCTGTGAGGCTCATCAAGTCCCTGTGTTCATCATGATCACCCCTCGCCTGGACACCCTCGAACCGTACTTGAAGCGGTTTCCGGAGGTGCCGTTCATCATCGACCACATCGGCATCAGCTGGCCGGCCGCCGACGCCTCTCCTACCGAGCGTTACTCCCGCCTCGACCCGGTTCGCGCCCTTTCCCAGTACGGCAATGCGTACCTGAAATGGTCGCACGTCGAGCGGCTGGCCGCCGGCCCGTACCCGTACCCGGACCTGATGCCGCACTTCCGCAAGGTCGTCGACGCCTTCGGTCCCGAACGCGTCCTGTGGGCGAGCGACCACACGCAGGCGGTCAAGGAACATCTTTCGCCGCACCCAGCCCCGTACTCGCACAGCCTGCACTACCTGAGGGACTCGAACGTGTTCTCCGACGCCGAAAAGGAATGGCTGCTCGGCAGGACGGTCCGCAGCGTCCTGCGCTGGCAGCGCTGATCCCCGGCTCCGTCAAGCCATCGCCGAACCGGCTCGGCTCGGCCGGTAGGACCAATGCCGCCCCCGTGCGGCCGTCGGGCCGGCCGGCCGCCGCTGAGGCCACCCGATATGTCGGGGTTAGGGGAGGGCCAGCATGCGGTCCAGGGCGACCTTGGCCCAGTGGGTGGTGTCCTCGTCCACCGTGATCTGGTTGACGACCTCCCCCAGCACCAGCGACTCCAGCGCCCACACCAGGTGCGGCAGGTCGATCCTGTTCATCGTCGAGCAGTAGCAGACCGTCCGGTCCAGGAACGAGATCTCCTTGTCGGGGAACGTCTGCGCCAGCCGCTTGACCAGGTTCAGTTCCGTGCCGATCGCCCAGCTCGAACCCGCCGGCGCCGCCTCCAGCGTCTGGATGATGTGCTCCGTCGAGCCCACGTGGTCCGCCTTGAGCACGACCTCGTGACGGCACTCCGGGTGCACGAGCACGTTCACCCCGGGGATGCGGGCACGTACGTCATCGACGGACTCGGCCGTGAAGCGGCCGTGCACCGAGCAGTGGCCGCGCCAGAGGATCATCCTGGCGCGCTCGAGCTGCTCCTGGGTGAGGCCGCCGTTGGGGCGGTGCGGGTTCCAGACGACGCAGTCCTCCAGCGACATGCCCATCTCCAGCACCGCCGTGTTGCGGCCCAGGTGCTGGTCGGGCAGGAACAGCACCTTCTCGCCGCGTGAGAACGCCCAGTCCAGGGCGCGGCGGGCGTTGGAGGAGGTGCAGACCGCGCCGCCGTTCCTGCCGCAGAAGGCCTTGATGTCGGCGCTGGAGTTCATGTACGTGACCGGGATCACCTGATCGGCCAGCCCGGCGTCCTCCAGGGCCTCCCAGCACTCCTCGACCTGGTCGAACGTGGCCATGTCCGCCATCGAGCACCCGGCCGCCAGGTCCGGAAGGATCACCTTCTGGGTGTCGGCGGTCAGGATGTCGGCGGACTCGGCCATGAAGTGCACGCCGCAGAAGACGATGAACTCCGCCTCCGGCCTGTCGGCCGCCTGCCGGGCGAGCTTGAAGGAGTCGCCCGTCACGTCGGCGAACTGGATGACCTCGTCGCGCTGGTAGTGGTGGCCGAGCACGAACAGGCGGTCGCCGAGCGCCTCCTTGGCCTTGCGCGCCCGCTCGACCAGGTCCGGGTCGGAGGCGGGCGGCAGCTCGCCGGGACACTCGACCCCCTTCTCGCTGTGCGGATCGGCGCCCTGACCGAGGACGAAGAGTGGCAGCCCAGTACGGGTGGCCATGGCCATACCCCCTTATCGTCGATTTGACGATACTCATGATGACACACGGGCAAACCCGTTTATTCCGGGGGTAGGGGGCCCGGGAATGTGTGGCATGGCTCGCGTGTTGGTAGCGTCTAAGTAGGACGTCGAAAACAGACAGCCGGGTTAGGGAGTCAGCAGATGACGGTTGAGAGCAGCGAGACCACGACGCAGGGCCTGATCCTGACTGACGCGGCCGCCGCGAAGGTCAAGAGCCTGCTCGAGCAGCAGGGCGAGGAAGGTCTGCAACTGCGGGTCGCCGTGCAGCCGGGCGGTTGCTCCGGCCTGCGCTACCAGCTCTTCTTCGACGACCGCTCGATGGACGGCGACGTGGTGTCGGACTTCGGCGGCGTCGGTGTGGTCACCGACCGGATGAGCGCCCCCTACCTGATGGGCGCCTCCATCGACTTCGTCGACACGATCGAGAAGCAGGGCTTCACCATCGACAACCCCAACGCCACGGGCTCCTGCGCCTGTGGCGACTCGTTCAACTAGTCGGTGGCCGCAGGTCCCGCCCGCCTTTGTGCGTGCGGGACCTTCGCGTATTCTCGTTGGGCCCATTGGCTTGCTGACAACGAGGAAGAAGAATCCCGTGCGCATCGCCGTCACCGGCTCCATCGCGACAGACCACCTGATGACCTTCCCAGGAAGCTTCGGCGATCAGCTCATCGCCGAGCAGCTCGACCGGGTGTCGCTCTCGTTCCTGGTCGATGACCTTCAGATCCGCCGCGGTGGTTGCGCCGCGAACATCGCCTTCGGCATGGGCTGTCTCGGCCTCGAGCCGATCCTCGTGGGGGCCGTCGGAAACGACTTCGCCGACTATCGGTCGTGGCTGGAGCGGCACGGCGTCGACTGCGGGTCCGTGCACATCTCGGAGACCCAGCACACCGCGCGTTTCCTGTGCACCACCGACGAGCACCACAACCAGATCGCGTCGTTCTACACCGGCGCCATGGCCGAGGCCCGGCTGATCGAGTTGCAGCCCGTCGCCGACCGCATCGGCGGCCTCGACCTGGTGCTGATCAGCCCCAACGACCCCGACGCCATGCTGCGCCACACCGAGGAGTGCCGCCAGCGCGGCATCCCGTTCGCCGCGGACATCTCCCAGCAGCTCGCGCGCATGGCCGACGAGGACATCCGCCAGCTCGTCGACGGTGCCGCCTACCTGTTCTCCAACGACTACGAGAAGGGGCTCATCGAGCAGAAGACCGGCTGGTCCGCCGAGGAGATCCTGGGCCGGGTCGGCGTCCGGATCACCACGCTCGGTCCCAAGGGCGCCGTCATCGACCGCGAGGGCGAGCCGTCCATCCAGGTCGCCCCCGCCCCCGAGCTCGGCAAGGCCGACCCCACCGGCGTCGGCGACGCCTTCCGCGCCGGATTCCTGTCCGGGCTGTCCTGGGACCTGCCGCTGGAGCGCTGCGGTCAGCTCGGCAACCTGACCGCCACCCATGTGCTCGAACGCGTCGGCGGCCAGGAATACCAGCTCGGCCAGCAGGGCTTCCTCGAGCGGTTCACCGCCGCCTACGGCGCCGGCGCGGCCGCGGAGATCTCCGCCCACGTCCGCTGCTACCACCCCTGACGCGACCTGGACGAGGCCCCGCCACCACACGTGGCGGGGCGCCTCACCCGCCGAAAAGCGTTCAGCCCCTGGCGTATACGCGGTGCACGAACTCGACGAGCTGATCGTCCGGCAGGTGCTTGGCCAGGTCCGCCTCGCTGATCATGCCCACGATGCGGCCGTCGTCCATTACCGGCAGCCGCTTGATCTGGTTCTCCTCCATCCGCGCCAGCGCTTCCTCCACGGTCGCGTCCGCCGAGACCCAGACCAGGCCGGTCGCCAGCTCGCCCGCTGTCAGCTTCGCCGGGTCGTGCCCTGCCGCCA
Source organism: Nonomuraea marmarensis (assembly GCF_043197025.1). Taxonomy (NCBI): domain Bacteria; kingdom Bacillati; phylum Actinomycetota; class Actinomycetes; order Streptosporangiales; family Streptosporangiaceae; genus Nonomuraea; species Nonomuraea marmarensis. The sequence continues at coordinate 151,610 of NZ_JBICRM010000001.1, forward strand.
CGCACTTCACCACGATGTCGCGGTCGGTGATGATGCCCGTCACGCGGTCGCCGGGCCCGCACACCGGCAGCGCACCCACGTCGTTGTTGCGCATCATCTGCGCCGCCCGGTCGAGCGTCTCGTGCGCGTCGATGCACTCCGCGCCCGCGGTCATCAGGTCACGGGCGGTCTCGTGCGGATGTCCGCTGGTCATGGCTCTCCCCCGGAAGTCGGTGACTCGTCCGGGAGGTCCCTACCCACGTTGTGCGGAAAAATCAGTAGTTGCGCCTGACGTGGATCGCCCAGCCGCCCTCGGGCAGCTCGTACGAGCCGACGTGCCGATGCGACTTCAGCCTGCACCATGCCGGAACGTCCGTATACGCCGCCGGGTCGTCGGCCAGCACGGCCACCACGGCGTTCAGCGGGACGTAGTTGATCTGTTCGGCGAGCATGATAATCGGGATCGGGCACTTCTTCCCGAGCGCGTCGATCGTCAAAGCCGGCTGGGTAACCTCGGTCATGCGACTCCTGCGTCCTGCCGAATGCGGCGCACCAGCTCGGGCAGCACGGCGAGGAACCTGTCGACCTCGGCCGCGGACGTGCCCCTGGGCAGCGACACCCGGACATTCCCATGCGTCAGCACGCCCATCGCTTCAAGAACGTGCGATGGACGAAGCGTACTAGCGGTGCACGAACTTCCGGACGATACGGCGAATCCCGCCTTGTCCAGCTCGGTCAGCAGCGCCTCGCCGTCGACGTACAGGCACGAAAAGGTCACGATGTGCGGCGCCCGGTCGACGGGTTCGCCGATCACCTCCACGTCGGGGACGATCTTCGGCACCGTCTCCCTGATCCTGCCGACGAGCTCGGAGAGCCTGGCCTGCTCCTGCGCCGCCTCCGCGGCCATCGCGCGCAGGGCCGCCGCCGCGGCCACGATGCCCGGTACGTTCTCGAACCCCGGCACCCGCCGCCGCTCCCGCTCGTCCTCCGGCAGGAACGAGCGGAACCGCGTCCCCTTGCGCACCGCCAGCACCCCCACGCCGGCGGGGCCGCCCCACTTGTGGGCGCTGGCCGCCAGCACCGACCAGCCGGGCGGTATCGGCATCCGGCCCGCCGTCTGCGCCGCGTCCACCAGCAGTGGTACGCCCTGCGCCCGGCACGCCGCGGCGGCCTCCGCCACCGGCTGCAGGGTGCCGACCTCGTGGTTGGCCGTCTGCAGGCAGGCCAGCGCGGTGCCGGGACGGGTGACCGCCTCGGCGAACCGGTCCAGGTCGACCCGCCCGGTCAGCCCGACGCCCACGGTCTCCACGGAGCCGCCGTCGCGTTCGTGCACGCCGGCCGCGTGCAGCACGCTGGAGTGCTCGACCGCGCTGGTGACCAGATGGCGCCCGATCCTGCGCCTGCCGTGTAGGGTGCCGAGCACGCCGAGATGCACGGCCTGCGTGCCGGAGGAGGTGAAGGACACCTCGTCGGGCCGCGCGCCGAGCGCCTCGGCCACTTCCGTGCGGGCCTGTTCGAGCAGCAGGTGCGCGCGGCGGGCCTGGCCGTAGAGTCTCGCGGGGTCGGCCCAGCCGACGTCGATCGCCGCCAGCAGCGCCTCGCGTGCCTGAGGGTGGAGCGGCTCGCTCGAAGCCGTGTCGAAATACGCCACGAGACCCATCGTCCCACTTGCGGGGCCATCGAGGGGTCGCGCGGTAGGGCGAGGCACCTGCACGCTAATGTGTCTGCAATCAGCTGTGACATCTGGAAATACGAGCGCCCAAGGGAGAGACTCTTGGGCTTCATCTGTGGGGTAGGCGATCCGTGAGTCCGACTCGCCGTACGACGCGGCGTTCGTTGGCCCGGCGCAGGGTGCCACGCGCCGCCGCTTTGGCGTTGCTGCTGGCCACTGCTACGGCGTGTGCTAATGACATTCCCCCGGCCAAGTGGTCTCGGGGCCTTCTTCCCGACCACGTCACCCAGCAGGGCGACGTGGTGCAGAGCCTGTGGAACGGGGCCTGGATCGCCGCACTCGCCACGGGTGCCGTCGTCATCGTCCTGATCATCTGGGCGGCCATCTTCCACCGCAAGCGCAAGGCCAGGGCCGAGCTCCCGCCGCAGGTGCGTTACAACCTGCCGATCGAGATGCTCTACACCTTGATCCCGCTGGTCATGGTGTCGGTGTTCTTCTTCTTCACCGCCCGCGACAGCGAGACGCTCACCCGGGTGGACGGCAACGCGCCCGTCAAGGTCAAGGTCGAGGCGTTCCAGTGGAGCTGGCGCTTCACCACCACCGTCAACGGCAAGCCGACGGCGCCGGTGGCGGGCGTGCCGGTGCACGACTTCCACCAGGGTCCCCAGCTCGTCCTGCCGGTCAACACGAAGATCGAGTTCGACCTGTCGAGCGACGACGTCATCCACTCGTTCTGGGTGCCGGAGTTCCTCTTCAAGCGTGACGTCATCCCCGGCATCGCGGAGGACAACCCGGGCCGCAAGTTCGAGATCACGACGCTCAACAGGACAGGCGTCTTCGCCGGCCGGTGCGCCGAGCTGTGCGGTGTCGACCACAGCCGGATGTTGTTCTCGGTGAAGCTCGTTCCACAGGCTGAGTTCGACCAGTACATCGCGACCCACCAGGCTGGGAGTGCCCAGTGACCGCCATTCAAGAACCACTCCGCGCGCCCGCCAGGCCCGTCACCAAGGGCCAGGTGATCGCCAAGTGGCTGTCCTCCACTGATCACAAGATCATCGGGCACCTTTACCTGATCACCTCGTTCGCCTTCTTCCTGGTCGGCGGCGTCATGGCGCTGATCATGCGGGCCGAGCTCGCGCAGCCGGGCATGCAGTTCACCAGCAACGAGCAGTTCAACCAGCTATTCACCATGCACGGCACGATCATGCTGCTGATGTTCGCGACGCCGCTGTTCGCCGGCTTCGCCAACGAGCTGATGCCGCTGCAGATCGGCGCCCCCGACGTGGCCTTCCCGCGCCTCAACATGGTGAGCTACTGGCTCTACCTGTTCGGCAGCATCATCGCCGTGTCGGGCTTCCTCACCCCGGGCGGCGCGGCGTCGTTCGGCTGGTTCGCCTACACGCCGCTGTCCAGCGCGATCAACTCGCCCGGCATCGGCAGCGACCTGTGGATCATGGGCCTGGCCCTGTCCGGCCTGGGCACGATCCTCGGCTCGGTCAACTTCATCACCACGATCATCTGCATGCGGGCACCCGGCATGACGATGTTCCGGATGCCGATCTTCACCTGGAACATCCTGCTGACCAGCATGCTCGTGCTGATGGCGTTCCCCGTGCTGGCCGCCGCGCTGCTGGCCCTGGAGGCCGACCGCAAGCTGGGCACCCACATCTTCGCCCCTGAAAACGGCGGGGCGTTGTTGTGGCAACATCTGTTCTGGTTCTTCGGCCATCCCGAGGTCTACATCATCGCGTTGCCGTTCTTCGGCATCGTGACCGAGGTCCTGCCGGTCTTCAGCCGTAAGCCGATCTTCGGTTACATCAGCCTGGTGGCCGCGACGATCTCGATCGCCGGCCTGTCCATCACGGTCTGGGCGCACCACATGTTCCCGACCGGGCAGGTGTTGTTGCCCTTCTTCTCGTTCATGACGTTCCTCATCGCGGTGCCGACGGGCGTGAAGTTCTTCAACTGGATCGGCACGATGTGGCGCGGGCATCTGAGCTTCGAGACGCCGATGTTGTTCGCGATCGGCTTCCTCATCACGTTCCTGCTGGGCGGCCTGACGGGCGTCATCCTGGCCTCGCCGCCGCTGGACTTCCACATCAGCGACACCTACTTCGTCGTCGCGCACTTCCACTACGTGGTGTTCGGCACCGTCGTGTTCGCCATGTTCTCCGGCTTCTACTTCTGGTGGCCCAAGTTCACCGGCAGGATGCTCGACGACCGGCTGGGCAAGGTGCACTTCTGGCTGCTGTTCATCGGGTTCCACACCACGTTCCTGATCCAGCACTGGCTGGGCATGCTCGGCTTCCCGCGCCGCTACGCCGACTACAGCCCGGCCGACGGCTTCACCGACCTCAACCTGATCTCGTCGGTGGGCGCGTTCATCCTGGGCGCCTCGACCCTGCCGTTCTTCTACAACGTCTGGAAGACCTGGCGCAGCGCGCCCAAGGTCACCGTCGACGACCCCTGGGGCTACGGCGGCTCGCTCGAATGGGCGACCTCCTGCCCGCCGCCGCGGCACAACTTCACCTCACTGCCGCGCATCAGGTCCGAGCGTCCCGCGTTCGACCTGCACTATCCGCACGTGTCCGCCAAGTCCGCCCAGGAGGTCGAGGCCTGATGAAGGTCCAGGGTTGGCTGTTCCTGCTGTGCGGCGTGTTCTTCGCCGGTGTCGACATCGCCTACTGGTTCTGGACCAAGGCGGAGACGGGCCACGGTGAGCCGGTCGGCACCACGGCCATGGCCATCTCGGTCGGGTTCGCGTTCATGGTGGGCTACTACCTGATGTTCACCGCGCGCCGCATCGGCGCGCAGCCGGAGGACAACAAGCAGGCCGAGATCAGCGACGGCGCGGGCGAGATCGGGTTCTTCAGCCCGAGCAGCTGGTGGCCGCTGTTCCTGTGCCTGGCGGCGGCCTTCGCCTTCGCCGGGTTCGTGATCGGCTTCTGGATGTTCCTGATCGGCGTCTTCCTGATCATCATGGCCATGATCGGGTTCGTGTTCCAGTACTACCGGGGCAACTTCTCGCACTGAGGTTCTGCCGAAGCGGGTGCCCTCCCTTGGGGGAGGACGCCCGCTTTTTGGTGTTCTTTACCAGTGCACGGATGTGGTGAATCAATCACGCAGGGTAATAAAGGAGGCAGAAGCGGTTCGATCTTGGACGAGGGAGTCACTCGTGGGGCGCGTAGCGTATGGATCGTCCGGCCTGCTGGCCTTGGCGCTGCTGACGGCGTGCTCGGCGGGCCCGGCCCAGAATCCCGAAGGGGTCGCCATGGCAGGAGGGGCGCGGGCGGCGGCTGTGGCGGTCTCTCCGCCCGACAAGGCCGCGAACGTGCCCACGGACCAGGCCGTGGTCGTGTCGGCCCAGGGAGGCACGCTCAAGAGCGTACGGGTGGAAGGCGGCAAGTCCGGCGCCCTGAACGGGGTCCTGAGCGCCGACGGCACCCGCTGGCGCAGCACCACCACCGCCCGGCCCAGCACCTCCTACACGGTCACCGCGGTCGCCGTGAACCCCGCGGGCAAGCAGAGCGAGACCACCAGCACGTTCGCGACGGTCAAGGGCACCAAGACGTTCGACATCCAGACGATCACCCCGAACAAGGACGACACCGGGCTCACCGTCGGCGTCGGCATGCCGGTCCTGATCGCCTTCGACAAGCCGGTCACCGACCGGGTGGCCGTCGAGCGCAACCTGTCCATCCACAGCTCCAAGCCGGTGGAGGGGGCCTGGCACTGGTTCGACAACAGCCACGTGGACTTCCGGCCGCGAAGGTACTGGCCGCCGCGGACGAAGGTGCAAGTGGAGGCGCGGCTGGCCGGCGTACGCGGGGGACCGGGCCTGTACGGCAAGCGCGACGTCAAGCTCGACTTCAAGATCGGCCGCTCGCAGATCACCAAGGGCAGCCTCAACGAGCACGTGCTCTACGTGCGGCGGGACGGCAAGAAGATCCGCGAGATGCCGATGAGCGCCGGCCAGGGCGGCGTGTGGAAGTACCACACCACCTCGGGCATCCACGTGGCGATGTCCCGCGAGCCGTCCACGCTCATGACCTCACCGGGGATCGGCCCAGGCCAGTCCGGCTACTACTCGCTCATGGTCTACAACACCGTGCGCATCTCCAACAGCGGCGAGTACGTGCACAGCGCGCCCTGGTCGGTGGGCTCGCAGGGTAACTCGAACGTCAGCCACGGATGCGTGAACATCAGCCCCGACAACGCCGCCTGGTTCATCAAGAACACGCTCATCGGGGACCCGATCATCCTCACCGGGGGCCCGCGCAAGCTGGAGCCCACGAACGGCTGGGGGCACTGGCAGGAGAACTGGAAGCAGTGGCTCAAGTGGAGCGTGCTGAAGGACGGCCCGACGATGATGCTGTCGTAACAGTGATCACATCAGGCGGGGCGGTAGGAGCCGCTGGCCGCCACCCAGCGGTCGAGGGTGGCGGCCGCGGCACCGGAGTCCACCGCCTGGACCGCGCGGGCGTAGCCGTCGGTCATCGCCGAGTCGAGGTTGTCACCCGGGCCGTCGAGCGACACCAGGGCCGCGGCGGCGTTGAGCAGCACGGCGTCGCGCACCGGGCCGGTCTTGCCGCGCACCAGGTCGTGCACGGCCTGCGAGTTGAACGCCACGTCCCCGCCCCGCAGCGCGCCCACGTCGGCGCGCGGGATACCGAGGACCTTCGGGTCGAAGCTCGTCTGCGTCGCCGTGCCGTCCTTGACCACCCAGACCGTCGAGGTGCCGGCGATGGTCAGCTCGTCGAGGCCGTCGTCACCGCGGAACACCAGGGCGGACACCCCGCGCTCGGCGAAGACGCCCGCGAGCACGGGCAGCATGCCGGCGTCGAAGACGCCGATGGCCTGGGCCGCCGGGCGGGCCGGGTTGGTGAGCGGGCCCAGGAAGTTGAACACCGTGGGTACGCCGATCTCCTTACGCGGCGGCCCGGCGAAGCGCAGCGCGGGGTGGTAGACCGGGGCGAAGCAGAACGCGATGCCCGCCTCGCGCGCCACCCGCGCCGTCTGCTCGGGCGTGAGGTCCAGCCGGATCCCCAGGTGCTCCAGGACGTCGGCGGCGCCGCACGAGGACGAGGCCGCGCGGTTGCCGTGCTTGACCACCCGGGCGCCCGCTGCGGCGGCCACGATGGCGGCCATCGTCGAGACGTTGACGGTGTGGGCACGGTCGCCGCCGGTGCCGACGATGTCGACCACGGGCCCCTCCACGCTCAGCGGCGTGGCCAGGTCCAGCATGGTGCGGGCCAGGCCCACCACCTCGGCCACCGTCTCGCCCTTGGCGCGCAGGGCGATCGCGAAGCCGGCGATCTGCGCGGACGTCGCGGCGCCGGACATGATCTCCCGCATCGCCCAGGCCGTCTCGTCGGAGGTGAGGTGCTCTCCGGACAGGAGAGCGGTCAGCAGGGTGGGCCACGTCGTGCGGGAGTCCATGGGCACCTACTTGGCGTTGAGTCGGGTGGAGGAACGGCGGCGCATCAGGTCGGCCACCGTGTCGGCCAGGACCATGGGCTCCAAGGGCTGCGGCACGACGGCGTCGGCCTTGGACCAGTCGGCCAGCCAGCGGTCGTCGCGCCTGGCGATGATCAGGCAGATGGGCGGGCAGTCGTAGACCTCGTCCTTGGCCTGGCGCGAGACGCCCATGCCGCCCGCGGGCTGGGTCTCGCCGTCGAGGACGGCCACGTCGATCTCGCCCGAGCCCAGCCACTGGTGGACCTTGGGCTCGGTGGCGCACTCCACGATCTCCACGAGGGGCACGTCGGCCGCGGGGCGCCTGCCGATGGCCTGGCTCACCTCGGCCCTGGTGGCGGCGTCGTCGCTGTAGACGAGGACCCTCATCGTGTCGTCGGTCACGGTCGTGCTCACTATCGGTCGTAGCGGTATGGTCACCCTGGATCGTACCGTTGCCGTGGCATGCAATCCCAGGCCGCCCGGCGGGTGGGCCGGTTCTGCGGGGGTTTTATGCTGATTCTCCCAGGTTGGTTGGTGGTTTGTACCTGCTAACGGGGGGGCGTGCGCCGGACCGACCACCGGAACCGCAATAATGCTGCCCGTGGCGACAGCATCCGCAATAACTTCGACGACGGCAGCATCGTCGTACCGCAGACCCAATCTGGTCAGCGTCGGTACGATCGTCTGGCTGTCCTCTGAGCTCATGTTCTTCGCGGCGCTGTTCGCGATGTACTTCACCATCCGGTCGGTGAGCGAGGGCAAAGGCCTCGAGTGGGCCCCCGCGCTCCTTCCTCTGGGCACGCATGCCGCAGAAGGCGCTCACCTGAACATCCCGTTCGCGACGGTCAACACGATCATCCTGGTGCTGTCGAGTGTGACGTGCCAGCTCGGCGTGTGGGCCGCGGAGAAGGGGCAGGTCGGCAAGCTCCGCTTCTGGTACATCATCAGCTTCCTCATGGGCGCCGTCTTCGTCGGCGGGCAGCTGTACGAGTACGGCGAGCTGGCGTCAGAGGGCGCGACCTTGTCCGCTAACGCCTACACCTCGGTGTTCTACCTGACGACGGGCTTCCATGGCCTGCACGTGACCGGTGGCCTGATCGCGTTCCTGTTCATGCTGGGACGCACGTACGCCGCGAAGCGCTTTACGCATGAGCAGGCCACCAGCGCGATCGTCGTGTCCTACTACTGGCACTTCGTAGACGTCGTCTGGATCGGTCTTTTCGCGACCATCTACATCATTCGTTAAGGAACGGGATCTCTGTGACTAGGATCACCGCTTGGCGGCGGCATCCCCTCGCGAGATATGCCGTCCTGATTTTGGCGTTGGCGCTGGTCGGGATGGTATACGCCGCCTTTGTCCAGGCGGGTAAGCCTGCCGACGCGGCACTCGCGGCAGGCAAGGTCGATGACGTGGCCGAGGGCAGGAGCCTGTTCGTACAGCACTGCTCGAGCTGCCACGGCATGAACGCGCAGGGCACCGCGACGGCGCCCACGCTCGTCGGCGTCGGCGCCGCGGCCGTCGACTTCCAGCTGAGCACCGGGCGCATGCCCGCCGCCAACCCCGGGCCCCAGGCCCCGCGCAAGCCGCCGGCGCACTGGGTCAACGAGACGACGACCAGGCAGATCGCGGCCTACGTGCAGTCGCTCGGCGGCGGCCCGCAGGTGCCCGGCCAGGAGCAGGTCGACCCCAAGCTCGGCGACGCCGGCAAGGGCGGCGAGCTGTTCCGCGCCAACTGCATCCAGTGCCACAACTGGGTCGGCGCCGGCGGCGCGTTGACACAGGGCAAATACGCGCCCAACCTGAACGAGGCGACCCCCCAGCAGATCTACGAGGCGATGGTCACGGGCCCGCAGGCGATGCCGGTCTTCAACGACACGACGATCACGCCCGAAGAGAAGCGCAGCATGATCGCCTACATCACCCAGGTCCGCGAGCAGAAGGACCCGGGAGGTTTCGGCCTCGGACGCATTGGCCCGGTCACCGAAGGTCTCGTAGCGTGGATAGTGGGCCTGAGCGCCCTCGCACTCGCCGCCATCTGGATCACCGCGAAGAAGCGACAGAAGTCATGACAGACAACGAGCACGAGATCGAGCAGCCGGACGAACGCGTACCCAAGCGCGTCATCGGCACCCCCCCGCCGGGCACCTCGATGCTCGGCACCGCGGAAGCGGCGGACGTCGAGCGGGAGGTCCCGGGCGTCACGCTGCAGGACGAGTCCAAGGCCCGCAGGGCCGAGCGGATCGTGGCCCTCTGCTTCACGATCACGTTCCTGGCCGCCATCGCGTTCATCATCTCCTACGTGGTCTTCCAGGTCGGCAGCCCCGAGGCGACCGGGGTGTCCAACCTCGCGCTGGGCACCTCGCTGACCGTGGCGATCCTGGGGCTGGCGGTCGGCATCGTGATCTGGGTCCGCCAGATCATGCCGAAATACTCCCTGGTCCAGGACCGCCACCCGATGGCCTCCGCCGAGGACGACCGCGAGGTCGTGGCCGACACGTTCGTCCAGGGCGCCAACGAGAGCGGGTTCGTCAAGCGCAAGCTGCTGCGCCGCACGCTGCTGCTGGCGGCCGCGCCGCTGGGCCTGGTGCCGCTGGTGCTGCTGCGCGACCTCGACAACAGCAAGATGGCCGGCGCCAAGTTCAACAAAGTGCTGCGCCACACGGTCTGGGGTGAGAAGACCAAGGAGGGCAAGCCGCTGCGGCTCGTCGTCGAGGGCACGGGCCAGCCGATCCGCGCCGCCGACTTCAACTCGCCGGGCGGCATCCTGTCGGTGGTCCCCGAGGGCTACCAGCACGACCTCACCGCCCTGGCCAAGGCCACGCTCATCCTGATCAAGTTCCGCCCGGAGGAGATCAAGAGCGGCGTCCGGCAGAACTGGACGCACGACGGCATCGTGGCCTACTCCAAGATCTGCACCCACGTGGGCTGCCCCGCGGCCCTCTACGAGCAGAACACCCACCACATCCTCTGCCCGTGCCACCAGTCGACGTTCGACGCCGCTGACGGCGCGAAGGTCATCTTCGGCCCGGCCGCGCGGCCGCTGCCGCAGCTGCCGATCACGGTCGACCAGGACGGATACCTCATCGCCCAGGGAGACTTCAACGTGCCGGTCGGTCCCAGCTACTGGGAACGCGGTGACGCCGAGGCCGAGGCCAGGGCGAAGGGAGGCCAGGCATGAGTGATGATCTGAACTCAGTTCCCAAGGGCATCGCCGGGCCGTCGAGCTTCCTCGACGACCGCCTCGGCGGGGCCAACTTCCTCAAGCGCAACCTGCGCAAGATCTTCCCGGACCACTGGTCGTTCCTGCTGGGTGAGATCGCGCTCTACTCGTTCATCATCCTGCTGCTGACCGGTACGTTCCTGACGTTCTGGTTCAGGCCCAGCATGATGGAGATCGCCTACGACGGCTCGTACGCGCCGCTCAAGGGCGTCATGATGTCCGAGGCCTACGCGTCGTCGCTGGAGCTCAGCTTCGACGTCCGCGGTGGACTGCTGATCCGGCAGATGCACCACTGGGCGGCCCTGATGTTCGTGGCCGGCATGATGGTCCACATGCTGCGGGTGTTCTTCACCGGCGCCTACCGCAAGCCGCGCGAGCTCAACTGGATCATCGGTGTGCTGCTGCTGACGCTGGCGCTGGCCGAGGGCCTGACCGGCTACTCGCTGCCCGACGACCTGCTGTCCGGCGCCGGTCTGCGGATCACCGAGGGCGTGGCGATCTCGCTGCCGCTGATCGGCACGTATCTGACGTTCTTCCTGTTCGGCGGGGAATATCCGGGTGAGGATGTCATCGCCCGGTTCTACTCGCTGCACATCCTGCTCATCCCGGGCATCCTGCTGGCGCTGATCTCGGCTCACATGGTGCTCATGTGGGTGCAGAAGCACACCCAGATGCCCGGCAAGGGCCGCGACAACAAGAACGTGGTGGGCGCGCCGTTCTACCCGGCCTTCATGGCCAAGGCGGGGGCGTACTTCCTGTTCACGCTGGCCGTGGTCGCGGGGCTGGCGACGTTCACCCAGGTCAACCCGATCTGGTTGTTCGGCCCCTACACGCCCGCCGACGTGTCCGCGGGTTCGCAGCCCGACTTCTACATGGGCTTCCTCGAAGGCGCGTTGCGCATCATGCCGGCGTGGGAGATCAACCTCTTCGGCGCGAGCCATGCGGGCACGCTGCCACTGAGCGTGATCATCCCGGCGTTGGTGCCGATGGGCATCGTCATGACGGGTCTGGCGCTCTATCCGTTCCTCGAACGCTGGGTGACGGGCGACAACCGCGAGCACCACGTGGCCGACCGGCCGCGCAACAACCCGCACCGGACCTCGATCGGCATGTCGGCAATCACGTTCTACGGCGTGTTGTGGCTGCTCGGCGCCAACGACGAGATCTCGGCGAACTTCCACATCAGCCTCACCTGGACGACGATCGGCGGGCGGGTGCTGATCATCGTGGCTCCGGCGCTGGCCTACCTGATCACCTACCGCATGTGCCTCGGCCTGCAACGCTCCGACCAGGCGGTCATCTCGCACGGCGTGGAGTCGGGCGTGATCAAGCGGCTGCCGCACGGTGAGTTCATCGAGGTCCACACGCCGGCGGCGGAGGACATCGAGGCTCACATGCGCGGCAAGCAGCCGGTGCTGATGTTGCCGGTGGCCGAGGACGCCGCGGGCATCCCGCCCAAGGGCATGCGCGGGCCGCTCGGCAAGCTGCGCGCGCGCATGTCGAAGGCGTACGGCGGGGAGAAGATCCCGTTGGACGACGGGCATGGGCACGGGCACGACGAGGAGGAGCACGCCGCCATCGGCTCGGGTGGCGACGAGGACCGCAGCCTCACGCACTGACCCTGCCGCCACGGCACACGGGCCCGGACGGAGCACTCCGTCCGGGTCCGTCGGCGTCCGACGCCCTTGCGGGCCGACCGGGAGTGCTCAGACGCGCGGGTGTCGCTCGGGACCGGGCTCGGGCGCCAGACCCTGGCACCGGCCGGTCGGCACGTGCCGGACGCGCTCTGCGCGGCACGGGTGAACCGGTGGCGCCGTCAGAACGGCTGGGCCGAACGTCAGCGGGAAGGGGGTCAGTCGGCCTCAGGGAAGCCGATGGAGAAGGCCGCGTCCAGGTCGTGCTTGGAGTAGGTGCGGAAGGCGATGTGCGTCTCCGTGTGCAGCACTCCGGCCACCTTGTTGATCCGCCCGGGAATGACCTCGGCGATCTCCTCGTAGGCGGCCACCCGGACCATGGCCAGCAGGTCGTATTCGCCGGTGATGGAGTAGACCTCGCTGACCCCGTCGATCTCGGCGATCGTCTGGGCGACCTCCGGGATCCGGTCTACCTCTGCGTTGATGTGGACGATAGCCGTGACCATGCGGCAACTCTATCGGGTCACCTCAAAGGCCGCCCCTCCCGCCCGCGCCGCTGGTCGAGGTGCCGGTAGGCGAGGTCGATGCGGGCCTTGTGGCGGCCCGCGCCCCGGGCCGGCAGGCTCCACTCGCCGTCCACCTCCACCAGCCGCACCCCCGGGGACTCCAGCCAGCGGAGGATGCACTCGGTCTCCTCGGCGCTGGCGGCGTGGACGGGGCCAGGCCCGGGGATGACGACCTCGGCGGTGGCGGTCAGGGAGGCCACGAAAGGGGTCGGGTGGGTGCCCCGCCGCATGACCCCGGCCGCCGCGAGCCGCCCGTATCGGACCACGTGGAGGTCCCAGCCGCCGTCGAACGCCGGGCTGGCGGCCACGAGCTGCGGGATGCGCGTGATGGCCGTCAGCCGCTGCATGCGCGCCGCCGTACGGACGAACGAGGCCAGCCGGTCACGGTCGATGGAGGCCTCCTCGTAGCGCTGCTCCACCGACAGCCGCTCCATACGGGCCGACACGGCCGTGAAGACGAGCGAGGCGTCGAGCGTCATGGCGCGGCGGGCGCTCTCCGCGTGGATCGCGTATTCCTCCTGGCTCTCCCTGCCCTCGCACGGCGCGCCGCAGCGGCCCATCTCGTGCAGCACGCAGGCCGCCCGCCGGGTGCGCAGCGTGATCGGCTGGGTGCACTGGCGCAGCGGGACCGCCTCGTGCAGGGCGATGCGGGCCTCGTCGGCCAGCCGGGTGTTGCTGAACGGACCCAGGTAGGTGGCGCCGTCGTCTTTGAGATCGCGGACGATCGACAGGCGGGGGAACGGCTCGCCGGTGAGCTTGAGCCACACGACCTTCTCGGGAAAGCGGGAGCGGCGGTTGTAGCGGGGCTTGGCGCCGCCGATCAGGCGCAGCTCCCTGACCTCCGCCTCCAGGCCGGTCGAGCAGACGATGTGACGCACCCGCTCGGCGATGCCGATCATCTCGCGGATGCGCGGGCGGGTCTCGGCGGCGGTGAAGTAGGAGCGCACCCGGTTGCGCAGGTTGGTGCTCTTGCCGATGTAGAGGACCTCGCCGCGCTCGTCCTCGAAGAGGTAGACGCCGGGGGCGTGCGGGACGGACTCGGCCAGGTGGCGCTTGCGCTGCTGCTCCGGCGTGGGGGCGCGGACGAACGACTTGAGCTCCTCGAGCGTGTGCACCTGGAACGACCCGGCCCGCTCGATCAGCCCGTGCAGCACGTCCACGGTGGCCCTGGCGTCCTGCAGGGCGCGGTGGCACGGCTCGGTGGGGCTGCGGAAGAACCTGGCCAGCGTGGACAGCTTGGCGTTTGGCGTCTCGTCGCGGGTCAGCACCCGGCGGGCCAGGTCGACGGTGTCGACGACCGGGTTGGCCGGCGGGGGATAGCCCTGGGCGGCGCAGGCGGCCTTGATGAAGCGGGTGTCGAAGCCCGCGTTGTGGGCCACCAGCGTGGCGCCGCGGATGAACTCCAGGAAGCTCGGCAACACCGCCTCGATCCGCGGCGCGGCCATCACCATGGCGTCGGTGATGCCGGTCAGCACGGAGATGAACGGCGGGATCGGCCCTCCAGGATCGACCAGCGTGGAGAACTCGCCGAGCACCTCGCCCGCCCGCACCTTGACCGCGCCGATCTCGGTGATGGCGTCGTCGGCCGGGGCGCCGCCGGTCGTCTCGAGGTCGAACACGACGAAGGTGACGTCGCTCAGCGGAGTGCCGAGCTCGTCGAGAGTGCCTTGAACCGGGTCCACGAACCAAGACCATAGAGAGGCCGACCGACAGGATCGAATAACCAACCCTCTTGATCCTTAGTTACCCTTCCCTTTATGTCCGCCGGAAGACTTGCCGGCCGCTACTCCCTGCTGCGCCCGCTGGGCGCCGGTGGCATGGGGAAGGTGTGGCTGGCCAGGGACGAGATGCTTGACCGCGACGTCGCGGTCAAGGAGCTCACGCTGCCCGAGGGCATGTCGCCCAAGGAGCGGGCCGACTCGGTGAAGCGGGCCGTGCGCGAGGCGCAGGCCACCGCGCGGCTGCGCCATCCCGGCATCGTGGCCCTGCACGACGTGGTCGTCGAGCACGAGCGGCCGTGGCTCGTCATGGAATTGCTGCGGGGCCGCACGCTCGGCGAGACCGTACGCGAGTTCGGACCCATGCCGGCTGATTATGCCGCGCGGATCGGCGCCGACGTGCTGGAGGCGCTGACCGTCGCGCACGCGCAGGGACTGCAGCACCGCGACGTGAAGCCGGGCAACGTGTTCCTGACCGAGAGCGGCAGGGTGGTGCTCACCGACTTCGGCATCGCCAGGCAGGAGGGCCAGGCCACGCTCACCGAGCAGGGGCTGATGATCGGCTCGCCCGGGTTCATCGCGCCCGAGCGGCTCGACGGCCAGCCCGGCGGCCCCGCCAGCGACCTGTGGTCGCTCGGCGCCACGCTCTACGTCGCGCTGACGGGCGCGCCGGCCTACGAGGGGTCGGCCGCCCAGCGGCTGCGCGCCACGCTGACCCAGCCGGTGCCGGTCGCGCCGGGGCCGCTGGGCCCGCTGTTGGCCGCCATGATGGCGCAGCAGCCCGGCGCCCGTCCCGGCCCGCGCGTGCTCGCCGACGCGTTGCGGCAGGTCGCCGCGGGCGGGCAGGCGCCGCGGCTGCCGGTCAACCAGGACGTGACCGCACCGGGCAAGGTCAGGCGGGGCGGCCGGGCCGCGCTCTGGATCGTGGCCGCGGCGGTGCTCGTCGTCGGAGCGGGTACGACCGGCTTCGTCATCCTGACAAGCCAGGACGACGGCGTGCCCGCGGCCTTCAACGTGCCCATGGACGTGTGCACGCTCATCGGCCCGCAGGAGGTGGGCAGGTTATTGCGGACCCAGAGCCCGCCCAAGGGGCAGCCGGGCGCCGACGAGGTGGGCCCCAAGTGCGGCTGGCCGATCCCGGGCAGCGGCGTGGGCCTGCAGGTGCAGAAGGACTCCGACACCGTCGACCCGTGGTCGATGACCGCCGTCTCGGCTCGCGCCCTCTTCCAGAACCAGCAGCGCTACTGGGCGAAATACGACGAGGTCGACTGGACCTGGCCCGAGATCGGCGTCAAGGACGCCACGAAGGCCAAGCGCACCCCGGTGCACCAGGTCGGCGGCGTGGGGCAGGAGGCGTTCGGCTTCGAGCTCAAGGGCACCACGGGCCGGGTCCTCTCCGCCTACGTCTACTACCGGCTGGCCAACCTGGTGGTGAGCGTCGAATACGCCACCCTCGCCGACAAGCCGACCGACGAGGACGTCAAGCAGTCGGCCCTGAGAGCGGCGCAGGCGAGCGAGCGGGCGTTGCGCGATGCCGGGTGACCTCTACCTCCTGGCGGGCCGCTACCGGCTGATCGAGCGGCTCGGGCAGGGCGGCGCGGGCACCGTGTGGCGGGCCATCGACGAGATGCTCGACCGGCAGATCGCGGTCAAGCAGGTACGCGTGCCGGAAGGGCTGAGCCCGCACGAGCGTGCGGAGTTCGCCGACCGGGCCATCCACGAGGCCAGGTCCGCGGGCCGCCTGCGCGACCCGGCCATCGTGCTCGTGCACGACGTCGTCCTCGAGGGCGGCCAGCCGTGGATCATCATGGACCTGGTCTCCGGACGCTCGCTGGACAAGGTGATCAAGGAGCAGGGGCCGCTCCCGCCCGGGTTCGTTGCCGCGGTCGGGTTGCGCGTGTTGTCGGCGCTGGAGGTCGCGCACGCGCACGGCATGCTGCACCAGGACGTCAAGCCGGCCAACATCCTGCTCGACGCCGACGGTTCGGCCATGCTCACCGACTTCGGCATCGCGGCCCCCATGGACGGCCGCGGCGACAGGTACGGCAGCGCGGGCTCGCCCGGCTACATGGCCCCTGAGCGGCTCAACGAGCAGCCCTCGGGCCCCGCCTCCGACGTGTGGTCGCTCGGCGCCAGCCTTTACACCGCCGTCGAGGGCCGCGCGCCGTTCGAGCGGGAGCTGCCCGCCGCGGTGGCGGCCGCGGTGCTGCTGCACGAGCCGCCGTTCCCGGCCCGGGCGGGCCGCGACCTCGGCCGCCTGCTGGTGGCCATGCTCGCGAAGAACCCCGCCGCCCGCCCCACGGTCCCCCAGGTCCGCCAGGCGCTGACCGCTTACGTCGCGGCTCCCGGCGCGCCCGGACGCCGCCGCTGGCTGCTGCCCGCCGCGCTGGCCGCCGTCGTAGCGCTGGGCGCGGGCGGCTGGTACGCCGTCGCCGCGCTCGGCGGCCGGCAGGACACCGGCAGGTTCGCCAAGGCGCCGGACCCGTGCACGCTCCTCAGCGACGCCCAGGCCGCCCGGCTCATGAAGGGCACCCCCGAACGCAGCCTGACCAGGCCGGGCGAATGCCAGTGGCTCGTCCGCCAGCCCGGCCGCCGCCTCATCGTCCGCGCCTGGGCGGAGCGGCCCGACGGCGACCTCGGCGGCCCCCAGGTCGCGCTGCGGCGCTTCACCAGCGAGAAGGCCAACCGCGCCGCGTCGAAGGGGACGGTCCTGCGCGAGGCCCGCGGCTCGGTCGCGGACGTCACGGGGGTCGGGGAGTCGGCGATCATCCAGAACAGCTTCAAGCGCTTCATCAACACCAACAAGAGCGGCGCATCCGACAGCACGGTGCTCTTCCGGACGAGTAATCTGCTCGGGGAAGTGATCTGGCATCGTGACGACGTGCCCGCCACGAAGCCGGCGGACAAGGAGACGGCCATCGCCGCCGCCCGCCTGGTCTCCGCGGCTCTATCGAAGTGAGCCCGGTTGAGGAGCCTCAGTGAATCCCGGTAGCGAGTACGAGCCGCCCACCAACCCGTACCAGGTGCCAGGCAGGCAGTTCGAGCCACCGCGCATGCCTCCGCCCATGCCGCCCGCCATGCCCCCCACCATGCCGTCGATGCCGCCGCCCCGGCCGCCGCGGCGGCCCGCCTGGCTGCTGCCCGCGCTGGCCGCCGCCCTCGTCGTGCTGGTCGCGGCGGGCGGCGTCGGAGCCTACTTCGTGTACGACAGACTCTCCGGCGCCACCACGACGTCCCCCGCGCCGACGGGCAAGTCGTCGTCCAGGCCCGCCGCCAAGGGCCCCGACGCGTGCGCCATGTTGCCCCAGGAGGAGGCCGACAGGCTCGTGCCCGACGCGACCGTGGCCAAGTCCTCCAGGGACGCCGACTACGCGGTCACCTTCACCTGCAACTGGATGAACCAGCGCATCTCGTTCGGCGAGTTCTGGCGCAGCAGGGAGATCGACGTCAAGATCTTGCAGCACAAGGGCGAGGGCGCCAAGACCGGCAGGGCGATGGCCCAGAACTCGTACGAGATCGACTACCGCGGCGGCGAATACGGCGAGACCGCCAAGCCGTCGCTGGACCCGGACGAGAAGGAATACGTCTCCCCGGTCAAGGACATCCAGGGCGTGGGCGACAGCGCGTTCGCCCAATACACCTGGCGCCGCGACGGGAAGTTGTTGTGGTACTCCTTCGGCAAGGCGTTCGCCCGGGTCGACGACATGACGATCGAGGTCAAGTTCCAGGCGGGCCAGCAGCGCAAGGACGCGCAGATCCTGTCGAACGAAACCGCGCAGTCCATCAACGAGGACAACGCGATCCGCGAGGTGAGCGGCCTGGTGGGGCACTTCGCCAAGGGGGTGGCCGCCTGGCAGGCGCAGCACCCCGACGTGCTGGCCCAGCCGGAGTCGTCGCGGGCCACCGCGTCGCCGAGCGCCCGCCCGACGCCCTCGCCGACGGTGCTGGGCGCGTTCCCGGCCGGCTGCCAGGCCGTGAGCGAGGTGGCCACCGGGCTCGTGCCGGAGCCCACCACCCGCGCGCGCGGCACCGAGGTCAGCGGCGACAGCCAGACCGAGTGCCGCTGGCTGAACCTGGACCTGCCGGGCGGCGAGGGGACGAAGAAGATCCGCAGCGCGCTGATCACCGTGCACCGGTTCTCCAACCGGGCGGGCGACCTCGACGAGCCCGCGGCCAAGGCCTACTACGTCAGCGAGTACGGTGGCGACAAGAACACCGCCGAATCGTCGATCGGCGGCATCACCTGGGGCGAGCTGACCGACGTCGAGGGGCTGGGCGACCAGGCGTACCAGCAGTTCGTGCAGACCAGGCACGGCGAGGTCTCCGCCTCCAGCGGCACGGTGCTGATGCGCAGGGGCGCGGTGGTCGTCAGGGTCGACTTCTCGGGCCACCAGCGGCCGGAGGACGAGCCGACCAACTCGCCCAAGGTCAAGCTCATGGCCGAGCAGGAAGCGATGGCCGGCGCGCTCACCCTGGCCAGGGCGTACATGGCGGAGCTGGCCAAGCAGCCGGTGGGCAGTTAGCTCCTGACTGATGATCCGCGTCGACGGTTAATGAGCCTGCAACCCGGTTGCAAGCGCGACAAATACCGTTATGTCTTGCAAGAGCCTGAGCCGCGCGATCACGTTTGTCCAGTACAGGGGCATGGGCAAGCCGAGGGGGATCACGCGGCTCATGGCTCTTCCCGGCTCAGGAAGGGTTCGAGCAGGCCGGGGACGGCGTGCGAGGCGAGTTCCAGCCCCTCGCCGACGACGCCGATGGTCCGGGCGGGTCTACGACGCCGGCTGGCTGGTAAGCAGTTCCTCGATGGTGGCCCGGTGCAGCACCAGGTCGTCGGGGTCGTCGGGCATGGTCTGCTCGCCGAAGTGGATCCGGCGGTGCCAGATCCTGGCCATGATGATGCCGTGCCGGAGGGCTGCGTACATTTCATAGAAATCCATGTCGCGAGGCTCGTAGCCCGTTATTTCGCGATATTTCTGGCAGACGTCGTCGCGGCGCATGAAGTCCGGCATGCCGGGCAGGCCCGCGCCGACCGTGATGTCCTGGAAGAAGCGATGCAGGAAGATCATCCAGGACAGGTCCAGCTCGCGCGGCGCGACGGCGGCCATCTCCCAGTCGAGCACCGCGACCGGCGTGAAGTCCTGGAACATCATGTTCCCGATCCTGGCGTCGCCCCAGCACAGCACGTCGGGCCCTGGGTCCTCTGGCCAGTGCTCGGCCAGCCAGCCGAAGGCCCGCTCCAGCACGGGGATGCGCACCTTGCCGTGCGCCCATTCGTAGTAGGCCCGCTGCGCTTCGAGGTGGGCGCGTAACCCCCCGGCTCCGAGCGGGGACAACTCCTCCGGCGTGAAAGCGGCCTCGTGCAGCGCCGCCACGATCCCCACGCTCGCGTCCTGCAGCCGGCGCCGGTCCGCCGGCGCGGCGTCGTGCAGCCAGCCCCCGAACGTGTACGGCATCACGTCCGGCGGCACCTCGCCGTCCGCGCGCTCCATGACGAAGAACGGCGAGCCGAGAGGCCCGGGATCGGGCTCGAACCAAAGGGCCCTCGGCGCTGGAATTCCAGCTTTTTCCCTGGCCAGGCGCATGATCTCGAACTGGGCCCGCAAATCGTAGGAAGGGAATACCGGAACGGCTTCCACCGCAGGTGCGAGCCTGGCTACGCAGCGCGTTCTGCCCTCACGCCAGGTGGCGGTGAAGAACAGGGTCTCGCTGGACAGCCCGTTTTCCGACGGCCTTGACAGTTCGGACACCGTGGCGCCCTCGCCGACCTTGCCGCGGAGCCAGCCGGTCACGTGCTCGCGCAGTTCTTCCAGGTCACGGGTGGAGGTACGCATCTGCTCCGTCACGGTGGGCCTCCTGGCCGAACACTTGCCCCGGCACAGTCGTATACCCCCGACCAAGCGCTTGTCCATATCCAAGTGACCGTTACGGTCAGGTACGCGGCAGCCGTACCCTTGTCTGAAAGGGCATGTCACGAAGGGACAAGTGGGATGAGTTCAGCGGGTGAAGGCCTGTCTCGCCCGCTTCCCGAGCAGGTGCGGATGAATGTCGTCGACCTGGCGGCTCAAGTTCTCGGGACGATGCCCGCTGTCTCCATCCCGCAGCCCTTGCGGGGGATCGCGAAATTCGATCCGCGCAAACGGGCCAAGCTGGGCAGCGCGCCCATAGCCGCGCAGCTGGAGAACGACAAGAAATTTCGCGAGCTGGTCGCCGAGTCGGTGGCCGCCGGATGGCCTGAGCTGGTCATGGCGCTGGCCGACGGCAACGTTCCGCCGGCCGCCGATCCCGTGCTGGTGGCCGCGGCCGCCTACCTGACCCGGCCGCCGGGGTGGGCGGAGATGATCGAGGCCGCCCGTACCGACCTCGAGCAGTCGGCGGTGGCGGCCGAAGGGACGGAGCGCGAGGAGGCCGTGGCCCGGCTGCGCGAGCAGCTCGCCGCGCAGAAGAACGCCGCCAAGGAGGAGTCCGACCGGCTGCGCGAGCAGATCAGGGCGGCCCGCGCGGAGAACTCCGATCTGCGGCGCAAGCTCCACGACGTCCGCGAGCGCGCCAAGGGCGCGGTCCGCCGGGCCGAGGAGATGGAGCACGCGGCGGACGAGGCCAGGTCGGCCGCCTCGGCCGCGGGCAGCGCGGGCGAGTCCGAGCTGCGGCGGCTGCGCGAGCGGGTGGCCGACGTGGAGAAGCAGCTCGAAGCCTCGCGGCGGGCCGCGCGTGAGGGCAGGAGCATCGAGGACGCCCGCATCCGGGTGCTGCTCGACGCGCTGCAGGACGCCTCCGCCGGGCTGCGCAGGGAGCTGGCCCTGCCCACCACGATCAGCAGGCCGGCCGACTCGGTCGCCGCGAGCACGGGCGAACGTCCTGGCGTGCGCGGGGTGCCCGCCCGCGCGCTGGCCGACGACGACCCGCAACTCCTCGACCAGCTCCTGGCGTTGCCGCAGGTGCACCTGATCATCGACGGCTACAACGTCACCAAGACCGGCTACGGCACGCTCACCCTCGCCGACCAGCGCAATCGGCTGATGACCGGGCTCGGCGGGCTGGTGGCGCAGACCAGGGTCGAGGTGACCGTGGTGTTCGACGGAGCGGAGCTGAACGCTCCGGTGCAGGTGGTGGCGCCGCGGGGGGTGCGGGTGCTGTTCAGCGCGCCGGGGGAGATCGCCGACGACCTGATCCGCCAGCTCGTACGCGCTGAGCCGCCCGGCAGGGCCATCGCCGTCGTGTCGTCGGACCGCGAGGTGGCCGAGTCCGTCAGGCGGATGGGAGCCAGACCCGTTCCGTCTGGCTTGCTGCTGCGCAGGCTGGGCCGAGCCTAAATTACGAGTTGCTGGATTTTGGGTGGTTTAGGTGTGACCTCACCTGCCACTTCTGTACTATTTCGCCCCAGATGTAATCCCTGGGAGGCGACACTGTGAGTTTTGGCCGGTGGCCGGTGGCCGCGGGTATCGCGATCGGGCTGGTGCTGTTGCCGATGGGTGCGGCGGTCGCCGATCCCAAGCCCACGATCGGCCAGGCGAAGGCCAAGCTCGACAAGCTCAACGACAAGGCCGACAAGGTCGTCGACCGGTTCAACACGGCCACTGAGCGATACAAGAACGCCAAGACCACCTACAGCAAGCTGAACGACAACTACAAGCGCAAGCTGGCGACGGTTGCCACCCTGCGCTCCCAGGTGATCAACATGGCCGTCGACAGCTACACGCTCGGCGGGGACGTCACCTCCTGGCCCGGGCTGATCGGCACGGGCAACCCCGAGGACCGCCTGAACGGACTGGCGCTGGCGGGGCAGCTGTCCACGGAGCGGGCGGAGAAGCTGGCCGCGTTCGACCGCGAGAACCGCGGGCTGAAGACCGAGCGCGACAAGGCGCAGGACGCGCTGGTGTCGGCGGACAAGGAACGGGACGGGGTGGAGAAGGAGCGCTCGGAGATCCGCAAGCTGATCGCCGAGCAGAAGAAGCTCCTGACGAAGCTGGGCGCGTACAACGCGGGCAACCCGAACAGCGTCGGCATCAAGTACACGGGGCCGGCGTCGGGGAACGCGGCGGCGGTGCTGCGGTTCGCGTTCGCGCAGGTGGGCAAGCCGTACGTCTATGGCGGGACGGGGCCGGGCGGCTATGACTGCTCGGGGCTGACCCAGGCGTCGTGGCGGGCGGCGGGGGTGTCGCTGCCTCGTACGACGTGGCAGCAGTGGGCGTGGGGGGCCGGCCGCAAGGTGGACATCAACGATCTTCAGCCTGGGGATCTGATCTTCAGCGAGGGCTTGGGCCACGTCAGCATTTACGCCGGGAACGGGCAGATCGTCCACGCGCCGCAAACGGGCGATGTGGTCAAGGTGGTCAAACTCTCCGACTACGGCAACCGCATCGTCGGCGCCATCCGGCCGTAACGTACGTTCTCCTTTGGTCCTGTAGCGGCTCGGTTCCGGGCGGTGACGGCCCGGGTTTCGGTCACCGCCGGACGCTCTTCCTCGTTGCCGCCTCGTTACGGCAGGCCCCGAACGGTGATCGCCTCGCTGCCAGGCCGGCGGAGGTGCGCGCGCCGGGCCGACCTCGGGCACTACTACGACGACGAGCCGTTCGACGTGATCGTCATGTCGTTGTCGCTGCACCACATGCACCCGCTGGAGGCGCTGCTCGACCGAGCGTCCGCGTGGTTCTACGACGCTGGATCGTTGCCGACCACTGGCCGCCGTCGAGCAGCGGTTCAAGGTCGCAGAGGTCGTACAGCTGTGGCGCATCGAACGGGAACGAATCGCGGCGGGAACGCTCCCACCTACGGGCTTCAGGTTGACGGTGCGAAAGATGTGACAAAAGCGACAATCGTCGCCTGACAAGACGGTCCATTCGCAAGTGTGAGCAGTGTCACATTTGGATAACGGAACCTGGTGTTCCAGCAGGGGTTTCAAGCCTTACTGACCCCTTTATCTGATCTTTACAGCATGACCGCCGCTTTGCTGATCCTTGACCTGTCGGCGTAGCTTCGGGCCTCGTCGCGGCGAACAAGCCATGTCGCCGCGAACCGGCATCGGTCCCTCCCGATGTGAGACAGATAAAGATCCGTTGGTCGCCTTCGATATCCCGATTTCGACATATCAATCGGGCGGCGACCTGCCGAGTCCGTGCAGCCAGGAGGCACGGAGCCGGGGAACCAGCGATCCCACATTCCCCTAGGGATCAGGGGTGAATCGGCGCGCACATCGCGCCGTAGGGCGACTTCCAGGCCCGAATCCGTCAGCTAACCCGGTAGGCGTTCGTGGAAGACCCAAGGAGAAATCCTGTCTACCTCCCTGCAAAACCCCCGTCTGTCCCGACGTGCCCTGAGTGGCGTAGTGCTCACGATGACCGTGACGGCCGGAGGTCTGATCCTCCATGCCCCAACGGCTCAGGCGGCGACGGCGAGCGATTCGGCCAGTACCTCCACGGCGAAGGCGGCCGCAACCGCCGGAACCGCGAGTACGGCCAGGGCCGCTCGAGCAGCCAAGATCGCTCGTCAGAAATCGAAGGCCGGCAAGGCCGTCGCCGTGGCCAAGGACCAGATCGGTGACCCGTACCGTTATGGGGGCACTGGACCTGGTTCGTTCGACTGCTCCGGCCTCGTCCAGTACGCCTGGAGGAAGGCCGGGGTGAAGATCCCGCGCGTGACGAACAGCCAGTTCGCCCGCATCAGCAACAAGGTCTCCTGGCGGCATCTCCAGCCCGGTGACCTGATGTTCTTCAGCGGGCTCGGCCACGTGGGCATGTACGTCGGCAAGGGCAAGATGATCCATTCGCCGCGGACAGGCGAACGGGTGCGCATCGACAAGCTGGGCGGATGGCGCAAGTCGTCGTTCGTCGGCGCGGTCCGCCCCGGCATGTGAAGAAGCCTCGTCCGGATTTATGGATATTTTCCAGGATTCGGGCGGGGCTCTCACGTCTTCACCCCGCCGTTCTTCTTCCTTCTGGTACGGCAAGCCAACGTCACGCCACCCACCGCACGTGGCGGGCCACATCCAGGGAGACGCCCGCTGACCGGCACACATGCCCCGCCGCAACGGCGCAAGGCCGAGCGGTGAAGGAGTGGGCCGATGACGGGAGTGCGGCGGGCTGGACCACGGAGCTCATGTGCGGTGGGCCGACTACCATCAGGCATCGTGTCCGAGCAGGTGAGCCGACGAGCCATGGTGGCCGGACTCCTGCTCCTCGCCTTCGCCACCCCCGCCGGCTCCCCGGCCCCCGGATCCCCCCTCCTTCCCCCCGAACTACGCGACCTGTGGCCCGAAGGCATGGTCGTAGCCCGGGGAACGCGCTCGGTGGTCGTCGGCCACCACGCCGCGCCGGGTTCGCTCGACGAGATGGCGCGCAGGGCCGACACGGCCGGGCAGCGGGTGGCGGCCGTCCTCGGCGGGCCGGTGCGGCCGCTGGTCGTCGTTCCCCGGACCACCCGCGAGGCCGCCGAACTCGCCGGGGTGGCGCGGCTCGACGGGCTGGCCGCGGTGGCCGACGGCGGGCGGGTGATCGTCGTTCCCGAGTTCTTCGCCATGCTCAACCCCACCGGCAAGGACGTGGTCCTCATCCATGAGCTCGCCCACGTCGTGGCGGGCACCGACCGGCTGCCCGTCTGGCTCTACGAAGGGTTCGCCGACTACGTGGGCTACCGTGACGCCGGGCTCCCCGTGAAGACGGCCGCCGCCGAACTCGCCGCCGAGGTGCGGGCCGGGCATGTGCCGAGTGAATTGCCCGGACCTGCGGCTTTCGCGGCGGACGGGCGGGACCCCGTACGGCTCGCGCGGGCGTACCAAGAGGCCTGGCTGGCGTGTCGCTTCCTCGCTGACCGGTTCGGTGAGGAGACCCTGGTGGGGCTCTACCGTGATGCCCGGGCGATCGGCGTCGATCAGGCACTCGCCTCGCTGGGGCTCTCCGTGGCCACGCTGACGGCACGGTGGCGCGACTACGTGCGGGACCAGCTCGCGTAAGGGGAGGCAAATGAGCGAACGGCGAGAAACAGACGAACCATCACAGGAAGGCGACGACCCCGGCGGCGCGGTGGGCCCCATGGGCGCCGAGCGGCCAGACGGCGCGGCGGCTGTGAGCGCCACCGGGGCCGTCGGAGGAACGGCGGCGACGGACATCGCGGACCCTGGCCCGACCGACAAGCCCGGCACGGCCGAGAAGGTCGGTTCGGCGGGAGAGGGCGGCTCGGGTGGCAGGATCGGCTCAGCCGGGCGGCGTGGCCGGAGCGGTGCCGGCGAGGGTGCGCAGCGGGGGCATGGTGGGGATGTGTCCGTGAAGAGAGGCGACCAGCCGGAAGGCGGCGTGGCGAGCGAGCGGCGGTTGCGGCGGCAGGCCGGTGCGGCCCTGGTGCTGCTGGGCGCGGTGATCCTGGCCGTGGCCGCCTTCACCACCCCCTGGAACGTGCTGGCCGCGGGACCGCCCGATCCCGGCCGCGACTTCACCGCGGCCCAGATCGCCAGGGGGGACGCGTTCGACGCGGCCACGAGCCTGCCGAGCTACCTCTCGCTGGCTCTCACGATCATCTTCGCCGGGTTGCTCGTCGGCACTCCGTTCGGCGCGAGGGTGCTGGGCAGGCTCAAAGGCCCCTGGTGGGTGCGGGTGATCCTGGGCGTCGTGGTGATCAGCGCGATCGTCGAGCTGGTCACGTGGCCGCTCGGGATGTGGTTCGAGTCGCTGATGCGCGACTACGGCCTGTCCACCCAGGACTGGGCGGGCTGGGCCGGCGACCGGCTCAAGAACATGGGCATCGACGCGGTCCTGCTCTGCGTGATGCTGCTCGCCCTGGTGGCGCTGGCCCGCAAGATCAGGCGCTGGTGGATCCCGGCCGCGGCGGGGGCGTTCGCGCTGGCGGTGGTGGCGTCGTTCGTGTATCCGGTGGTGTTCGAGCCGCTGTTCAACGACTTCACGTCCATGCCGCAGGGCTCGCTGCGGACGAACCTGCTGGCCATGGCCGAGCGGGACGGCGTGCCGGTCGAGGACGTGCTGGTCGCCGACGCCTCGCGCCGGACGACGGCGCTCAACGCGTACGTGTCCGGCTTCGGCGCCACGCGCCGGATCGTCGTCTACGACACACTGCTCAAGGCCCCGCAGCCGGAGGTGGAGCTGGTCGTGGCGCACGAGCTGGGCCACGCCAAGTACGGCGACGTGCTCTACGGCACGCTCGTCGGCGGCCTGGGCTCCGCGCTGGGCGCGATCCTGCTGTTCCTGATCTTCGGTCCGGTACGGCGGCGCACGGGCGTCACGTCGATCACCGATCCACGCGCGGTCGGCGCGCTCATGGGCCTGATGACCCTGGGCTCGATCATCATGGGCCCCGCCCAGAACCTGATCAGCCGCCACATCGAGGCCAGGGCCGACCGCCACGCGCTGGACCTCACGCATGATCCGGCCATGTTCATAGCCATGCAGAAACGCCTGGCAATCACCAATATTTCCGACTTGTCGCCGAATGCGGTGGAATATGTGCTCTATGCCTCCCATCCTTCGAGCCCCGAGCGCATCGCCATGGCCCGTTCGTGGGCCAAGATGAACGGCGTCCCAGTGCCGTGACAGGCGCCGTGACAGGTGCCGTGCCCAACGTGGTCATCGTCACGAACGACTTCCCGCCCCGGCCGGGCGGCATCCAGTCGTTCGTGCACGGGCTCGCGCTGCGCACGCCGGGCGTGGCGGTCTACGCCCCCGCCTGGCCGGGCTGCGCGGAGTTCGACCGGCGCCAGCCGTACCGGATCGTGCGGCATCCGACGCGGCTCATGTTGCCCACCCCGGCCGTCGCGCGCAGGGCGGCCGGGCTGGTGGCCGAGCACTGCGCGGACACCGTCGTGTTCGGCGCGGCGGCGCCGCTCGGCCTGCTCGCCCCGCGCCTGCGCAGGGCGGGCGCGCGGCGCGTGGTGATGCTCACGCACGGCCACGAGGCGTCGTGGGCGGGCGCGCCGGGCTTCCGGGCCGCGCTGCGCAGGATCGGCGAGCACGCCGACGTGGTGACGTATCTGGGCGAGTACACGCGCGCGCGGCTGGCCGCCGCCATCTCGCCGGGCAAGCTCGTACGGCTCGCGCCCGGCGTGGACGTCACCCAGTTCCACCCCGAGGCGCGCAAGGCCGAGCTGGGCCTGGGCGGCAGGCCGGTCGTCGCCTGCGTGTCCAGGCTGGTGCCGCGCAAGGGCCAGGACCAGCTCATCAGGGCCTGGCCCCAGGTGCTGCGGTCGGTGCCCGAGGCGGTCCTGCTGCTCGTGGGCGGCGGGCCCTACCGCGCGACGCTGGAACGGCTGGCGGCGGGGCAGGAGTCCATCAGGTTCACGGGTACGGTGCCGGCCGCCGCTCTGCCCGGCTACTACGCGGCCGCGGACGTGTTCGCGATGCCGTGCCGTACCCGGTGGAAGGGGGTGGACGTGGAAGGGCTCGGGATCGTGTTCCTGGAGGCGTCCGCGACCGGATTGCCGGTGGTGGCGGGGTCGTCCGGCGGCGCGCCGGACGCCGTGCGGCCCGGTGAGACGGGGCTGGTCGTGGACGGCGAGGACGTGGCGGAGATCGCGCAGGCCATCGTCGAGCTGCTGAGCGACCCGGACAAGGCGCGCAAGATGGGCGCGGGCGGCCGCGACTGGATCGCCCGCGAATGGTCGTGGGACCAGGTCGCGGCCCGCTTCCACAGCCTCCTCTAGCCTTTCGTGGCCCCCAGCGTGAGCCCGGCGACGAACTGTTTGTGCAGCATCTGGAAGACGATCAGCGTCGGCAGCGCCACCAGCACCGATCCGGCCGCCAGCAGGTTGTAGTCGGTGAAGAACTGGCCGCGCAGGTTGTTCAACGCCGAGGTGACGGGCAGCTTGTCGCCCGACGACATCAGCACCAGCGCCCACAGGAAGTCGTTGTACATCCACGTGAACTGCAACGTGGACAGCGCCGCCAGCACCGGCCGGCACAGCGGCAGCGTCAGCCGCCAGTAGCGTTTCCACACGCCCGCCCCGTCCACCAGCGCGGCCTCGCTGATCTCCTCGGGGATCGTGCGCATGAAGTTCGACATGACGAAGACGCAGAAGCCGAACTGGAACGCCACGTGGATGAGGATCAACCCCAGGTAGGAGTCGTAGAGCGACTGCGAGTCCGACAACCACGCGGGCAGTGGGATGAGCGTGTAGAGGGTGTAGAGCGGGGTGATGAGCACCTGCGGCGGCAGCAGGTTGCCGGCGGTGAACACGATCAGCAGCGCCTTGCGTCCCGGAATGCGCAGCCGCGAGATCGCGAACGCCGTGAACGACGCCAGGAACAACGTGACCAGCACGGCGGGGATCACGATGATCAACGTGTTCAGATAGTAGTGGGGTAGCTCGGCCTGGCTCCACGCCTTCCCGTAGTAGTCGAGCGTGAGGTGCTCGGGCAGCGAGAGGTAGCCCAGGCGGGCGGTCTCCTCGTACGGGCGCAGCGAGGCGTACACGGCCAGCACGAGCGGCAGCAGCCACCCCAGCGCCACCAGCACCAGGAAGGCGTGCAGCAGGATCCGCAACGGCCGCACGGGAGCCCGCGAGGGAGCGCGCTGCGACTGGGCAGGGGGAGCGGAGGCGGGGGCCGTGAGTGTCATCGTTCCTCCCTGAACATCTGCGACAGGTAGGTCACGATGAACCCCAGCGAGATCGCCAGCAGGATGACCGCGATCGCCGAGCCGAACCCGATCCTGCTGGCCTCGCCCACGATGTTCTCGGTGACCAGCACGGACAGCAGCTCCAGCCCGTTCCTGCCCTTGTTGATGGCGTAGACGATGTCGAACGCCCGCAGCGCCTCGATCACCGTGATGACCAGCACGATCACGTTGACGGGCCGCAGGGTGGGGAACACGACCCTGAAGAACGCCTGCCGCTCGCTGGCCCCGTCGATCGCCGCCGCCTCCTTCAACGCGGGATCGACGGCCTTCAACCCGGCCAAATAGATGATCATCACGTAGCCGACGTGCCGCCAGCCGGCCGCGACCATGACCACCCAGATGTTGATCGAGCTGTCGCCGAGCCAGTCCACGGTCAGCCCGGTCACCGCGTTCAGCACACCGTAGTCGGAGGAGTAGACGAGCTGGGCTATGAAGCCGACTACGGCCAGCGATAGTACGACGGGCATGTAGAGCGCGCTCTGGTAGACCCGCGACAGCCGCAGCCGCCGGTCCAGCAGCACCGCGCAGAACAGCCCGAACGGGGTCGCGATCAACCCCAGGAAGCCCAGCCACAGCAGGTTGTTGCGGACGGCCGACCAGAACGGCGGGTATTCGGCGGACAGGTCGTGATAGTTCTGGCCGCCGATCCACTCGATGGGCCCGATGCCGTTCCAGTCGGTGCCGGACAGCCCGATGGAGGCCACCGTGGGCCCCCAGATGAGGCCCACGTTGACGACGATGGCCACCCCCAGCCCGATGACCAGGATGGTCACGTCGCGGGCGGAGTAGCGACGGGTTTTGACTGCCATCAGCGGAAGATGTTGGCCTTCTGCTTCTCGATGCTCGTCAGCAAGGAGTCGAGCTCGTTGGGCTTGCTCACGAACGACTGCAGGGACGGGATCATCACGGTGGAGGCGAAGTCCGGCCGCGTGTCGCGGTCGAGGAACTGCGCGATGTGCGTGGCCTTCGACACCAGCTCCGCGCCGCGCTTCTGCAGGGCGCTGTAGCCGGAGGTGTCGGCCTTGGAACTGGCCGCCAGCGTGCCGGGATCCAGCCCGGTGGCGATGTTCTGCGACGACGCCTGGGCGAAGTGCTTGAGCAGCGCCTTGGCGCCGTCCACGTTCTTGGCCTTGGCGGAGATCATGTAGCCGTCGATCGGGGCGTCGATCGAGTCGGTGCCGTACGTCGGGTTGATCTCGGGGAAGGTGAAGAAGTCGAGGTCGTCGCGGTCGGCCTCGGGGAACTGCTGGGCGACGAACATGCCGAGCAGGTACATCCCGGTCTTCTTCTGTGCCAGCGACTGCCCGGCCTCCTGCCACGTACGGCCGAGCGCGGCGGGCTGGTGGTACTCCATCAGCCCCCGCCAGGTGTCGAAGACCTGCTTGACCCTCGGATCCGTCCACGACTCCTTGCCGCCCATGAGCGAGATGTGGAAGTCATAGCCGTTCGTCCGCATGTTCAGGATGTCGAACGTGCCCATCGCCGGCCAGCCGTCCTTGTCGGCGAACGCGATCGGGATGAGCCCGTCGGCCTTCATCTTCCCGGCCAGCGCGGTGAACTCGTCCAGCGTGGCCGGGGGCTCGTACCCCTTGTCCTGCCAGACGCTCTTGCGGTAGAAGACCGCCCACGGGTAGTACGTGGACGGCACGAAGTACTGCTTGCCGTCGGTCCCGGTCGACTGGTCCTTGAACGCCTGCGTGTAGTCGCCGCCGATCTCCCGCCACACGTCCGAGATGTCGATGGCGAGCCCCTGCTCGGCGAAGAACTGCATGCGGTTGCCCGCGAACCAGGTGAACACGTCGTCGGGCGTGCCCCTGAGATAGCGGTTGATGTTCTCCTGGAACGTGTTGTGGTCCACAGTGTTGATCTTGGTCGTGGCCTGGGTGAAGGCCTTGATCTGGGTCTCCAGGGACTTCTTCGGGATCTCGTCGGAGGCGTTCGAGCCGATCGTGACCGTGCCCAGGTTGCCGGACGCATTGCCCGGAGCGGGGGCGGGAGTGTCGGAGCCGCATCCGACGAGGACGGCGGGGACGCCGAATGCGGCCGCGCCGAGCAGGAGATTGCGGCGGGAGATCGGCAGACGTTGGTCCATGGTGGGTTCCTCCTTGCCGGACCCTTCAGATTCCCCCGAGTTCGCTCATCTTCATTCATCGAAAAGCGAACATTTCCAACTGTCAACGCCCGGTTTCATGACGAATTGACGACAGTCGCCGCGCCGCGGCCGTGTCATGATGCGATCGGGATGGGAGATGCACACTCCGCAACCTGCAGGGCCGCCGGACGCGGCCCATCGTGTCGGAACCTGTTGGGATCTGGTGATGCGATGCTGCGCGCCGCAGCGTCAGCAGGCGATTCTGGTGGAGGCCGCCAGCCGGCGACTTAGCCTGTCGGCATGAGCTCGACGAGACGCAGTATCGCCGAGGCAGCCGGCTTAGTCTGGCGCGCGGGCCCGGTACGGGCGGTGTGCTACGCGGCCGTCACCCTGATCCAGGCCGGACTCCCGGTCTCCGTCGCCTGGCTGACCAAGCTGGTGCTCGACGACCTCGTCCGCGGCGCCCCGGTCGCCGACCTGGCGGTCCTGCTCGTGCCGCTGGTGGCCGTCGGCTTGGCCACGGCCGCGCTGCCGCAGCTCAGCACGTACATCGGGGCCGAGATGGGCAGGAAGGTCTCCGTGCGCGCTCTCGACCGGCTGTACGTCGCCATGGAGCGCTTCGTCGGCCTCCAGCCGTTCGAGAGCCCGGCGTTCCTGGACCGGCTCCGGCTGGCCTCGCAGGGCGGCGCGATGGCCAGGACATTCGTCAACAGCGCCTTCGACCTGGGCAGAACCGTGCTGACGCTGGGCGGGCTCCTCACCGCGGTCGTGCTGATCTCGCCGGCGATGGCCGGCATCGTGCTGGTGGCGGGGGTCCCGGCGCTGTTCGCGCAGGTGTCGCTGGCCAGGCGGAGGGCCAAGATGATGTTGGACATCGCCCCCGTACAGCGCCGCGAGATCTTCTACTCCACCCTGCTCAGCAGCGTCGAGGCGGCCAAGGAGGTGCGGCTGTTCGGGCTGGGGGCGTTCCTGCGCGGACGCATGCTGGCCGAGCGGGGCGTGGCCAACGACGCCGAGCGGACCTTGGACCGCAGGAGCCTGTCCATCGAGAGCGGCCTTCAGTTCCTCGGCGCCCTGATCTCCGGCGGCGGGCTGGTCTGGGCGGTGCTCGCGGCCAGCGGCGGGACGCTGACGATCGGGGACGTTTCGATGTTCATCGCCGCCGTGGCGGGGCTGCAGGGCGGGCTGTCGTCGCTGGTGCGCGGCATCGCCGGCACGCACCAGCAGCTCCTGCTGTTCGGCCACTACGCCGACGTCGTGCACGCCGAGCCCGACCTGCCCGTCGCGGACGAGCCCCGCCCGCGGGCCGGCTCGGCGCGGGCATCGAGCTGCGCGACGTGTGGTTCCGCTACGCCGACGACCTGCCCTGGGTGCTGCGCGGCATCACCCTCACCATCCCGTACGGGCAGGCCGTCGCGGTCGTCGGCCTCAACGGCGCGGGCAAGAGCACGCTGGCCAAGCTGCTGTGCCGGTTCTACGACCCGGTGCGCGGGTCGATCCACTGGGACGGCGTCGACCTGCGCGACCTGGATCCGCCCGAGCTGCGCGCCCGGCTCGGGGCGGTGTTCCAGGACCACATGACGTACGACTTCAGCGCCCGCGACAACATCGCCGTCGGCGACCTGAGCGCCCTCGACGACCTCGAACGCATCAAGACCGCGGCCGTCAACGCCGGGGTGGACGAGGCGATCACCGAGTTACCCGACGGCTACGACACGGCGCTGACCAGGATGTTCGTCTTCGCGCTGAAATTCGGGAAGACGCCGAAGACCGGCGTGACGCTGTCGGGCGGGCAGTGGCAGCGGGTGGCACTTGCCAGGGCGTTCCTGCGCGACCACGCCGACTTCATGATCCTCGACGAGCCCAGTTCGGGGCTGGACCCGGAGGCGGAGCACGACGTGCACCTGCGCATGCGCCGCTACCGGGCCGACCGGACCAGCCTGCTGATCTCGCACCGGCTCAACGCGGTGCGGGAGGCGGACGTGATCGCGGTGCTGGACGACGGCGTGATCGCCGAGCTGGGCGGCCACGACGAGCTGATGGCCGCCGACGGCCTGTACGCCCGCATGTTCCGCCTCCAGGCCAGCGGCTACCAGGAGACGGGGCCCAGCCCGTCGCCGGACGGCTTCCATCCGCCCCTGCCACAGGGGATCGCGCCCGGCGGTTTCCACTCGACGCCGCCCCCGCCGGGGCTCAGCCCGTGAGAAGCGCCCGCGTGCGCAGGCGACTTCAAGCCGGCACGCTGCGGGAACGCCAGGACGGTGCGGTGCAGGAAACGCCGGATGGCCCGTCTAGTGCGAGCCGTAGAGCTCGTCGATCTCCTTGGCGAAGTCGCGCATGACCAGGTTGCGCTTGACCTTCAGCGTCGGCGTGAGGTGCCCGCTGTCCTCCGTGATGTCCGCTTCCAGGATCGTGAACTTCTTGATCTGCTCGGCCTTCGACACCGACAGGTTCGCCCGGTCCACGGCCCCCTGGATCTCGGCCCGCATCTTCGGATCTGCTCGCAGGTCCGCCACGGAAGCCCCCTCGGGCATGGCCTCGGGGTCGAGGGTGATCAGGGCCGCCACGAACGGCTGCCCGTCGCCGACGACCATGGCCTGGGAGATCAGTGGATGGGCGCGCAGCGCGTCCTCCAGCGGCCCAGGGGCGACGTTCTTGCCCGCCGCCGTCACCAGGATCTCCTTCTTGCGCCCGGTGATCCGCAGGTAGCCGTCGGAGTCCAGCTCGCCTACGTCGCCCGTGTGGTACCAGCCGCCGGCGTCGATCGCGTCGGCCGTGGCGGCGTCGTTCTGCCAGTAGCCGTGGAAGACGTTCCTGCCCTTGGCCATGATCTCGCCGTCGTCGCCGATGCGCAGCGAGACGCCGGGCAGCGGCTTGCCCACGGTGCCGATCTTGTTGGCGCCCGGCATGTTGACCGAGCACGGCGCCGAGGTCTCGGTCAGGCCGTAGCCCTCGAAGACCTCGATGCCGACGCCCCTGAAGAAGTGGCCGAGCCGCTCGCCCAGCGCCGAGCCGCCGCACACCGCCGCCGAGAGCCGCCCGCCGGTGGCCGCGCGCAGCTTGGCGTAGACCAGTCGGTCGAACACGGCCCGCCGCAGCCGCAACCCGAGCGGCGCGCCGCCCGAGCTCTCGGCGCGGCTCCACGCCACCGCCACGTCGACCGCGCGGGCGAAGATCCTGCCCTTGCCGCCCGCGACGGCCTTCTGCTCGGCGCCGTTGTAGACCTTCTCGAACACACGCGGCACGCCCAGCAGGAACGTCGGCTTGAAGTCCTGCAGGTCGGGGGCGACGTTCTTCATGTTGGGGGTGTGCGCCATGATCGCGCCCGCCTCGATCAGCACCACCTGGATCATCCGCGCGAAGATGTGCGCCAGCGGCAGGAACAGCAGCGCCGCGGGCTCCTTCGTCGCGAACAGCGGCTCCAGCGGCCCCCGCAGCACGTTGAGCGCGGTGAACAGCAGGTTGTCGTGCGTGATCCGGCACCCCTTGGGCCGCCCCGTGGTGCCCGAGGTGTAGACGACCGTGGCCAGGTCGGAGGAGACGACCCGCTTCCTGCGCTCGTCGACGGCCGAGCCGGGCACCCCGTCCGCCTCCAGCGTGCCGTCCACTCGCCAGACCGCCTTCAGCTCGGGCGCCGCCTGGCGTACGGTCTCCTCGTGCGTGTCCAGCTCGACGAACGCGGCCTTGGCCGCGCTGTCGGACAGGATCCACCTGACCTGCTCGACCGACGAGGTCTCGTAGATCGGCACGGTGACCGCGCCGACGGACCAGATGGCGTAGTCGACCAGCGTCCACTCGTAACGGGTGCGCGACATGAGCGCGACCCTGTCGCCGTGCTCGACGCCCGCCGCGATCAGCCCTCTGGCCACCTCGACCACCTGGTCGCGGAACTCGGACGCGGTGACGACGGGCCAGCCGGCGCCGGTCTTGCGCCGCATGACCACGGCGCCCGGCTCCTGCTCGGCCCGCCTGAAGACCGTGTCGGGCAGGCTGGCGGAGGCGGGAACGTCGACCAGGACGGGGACGCTGTACTCGCGCACGGATCAACTCCTCTTCGGGGGACCGCCAGGACGTTACCGCGTCAAGTTACGGACGGGTAGCCTCTGCCCGCCGATCCATGGGGCATTCATCACGCTAGCAGCCACCACACGCAAGGTGGCCGCCTAGGATTTGCCCCATGAGGGTCCACGTGGTGAGCGACGTACACGGCAGGGCCGACGCGCTGGCCAGGGCGGGCGACGGCGCGGACGCGCTCGTCTGCCTGGGCGACCTGATCCTCTTCATCGACTACGACGACCACGCGCAGGGCATCTTCGCCGACCTGTTCGGCGCGGAGAAGGCGGCGGAGTTCATCGGCCTGCGCACGGCCAAGCGGTTCGAGGAGGCCAGGGCCATGTCCGCGCGGTTGTGGGCGACGCTCGACGGCGACCCGCGCGAGCACATCGAACGCAACGTCCGAGCCCAGTACGAGTCCCTCTTCGCCGCCATGCCGACCCCGGCCTACCTCACGTACGGCAATGTCGACATCCCGCGCTTGTGGAGCGAATACCTCAGACCAGGCCAGCAGGTGCTCGACGGGGAGGTGGCGGAGATCGGCGGCCTGCGGTTCGGGTTCGTGGGCGGCGGGCTCAAGACCCCCTACCGCACCCCGTACGAGCTGGGCGACGAGGAGTTCGCGGCCAAGGTCGCGGCGGTCGGCGAGGTGGACGTGCTGTGCTGCCACATCCCGCCGGCCGTGCCCGAGCTGCTCTACGACGTGGTGGCCCGGCGGTTCGAGCGGGGCAGCGAGGCCACCCTCGAGCTGATCAGGCGCACCCAGCCGCGATATGCCCTGTTCGGCCACGTGCACCAGCCGCTCCACGGGCGCACGCGTGTGGGACGTACCGAATGCGTGAACGTGGGCCATTTCCGGGGAAAGGGCGTTCCCTTCGTCCTCGAATGGTGACCCGGCCGGTAAGGGCCCAGCGGTCCGCCGCAAGTGGCGGATTCTGCACTACGGTGGTCGCATGGCTGATCGCACCACGTCGAGCACCACCATCAGCGCCGAACGCGCTGAGATCATGGCGGTCATCGCGGACTTTCCCGCCTACCCGGAGTGGGCCGGGCAGGTCAAGAGCGCCGAGGTCCTCAGCACCGGCTCGGACGGCAGGCCGGAGACGGTGCGGTTCGTCCTCGACGCGGGGATGATCAGCGACACCTACACCCTCGGCTACACCTGGCAGGGCGACGACGGCGTGAGCTGGAAGGTGGTCGAGCCCGGCAAGATGGTCTCCGAGCTCAGGGGGAGTTACCGGCTCGACGAGACGGGCAGGGGCACCGAGGTGACATACGAGCTGACGGTCGATCTCAGCGTGCCCATGATCGGCCTGATCAAGCGCAAGGCGGAGAAGGTGATCGTGGACACCGCGCTCAAGGGCCTCAAGAAGCGCGTCGAGGGCCGTTGAGTTGAGCCCGCGCGTTCTGCTCTTCACCGGAAAGGGCGGCGTCGGCAAGACCACGGCCGCCGCCGCGACCGCCACGCTCGCCGCCAGCCGCGGGCTCAAGACGCTGATCGTCTCGACCGACACCGCCCACTCGCTGGCCGACGCGCTCGCCGTCGAGC
The DNA here is from genome assembly GCF_043197025.1 of Nonomuraea marmarensis. Lineage (NCBI taxonomy): Bacteria > Bacillati > Actinomycetota > Actinomycetes > Streptosporangiales > Streptosporangiaceae > Nonomuraea > Nonomuraea marmarensis. The sequence continues at coordinate 188,167 of NZ_JBICRM010000001.1, forward strand.
CCGGCGAGGTCGCGCCGGGCCTGCACCTGCACCAGGTCGACACGCAGAAGACGCTGGAGCGCCACTGGGGCGAGCTGCAGGACTACGCCAGGGGAGTGCTGGGCGAGCTGGGCCTCGACGAGATCACCTCCGAGGAGATCACCGTGCTGCCCGGCGCGGAGGAGGTCATCGCGCTGCTGGAGCTGCGCGAGCACGCCCGCGAGGGCCGCTGGGACGTGATCGTGGTCGACTGCGCGCCCACCGCCGAGACGCTGCGGCTGCTGGCCCTGCCCGAGGCGCTCGACTGGCACGTCACCAGGCTCATGCCGGTCGGCCGCAAGATCGTGAAGCTCGTCTCGCCGTTCGTGCGCAGCGTCGCCCACGTCAGCGCGCCCGGCGAGGGCGTCATGAGCGCGGCCGAGCGCTTCCACCGCGGCCTGATGGAGGTGCGCGAGCTGCTCACCGGCGACCACGCCTCGGTGCGGCTCGTGCTCACGCCGGAGTCCGTGGTGCTCGCCGAGGCCAGGCGCACCCTCACCTCGCTCAACCTGTACGGCTACCGCGTCGACGCCGTCATCGCCAACCGGGTCTTCCCCTCGGAGGGCGCCGACGAGTGGCGCGCCCAGTGGGTGGTGGCGCAGTCCAGGCTGCTGGCCGAGGCGGAGCAGTCGTTCGCGCCGCTGCCCATCCACGTCGTCCCCTACCTGCCCGCCGAGCCCGTCGGCAAGGACGCGCTGGCGAAGGTCGGCGAGGCGATGTACGGCGAGGGCGACCCGTTCGCCCCCCACGGCGTCGAGCCGCCCCTGACGATGAGCGCCGACGAGCTGACCCTCGCCCTGCCCGGCGCCGACCGCGACGACATCGACCTGGCCCGCAAGGGTGACGAGCTGATCGTCACCGCGGGGCCGTACCGGCGGATCCTGGCCCTGCCCGCGGCGCTGGCCCGCAGGAAGATCAGCGGCGCGGTGCTCCGTGACGGCGTCCTCCGGGTCCGGTGGGGCGAGTCCGGCGATCCGCCGGACTAGCGGATTCTGCACTAGCGTTCAATTCGGGGAGCGAATCCGCAACCTGATGAGTTGAGGAGGATGAGCGACCCATACGCAGGGAGGGCCAGATGACCGAGAGCAACGACAGAGACCCGATCGGGAGCGTCGCCGACGAGGCGCGCAAGCTGTTCGAGTCGATCCAGGGGCGGGCCACGCGCCAGGTCGGCAAGACGGTGTTCAACTCGTTCACCGGCGGCGGTGGCCGCAGGGAGCGGGACGTGTGGGAAGAGGCCGTGTCCGAGCCCCACGACGAGTACATCTGCCGCGCCTGCCCGGTCTGCCGGGCGATCGCGGCGCAGCGCGAGTCGGGTTCCGATGTGACCGGGCACCTGGTGGCCGCGGGCGGCGAGTTGTTCGCCGCGGTCCGCGGGGCGCTCGACGCGCTGAGCAGGCCCGCACCGCGTGGGCCGCGCGACCTCCATGATCGGCGCGACCGCGGCGACGTGGAACACATAGATCTGGGATAGGGAGAAGACGGGGCATGCTCACGATCGGTGTCGACATCGGCGGGACCAAGGTCGCCGCGGGTGTGGTCGACGAACACGGCGAGATCGTCGAACACACGCTCAGGCCGACCGCCGCCGACCGGCCCGACGTGGTGGCCGAGACGGTGGCCGACGTCGTTCGCGAGCTGTCCGCGGGCAAGGAGATCGAGGCGGTCGGGGTCGGCGCGGCCGGGTTCGTCGACGAGACCCGGTCGATGGTGCGCTTCGCCCCCAACCTCGCCTGGCGCGAGGAGCCGCTGCAGAAGAAGATCAGCGGCCTCGTCGGCCTGCCGGTCGTGATCGAGAACGACGCCAACGCCATGGCCTGGGGCGAGAGCAGGTTCGGCGCCGGGCGGGACCAGTCCCACGTGGTGTGCGTCGCACTCGGCACCGGCATCGGCGGCGGCCTGGTCTTCGACGGCGTCCTCTACCGCGGCCGCTGGGGCATGGGTGGCGAAATGGGCCACATGCAGGTCCTTCCCGGAGGGCGGCCGTGCGGCTGCGGCAACGTCGGCTGCTGGGAGCAGTACGTCAGCGGCCAGGCCCTCGTCAAGAACGCCAGGGAGATCGCCGAGGACCGGCCGGAGCGGGCGCGGATCCTGCTCGGGCTGGCCGACGGCAAGATCGAGGGCGAGGAGGTGACCGAGGCCGCGCGGCTGGGCGACGACGCCTCGCTGGCCGCGTTCGCCAGTTTCGCCGACTGGCTCGGGCAGGGACTGGCCGACCTGGCCGCCGTGCTCGACCCCGGCTGCTTCATCGTCGGCGGCGGCGTCTCCCGGGCCGCCGACCTGTTCATCGACCGGGCCCGCGAGGCCTTCGCCCAGCGGCTCACGGGCAAGGGACACCGGCCGCTCGCCGACATCCGGCTGGCCGAGCTGGGCGCCTCCGCCGCCGTGGTGGGCGCCGCCGACCTGGCCAGGCAGCGCTAGAGCCGCCCGTACGTGACGATCAGGGTCGCCACCTACAACGTCCGCGGGATGCGCGACAGCGTACCCGCGTTGACCAGGGTCATCACCGCCATGCGAGCCGACGTGTTGTGCGTGCAGGAGGCGCCCAGGTTCGTCCGCTGGCGGGCCAGGCGCAGGGCATTGGCCGCCGCCGCGGGACTCCGGGTGGCCACGAACGGCAGGGTCGGCGGCGTGGCCGTGTTCATCGGGCCGCGCGTCACCGTGCGGCGCGCCGAGAGCCACGCGCTGCGGGTCTTCTTCGGGCTGGAGGCACGCGGGCTGGCGGTGGCCGTGGTGGAGGCCGAGGGCGTACGCCTGGCGATCGGCTCGCTGCACCTCGACCTCAACGACCCGGCCAGGGTGCACCACGCCGCCGAGGCCATGGCGATCATGGAACGCGCGGCGACCAGGTTCGGCGCGACGATCGTGCTCGGCGGCGACCTCAACGAGCAGGCGCACCAGCCGGCCTGGCGTTACCTCTCCGGGCGGCTGGCCGACTGCTACGCGGCCGAGCCCAAGGGCGACGGCCTGACGTTCACCGCGCGAAACCCCTCGGCCCGCATCGACGGGGTGTTCGCCGCACCCGAGGCCCACGTCGTGTCGTGCGGGGGAGTGGACGCCCCGATCACCGATCTGGCCGCGGCTTCGGATCATCTGCCGGTCGTCGCCGAGTTGCGAGTTGGGCCCTAACGGGCAAGAGGGGCTCTCCAACCCGTAGCATTTGTTCATGACCCGTCGCTTTCGGCGGCGTGCGCTCTCCTTGATCTTGGCGACGTCCGTGGCCTGGTCTCAGGTCACGCCCGCCGCGCATGCCGATCCCCGCCGCCCGCCCACGATAGAGGCGTGGCAGCAGTCGACCAGCGTGCGCCTCCAGGCCGACGGCTCGCTGTCCGACGTGCTCGCGATCTCGCCGACCGACGTGTGGGCGGTGGGCCAGCAGGAGATCTGGGACGTCTGGAAAAACCGCGGCACCGTCCGTCACTGGAACGGCAGCGGCTGGGCCGAGGTGCCCGTGCGCGACGCCACGGCCCCCGGAAACCTGCGCGGCCTGGCCGCCGCCGGGCCGTCCGACCTGTGGGCGGTCGGCGACGGGCACGACGGGCTGCCATACCTGGCGCATGGCGACGTGACCGGGTTCGACCGGGTCAGGCCGCAGGGGCTGCGGGCAGGAGACTGGCTCGGCGGCATCGACGCCAGGTCCGGGCGGGTCGTGGCGGTCGGCACCCGCGAGAAGCGCGGCCTCATCCTGACCGGCCAGGGCAACACCTGGACCGCGCAGGAGACCAAGGAGAAGGGCGCGCTCTACGCCGCGGACGGCGGGTTCGCCGTCGGCGACACCGGCGCCGCGCCGCTGATCGTGCATTACTCGGGCGGCACGTGGAAGTCGATGCCGGTGCCGTCGATCCCCGGGGGCTACCTGCGCGACGTGCAGGTCGACAACTCCAAGCGGGCGATGGCCGTGGGCGGCGTCTACCGCGGCCCCGGCGACATCTCGCCGCTCGTCCTGACCTGGAACGGCAAGCGCTGGCGGGAGCAGCCGGTGCCCGAGTCCGACGCCAGGCTCTACGGCGTGACCGGCGACGGCAAGGGCCGCTACTGGATGGCCGGCTACGACCCCTCGCGGGCGACGGAGCCGTTCATGATGCGGTGCGAGAAGGGCGACTGCGAGATCATCCGCGGCGGCGCCAAACAGGGCAGGAGCAGCGTACGCCTCCAGGCGGTGGCCTATCTCGCGGGCAAGAGCACCGTCTGGGCGGTCGGGCACGAGGTCGACACGGCCGACCGCTACACCGACGTCGTGGAGTCGTTCGCGCCCAGGGCCACCACGACGAAGTCCTAGAGCACGGCGCCGTCGTCCCAGCCCGAGTCGTTGGGCCGGTCGTCGCCCATGCGCACCACCAGCGCCACGAACCCGCCGATGAACGCCGCCACCGCCGTGAACAGCGCCCAGCCCTCCATGTGCCAGCTCGCCATCGCCGCGACCAGCAGGTAGGCGGGGCCGCCGAACAGCGCCACCCACGCCAGCTTGGTCGGCAGGTCCAGCTTGGGCAGCGGCGGCGGGGGCGGGGGCTCGAAGTGCCCCTCGTTCTCGTCGTCTTTTTCTGGGTCGTCGATTTCCGGGTCGTCGATTTCCGGGTCCTCGTCGGGCTCCGGCTCCTCCGGGGGTTTCACGACCCTGCGGGTGGGCTCGGCGGGGACGTTTTCGCTGTCCGGCCATGGCTGGTCGGCCGAGTCGCGCTCGGCTGTGTCGTTGAAGGACGCGACGATCTGCCGCCAGACCTCGTCCTCGTCACTCTGGGGCGTCACCTAGATGGGCCTCTCCGCAGCGATCGCGACTTCCCCCTGGGTGCGATCAGTCCCTCTGCAAGGGTACCGAGGCATGTGTCCTGATGAAGTCGAGGCTCCCGGCAAAGATCCTGTCGGCATCGTTGTCAAGCGTCGCAACATGGTAGCTATCGGTAAGCTCCTCGATCGTGGCCTGCGGGACCTTCTCGCGAATGATCGCCACACTGGTCGGCTTCACCACGTGGTCCTCCGCGCTGTGGAAGACCAGCAGCGGCTGTGTCACTTTCGCCAGGTCGGCCTGCACCAGCGACCACAGCCCCGGCAGCGACGCGGCCGCCTTCACCGGGGTGCGGGTGTAGGCCAGCTCGGTCACGCCGGGTTTCTTGACGTCGTTGGCGACGCCGGGCACCGACGGCACGAACCATTTGAGCAGCGGAGCCAGCTTCAGCAGCGGCACGTCGTTCGCGATCGAGGGGTTGACCACCATCACGCCCCTGATCGCCGCGCCGTGCACCTCGGCCAGCCGTAGCGCCAGGCAGCCGCCCAGCGACAACCCTGCCACGAACACCTCCGGGCAACGGCCTTGGAGGTCCGCGAACGCCTTCTCCACCTCGGCGTACCAGTCCTCCCAGCGCGTCCGGTTCATCTCCTGCCACCTGGTGCCGTGCCCGGGCTGGCGGGGCAGCGAGACGCTCACCCCGTGCCCGGCCAGGAACTCACCCCACGGCCGCAGCGACTGCGGCGTGCCGGTGAACCCGTGGCAGAGCAGCACGCCGACCTGACCCGCATCGTGGTGGTAGGGCTCCGCACCTGGCATGAGCGGCATAACAGCTCCTCCATGCAGTTTCATTCCATCCGGAATTGCCCGATCGTCGCACGTTCCGGGGTGTTTGTGCGAGAGCTGGTGTAGGAGCATGACGTTCGGGATGGGAAGATGACACTGGCCGCCGATAGTGTGCTGGAGAAGAGGTGCCGGGGTGTTCTACTGGGTGGTCAAGGCCATCTTGGGTCCGTTCCTCCTCGCCGTCTTCCGGCCGTGGACGGAGGGCGCGGACAACGTGCCCAGGCACGGGCCCGTGATCCTGGCGGGCAACCACCTGTCGTTCGCCGACCACTTCTTTGGCCCGCTGCAGATCCGCCGCAAGGTCATCTCGCTGGGCAAGGCCGACTACTTCACCGGGCGCGGCATCAAGGGCTTCTTCACCCGGCTGTTCTTCAGCGGCGTCGGCACCGTGCCGATCGACCGCTCCGGCGGCAAGGCCAGCGAGGCGGCGCTGCGCACCGGGCTGCGCATCCTGCGCGAGGGCAACATCCTGGGCATCTACCCGGAGGGCACCCGCTCGCCCGACGGCCGCCTCTACAAGGGCAAGACCGGCGTGGCCAGGCTCGCCCTGGAGTCGCGGGCGCCGGTCATCCCCTGGGCCATGGTCAACACCTACGAGATGATGCCGCCGGGGCGGCTGCTGCCCAAATTCGGGATCCGGCCGGGCGTCAGGTTCGGCAAGCCGCTCGACTTCTCCCGCTACTACGGGATGGAGGACGATCGGCTGGTGCTGCGCGCGGTGACCGACGAGATCATGTACGCGCTGATGGAGTTGTCGGGGCAGGAATACGTCGACAAGTACGCGGCCAGCGCCCGGGTCGAGATGGAGCGCGCCGCCCGCGCCGCGGCCGCGAAGGGATAACCTGACCTCCGTGCGTCCGCCGGAGGCGGTCACACGGAGCCCCGTAAGGCCTCCTCGGTCCGTTGCATGGCGCTCGTCATCGCGTGCAGCTCCTCGCGGCTGAGCCGGTCGATCAGGTACGCGCGCACGACCTCCACATGGCCCGGCGCCACGCGGTCGAGGCAGCGCGCACCCGCCTCGGTGAGCACCGCCAGCACGCCGCGGTCGTCGGACGGGCAGGTGGCGCGCTCCACCAGGCCCGCCTTCTCGAGCTGGTTGATCTGGTACGTCAGCGCGCTCTTCGACACCACCACGCCCCTGGCCAGCTCCGTCATGCGCATCTGGCGGCCGGGGGCGTCGGCGAGGCGCGCCAGGATCTCGTATTGCGGGTGCGTCAGCCCGGCCGACGCCTTGAGCTGCTCTTCGATGCGCCGCTCGAGCAGGTGAGAGGTGGACAGGAAGGCACGCCACGCCGCCATCTCCGTCGCGTCCAGCCATCGGGGGTCTGTCACCGATTCAGTCTATCTGTCGTTCAGATTTGAACCTTCGATGCTAAGGTTGTTGTTCAAAACTGAACGACTCCTAAGGAGAGCACATGCTCGACCAGGCGCGTCCCGCCGTACTGCTGCTCGCGAGGATCGCCATCGGGGCGATCTTCCTGGTGCACGGCTACCAGAAGTTCGCGACCATGGGCCTCGCTGGCACGACCAAGTTCTTCGAGTCCCTGGACATCCCGCTGGCCGGCGTGGCCGCTCCGGCGGTGGCCGTGCTGGAGGTGGCGGGCGGTCTGGCGCTGATCCTGGGCGCGGCGCTGCCGATCGCGGGCACGCTGCTGGCGATCGACATGGTGGGCGCGATCGTGTTCGCGCACGGCGCGAGCGGGTTCAGCGTGGGGGACGGCGGCTACGAGTTCGTGCTGGCGCTGGCCGCGGGCAGCCTGGCCGTCGGCTTCACCGGCGGTGGCGCGCTGGCGCTGGACAGCGTGGTCGGCAGCCGCCGTCGCAGCGCCTCCGTGATCGCCTAGAGAACTCGCTCAGGACAGGTGGGCGCGGATCTGCCTGATGTGCTCGGGAGTCGTGCGGCAGCAGCCGCCGATCAGTGAGGCGCCCTCCCGCTCCCACTCCTTGGCGGCCTGGCCGAATTCCACCGGGTCGGTCAGGCCCAGCCAGCCGCGGCGGTCGGCGTCCCACGTCTCGCCCGAGTTCGGGTAGACCACCACGGGCAGGCCGCCGGACAGGCACGAGATCAGCCCGGGGATGTGGCGCGGCGCGGTGCAGTTCGCGCCGACGGCCACCACCTGCGGGTTCCCGCCGAACAGGGCGGCCGCCACGCGGATCGGCGTGCCGTCGTTGAGCCGCTCGCCGTCCCGGCAGGAGAAGCTCACCCACGCCTTGACTCCCGGCGTAAGCTCCAGCAGCCGTGCCAGCGCCCGCGCCTCCGGGTAGGACGGGATCGTCTCGCAGGCCAGCAGGTCGGCGCCGGCCGAGGCGAGGATCTCCCAGCGGGGCAGGTGCCAGCCGAACAGGCCGTCCTCGTCGAGGTCGTAGTCGCCGGTGTATTCGGCGCCGTTGGCCAGGTAGGCGCCGTACGGGCCGACCGAGGCCGCCACCAGCCCGCGACCGGCCTCGTCGCGCGCCTGCCCGGCCAGCTCGACCGACAGCCTGATCAGCCGCTCGGCCCCCGCCACGCCGAGCCCACGCCGTACGAAGCCCGGGATCGTGGCCTGGTAGCTGGCGGTCGTGGCCACGTCGGCGCCCGCGGCGAAATAGTCGGCGTGCGCCCGCCGGATCAGCTCGGGCTCCTCCAGCAGCAGCCGTGCCGACCAGAGCTCGTCGCCGAGGTCGGCGCCGAGCCGTTCGAGCCGGGTGGACAGGCCGCCGTCCAGGACGAGTGTGGTCACTCATCCAGAGTATGAGCCCGCCCGCGTGCCCGGGAACGCGCTGATCACCTGGTCGAGGAGGGTCGGCGTGTGCTCGGGCGAGTCGACCGTGAAGTCCGCCACGCGGGCCAGCTCGTCGCCCGTCTCGCCGTTGGCCACCGCGACCCGCACGCCCATGAACGCCGGATCCCGCGCCTCCCTGCCGCGCAGCGCGTCGAACGCCCGGGCGTCGGAGAGGTCGTCCCCGAAGTACCAGGCGCAGGCCAGCGTCTCGGTCTCGCGGGCGATGGTCGTGCCCTTGTCGCGCTCCAACGGCGGTTTGAGCTCGACGACCATGCGGCCGTGCTGCTCCCTCAGGCCCAGCTCCGCCGCCTTGCGCGACGACCAGCGCTCGACCGCGCCACGCAGCGACGGGGCCGCCCGATAGTGCAGCGCCACCATCAGCGCCTTGTCCTCGACCAGGATCTCGCCCGGCAGGTCGCGGGCCGCGTCCTCGATCAGGCGCCGGACGACGGGGGCCCACCGCTGGGCCTCGGCGTCGGTGCGTACGTGGCCGTCGACGACGGTCTGCAGGCCGTACAGGCCGAACAGGCGCACCTGAGGGGCGCCCGAGAACCGGTCGCAGAGGAACGCGGCCGGGCGGGCGGAGACGATGGCGACCCTGCCGACCAGCTTCGTCAGCGCCCGCAGCCGCTCCACCGCACCGGCGACAGGGAACACCGCGCCGGGATCGCGCATGATCGGGGCGATCGTCCCGTCGTAGTCGAAGAAGAAGCCGGATTTCGCGCTTTGTGCGACGGTGGCGGACACTGCCTCGACGAAGCGGAGCGGGGCGCGAGAGGTCGCCATGTTCAGGAACGATAGAACAGCCTGACCGGCTCGGATAGACGCCTCCTCGTAATGGTGACGTTCATGAACCCGCCGGGTGGCCGCCCGCCCCGAAGGGGGCGGGCGGCCGGGTCAGGTGCGCTTCCAGAAGGGGCCGCGCCGGCCACCGGGATCGGTGGCCGGTGCGGAGCCGCCGACCAGTCCCGTGAGGACCTCGACGGCGCGGTCGTGCAGGGCCTGCGCGTCCGCGCCCGGCCGCTCGGCCGCCTCCAGCTCGCGGGCCAGCGCCTCCAGCTCCGCGTTCCCCCCGAGGTACGCCGCCAGCGCCGACAGCCGCGACCCCAGATCGGCCAGGTACAGCAGGTCGGGCACCGGCTGCGCCTTGAGCCGGTCGAGCTCGGCCACCAGCTGCGGCCTGACCGACTCCAGCCGGTGCGCCGGCCGGGGCGCGTACTTCGGCGACCGGCCACCGAGGCGCCCGCGCAGCCCACCACCGGACGCTCCCGGAAGCGGCTGCCCGGCCGGGCCACCGGCGACGAACCCCTGATCCATGTCGGCGGCGCCGAGGCCGGACTCGGGAAGCCGCATCCGCCCGAACCCCGCCGGCGCGGCCATCACCGCCGCCTGCGCCACGAAGCCGCCCATCATCGGCGGGGCCTGAGGCAGCTCCCACCCGCTCGGCGGCTCGACCGGCTGGATGACCCGATGCTCGGGGCCGCCCTCGGCGACCTGCCTGGTGTCGATCGCCACGTACGCGGTGAAGCGGCACAGGACGCCGTGTTCGAGCGAGGTCTGTACGATCTGCGACTCCAGGTCGTGCTCGCCCATGGCGTACCGGTCCTCCAGCTCGCGCAGATGCGCGCGGGCCCAGACGGCGCGGATGGCCGGGTTGTCCACCACCACGCCCGTGACCTGCTCCTCCCAGGGCCCACCGGCCGCCATGCCGCGTACGGTCAGCGACGAGCCCTCCCGGTAGCGCCCGTACACCCGGAGCGGGACCCCGGGGAAGATCGAGCCGAGATGCGTGACCGTGCCGGGCTCGGCCTCCAGGCCCTTGAGCGACAGGTCGGTCACCAGGGGAGCGCCGATCCTGCGGTGGATCTGCTCCATGGCGGCGTCCAGCCGGTCCTCGGACTCGACCAGCTCGCACCGGCCCGCGCCCAGCCCGGCGAGCCTGCCGAGGAACCCGGCGTTCACGGCCCTGTCGATGCCGACCGTGTGCACGCGCATGGCCGACAGCGGGCCGCCCGCCTGCTCCAGGATCTGGTCCTCGTTGCCCACCTGGCCGTCGGTGACCAGCACCACGACGCGTTCCCGTTCGTTCTGGGCGCCCAGGAGTGCGATGGCCTGGCGCAGGGGTTCGAGCAGCTCGGTGCCGCCGCGGGCGTCCACCCGCGCGAGGTGCTCGACGGCGCGGTAGCGGTTGCGGTCGGACGCCTCGACGAGCCCCTCGAACGCCTGCTCCACCACGGAGTCGAAGGTCAGCACCGCGAACCTGTCCTGCGGCGTCAGCGTGTCGACGATGCGCGCGGCGGCCCTGCGCGCGGCGACCATCTTCCAGCCGCCCATGCTGCCGGAACGGTCGAGCAGCACGACGAGGTCGCGCGGTGTGCGGGTGGACTGCAGTGGCGGTGGCACGACCGTGAGCGCGAACGTGCCCTGGCCGTCGAGCTGCAACGACGTGGACGCCTCGAACGACAACCGCAGGATGAAGTCGCGGTCGAGGCGTTCGCCCGGGCGCAGGCGTACGGTGTGGCCCTCCTCCTCGACCACGTGCAGGCTGGAGGCCAGCTCGCGCAGCTCCAGGCCCGCCGCGTCCACGCTCGCGCTGAGCGACAGGCGCACGGGGTTGGGGAAGCCGGGCAGCAGGACGGGCGGGCTGATCCTGGACGCGTCCGGCACCGCGTCGGTGTCGGGCGCGGCGCCGTCCCCGGCCGGCCCGCCGTCGATCGGGGTGCCCGGGATGTACCGCGGAGCCACGACCAGCGGGAACCGGAACGTGGCCGCGCCGTCCTCGTACGGGAGCGGCTGGCTCATGGTCAGCCTGACCGAGACGTGTTCGCCGGGCAGGATGTTGCCCACCCTGATCGTGAACACGTCAGGCCGGTCCTCCTCGGCGATCGCCGCCCGCCTACCCTCGCGCAACGCCTGGTCGTAGTCCGCCCTGGCCTGGCCGCGCTCCTTCAGCACGCCCTCGATCACCCGGTCGTCGGCCTCCATCCGGAACGCCGTCACCGCCGCGCGATCGGGCAGCGGGAAGACGTACGTGGCCTCCAGGGTGACGTCGAACGGGTTCCTGAACCCTTGCGTGACCTCGACCCCGGCGATGAGCCCCGAGATCGCGGCGGTCACGTCCACGCTCTCCAGCGGCAGGTTGCCGCGTTCTGTCAGCAGCGCGCCGAACCCGGCGTCCGGCACCGGCAGGCACCGCGCGGGCTCCAGCGAAGTGATCTTCATATCAGCTCCCTTTCTTCGAGCACCGCGAGCAGCGGAGCCGCCGCCGCCAGCACCGCCTGAACGTCCTCCGCGGACGGCGCCCGGCCGGCATCCAGCAGCAGCCGCACCCCGTCCCCCAACCTGACCCCCGTGACCACGGCATCCGGCCCGTGGACCGGGCCACCGACCGCCTCGGAACGGCGTCCCGGCGCCTCGGCACCCTTACCCGGCCGCTCCGCCCAGAATCGCCCGCGCGCCGGATCGCCGCCGAGCCCCGCACCGTCACCGGCCCGCGCACCACCGGGCTCACTCCCGAGCCCGGCACGGCCCTGCGGCACGATCCCGCCGTCCAGTGGCGCATCCGCGAGGGGCGCGCTGCCCAGCGCCGTGTCCGCTCGTGCCGTTTCACCGAGCGGCGCGTTAACGGGTGGCGCATCCGTCAGGGGTGTGGCCCCCAAGCCGGCCGCCGTCTCCAGCATCCGGTCCGTCGCCCCCGCCAGCGCCGTCTGGATCTGCGCGATCGAGTGCCCCGCCGCCTGCAGTCGCTTGACGGCCACTAGTTGCAGCAGGTGCCGCCGCCCGTACTGGGCGATCCTGCCGCGCCTGGTCAGCGGCGGGTCCACGAGCCCGATGGTCATATACCACCTGATCAGCCGCTCCCCGGGCACGTCGCGGACACGGCCGTTGACGGGAGGCGGCGGCGCGCCGTCGCGCAGCGCTCGCGCCGCGCGCGAGGCCAGCTCGCCGATGGTCCAGGTGTCGCTCATACCTTCACAATGACACTGTCACTATTACACTGTCAACAACGAGGCGAGCGGAAGAATGGCGGCCGAGATTTCGTTGTAAAAAGGGAAAAATCCGACCGACGGGGGAGGAATTAGACATGGCAACGATCACCGGCCCACTCTCGGGCGATGCCAAGAACACCGTCGCGGAGGCCCTCCAGGGTGCCCTGGTAGACCTGATCGATCTCGCACTGATCGCCAAGCAGGCGCACTGGAACCTCATCGGCGCCCACTTCCGCCCGATCCACCTTCAGCTCGACGAGCTCACCAGCATGGCGCGGGCGCACATGGACACCATCGCGGAACGTACCGTGGCCATCGGGGTCAACCCGGACGGCCGCGTAGCCACGGTCGCCAGGACCACGAAGCTGCCGCAGCTCGAAGGCAACTGGCTGGATGACGGCAAGGTCGTGGCGACCATGACCGACGTCCTGGGCATGGTCAGCAAGCGGATGCACGAGCGCGTCCGGGCCACCGACGAGCCCGACCCGGTCAGCCAGGACCTGCTCATCTCCGTCGCCCAGGACATCGACAAGCAGCACTGGATGTTCCAGGCTCAGGGCTGAGCGACCCCGGGAAGCCCGGGAGCCGACGCACGGTGCCCGGGCTTTCGCATGCCGTAAGCGGCACGTAAGAGCTGATCATCTCTTGCGGATCTAGCGTGCCTGAGCATGAACAACCGCACGCAGATCGTCGTGCTCAAGCGGCCGCGGCCGGGGCGGGTGAAGACCCGCCTGACGCCGCCGTACACTCCGGCCGAGGCGGCCGAGCCGGCCGCGGCCGCTCTGGACGACACTTTGGACGCCGTCGCCGCCACCCCCGCCGCCGCCCGTGTCCTGGCGATCGACGACCTCCTCACCCAGGCCGCGGCCGCGCTCGAAGAACACGAAGCGGTGTTCGGCCCCGCGACCGACGGCGGCTTCTGGCTGCTCGGCCTGCGCCGCCCCGACCCCGCCCTGCTCCTGGGCGTGCCGATGTCCAGGCCCGACACGGGCGAGGCCCAGCTGCGACGCCTGCGCGGCCTGTCCGTCGCGACGCTGCCGCCCCTCACCGACGTGGACGACGCGGCGGACGCCCGCGAGGTGGCCGGGCTGGCCCCGCACACCCGCTTCGCCGCCACCCTGGCCCGCCTCGGCGCGGGAGCGGTCAGGTGATCGGTGAGCTCTACGCGGACTCCCTGGAAGGCGCCGAGATCGACCTCGAGTACGAGGACGGCCGCCGCCGGCCGCTCGAAGCCATGCGCTGGCTGGAGCCCATCGACGGGGACGAGGCCATGTTGTCCCGCTGCACGGGCCCCACGCTCGACGTCGGCTCGGGCCCGGGACGGCTGACGGTCGCGCTGGCCAGGCGGGGCGTCGCCGCGCTCGGCATAGACGTCACCCCGCACGCCGTACGACTCACGCGGCAGGCGGGCGGCCTGGCCCTGTGCAGGGACGTGTTCGGCCCGGTGCCCGGCAGCGGCCGGTGGACGACGGCGCTGCTGGCCGACGGCAACATCGGCATCGGCGGCGACCCGGCGGCCCTGCTCCGCCGGATGCGCGAACTCGTCAGGCCGGGCGGCGAGGTGATCGCCGAGGTCGCGCCGCCGGGCACGCCGAGCACGACCGAACGTGTACGGCTCCGCCACGGTGATGTCGCCGCCGCCTGGTTCCGATGGGCGGACGTCTCGGCCTCCGACGTGTCCCCGCTGGCCCGCGAGACCGGTTTCACGGTCACGGACTGTCATGAGGAGGCCGGTCGCTGGTTCGCGTACCTGGGCTAGGCGTACCGAACGTGACCAAGACGCGCCTGATCGCGGAGCGTGAGCACGAGGTTTGCGCAGAGTTTGATGTCGCGAGTCCCTGCCATTCATGTCGGTGCGGTCGACTAGCGTGGCACCTAGAGGGAGGCCCCACGATGTCCCACAAGACTCTCCTCCGCACGGGCCCGCTCTTGCAGGGCGGCATCAGCCCGTATGGACCGCTCGGCCTGCCGGGCGCCGACGGCCTCGCGCTGCCCGCAGGGTTCACCGGCCGGGTCGTGGCCTGCTCGGGCGACAAGGTGGCCGGGCTGACCTGGCACGCCGCCCCCGACGGCGGCGCCTGCTTCCCCGACGGTGCGGGCTGGATCTACGTGTCCAACTCCGAGTTGCCCCTGCTCGGGGGTGCCTCGGCGCTGCGCTTCCGCGCCGACGGCAGCATCGGCGACGCCTATCGCATCCTGTCGGGCACCGACCTCAACTGCGCGGGCGGCGCCACGCCGTGGCACACCTGGCTGTCGTGCGAGCTCGGTCACCGCGGCCGCGTCTTCGAATGCGACCCCTACGGCGCCCGGGCCGCCCGTCCCCGCCTGGCCATGGGCCGCTTCAAACACGAGGCCGCCGCCTGCGACCCGGAGCGGCACGTGGTCTACATGACCGAGGACGAGCCCGACGGGTGCTTCTACCGGTTCAGGCCGGGCGACTGGGGCGACCTGACGGAGGGCACGCTGGAGGTGCTGTGCGCCTCCGGCGGCTGGCAGACGGTCCCCTCGCCGGCGGCCCTGTTCAAGGCGGCCCGCCACCAGGTCGAGGACGCCCGCCACTTCGACGGCGGCGACGGCTGCCACTACGCGGGCGGGGTTTGCTATTTCACCACCAAGGGCGACACGGGCCTGTGGGCCTACGACGCGCAGACCTCCACGCTCGACCGGCTGTGCGAGGGCGTGCGCGCCATCACCGCCGCGCCCTCGGGCGACCTCTATGTGGCCAGGGAGACGACGGAGATCGACGTGATCGCGCCGGACCGGGCGGTCACGCCGTTCCTCAGGCTCCAGGGGCACGACGGGGCCGAGCTGACCGGGCTGGCGTTCTCGCCGGGGGGCGAGCGGCTCTACCTCTCGGCCAGGCGCGGCCGCACGGAGGGTCACACGTTCGAGGTGACGGGCCCCTTCCGCGCCTAAACCCGGAGATAGCGCACCAGCACCACCTTCAGCTCGTTCACCAGCTCGGCGCTGCGCTCGGGGGACGCCGACGTGATCATCGGCATCACCGCCTTCACCATCGCCAGCGTCATCGTGCCCGTGAGCTGGGCGCGTTCCTCGGAGAGGTCAGGGGACAGGCGGCGCAGCATGGCGGCGATCTGCCGGGCGATGTCCTCGTGCAGCCGCTGCGAGGCCGAGGCCAGCTGATCGCCGGTGGCCGTCCCGTACAGCAGCGACCAGTACGCAGGCGACGCGCTCTTGAACCTGACGCTCTCGTCCACGAGCTGCCCGACCAGCGCCTCCACCGGGACGTCCGGCGTGACGGCGGCCAGCCGGGCGGCCCAGAACTCCTGACGCTCGTCGGTGTAGCGGACCACCAGCCCCTCCAGGATCTCCTCCTTGTTGCGGAAGAACTGGTACAGAGACCCGGGTGACATCCCGGCCCGCGCGGCGACCTGGTTCGTCGTCAGGTCCGGGTAGCCGACCTCGGCGATGACCAGTTCGGCGGCGTCGAGGATCTCGGCCATGCGCTTCAGGCCGCGCGCCTGCCGGCGGACCGTGCGTTCAGGCATGGGTCTCCTCGTTGACAAATGCGAGCATTTACTTGTATTTCTGGTTCGGGAGTCAAACACGAGTAGTTTACCGAGTTTTGAATCGGGAGATCCCATGAGAACGGTGCTCGTTACAGCGCGAGCGGCGGTGGTGCGGGCATGGCGGTGAACACGCGGGTCAGGCCCGCCCGCGACGCGACGGCGGGGCCGCCGCTGCGCAGGCTCGGATTCCTCCTCGTACGCCGCCGCAGGCTCGTCCTGTCGCTGGCCCTGGCCGTGCTGATCGGCGCGGGCGTGCTCGCCGCCGGGGCGGTGCCGCGGCTGTCGCTGGCCAGGTTCGAGGCGCCGGGTTCGGAGTCCGACAGGGCGCAGGCCGAGCTGATCGAGCGGTTCGGCACCGGCAGCCCCGACATGATCTTCCTGGTCACCGCGAAGAACGGCACCGTGGACGACCCGGCGGTCGAAGCCGAGGGCAGGGAGCTGACCGCGCGCATCGGCCGCGAGGACGGCGTCGCCGAGTCCGCCTCCTACTGGACCCGCGGCAAGCCCGCCACCTTGCGCAGCGAGGACGGCAGGCACGCCCTGGTCGTGGTGCGCATCCCGGGGGACGCCGACCACGTGCGGGGCCAGGTGCTGCCCAGGCTCGTGCCCGAGATCACCCAGGGCGCCGGCATGCTCCAGGTGCGGGCCGGGGGAGGGGAGGAGGTGTTCCGCCAGACGGTGCCACTGGCCAGGCAGGACTTCGTACGCGCCGAGCTGGTCGTCTTCCCGCTGGCCTTCGTGCTGCTCTGGCTCTACCTGCGGCGGGCCATGGCGGCGCTGGTGCCGATCCTGGCCGGGGTGTTCGCGATGGTGATCGGGCTGGCGCTGCTGAGCGGGGTGCTGCAGTTCGCCGAGATCTCCACGTTCGCCCTCAACCTGACCCTGGCCATGGGCCTCGGCCTCGGCATCGACTACTGCCTGTTCCTGATCCAGCGTTTCCGCGAGGAGACGCGGCGCGGCGCGGACCGGGCGAGCGCGGTCGCGGGCGCCGTCGAGCACGCGGGCAGGACCGTGCTGTTCAGCGGGCTGACCGTGGCCACGTCCCTGGCCGTGCTGTTCGCGCTGCCGTTCGACTTCCTGCGCTCCTTCGCGTACGCGGGCATCGCCGTCGTCGCGGGCGGCCTGGTCGCGGCGATGATCGTGCTGCCCGCCGTGCTCGCCTCGATCGGCGGCACGATGCTGCCCAAACGAGTCAGGCCCGAGCGCGAGGCGGGGTTCTGGCACGGGCTGGCCACCCGGGTGATGCGCCGCCCGCTGGTGTTCGGCGGCCTGGCCACGGCGGTGTTGCTGCTGCTCGCGTCCCCGTTCCTGGGCCTGCGCTTCGGCGTCGCCGACGACCGCATCCTGCCCCTGGAGGCGCCCTCGCGGCAGACCCAGGAGATCGTCCGCCAGTCCTTCCCAGCGGAGGAAACAGACGCCATCCAACTGATCTCGAAAAATACGGCGTCAGGCGATATTTCGCAGTATGCCGTGAACTTGTCCCAACTACCCGGCGTCGCCCAGGTCGACTCGGCCGCGGGCTCGTTCGCGAACGGCCGGCGGGTGGGAGCCGGCGACCCGGCCAGGTTCCAGGGCGAAGGCGCCTGGTTGTCCGTGGTCCCGTCCGCCGCGGCCCTGGCCGACGACCCCGTGCGGCTCGCGCAGTCCGTACGCTCCGTCGCCCCCCCGTTCGAGGTCCTGGTGGGCGGCTACCCGGCCGAGCTGTCCGACTATCGGGCCTCCGTCGTGGACCGGCTCCCGCTCGTCCTGGCGCTCATGCTGGGCGTGACGTTCCTGGTCCTGTTCCTCATGACCAGGAGCCTGATCATCCCCCTCAAGGCGACCCTGCTGAACGTCCTCAGCCTCGGCGTCATGTTCGGCGCCATCGTCTGGATCTTCCAGGACGGCAACCTGTCGGGGCTGCTCGGCTTCACCCCGACGGGCACGCTCGACGCGAGCATCCCCATCCTGATGCTCTGCATCGCCTACGGCCTGTCGATGGACTACGAGGTCTTCCTGCTGTCCAGGATCAAGGAGGAATACGACAGGACGGGCAACACGGAGGAGGCCGTGGCCACGGGCCTGCAACGGAGTGCACCGCTGATCACGGCGGCCGGGGGCATCCTGGCGCTCACGTTCGCCGCGTACGCCACGGCGGAGGTGATGTTCGTGCAGATGCTGGGCGTCGGCATGGCGGTGGCCGTGCTGGTGGACGCGACCGTGATCAGGGCAGTGCTCGTGCCGAGCCTGATGCGCCTGGCGGGCCCGCTCAACTGGTGGCCCAGCAGGGTCAGAGATCGCGGGACCACACCTGCTCGATGAGCTCGATCCCGTTCTCCCTGCCCTGCTCCTCCGACTCCAGCTCGAACCCGGCTGCCTGGTAGATGCGCCGCGCGCTCACCAGGCAGTCGCGCGTCCACAGCGTGATCCGCTTGTAGCCCTCGGCCCGCGCGTGCCGCAGGCACTCCTCCACCAGCCGCCGCCCGAGCCCGAGCCCCCGGGCGGACGGCTCGACGAGCAACAACCGCAGCTTGGCCGTCGTGTCGTCCTGCCGCACGCAGAACACGCACCCGGCCCGCTCGCCGTCCACCTCGGCGATCCACCCGGCGTCCCGCGAGAAGTCGAAGCCGGCCACGATCCCGGCGACGAGCTGCTCGAACCCGGTGCCCCAGCCGTATTCCTCGCTGTAGAGCACGCCGTGCCGGTAGGCGACCCAGCCCAGGTCGCCGGTGCGCGGGGGCCTGATCACATAGGGCTCGCGCCCGGAGCCGGCGGAGCCGAGCAGCCGCCTGATCGTCGCCATGCTCGCGACCAGCCGCTGCTGGTCCTCCTCCGCCAGCCCGGACAGCAGCCGCTCGACCTCCTCGGCGGAGCGCCGGTCGAGCCCCGCGAAGGTGCCGGAGCCCGCCGGGGTGAGGCGTACGAGCTGCCTGCGGGCGTCGGAGGCGGACCGCTCGCGCACGATCAGGCCGTCGCCGTCGAGCCGGGTCAGGATCCTGCTGAGGTAGCCCGCGTCGAGGTCGAGCAGCCCGCGCAGGTCGCCGGTCTCCATCAGCTCGGCCCGCGCCAGCTCGAACAGCACCCTCACCTCGGTCAACGAGTACGGCGAGTCGAGCATCCCCGCCTGGAGCGCGCCGATCACCTTCGTATAGAACCGGTTGAAGACTCGGACCTCAGAGACCCTTGCCTCTGTCAACGAACTCATTGTCATAGTCAACCATGAGAGGATCCTCGCTGTGAAGCACCTGCGCGTAGGCGGATACGGCCCCGGCATCGTCACGATCGGCGGCGAGCTGACCAGAGTGGCGGCGCCGTCGTTCCTGGCCGCACACCCGTCCCTGCCGGTGCTGTACGCCGTGGGCGAGCTCGAACGCGGGTGGCTCACCGCCTACGAGGCAGGGGAAACGCTCGCCCCGCTGGACGAGCGCCCCAGCGAGGGCCACAGCCCCTGCCACGTCGCCGTGGACCCCACGGGCAGCCTGCTGGCGGCGGCCAACTACGGCGACGGCACCGCGATCCTCTACCCGCTGGACTCCCGCGGCGCGTTCGAGGGAGACCCGATCGTGCTGCCCCACGAGGGCTCGGGCCCGAACCCGGACCGCCAGCAGGGCCCGCACGCCCACCAGGCCGTCTTCCACGACGACATCCTGCACGTCTCCGACCTCGGCACCGATGAGATCCGCCGCTACCAATACGACGGCACGGCGCTGGAGCCGATCACGTTGCACCCCGGCACCGGCCCGCGCCACTTCGCCTTCTCCGGCTCGCGGCTCTACGTGGCGGGCGAGCTCGACGGCACCGTCACCCTCATCGACGGCGACTGGCACACGGTCGCCCCCGCCTCCCGCCACGAGGACGAGAACAACCCCTCCCACCTGCAGCTCGACGGCGACCTCGTCTACGTCGCCAACCGCGGCCCCAACACGATCTCGGTGCTGCGCGCCGACGACCTGTCGCCGGTGGCCGAGGTCTCATCCGGCGGCGACTGGCCCAGGCACTTCGCCATCGACGGCGACCGCCTGTACGTGGCCAACCAGCACTCCGACGCCGTCACCACCTTCGCGCTGAAGGACGGCGTCCCCGAGCCGGTCGGCCAGGCGTACGAGGTCGAAAGCCCAGCCTGCGTGCTGATCATGTAAGGAGTTCACCAAGTCACGGCCCAACGAGCGGTTCGGTCATGACCATGGGCGTGTGCGTAAGATCATCGTTGCCCTCGTCCTGCTGGCCGCCGGGTGCGGCGGCGCGCCCGCCGCAGTGACTCCCGCTGGGCCCGCCGCTGGGCCACCCGTCAGGACGACCCCGCCGCCCACCGTGGACGTGCAGGAGTCGTGGCGCATCACCAGGCACGGCGCGGACCACGAGATCGAGGGCTACGCCGACCGGGTGAGCGTCCTGCCCGGCGAACGCTTCAGCCTGCACGTCTCCACGACCGCGCCGCGCTTCTCCGCCCGCGCCTTCCGCATGGGCGCGAACCCCACCAAGGTGTGGGAATCACCCCAGGTCCGGGGGGTACGGCAGCCGCGGATGAAGCTCGTGAACGGCACCGTGACCGCCGCGCACTGGGCCCCATCGCTCACCGTGGACACCGCGGGCTGGCCGGAGGGCGCGTACCTGATCAGGCTCGACGCCTCCTCCGGCGCCCAGCGCTACGTCCCCGTCACCGTGCGCTCGGCCTCCACCGCGGGCCGCGTCGTGATGGTGAACGCCGTCACCACCTGGCAGGCGTACAACCTGTGGGGCGGCCGCAGCCTCTACGAAGGCCCCGGCGGCTTCGCCGGACGCTCCCGCACCGTCACCTTCGACCGCCCGTACGACAGCACGGGCGCCCGGCTGTTCCTGGACTTCGAGAAGGACGCGCTGGCCGTGGCCGAGCAGAGCGACGTGCCGCTGGCGTACCTGACCAACCTCGACCTCAAGCCCGGCGCGCTGGACGGCGCCCGCGCGGTGGTCTCGCTCGGCCACGACGAGTACTGGTCGCCGGGCATGCGCAAGGTCGTCACCGAGGCCAGGGACCACGGCACCAACCTGGCCTTCCTCGGCGCCAACGCCGTCTACTGGCGGATCGGGCTGCACGACAGGAAGGTCGCCTGCGACAAGGAGCGCCTGTGCCGGCTCTGGCGCGCGTCGCGGCCGGAGAGCAGGCTGGTGGGGCAGATGTACGACTGCTTCCCCGCGGAAGGCGTCTACCAGGTGCGCAGACCGGGACACTGGATCTTCGACGGCACCCAGGGCAGGCGCTTCCCGGGGCTCGTCGGGGTGGAGACCGACAAGGTGTCGCCGGGCTCGCCCGAGAACGTCGAGGTGCTGGCCGAGTCGCCGTTCTCGTGCGGCGGCCGGTCGACCGTCACCCACAGCACCTACTACGAGGCGCCCGGCGGGGCCGGGGTGTTCGCGTCGGGCACGATGCGCTGGGTGTGCGCGATGCGGGGCAGGCGCTGCGGGCACGGCGTCACGGAGTCCGCCGCCGCCTTCACCCGCCGCGCCACGATCAACGTCCTGACCCGATTCGCCAAGGGCCCGGCCGGCCTCCTGTAGCGGCGCAGGCGGACGGCGTGGCCTGCCGGCTGTCCTCAGGGTTGTGCCCGACCCAGCCGGGGGAAGGCAAATGCTGGGCGAATTCCTCGTTATCCTCGGGACTAGATTTGCCCGTTTTCGGTATCTACGAGAGCCGTTACACCTGTTGTCCGGGCATCGATGGCCAGCACAGTCACGAAATCTCCTCGCAATACGCGTTTAGGTTGCGGAGCCTGGCGTTTGGTCTAGACCACTGCCCGCGCAGGCGGGCAGAATGCGACTCTGAACACTGACGTCTTAACACCAATGGTTCCGGTTAGTGAACCCCATCGGGAGGAACCCGGCATGCGTATTGGAGTGCTCACCGGGGGCGGCGACTGCCCCGGTCTCAACGCCGTGATCAGGGCAGTGGTGCGAAAGGGAGTGAGCGTCTACGGCCACGAGTTCGTCGGCTTCCGCGACGGCTGGCGCGGTCCGCTCGAAGGCGACACGATGCCGCTGGACATCCAGGCCGTGCGCGGCATCCTGCCGCGCGGCGGGACGATACTCGGCTCCTCGCGCACCAACCCGATCAAGATCGAGGGTGGCGTCGACCGGATCAAGGAGAACCTGGCCGCCACCAGCGTGGACGCGCTGATCGCCATCGGCGGCGAGGACACCCTGGGCGTCGCCAAGCAGCTCTACGACCGCGGCGTCAACGTCGTGGGCGTGCCCAAGACGATCGACAACGACCTGTCGGGCACCGACTACACCTTCGGCTTCGACACCGCCGTCAACATCGCGATGGAGGCCATCGACCGGCTCCACACCACCGCCGAGTCCCACCACCGGGCGCTCATCTGCGAGGTCATGGGCCGGCACGCCGGCTGGATCGCGCTGCACGCGGGCATGGCGGGCGGCGCGAACGTCATCCTCATCCCGGAGAAGCCGTTCGACATCGACCGGGTCTGCGAATACGTGGAGTCCCGCTTCCGCACCCGCTATTCGCCGATCATCGTGGTGGCCGAGGGCGCGCACCCGATCGAGGGCCAGATGGAGCTGCAGGCGGGCGAGCTCGACGCGTTCGGCCACGTACGGCTGGGCGGCATCGCCGAGGTGCTGGCCAAGGAGATCGAGAAGCGCACCGGCAAGGAGGCCCGCACCACGGTGCTCGGCCACATCCAGCGCGGCGGCACCCCGACGGCCTACGACCGGGTGCTGGCCACCAGGTTCGGGCTGCAGGCCATCGACGCGGCCCACGAGGGCGACTACGGCAAGATGGTCGCGCTGCGCGGCACCGAGATCGTCCGCGTCGGGCTTGACGAGGCCACGGCCGAGCTGAAGACCGTGCCGGTGTCACGTTACTCCGAGGCGGAGGTTTTCTTCGGCTGACTGTAAGCGGGTTGCAAGCGGGCCCCCGTAGGTTCTGAACCAGCGGGGTTTCCGCTACAACCCCCCTCAGGGTACGGCTTGCGTCACAGCGAGTCGGCGGCCCACTTTGTGACGCAAGCCGTACCTAGGAGATAGCTCAACCGCGGGGCGTGCCGAAGAGATCCACCTCCGGCGCGCCCTCGTCGCGTCCGCGCAACCGTTCCCTGAACTCGGCCTCGCTGCGCAGCTCCTTCTCCGACGGCGACAACACCACGGCCAGCAGCAGCCCCACGGTGATCACGCTGATGCCGACGATCAGCGGCAGCAGGAAGTCGATGGACTTCGCGCCCGGCACCGGCACCATCTCCGAATGCGTCGCCACCGACATCGAGTACATCCCCGTGTAGTGCATGCCCGAGACCGCCACGCCCATGACCAGCGCCGCACCGCCGATCCTGAGCGCACCGCTGACCCGCAGCGTGAACCAGAGCGCCACCGTCGCCGCCGCGACCGCGATCAGGACGGAGATCGCCACGACCACGGGGTCGTAGGAGACGTTGCCGGACATGTTCATGGCGGCCATGCCGAGATAGTGCATGCTGGCCACGCCGCACCCGGTCAGCACGCCGCCGCCGAGCAGGAACCCCAGTCGCTCGCCGCCGTACGAGGCCAGGAACAGCCCCATCCCCACGACGGTGACGGCGATGAGCGCCGAGGCGGCGGTCATCGGCACGTCGTATCTGATCACCGAGCCGCTCACGGAGAAACCGAGCATGGCGATGAAGTGCATGGTCCAGATGCCCGTGCCGCCGATCGCGAACGCGGCCCCGACCAGCCAGTACCTCCCCTCACGCCCGCCGATGAGGCGGGCCCTTGAAGTCAGCAGCAGGCCCAGCATCGAGCCCACGCTGGACATGATGTACGCGAGTACGGGCGTTAAGAGCCCGAAGGAAAAATGGTCAATCGGCGACATAACCCCACCCATCCCCTTACGCACCGATAAGGGAGTATGAGCAGGGTGTCGCCGTTGGCGCAACTACCTTCGGCGCGCGCGCGTCCGCGTCGGCTGCCGGCGCTGCTGCGGCGGCACTGAGGGGGCCTGTTGCGTGGGGGCCGGCATGATGGGGGCGGCCATCGGCTGCATCGCCTGCTGCCGGTTCGACGGCATCGGCGCGACCGGCGGCGCGGGATAGCTGAGTTGCTGCTGCTGGCCGGTGCGCCGGCGCAGTTCGAGTTTGGCCACCAGCTCCGCGTCCTCGTGCAGCTCCTCCTCGGACGGGGAGAGGATGACCATGAGGAGCATGGTCAGCGTGATCAGGCTGATCACGGTCATGAGGGGCACGAGGAAGTCGAGCGCGTCGGCTCCGGAGACCATCCCGGGCTCGCTGTCGACCGCCACCTGCATCGCGTACATGCCGGTGTAGTGCATGCCCGCCACGGCGATGCCCATGACCAGGGCGGCGCCGGTGATCCAGATGGGCTTCTTGACCCTGAGCGTGAACCACAGCGCCACCGTCGCCGCGACCACGGCGATGCCCACGGAGACCGCCACGGTGACGCGGTCGTAGGAGACGTGGGCGGACATGTTCATGGCGTACATGCCCAGGTAGTGCATGGAGGCCACGCCGAGCCCCGTGAGCAGGCCGCCGCCGAGCAGGGCCAGGATCCGGCCGCGGCCGTAGGAGACCAGGAACAGGCCGGTGCCCACGACCACGATGGCCACCACGGCCGAGGCGACGGTGAGCCACACGTCGTACTTGATCTGGGTGCCCTCCACCTCGAAGCCCATCATCGCGATGAAGTGCATGACCCAGATGCCCGTGCCGCCGATGGAGATGGCCGCGCCCAGCAGCCACCGCACCCGGGAGCCGCCCCGCGAGGCGTGCGCCTGCGCGGTGAGCCGCAGCCCGAGCATCGAACCGATGCATGACATCACGTAGGCGAGCAGCGGCGTGAGCAGGCCGTAGGTGAAATGATTCACTGCGGTCATATGTTCGAGCTTCCTTGCATTAGGGGTCCCCGGATTCTGGCATCCGACATGTCCCTTTCGCATGGATACCTCGACTATCTGTCAACTCACCAGTCGAGAACATGAGAAGGTCTCATGGCCATTGAGGGCGCGTTCTGGCGCGCGATCGCGGTCTTCCGGGTCGCGTCGCTGGTGTACGCGGCCGTGCTGATGGCGCAGCACCGCGGCTACGAGCAGCCGGTCCTCGGCTGGCTGGTGATCGGGGTGATGGTGGCGTGGACGGCGGGGGCGACGTTCGCGTACTCGGTGGCGGCGCTGCGCCGGTGGCCGTTGCTGGCGATCGACCTGCTGGTGGCGGTGGCGTGCCTGCTCGCCTCGCCGTACGTCGAGGGCGCGCAGCAGGGTGCCATGGGCACGATGCCGGTCCCGGCGACCTGGGTGGCCGGGCCGGTGCTCGCCTGGGCCGTGCACGCCGGCCGGCGCTCGGGCGCGGTGGCGGCGGCCGTCGTCGCGGCGGGCGACCTGTGGCTGCGGGTGCGCACTCCAGAGGCGCCCATCCTGATCAACGGCGCCGTCTTACTGTTCCTGTCAGGCGTCGTGGTCGGCCACGTGGCCCGGCTGGCCAGGCAGGCCGAGGAACGCCTCCAACAGGCCACCGAGATGGAGGCCGCCCAGCGCGAGCGCGACCGCCTGGCCCGCGACATCCACGACTCGGTCCTGCAGGTGCTCGCCCTGGTCCAGCGGCGCGGGCGGCAGATCGGCGGCGAGGCGGCCGAGCTGGGCCGCCTGGCCGGTGAGCAGGAGGCCGCCCTGCGCGAGCTCGTCGCCGCACGTCCCGCCGCCACCGGCGCCACCGACCTGCGCACTCTCCTGCTGCGCCACGCCTCGCCCCAGGTGACGGTCTCCACCCCGGCCACGCCGCTGGTCCTGCCCACGCCGGTGGCGGAGGGGACGGCCGCGGCCGTCCGGGCCGCCCTGGACAACGTCCGCGACCACTGCGGCCCTGACGCCCGCGCGTGGATCTTCGCCGAGTCGTCGGACGGCACGATCTCGGTCACGGTACGGGACGAGGGCCCGGGCATTCCCGACGGCCGCCTGGACCAGGCCGCCGCTGACGGCCGCCTGGGCATCGCGCAGTCGATCCGGGGCCGCATCGCCGACCTCGGCGGCGCGGTCGCCATCGCCACCCATGCGGGCGAGGGCACGGAGATCGAGATCACCGTACCCGTCTAGGAGTGCGCGGTCACGTCCGTTGCCGTCATCAGCACGACGTCCAGCCCTGTGTGGTCTCCCGAGCGGGCCGGCGGATCGGAGGGCGTCATCCGTTTCCGGGTGGCGGGTCCTAGAGTGGCGGGCATGGTGCGGGTGATGGTGGTGGACGATCATCCCATGTGGCGTGACGGGGTCGCCAGGGATCTCGCCGAGGCCGGTTACGAGGTCGTGGCCGCCGTGGGGGAGGGGCGGCAGGCGGTGCGGGTGGCCGCGGCGGTGCTGCCTGACGTCGTGGTGCTCGATCTGCGGCTGACGGACGTGTCGGGTGCCGAGGTGGCCGCCCGGCTGGCCGGGATGGAGCCGCCGCCCAGGGTGCTGGTGTTGTCGGCCAGCGCCGAGCAGGACGACGTGCTGGCGGCGGTCAAGGCGGGCGCCTGCGGCTATCTGGTGAAGTCGGCCGGCCGGGAGGAGTTCCTCGACGCGGTACGGCGTACCGCCGACGGCGACGCGGTGTTCACCCCTGGCCTGGCCGGGCTCGTGCTCGGCGAGTACCGGCGGCTGGCCGCGCAGCCCGCGCCCGCCGAGGGGCCGCGGCTGACCGAGCGCGAGACCGAGGTGCTCAGGCTGGTCGCCAAGGGGCTGTCCTACCGGCAGATCGCCGACCGGCTGGTGCTCTCGCACCGCACCGTGCAGAACCACGTCCAGAACACGCTCGGCAAACTCCAGCTCCACAACCGGGTGGAGCTGGTGCGATATGCGATCGAGAAGGGACTCGACGCGGACTAAACTCGATGGGGTGCAACGTTGCCATCAACGCGCGCATTTCCCCGTCTTCCCGGAGGTTCCACCATGACGATGTCCGCCCTGGGCGAGCCGTGCGTTCTGCTCAAGCTGGGCGAGATCGTCCTCAAAGGCAAGAACCGCGACCTGTTCGAACGCCGGCTGATCAGCAACATCCGCGACGCGCTCCAGACGCTCGACCTCAAGGTCGACGTGCGCAGGCGGCACGGCGTCATCGCGATCTTCCTGCCTCAGGGCGCCACCACCGAGCAGGCCGAGGCCGTGGCCCAGCGGGTCGCCGACGTGCCGGGACTGGTCTGGATCCACCGGGCCTGGCGGGTCGCCAAGGACCCCGACACCGTGCTCAAGGCCGGTCTCGAGCTGGTCGGCGAGAGCGAGGAGGCCAAGCGCGGCGCCCGCTTCGCGGTCCGCTCCCGCCGCCGCGACAAGCGTTTCCCGCTGCGCTCCAACGAGCTCGACCGGTTCGTGGGCGGCGCGATCAACGACGAGTACGGCCTCCCCGTCGACCTGAAGAACCCGGAGCTGACGGTGTTCATCGAGGTCGACAGGGACGAGGTGTTCGTCTTCACCGGCGGCATCCCCGGCCAGGGCGGCCTGCCCGTCGGCAGCAGCGGCCGGGCGCTGGCGCTCATGTCGGGCGGCATCGATTCGCCGGTGGCGGCGTACCGGATGATGAAGCGCGGGCTGCACGTCGACTTCCTGCACTTCTCCGGCATCCCCTTCACCACGTCCGAGTCGATCTACAAGGCGTACGCGCTGGTCAGGAAGCTCGACCGGTTCCAGGGCAGGTCGCGGTTGTGGGTGGTGCCGTTCGGCAAGGCGCAGCAGTCGATCCGCACCTCGGGGCAGGACCGGCTGGCCGTGATCGCGCAGCGGCGGCTCATGCTCAAGACGGCCGAGGAGGTCGCCCACCGCATCCGCGCCGCCGCGCTGGTCACCGGTGACGCCCTCGGTCAGGTCTCCTCACAGACCCTGACCAACATCGCCGCCCAGGACAACGCGGTGGACCTGCCGATCCTGCGGCCGCTGGTGGGCTGGGACAAGACCGAGATCATGGCCGAGGCCCGGCGCATCGGCACGCTGGAGATCTCGGAGCTGCCCGACGAGGACTGCTGCACCCTGCTGGCGCCCAAGCGCGCGGAGACCCGGGCCAAGATCGAGGACCTGAAGCAGATCGAGAAGCGGCTCGACGCCGAGGAGCTGTGCGTGCAGCTCGCCGACTCGATCCAGGAGTACACGCTGTAGTCAGGCGTCGACCTTGAACGGGTCGTGCTCGGCCAGCAGCTTGTCGAGCCGGGCCTGGTCGACGCGATTGGTGACCTCCGACTGCTCCTGCCGGTCCCGTACGACCTTGCACAGCGTGACGGTCGAGGTGACGACGTACAGCAGGCCCAGCCCGAGGAACGCCCTGATCCAGCCCGCGGTGGGGAGGTAGATCAGGGCGATCACCACGGAGGACAGCGAGACGGCGAACGACAGGATCGCCTGGACGTAGAACGCGGTGGTCTGGGTGGGTCGTATGGGCTTCGTCATGGGGCCATCGTGGGCCCGCGACGAAGCCCGGCGCATGGGTTCGAGTACTCAAGTTACCGCTGAGTACGGCCGACGAGGGGCTCGTGGCGCGGCCGGCCGCACGGGATCGCTTGTGGCGGGTGGCGCTCCGGCATCAGGTCAGGCGGCGACCGCGGCCGCCGCGGACTTGCCCAGCAGCGCCGGGAAGTCGTTCATGACCTGGGCCAGCTCGCCCAGGTCGGTGTCGACCAGCGCCTGCGGGCCGTCGCAGAGCGCCTGCTCCGGCTGCGGGTGCACATCGATGATCACGCCGTCCGCGCCCACCCCGATGGCCGCGCGGGTCAGCGGCAACACCAGGTCGCGGCGCCCGCCCGAGTGCGAGGGGTCGATGATCACGGGCAGGTGCGACAGGCGCTGCGCCACCGGGACGGCCGAGACGTCGAGCGTGTTGCGGGTGGCCGTCTCGAACGTCCTGATGCCCCGCTCGCACAACACGATGTCCAGGTTGCCGCGCTGCGCGATGTACTCGGCGGCCATGAGCCACTCCTCGATGGTGGCGTTCATGCCGCGCTTGAGCATCACCGGGCGCCCGGCCGCGCCGACGGCCTGCAGCAACGCGAAGTTCTGCATGTTGCGGGTGCCGACCTGCAGCATGTCGGCGTAGGAGGCCACCAGCTCCACGTCCTGGGCGTCCACCACCTCCGTCACGATCGGCAGCCCGGTCTCCTCGCGCACGTCCGACAGGATGCGCAGGCCCTTCTCGCCCAGCCCCTGGAAGGCGTACGGCGAGGTGCGCGGCTTGAAGGCCCCGCCGCGCAGCAGGGCCGCGCCCGCCGCCTGCGCCATCCTGGCCGCGTCGAGGGTCTGCTGGTGCGTCTCCACCGCGCACGGCCCCGCGATCAACGTCACGGTGTCGGGACCGATCGGCACGCCGCCCACGTGGATCGTGGAGCGTTCCGGGTGGTTCTCCCTGCTGACCAGCTTGTACGGCGTCGACACGCGCATGACGTCGCGCACCCCGCGCATGCCGCGCAGGCCGGCCGCGTCGAGCTGGGTCACGTCGCCGACCAGGCCGACGATCGTGCGCCGCACCCCCTTGCTCACGAACGCCTCGACGCCGGCCGCCTGGACGACCGACACGATGGACGCCAGATCGTCCGCGGTGGCCTCGGGCCCCATCACGATCACCATTTTCTGCTCTCCTTCTCCTGAAAACACGAAAGGCCCCGGGTCCTGTGGACCCGGGGCCTTCGTTCGCCTGTCTGCTAGCGCAGCGTCAGATGGCGAACGGACTCGGGTCCGTCGCCATACCAAAACAGGAACGCTGCGCGCATAGCTGCCAATGGTAGCGCACCGCACCCGCTGGCGAGGCATCGACCATCCGATGGCAGGATGGCCCAAGACGCGAGACCGGTGAGGGGAGTGATCGTGGAGGAGTCGCGCCTGCCTCCAGGCCAGTACGTGCCGCGCGGCCGACCCGTGATCCACTACGGCAGGGTGCCCCGGTTCAAGCCCGAGACCTGGGACTTCCGCGTCTTCGGGGCCACCGCCTCGGGCGCGGAGCACTGCTTCGCCTGGAACGACTTCGAGCAGTTGCCCCGCACGACCCGGATCGCCGACTTCCACTGCGTCACCAAGTTCTCGCTCATGGCCAACGAGTGGCGCGGCGTCGCCCCCGCCACGATCATGGCGGCCGCCCCGCCCGACCCCGGCGTGCGCCACGTGATGATCTGGGCCGAATACGGCTACAGCGCCAACCTGCGGATGTCCGACTTCACGGCGCCGGACACCCTGTTCGCCATGGAGCTGGACGAGAAGCCGCTCAGCCTCGACCGCGGCTTCCCGCTGCGGATCGTGGTGCCGCACCTGTACGCGTGGAAGAGCGTCAAATGGGTGCGCGGCATCGAATACCTCCTCGAAGATCGCCGGGGTTTCTGGGAGGAGCGCGGCTACCACAACGTCGCCGATCCGTGGCGCGAGCAGCGTTACTCCTACCAGGAAGAACCCGGCGAGGGACCCCCTTAGACTTCACGCCGGGTTTTCCCTCGAACACGCTCTGTTTTTGGCTACGGTTGCCCGCATGCTGACCACCGCGTGCGTGGCGCTGTCCTCCCTGACTTTCGTCGCCGGCTACGCCCTTGCCCGATTTCCCAGGCGCCATCCGTCGCCGGATGGCCGCAGGACGGACGAGGCGACGTTCACCACGCTGCACATCGCCGCGATGGCCGCCCCGGCCCTGCGTACCGGGCTCAACCGCGACTCCGCCCGCAAGGCCGTGAGCCACCTGCACACGCTGCTCGGCACCCACGCCCTCGCGATCACCTCGACCGAGGCCGCGCTGGCCTGGGACGGGCCGTGCACCGACGACGTGCTCACCTACGCCAGGGCCGCGCTGGCCGCCGGACGGGCGCAGGTGTTCGCGGGGGAGCCGCACGGGGCGGTCGTGGTGCCGCTGACCGTGGACGGCACGGTCGTGGGGACGCTGGCGGCCTTCGACGACGAGGTGAGCGCCGCGCTCGTGCGTACCGTCACCGAGGTCGCCCGCTGGGTGTCGGGCCAGCTGGAGCTGGCGGACCTGGACGCCTCGCGGCGGCGCGCGCTGGAGGCCGAGATGCGCGCCCTGCGCGCGCAGATCTCGCCGCACTTCGTCTACAACGCGCTCACGACGATCGCCTCGTTCGTCCGCACGAACCCCCGGCGCGCCCGCGAGCTCCTGCTCGACTTCGCCGACTTCTCCCGGTACGCGCTGCGCCGGGCGCACGACTTCACCACCCTGGCCGACGAGCTGACCTGCGTCGACCGCTACCTGCTGCTGGAACGCGCCCGCTTCGGCGACAAGCTGCGCTTCAGCATGCAGGTGGCGCCGGAGGTGCTGCCGGTGCCGGTGCCGTTCCTGTGCCTGCAGCCGCTGGTCGAGAACGCCATCAAACACGGCATGCGCGGCCGCGGCGGCACCGGCGAGGTGCGGGTCGTAGTGCGCGACGCGGGCCCCGAGGCGCACATCACGGTCGAGGACGACGGCGCGGGGATGGACCCGGAGAACGCCCGGCGCATGCTCGACGACGACCCCGCCCGCGAGGGCAGCGGCATCGGGCTGGCGAACGTGGACCTCCGCATGCGCCAGATCTACGGCGACGGCTACGGGCTCGTCGTGGAGACGGCGTTGGGCGCGGGCACCAAGGTGCGGCTGCGGGTGCCCAAGACACAACTTAGCTCAATGTAGTCAAATCCTTACGCTGGGCTGGCGTGTCGCTTGTGACCTTTGCTTTCATACGGCAGCGTGGAGGACATGCTGCGAGTTCTGGCCGTCGACGACGAGGTGCCTGCTCTGGAGGAGCTCGCCTACCTGTTGCGCCAGGACGACCGGATCGAACACGTCACGACCGCCGCCGACGGCGTCACGGCGTTGCAGGACATGGTCCAGATGATCGGCGGGGGCGAGCGGCTCGACGGGGTGTTCCTCGACATCAGGATGCCCGGGCTCGACGGGCTCGACCTGGCCAGGCTCGTCGGCGGCTTCCCGAGCCCGCCGCGGCTGGTGTTCGTGACGGCCCACGAGGAGTGCGCGGTGCAGGCGTTCGACCTGGAGGCGGTCGACTACCTGCTCAAGCCGGTCAGGGCCGAGCGGCTGTCCGAGGCCGTGCGCAGGCTGGAGGCCGCCTCCTCGCCCACCCCCGAGCCGGGCCAGGACGACGTGATCCCGGTCGAGCTCGGCGGGCGCACCAGGTTCGTGCCGCAGCAGTCCGTCTGGTTCGCCGTGGCCAAGGGCGACTACGTGCGCCTGCACACCGTGGACGGCAGCTACCTGGTGCGCATGTCACTGGCCGCGCTGGAGCGCCGCTGGTCGGAGGCCGGTTTCATCCGCATCCACCGCAGCACGCTGGTCTCGGGCAGGCACGTCAGCGAGCTGAGGTTCGAGGGCGGGCGGGTGACGCTCACCGTCGGCACCGAGACCCTGCAGGTCAGCAGGCGCCACAGCCGCCAGGTCCGCGAGCAGCTCGTACGCCAGCACAGGGGTGTGATCTCGTGACCGTTCGCCAGGGTGTCGTGTGGTGACGGGGCGGCGGGTGGTCGTCTCGCGCCGGCCGGCCGCGCTCGGGCGGGCGCGCGGGCCGTCCGAGCCGGAGGATGGCGTCCCCGACGTGCCGGCCATCGTGGGGCGGCAGTTACGGCAGGCGCTGCTGACCGTGGGCGCCGTGGCCGGACTGCTGGTGGGCGCCCCGGTGATCGCCCTGTGGGTGCCCGCCCCCGGGGCCTGGGTGGCGCTGTCGCTGGCCGTGCAGGGGGCTTGGGTGGGGCTGGCCGTGCTGCAGCTGAGGCGGGCGGAGCGGCTGGAGAGATGAGAGTGCTGCGGCTGAGGCGGCCGGCGAGATGACCGTCGCGGTGCTGACCGGGATCGCCTTCGTGCTGGTTCTGGGCGTCATGGTGGGCGCCGCGCGACCACGCCGCTCCAGCGGCGTCTCCGACTTCTACGTGGCGGCCAGGGCGGTTCCCCCCTGGTGGAACGGCGCCGCGATCACTTCCGAGTTCACCTCGGCCGCGACCTGCCTGGGCACCGCCGGGCTCATCGCCACCCGTGGCGGGCCGATGTTGTGGTATCCCGCAGGGGCCGCCGCCGGGTTCGTGGTCATCCTGGCCCTGGTCGTCGCGCCGCTGCGGCGCTCCGGCACGTACACGCTGCCGGACTTCGCCGAATGGCGGCTGGGATCGGCCAGGCTGCGCCGGTTCACCACGGGTTTCGTGCTGGTCATCGGGCTGACGTTCCTGGTGGCCCAGCTGCACGCGGCCGGGGTCGTGGTGCGGCTGCTGACCGGGCTGCCGCCGTGGCTGGGCTGGGCGGCCGTCGGGGTGGCGGCGCTGGCCATGGCGTTCGCGGGCGGGCTGGGGAGCGTGACCAGCGTGCAGGCCTCGCAGTTCTGGCTGAAGCTGATCGTGTTCGTCGGGGTGGGGGCCGTCTGCTGGTGCATGTCCGGCGCACGGCCCGTCGCCTGGTTCGAGGGGGCCTACGGGGGCGGGGCCACGGGGCTGGCGGGGGCCGGTGACCCGTCGCTGCCCGGGGTGCTGACCGTGCTGCTGGCGTGCGCGCTGGGCACGATGGGGCTGCCGCACGTGATCGTCCGCCTCTACACCAACAGGGACGGGCACGGGGCCCGCCGGTCCATCGTGGCGACGCAGGCCATGCTGGCCGTGTTCTGCGTCGTGCCGCCGCTCTACGGCGTTCTGGGGCACGTACACGTGACCGGCGCGGCGGCGGACGAGATCGTGCTGCTGCTGCCCGCCAGGATGAATCCAGGGCTCGTCGGCGAGTTGCTCACCGGGTTGCTGGCGGCGGGGGCGTTCGCCGCCTTCCTGGCCACCACGGGCGGGGTGCTGGTGGCGGTCGGGGGCGCGGTGTCGGCGTGCCTGACGCGGGCCGGGGTGCGCTCCTTCCGCACCGCCGTGGGTGCGGTCCTGGTGGCCGCGCTCGCCCTGACGGCAGCCACCGGCCCGAGGGCGTCGGTGGCGCTCGTGCTGCTCGGCCTGAGCCTCTCTGCGGCCACGCTCTGCCCGCTGCTGGTGCTCGGGATCTGGTGGCGGCGGCTGACGGACGCGGGCGTGGTGGCCGGGCTCGGGCTGGGCGGGGGCCTGACGGCGACGCTCGTGGCCTGCGAGGAGGCGGGCGTGAAAATGGGCGTGCTGACTTCCTACCCCGCGCCGGTGGCCGTACCGGTCGCCTTTGCCGCGATGATAGTGATTTCCCTGGTCACACCGGGTCGGCTGCCGCGGGGAGTGGGGCGGATGATGACCAGGATGCACCTGCCGGAGCATCTCGCGGGCCCGGGAATCTACCGTTCGCCGCGTTCCGGGGACCACTCGTCGTAGGAGCACTCTCCGTATGGCGATGACTACAGACCGTTCGACGAGCTGTCCATAAACGGGGTTTCGCCCACAAGATCGCGACCGTAGTGTTTCGGCATCGGAAAGCCACCCCGGCGCATCGGGGGGGAACGAGCCGGGAGGCTCACACAGATCTGATGCGCCGGGTTCTCCGGTGACCACGCAGGTCACCGCGGCTGCCGGGCCCTCGACCGGGGGTAGGGCCCGCCACGCCGATTCGTGAGGGGGCGCCTGCTGAGGCCGCGAGACCGGCCCCGCGATCCGGCCTTCGGGGGCGGCCGGATCGTGCGCAGGCGCCCCTATCACGCTTTTCTGCTCGGGTAGGGTCCTGTCCCGGCTTCTGGTCAGCCGTCGCGGAGCTTCTTCAGCAGGGCGATGTCCTCGGCGTGCTTGGGCGCCTTGCCCGGCGTCTCGATGCAGATCGGCACGCCCGCCACGGCCGGGTGCCGCATGATGTCGGCGAACGGGCGGCTGCCGATGTGCCCGGCCCCGATGTTCTCGTGCCGGTCCTTCTTCGCGCCGCACACGTCCTTGGAGTCGTTGGCGTGGATCAGCTTGAGCCGCCCGGGGGCGATCTTGTGCAGGGCGTCGAACGTCTCGGCCACCCCGCCCTCCGCGGCGAGGTCGTGACCGGCGGCATAGGCGTGGCACGTGTCGAGGCAGACGCCGGCCCGCGGATGCCAGTCGAGCGCCGCGAAGTAGGGCTCCAGATCCTGGACGGTGGCGCACAACATGGCGCCCTGGCCCGCCATCGGCTCCAGCAGCAGGTCGGGCCCGTCGTCGGGAATCTCGTCGAGCAGCGGCAGCAGGTTTTCCCGCGTCTGGCGCAGCGCATCGTCGCGCGACTGCGTCACCGCCGAGCCCGTGTGCACCACCACCCCCTTGGCGCGGGTCTCCACCCCGCGCCGCAGCGTGTGCCGCACGATCGCGATGGAGTTGGCCAGCGTCTCCGGGCTGGGCGAGCCGAAGTTGGCGAGATAGGGCACGTGGATGAACGTGTCGACCCCCGACTCGGCCAGCTTGGCGTCCTGGTCGGGCTTGCCCTCCGTGAGCGCCCAGCCGCGCGGGTTGGTGACGAACACCTGGATCATCTCGGCGCCGATCTCGGCCATGTATTTGAGGCCGCCCGTCGCCAGGCCGCCCGTCACGAGCACGTGCCCGCCGATCAGGGATGTTGGGGTCATGATGGGTCTCAGTGTAGGCGCGGCGGCCGACACTCCCTCCGGCCCGCAGCCGGTGCTGCACAAAGCTTGCTCCAAGACGCGGGTTCCGCCCCCTTGGCCGGGGCGGGCGCGGGGAACGCCTACCTCGTCACAGCGCATGCCAAGACGGGGGACAGCCACATGCGTGCCATCGCCATTTCCGACTTCGGCGCGGACCCGGAGCTCATCGAGACGCCCGAGCCCGAGCCGCGCCCCGGCGAGCTGCTGGTACGGCTGCGCGCCGCCGGCTACAACCCGGTCGACACCAAGATCGCGAGCGGCGCCATGAAGGATCGGATGTCGCCCCGCTTCCCCCTGATCATGGGCCAGGACGGCGCGGGGGTCGTGGCGGCCGTGGGGGCCGAGGTGACCGGGTTCAGGCCGGGCGACGAGGTCTACGGCCGCTTCGCCGACCCGTCGCGCGGCCTGGGCAGCTTCGCGGAGTACGCCGTGGTCGCGCAGGACGGCCCGGTGGCCTTCATGCCCAAGGGCATGCTCCCCGAGCAGGCCGCGGCCGTGCCCACCGCCACCGCGACCGCCCGCGACCTGGTCGAGGCCGCACGCCTGGAGGAGGGCCAGACGGTCCTGATCGTCGGGGCGACGGGCGGCGTCGGCCAGTCGGCCACCCAGCTCGCGGCCCTACGCGGCGCCCACGTCATCGCCACCGCCGCGCCCGGCGCCGACGAGATCATGCGTGCCCTGGGCGCGGCGGAGACCGTTGACCACACCAAGGGCGGGGTGGCCGACCAGGTGCTCGCGGGCCACCCGGACGGGATCGACGCCGTACTCGACCTGGTCACCCCGCCCGCCGCCGTCGACTCCGTGGCCGCGCTCGTCCGCCCCGGCGGCGTGATCTGCAGCACCATCCACGCGCTCGACCCCGAGGCCCTGGCCGCCAGGGAGATCCGCGGCGTGAACGTCGTCAACCAGGTCACCGGCCCGATCCTGGCGGAGCTGGCCGACGTGATCGACAGCGGCGAGCTGCGGGTGCGGGTCGAGTCCCTGGTGCCGCTGGAGCACGCTCCCACCCTGTTGCGTGAGATCGCCGCGCGGAGCGCCCGGGGCAAGACGGTCATCACGATGTGAACCCGGGGTGTTGGAGCATGACACGAAAAGTCCTGGCCATCCGGGCGGGCAGTTGGGAGTTCTCGCGGATGGACCGGGCACGAGTCGCCTGTGTGTACTGCTGACATGCTCATCGCTCTCGACGCCTTCAACGCGCGGTCGCCGTCCGACGCCGAGGAGGAACTGCTCGCCTGCTGCGCCTCCCGTGCCTTCGCCGGGAAGGTGGCGGCCCTGCGGCCGTACCAGGATCTCGGCGAACTGGCCGCGGCCGCCGGCGCGGCCGTGCGGGAGCTGGGGTGGGCCGAGGTGCTGGAGGCGCTCGCGGCGCACCCGAGGATCGGCGAGCGCGCGGGCGGGGACGGCAGGGACGCGGCGTGGTCGCGGCAGGAGCAGTCGGGCCTGGAGAGCGAGCCAGCGGACGAGCTGCGCGAGGCGCTGGCCGCGGGCAACAGGGCCTACGAGGAGCGGTTCGGGCACGTCTACCTGATCTGCGCCACCGGGCTGACGGGCGCCCAGATGCTCGCCAGGCTTCGCGAGCGGCTGCGCAACGACGAGGCGACCGAACGCGGCGTCGTCCGCGACGAGCTGGCCGCGATCACGCGGTTGCGGATCGCGAAGTGGATGGAGGAGTCATGAGCTTCTCGACGCACGTACTGAACGCGGTCACCGGGCTCCCCGCCGCCGGCCTCCGCGTACGCCTGGAGCACGGCGGTCAGGTCATCGCCGAGGGGCGCACCGATGACGACGGCCGCGTCAAGGGCTGGGACCCGGGGGCCGGAGTGCACCGCGTCGTCTTCGACACCGGGGCGTACCTGCCGGAGACGTTCTATCCCGAGGTCGTCATCACCTTCACCGTGACCGACCCCCAGCGGCACTACCACGTGCCCCTGCTGCTCAGCCCGTACGCGTACTCCACCTACCGAGGGAGCTAGATGGCCACCAAGCTCGGCCCCAACCGCTACGGCAAGGCGGAGACCAGGCTCGTCCGCGTCGTCCGGGACGGCCCCGTGCACCACATCAAGGACCTGAACGTCAGCACCTCGCTCTCCGGCGACATGCAGGCCGTGCACCTGACCGGCGACAACGCCGCCGTGCTGCCGACCGACACGCAGAAGAACACCGCGTACGCATTCGCTCAGAAACACGGCGTCGGCCAGATCGAGGAGTTCGCCCTCCTGCTGGCCAGGCATTTCGTCGAGTCGCAGCCGACGATCCACCACGCCAGAGTGGAGATCGACGAGTACGCGTGGAGCCGCCGCGGCCCCCACTCGTTCGTGCGCGAGGGCGGCGAGGTGCGCACCTGCGTCGTCCACCACGACCGGGACGGCCGCAGCACCGTGGTGTCGGGGCTCAAGGACATGGTGGTGCTGAACTCGACGGGCTCGGAGTTCCACGGCTACCTCGTGGACGAGTACACCACGCTCCCGCCCACCGACGACCGCGTCCTGGCCACCGCCGTCAACGCCCGGTGGCGGCACACCGGCGAGACCTCCTCGTACGGCAAGTCGTACGAGGAGGTGCGGCAGGCCATGCTCGAGGCGTTCGCCGGCACGCACAGCCTGTCGCTCCAGCAGACCCTGTACGCCATGGGCGATCGCGCACTCGACACCTGCCCGGAGATCTGCGAGGTCAGGCTCGCGATGCCGAACAAGCACCACTTCCTGGTGGACCTGTCGCCGTTCGGGCTGGACAACGACAACGAGGTCTACTACGCCGCCGACCGCCCCTACGGCCTGATCGAGGGCAGCGTGTTGCGGGAGGACGCACCCGATGCCGGATTCGCCTGGGAGTAGGTGAGATGGACTTCTTGCGCCCCACGACGTGGGAGGAAGCGCTGGCCGCCAAGGCGGACCAGCCGGAGTCGGTGCCCATCCAGGGAGGCACCGACGTCATGGTCGAGATCAACTTCGACGTGCGCAGGCCGCCGGCGTTGCTCGACCTCAACCAGGTGGCCGAGCTGCGGGAATGGACCATGGTGAACGGGGTCTGCCGGGTCGGGGCCGGGGTGCCGTACACGAAGGTCATCGAGGAGCTGGGCGGGCCGCTGCCGGGGCTCGCGCAGGCGTCGCGCACGGTCGGCTCGCCACAGATCCGCAACCGCGGAACCGTCGGCGGCAACCTGGGCGCGGCCTCGCCCGCGGGCGACAGCCATCCGCCGCTGCTGGCCGCCGATGCCATCGTCGAGGTGGAGTCGCGCGACCGGGGGATCAGGATGATCCCCGCCGCCGAGTTCTATCTCGGGGTCAAGCGCAGCGCGCTGGAGCCGGACGAGCTGATCAGGGCCGTGCACGTGCGGCCCGCCACCGGGCCCCAATACTTCTCCAAGGTCGGGACCAGGAACGCCATGGTGATCGCGGTGTGCTCGTTCGCGATCGCGTTGCATCCCGAGGAGCGGCGGGTCGGGACCGGGATCGGGTCCGCCGCGCCCACCCCGCGCCGGGCCTACGACGCCGAGTACCTGCTGGCGCGGGAGCTCGACTGGGCCGCGCCGCTCGACCTCACGCTGGTCAAACGGTTCGGCGAGCTCTGCGCGGCCGCCGCGGCGCCGATCGACGACGTGCGCGGCACCGCCGGATACCGCGTGCACGCCATCGGCGTGATGGCCCGCCGCACGCTCACCTGGGCCTGGAACGACTACCTCGGAAGGAGGGCCGCCTGATGCGCGTCACCTTCACCGTCAACGGCCGCGAGGAGAGCGCCGAGGACGTCTGGGAGGGCGAGAGCCTCCTGTACGTGCTGCGCGAGCGCCTCGGGCTGCCCGGCTCCAAGAACGCCTGCGAGCAGGGGGAATGCGGCTCGTGCACGGTCTATCTCGACGGCGTGCCGGTCTGCTCGTGCCTGGTCGCGGCGGGGCAGGCCGAGGGGCGGCGGGTGCGTACCGTCGAAGGGCTGGCCGACGGGGGCCGGCTGGATCCGGTGCAGGAGGCGTTCGTGGAGTGCGGGGCCGTGCAGTGCGGGTTCTGCACGCCGGGGCTCATCGTGCAGGCGCACGACCTGATCGAGCGGGTGGAGCGGCCGTCGGACGCGGAGATCAGGGAGGCGCTGGCGGGCAATCTCTGCCGGTGCACCGGCTACGAGAAGATCCTCGACGCGGTACGGCTGGCCGCCGCGCGAAAGGCCGCCCAATGAGCGAACTGGTCATCGAGAACGTGCACATCGCGCCCGTCGTCGGGCCGGAGATCGAATCCGGATATATCCGGATCGAGGGAGATCTGATCGCCGAGCTGGGCGCCGGACCCGCGCCCGGCATGCCCGACGGCACGGTACGGATCGACGGCACCGGCTGCCTGGCCACCCCCGGCCTGGTCAACACCCATCACCACCTGTACCAGTGGGCCTCGCAGGGGCTGGCCCAGGACGCGACGTTGTTCGAGTGGCTGGTGGCGCTCTACCAGGTGTGGGCCGCCATGGACGCCGAAGTGGTCAGGGGCGCGGCCTCGGCGGGGCTGGGCTGGCTGGCGCTGTCCGGCTGCACCACCTCCAGCGACCACCACTACGTCTTCCCCAAGGGCAGGGGCGACCTGCTCGCGGCCGAGATCGAGGCCGCCCGCGAAGTGGGCATCAGGTTCCATCCGGCACGCGGCTCGATGGACCGGGGCAAGTCGCGCGGCGGGTTGCCGCCGGACGTCGTGGTCGAGGAGCTCGACGACATCCTGGCCGCCACGGCCGAGGCCATCGACGCCTACCACGACCCGTCGTTCTCCTCGATGTTGCGGATGGCCGTGGCGCCGTGCTCGCCGTTCTCGGCCAGCGCCGAGCTGATGACCGAGGCCGCCGCGCTGGCCAGGGCCAAGGGGGTACGCCTGCACACGCACCTCGCCGAGACCCTGGACGAGGACGAGCACTGCGTGGAGCAGTTCGGGCTGCGTCCCGTCGACTACATGGAGAAGCTGGGCTGGCTGGGGCCGGACGTGTGGTTCGCGCACGCCGTACACCTGAGCGACGCCGACATCGGCAAGCTGGCCGCCACCGGCACCGGCTCCGCGCACTGCCCCTCCTCGAACGGGCGGCTCGGCGCCGGGATCGCCCGCGTGTCCGAGATGTTGCGCCGCGGCGCGAACGTGGGGCTCGGCGTGGACGGCAACGCCTCCTCCGAGCTGACCCCGCTGGCGGGGGAGATGCGGCAGGCCCTGCTGTTCCAGCGCGCCAGGTACGGCCCCGCGGCGCTCACGGCCAGGCAGGCCCTGGAGCTGGCCACGCTCGGCGGCGCGCGCAACCTGGGCCGCGAACACGAGCTGGGCTCGCTCGAACCCGGCAAGCTCGCCGACCTCGCCCTGTGGCGGATCGACGGTCCCTTCACCTCGGCCATCGCCGACCCGGTGTGCGCCCTGGTCTTCGGCCCCCCGCCGCCGCTGGCCCGGGTGCTGGTCGGCGGGCGGAGCGTGGTGGCGGACGGCGAGCTGAGGACCGTCTCCCAGGACGCCGCAGGTCGCGCGGGGGCCGAGGCCCACCGGCGGCTGATGCGGCTGGCCGAGGAGCGGGGCTTCACCGCCGCCCGGGAGGTCCACTGACCGCCGTCACATGCCAGGACTATGGTTGTGAAATGTCCGGAACGAGCATCGAAAGGCGGGCCCGTGGCGGAACTCTCAGGTGAGCGGCTGGCGCGGCTCAAGAGCACCTTCGCGTCGATCGACACCGACGGTGACGGCTACATCAGCGAGATCGAGCTGAAGAGCCACTTTCCCGACCTCCCGGCCGAGGCGTTGGGCGCGCTGAGCCAGGAGGCCGACTCCGATCAGGACGGCCGCTACTCGTTCGAGGAGTTCATCCGCACGGTGTCATAGGCAGTCCGCTGGACAGCGTGCGTTCCAGGGGTGTGCGGAAGCGGGGTGTCACCTTGACCCCGTCGAGCCAGGAGGCCAGCCCGGCCACCTCGGCCTCGATGGCGGCCTTCGCGTCGGCGCCCACGTCGCTCAGCGGCCGCCACACGATCTCGCCGTCGTCCGCCCGCTGCGCCCAGCCGCCCACGACCCGGCCGTCCCACCAGACGGTCGGCCCCACGTTGCCGCTGCGGTCGAACAGCTCGGCCCGGTGCGCCTGAGGCAGATACCAGTCGCGGGCCTGCCAGCCCATCGGCGTCGGGTCGAGCGCGGGCAGCAGCGCCGCCCACGGCTCCGGCTCCGTGACCTCCTCCAGATCGTCCGGCAGCACGTAACCGGCGCCCTCGTCCAGCTCCACCGCGACCGCGCCGACGGCGGCCAGGGCCCGGCGGACCTCGGAGAGCGTCCAGCCGGTCCACCATTTGAGATCGGCCTCCGTGCCGGGCCCGAACGCCGCCAGCCACCGGCCCGCCAGCTCCGCCTGCGCCTCGTGCACGGCCAGTTCCGCCATGTCGGGGGCCAGGCCCCAGCGGTGTTGCCCGTTGGTCCAGGTGCCGGACGGGCGGCCACACCGTACCAGGAGGCCGTCCATCGCCATCAGGCCGAGCAGCCGCGACCCTATGCTCACCAGGGCCTCGTACGGCTTGCCGACGGCCACCCTGACCTGCTCGCGCAGCCGCGGCTCCAGCGCGCCCAGCTCCGCCGTGGTCGCCTCGCCCGCCTCGGCCAGCGCCGTCAGCACGGCCGCCTCGAGGTCCTTGAGCCGCGCCTCGTCCCAGCCCTCCGGGCCGAACACCTTCAGCACCGACGCGCGCTCCTTGCGGGCGATCGCCGGCATCGAGGAGTGGTGCACGACGGGCACCAGGCCCGCCGGGACCACGAACACCGTGCGCCGCATCCCGGTCATCCGCACCAGCGTGCGGTCGGCGTACAGGGCCCGCTCGACCGGCCCGGGGCCGGGGGTGGTGAGGCGCGCGCCCGCCGACAGGAACACGGTCGCCGGGTCGGTGCCGTGCAGCGCCACCACGGACGCCGCCGCCTCCTCCGGGGTGGCCGCCCTGGCCGAGAGCCGGTGCCGCGAGCCGAGCCTGGCCTGCCGCTGCCGCGTTGAAATCCGCACAAAGGCCCCCTTTCCTGCAGTGAGCTTAGTTGGAGGATCACACACCTGGCGACGGGCGGAGCGGGCGGCGGTTGATGACCTCGTGCATAGGTTTGCCCGGGGATCCGTTGTTTCACTGGAGGTCACCCCCGAACCTGGAGTGGCCCATGACGACTGAGGTGCATCCGGTCGACGCCCGCCTGCCGATCGCGCAACTGGGCACGCTCGGGTTGCAGCACGTGCTGGCGATGTACGCGGGGGCGGTGGCGGTGCCGCTCATCGTGGGCGGCGCGCTCAAGCTGCCTCCGGACCAGCTCGCGTACCTGATCAACGCCGACCTGCTGATCAGCGGCGTCGCCACGCTCATCCAGTGCGTCGGCGTGTG
Organism: Nonomuraea marmarensis; assembly: GCF_043197025.1. Classification (NCBI taxonomy): domain Bacteria; kingdom Bacillati; phylum Actinomycetota; class Actinomycetes; order Streptosporangiales; family Streptosporangiaceae; genus Nonomuraea; species Nonomuraea marmarensis. Next base: position 230,820 of record NZ_JBICRM010000001.1, read on the forward strand.
GCGGTTCGGGATCAGGCTGCCCATCATGCAGGGGTGCACGTTCGCGGCCGTCACCCCGATGGTGCTGATCGGCACCGCGCAGGGCGGGCTCCCGGCCATCTACGGCGCCGTCATCGTGTCGGGGCTGCTGGTCGTGGCCGTCGCCCCCTACTTCGCCAAGATCGTCAGGTTCTTCCCGCCGCTGGTCACCGGCACCATCATCACGATCATCGGGATGTCGCTGTTGCCCGTCGCCGCCGGCTGGGCCGCGGGCGGCGTGGGCAGCCCCTCGTACGGCGAGCCGCGCAACATCGCCATGGCCGCCGCCGTGCTGCTGCTCATCCTGGCCGTCTACCGGCTCTCCAAGGGGTTCCTCGGCCGGGTCGCCGTGCTGGTGGGCATCGCGGTGGGCACGCTGGCCGCGATCCCGCTCGGGTTCACCGACTTCTCGAACGTCGGCTCGGCCGATCTGTTCGGGATCAGCACGCCGTTCGCGTTCGGGCTGCCCACGTTCCAGGTCACCGCGATCATCTCGATGTGCGTGGTCATGCTGGTCTCCATGACCGAGACGACCGGCGACTTCGTGGCCGTGTCGGAGATGACCGCCTCGGAGCTCACGCCGCGGCGGCTGGCGGATGGGCTGCGCGCCGACGGGCTCTCGACCGCGCTCGGCGGCGTCTTCAACACCTTCCCCTACACCGCCTTCGCCCAGAACGTCGGCCTCGTCGGGCTCACCGGCGTACGCAGCCGCTGGGTCGTGGCCACCTCCGGCGGCATCCTCGTGATACTCGGCCTGATCCCCGTGCTCGGCGCGGTGATCGCGGCCATCCCGCAACCCGTGCTCGGCGGGGCGGGCATCGTCATGTTCGGCACCGTGGCCGCCTCAGGCATTCGCACGCTGACCAAGGCGAGCTTCGCGGGCAACCACAACCTGGTCATCGTGGCCGTCTCCATCGGCGTGGCCGCCATCCCGGTCGGCGCGCCGGACTTCTACGACAAGTTCCCCGACTGGTCCCAGACCATCCTGAACAGCGGCATCAGCACCGGCAGTCTGCTGGTGATCGTCCTGAACGCCGTCTTCAACCACCTGCGCTCCGGGGCTGAACGGCCCGGGATGTGATGATGATGAGTCACGCCTTCCTGCCCGCTCGCACCGGGCAGGAAGACGTGTCAGGACATTGTTCATCATCATGTGGGAGTTCGTAGTGGTTCAGCATGTTCTGGTCGCCCCTGACAAGTTCAAGGGGTCGCTGACGGCGGCCGAAGTGGCCTCCCGGGTCTCGGCGGGGCTAGATGTGGACACGGTGGAGCTGCCGGTCGCCGACGGCGGTGACGGCACCGTGGACGCCGCCGTGGCCGGGGGCTTCACCCGGGTCACGATCGAGGTCACCGGGCCCACGGGTGAGCGCATCCCGGCCTCGTACGCCTGGCACCCCGACGATGTCACGGCCGTGGTGGAGCTGGCGGAGGCGTCCGGGTTGCGGCGGCTCCCCGGCGGGCGCGAGCCCCTGACCGCCACCAGCTACGGCACCGGCGAGCTCATCGCCGACGCCGTACGCCGCGGCGCCAAACGGGTGGTCCTGGGCCTGGGCGGCAGTGCGTGCACGGACGGGGGAGCGGGCATGGCGCAGGCCCTGGGAGCCCGCCTGCTCGATGACGAGGGCAACGACCTCCCGCGTGGCGGGGCCGCGCTGAGGGGCCTGGCCCGCATCGACATGTCCGGATTTATCGATATTTCTGGGGTCGAGTTCGTGGTGGCGAGCGACGTGGACAACCCCCTCCTCGGCCCCCACGGCGCCGCCGCCGTCTACGGGCCCCAGAAGGGCGCCACTCCTGAGGACGTCAAGACGCTGGAGGCGGCCCTGTCGCGGCTGGCGGCGGTGGCTACGACGACCCACGGGCTCATGGGGGCGGTCGAGCATGATGACACCCCCCGCGCGATGGGCGTGGCCGGAGCGCCGGGGGCGGGGGCGGCCGGTGGGGTCGGGTTCGCCGCGCTGGCGTTCCTGCGCGCCGAGATCCGTCCCGGCATCGGCTACCTGCTCGACCTGCTCGGGTTCGGGCAGCTGGTCGAGGGCGCGCGGCTGGTGATCACGGGTGAGGGCTCGCTGGACGAGCAGTCGCTGCGCGGCAAGGCGCCCATCGGGGTGGCCCAGGCCGCGGCCAAGGCGGGCGTGCCCGTGGTGGCCGTCTGCGGCCGCCGTACGCTCACCGACGCCGAGCTGCGGGCCGCGGGCATCGAGGCCGCCTACGCCCTCACCGACCTGGAGCCCGACCTGGACCGCTGCATGTCGGAGGCCGGACCCCTGCTCGAACGCCTCGCCGCCCGGCTCGCCGCCGCTCACCTCCAAGGGGAATAGATGATCGATCTCGTGGTCCGCTCCCGCAGGACCGTCACGCCGGAGGGCGAGCGGGCGGCGGCGGTCGCCGTACAAGGTGAGAAGATCACGGCCCTGTACGACTACGCCGCGCCCCTCGACGCCGCCGAGGACATCGACCTGCGCGATCTGGCCCTCCTCCCCGGCCTGGTGGACACGCACGTGCACGTCAACGAGCCGGGGCGGACCCACTGGGAGGGCTTCGACTCGGCGACCAGGGCGGCGGCGGCCGGCGGCGTCACCACGATCCTGGACATGCCGCTCAACTCGCTCCCGCCCACCGTGAACGTGGAGGCGTTCGAGGCCAAGCTGCGGGCCGCGGCGGGGCAGTGTCACGTGGACGTCGGGTTCTGGGGCGGCGCCGTGCCCGGGAACGTCAAGGACCTCGCGCCCCTGCGCGAACGCGGAGTCTACGGGTTCAAGTGCTTCATGTCGCCGTCGGGCGTGGACGAGTTCCCCCCTCTCGGCCTGGCCGAGCTGCGGCTGGCGATGGAGGAGATCGCCGGGTTCGGCGGGGTGATGGTGGTGCACGCCGAGGACCCGGCGCTGCTGGGTGAGCCTGGCGGCCCGGCCTATCGCGAATTTCTGGAATCGCGGCCGGGGGCGTCGGAGCGGAGCGCCGTCGCGCAGGTCGTCCGGCTGGCCAGGGAGACCGGCGCCAGGGCGCACATCCTGCACGTCTCCAGCGCCGACTGCCTGGACGTCCTGGAGGCGGCCCAGGCCGAGGGGCTGGCCGTCACGGCGGAGACCTGTCCGCACTACCTGACGCTGGCGGCCGAGCAGGTGCCCGAGGGGGAGACCGCGTACAAGTGCTGCCCGCCCATCCGCTCCGAGTCCAACCGCGACCTGCTGTGGGACGGCCTGGCCAGGGGCGTGCTGAGCTGCGTCGTGTCCGACCACTCGCCGTCGACGGCCGAGCTCAAGGTGCCCGACTTCGCTGCCGCCTGGGGCGGCATCGCCTCGCTCCAGCTCGGCCTGCCCGCGATCTGGACGGAGGCTTCGAAGAGGGGGTACGGGCTGAGGGACGTGGTCCGCTGGATGTCATCCAATCCAGCCTCAATGGCCGAAATTTCCGGAAAAGGGGGTATTAAGGCTGGCAATGATGCGGATTTGGTGGCCTTCGATCCCGTTGCCGGCAACCTGGTCGACGCCTCCCTCCTGCACCACAAGAACCCGGTCACCCCGTACCACGGCCGTGTGCTCAGGGGCGCCGTACTGACGACCTGGTTGCGCGGCCGGCCCGTGGACGGCGCGCCGCACGGACGATTCCTGTTGGGAGAGCAGTAGATGTCACGCTTCACCACCCTGCCCGACCTCGCCCTGCGCACCCTCGGCGGCTCCGTCGTGGCGGCCAGCGACGAGTCGTTCGCCGAGAAGGAGAGCCTGATCAGGCCGGGGCGGCCCGGATTCCAGGCGGAGACGTTCGGCAACAAGGGGCAGGTGTACGACGGCTGGGAGACCCGCCGCCGCCGCGAACCCGGCCACGACTGGGCACTCATCCGGCTCGGGCTCCCCGGCGTGATCCGTGGCGTGGTGATCGACACGGCCTGGTTCAAGGGCAACTACCCGCCGCACGCCTCCGTCGAGGCCGCCGCCGTCGAGGGCCATCCGTCACCGGCCGAGCTGTCGGCCGCCGAGTGGGTGGAGATCGTCCAGAAAGCCGAGCTCAAGGGCGATTCCGAGCACCACTTCGAGGTCGCCGACGAGACCCGTTACACCCACGTACGGCTGAACATCCACCCCGACGGCGGCGTCGCCCGGCTCCGCGTGCACGGCGAGGTCCGCCCCGACCTGTCCGTCTACGACGGCCTCGGCCTCGACCTGGCCGCGCTGGCGAACGGCGCGCTGGTCACCGCCTGCTCCAACGACTTCTACTCCGCCCCCAACAACGTCATCTCCCCCGGGCTGGCCCGCCACCAGGCGGAGGGCTGGGAGACCGCGCGCCGCAGGGGCGAGGGCAACGACTGGCTCCTCATCCGGCTGGCCGGCCGCGGCGTGATCAAGCTGGCCGAGATCGACACCACCAACCTGCTGTTCAACGCCCCCGGTTGGGTCTCGCTCACGGGGCTCGACGGGGAGCGCGAGGTCGAGCTGCTGCCCAGAACCAGGCTCCAGCCCGATACACCGCACCGCTTCCGGATCCACGACCAGGACCCGGTCACCCACGTGCGCGTGGACATCTACCCGGACGGCGGCCTGGCCAGAGCCCGCCTTCACGGCCACCTGACCTGAGCCTGTGTCACCCTCGGTCAACGAGGCCGGGGCGACTCCTGGCCCGAGCCGCCCGCCACTTCCTCGCCAGTGGAACCCCGGCGCCGTCAGTGCCAGAGGTAGACGGTGCTGCCGGCCGGGCGCTCGCTGTTGGGCAACGGCCGCTGGTACTGCACCACACCACCGTTGCCGAGCCGCTGCACCCGCACCCGGAACCCCAGCGCCTGCAACTCCCTCTGCGCGTCCCTGACGTCCTTGCCGATCACCTGGGGAACCAGGCTGAACTGCTGGTCGTCGCCGGCCTGGTTGTCGCCGCCACGGAACCAGTCCAAGAAGTCCGTCTGGCACCGGGCCACCGTGATCATGGCCGGTGCGCCCTTGTCCACCTCGGACTTCGCCTTCGGCGCCTGGGCGATGACCGTGCACGGCTCTGCGTCGTCGTCGACCTCGTTGACCTGCACCTGGAAGCCCTGCCCGCCGAGGTACGCGGCGGCCTCGTCCTTCGGCATGCCGGCGACGTCGGGCATGACCAGCCCGGCGCTGACGAAGATGTCGACCTTCGCGCCCTCCTTCACCTTCTCGCCGTTCTGCGGCGAGGTGCGGATCACCTTGTCGCGCTCGACCTGCAGGTTGGCCAGCCGCTTGACCGCGCCCACGGTCAGCCCGGCCTTGGCGATCGTGGCGCGGGCGTCGTTGCCCGTCATGCCCGTCGTGTCGGGCACGACCACGCGCTTGGGCCCGAGCGAGGGCACCAGCGTGATCGTGGCGCCCTTCTCCACCTGGGTCTCTTCGGCCGGGTCGGTGCTGAGAACCAGGCCCTCGGCCACCTTCTCGTCGTTCTGGCCCGCGGCCGTCTTCACGACGAAGCCGGCCGCGGCGGCGTTCTTCTCGGCCAGCGCCAGGTTCTTGCCGACCAGCCGGGGAACGGAGACCAACTCGGGCTGGGCGAAGTACCAGCCGGTCAGCGCGACCGCCACCACCATCACGGCGGCGAGCGTCACCAGGAACCAGTTGGGCCTGAACCCGCGCCGGGCCGGCACCTCCACCCGCGGCTGGACCATCGTGTGGGCGGGGGCGGGTCGCGGCATCGACGGGGCCGCGGAGGCCGTCATGACGTGCGGCTGGGAGTGCGACGCCGGGGGATTGGTCATCCGCGGCAACATCCGGTGCGCGTCGACGGCCGCCACCAGCATCGCGGTCGCGTCGGCGGGGCGGTCGTGCGGCTCACGGGCCGTCGCGTGCGCCACCAGCGTGTCGATCAGCGGCGGCACCTCGGGAACCACGGACGACGGCCGCGGCACCGTGTCGTGCACGTGCCGGTAGGCCACCGACATCGGGGTCTCGCCGTCATACGGCTGCTGCCCGGTGACCAGCTCGAACAGCATGATGCCCGCGGCGTAGACGTCGCTGCGCACATCGGCGCCGCCCGTGGTGACCTGCTCGGGCGACATGTAGCCGATCGTGCCGATCATCACGCCCGTACGGGTCTGGTTGGTCGCCTCGATGGCCCTGGCCAGCCCGAAGTCGACCACCTTGACCCGGCCGTCGTCGGTCATCAGGACGTTTTCCGGCTTCACGTCGCGGTGGACCATCCCGGCCTGGTGGGCCGCGCCGAGGGCGGCGAGCACCGGGATCATGATCTCGAGCGCCTCGCGGGCAGGCAGCCTGCCGCGGTCGCGCAGGATGTCGCGCAGCGTCTTGCCCGGCACGTATTCCATCGACAGGTAGACGATGTCGTTGTCGGTGCCCTGGTCGAAGACGTGCACGACGTTGGGGTGAGAGAGGCTGGCAACCGACTTGGCCTCGCCGATGAACCTCCTGACGAAGGCCGGATCCTCGGCGAGCGAACGGTGCATGACCTTCAGCGCCACCGTCCGGTCGAGCCGGATGTCCAGCGCCAGGTAGACGGTCGCCATACCGCCCCGGGCGATCCGGCTCTCGATGCGGTAGCGCCCATCGAGGAGCCGCCCGACCAGGGGGTCCGCAGTCGTCGTATCCACCCCGCAGAGTTTACGGGCGTTTTGCCACTGGCAGGGCCTGACCGCCCGAAACCGATGCGGAGACGTTCCCGTTGGAACGTTACGACCCCCGCCGAAGCGGACATAGCCCTGCCTGCGTCACGTCGAACACGCTCCGGCGCGGCGCCACGAGCCCGCCGGCAGCGCCGCGGCCGGGGTGCTGCGCCATGGTCGGATGGGTTGTCAGGGGGTCATCGGTGAGGATGCTTCGGCGTAGCGCCTGCGTGGGATGCGGCCCGCCTGGCGCGCCAGCCGTCCCGCCGCCACGGCCGCCTTCATGGCCGCCGCCATGAGATCGGGCCGTTGCGCCCTGGTGACCGCCGTGGCCAGCAGTACGGCGTCGCAGCCCAGCTCCATCGCCAGCGCGGCGTCGCTGGCGGTGCCGATGCCCGCGTCGAGGATCACCGGCACCGAGGCTGCCTCCACGATCAGCTCGATGTTGTGCGGGTTGCGGATGCCCAGCCCGGAGCCGATCGGCGCGCCCAGAGGCATCACGGCCGCGCAGCCCGCCTGCTCCAGCCGCCGCGCCAGCGCCGGATCGTCGCCGATGTACGGCAGCACCACGAACCCGTCCGCCACCAGCCGCTCGGCCGCGTCAAACGTCTCGATCGGGTCCGGCAGCAGCGTGCGCTCGTCGGCGATGACCTCCAGCTTGACCCAGCCGGTGCCCAGCGCCTCCCTGGCCAGCCGCGCCGTCAGCACGGCCTCGCCCGCGGTGAAGCAGCCCGCCGTGTTCGGGAGCACCTTGATGTCCCGCTCGCGCAGCACGTCCAGTACGGAGCCGCGCGAGCCGGGGTCGAGCCGCCGCATGGCCACCGTGGTCAACTCGGTCCCGGACGCGGCCAGCGCCTGGTCGAGCACCTCCAGCGAGGGCGCGCCACCGGTCCCCATGATGAGCCGGGAGGAGAACTTCTCCCCGGCGATGATCAGATCATCCACCTTGCACCGCCGTCAGAACCTCCACGCGGTCGCTGTCGCCGAGCACCGTCGTCTCCCACGAGCTCCGCGCGACCACCTCGTCGTTCACGGCCACGGCCACTCCGGTGGTGGCCGAGGTCAAAGTCCGTACGGCCTGCGCCACGGTAAGCCCGTCGGCCACCTCGTGCGCGGCCCCGTTGATCATCACAATCATGAAGTTTCCCGAAATCTCCCCGGCGAGCACAACGCCGCCAGCTCACCCTCTTCGCCCAGCACGCCATCTCCCACCAGCCCGCCTGCTCCGCCCGGCACGCCCGCCGGAATGCCTGCCACTGCGCTTGCCACGAGGGCCGCCGTGAGCGGAGCCAGCAGCACGCCGCCCCGGTAATGCCCGGTGGCCAGTGTGAGCCCCGGCGTCCCGCTGGGGCCGATGAGCGGCAGGTTGTCCGGCGTCCCAGGCCGCAGCCCCGCCACCACGTCGGCGACCTCCAGCTCGGTCACCCCCGGCACCAGCTCCCTGGCGTCGCGCAGCAGCTCGTAGAGCCCGCCCGCCGTCACCCTGGTGTCGAACCCCATCTCCTCCTGAGTGGCCCCGACCACCAGCTCGCCGTCGCCCCGGGGCACGAGGTAGACGGACGCGCCGTGCACGGTGCCCCGCACACACCGGGTGAGCAGCGGCCGCGCGGAACGCAACCGCATGATCTGCCCCTTCACCGGCCGGACGGGCACGTCGGCCAGCTCGGCACTCCAGACCCCGGCCGCCAGGATCACCTGATCGGCTCGCATCTCCGACGGCACGTCACCGGCGGCCCGGGCGTCGCGGTCTCCGGATGGCGCCAGGCGTACCCCGACGACCCGGCCGCCGTCGCGCAGGAGCTCGGTCGCGCGCGCCCGCACCAGCGGCACGCCCAGCCGGTCCAGGGCCGCGAGCAGCGCGGCCGTCACGCGGCGCGGGTCCACCCAGGCGTCGCCGGGCGCCAGCAGCCCACCGCGCACGGAGGGGGCCAGCATGGGCTCCAGGCGGCGGCATTCGCGCCCGGTCAGCCGTTCGACCGGCAGCGCCAGCTTGTCCATGAACGCCGCCAGCTCGTCCAGCGCCGCGAGATCGTCGGCCCCGAACGCCACGTCGAGCGTCCCCTCCGCCCGCAGATCCAGCCCCGCCCGGGCCGCTTCGCCGATGCCGAACCCTTCACCGAGAACGTCGTCGGCCCCGAACCCGGCGTCGGCCGCCAGCTCGGCGGCGAAGGAGGGCCAGCGGCGCAACGAGGCCACCCCCAGCCGCAGCAGCGGCGCCTCCGTATAGGTGACCTCGCTGACCGGAGCCAGCATTCCCGCGGCCGCGTGCGAGGCCCCCGAGGCCGGGGCCGGGTCCACCAGAGTGACCGGCCGCCCGTCGCGAGCCAGCCGCCAGGCGATCGACAGCCCGACGACCCCGCCACCCACGATCACGTCCACATGCGCTCCCTTCGCCGGCATGATCCGGATCAGGTGTCTTGCGGTCGAAGGCCCGGTGAAGCCTTCCTCTCAGCCCGGTAACGGCCGGACTCCCGCGCGTCTTACGACCCCAGCCTACGGCCTCGGTGCCACATCCAGACACCGCCCCCGTTATGGTCATGAACGTGAACCATGTCGTGGTGGTAGGAGCGGGACTGGCCGGACTGCGCACGGTGGAGGCGCTGCGCGGACGAGGATTCAGCGGCAGGATCACGCTGATGGGCCAGGAGCGCCACCACCCCTACGATCGCCCGCCCCTGTCCAAGGCCGTGCTGCTCGGCGACGCCGACACCAGCTACATCGACACCGACCTGGACGCGCTCGAGGTCGACTTCTGGCCCGGCGTCAGCGCCAAGGCCCTGCGCCGCGGCGTCGTGGAGACGACCGAGGGCGAGCTCGGCTACGACGGCCTGGTCATCGCCACCGGAGCCGAGCCGATCACACTGCCCGGCGACGGCCCCCAGCACGTGCTGCGGACCATCGACGACGCCCACGAGCTCAGAGCCATGCTGGTCCCGGGCGTCCGCGTCGCGATCATCGGCGCCGGATGGATCGGGGCGGAGGTGGCCACCGCCGCCCGCCGCGCCGGGTGCGTGGTGACGGTGATCGAGGCGGGTCCCACGCCGCTCGCCACCGCGCTCGGCACCGAGCTCGGCGCCCAAACCCAGCGCTGGTACGACGGCATCGACCTGCGGCTCGACACCATGGTCGACTCCGTGGACGAGGGCGGCGTGCGGCTGGTGGGGGGTGAGTTCGTCGAGGCGCACGTGGTGGTCACCGGCATCGGCGTGCGCCCGGCCGTCGAATGGCTCACCGGCGCCGACATCGACCTCCACAACGGCGTTGTCACCGACGAGCACCTGCGCGCCTCGCTGCCGAACACGGTCGCCGTCGGAGACTGCGCCGCCTGGTGGTCGCGCCGCTGGCAGACCAGGCTCAGGGTCGAACACTGGGACACCGCACTCAACGCCCCCGAGGTCGCCGCCGCCAGCCTGCTGGGGGAGGACGTCGCGTACGATCCCGTTCCGTACTTCTGGTCGGAGCAGTTCGGGCACATGGTGCAATACGCCGGTCACCATCCGGCGGGCGAGCGCCTCATCCACCGCGGCGATCCCGAGGGCAAGTGGTCGGCCGTCTGGCTCACGGCCGACGACGCCCTCGCCGCGGTGCTCGCCGTGGACCGGCCGCGCGACCTCGTACAGGGGCGTAGGATCATCGACGCAGGCCATCGTCTCGACGCGGAACGCCTGGTAGATCCAGAAGTCTCCCTACGGGATTGTGTTGTTTGAGCAAGGACGGCATGTGGTAGTTGTGGTTTCGTGACGCTTTCTGTTGCACAGATCGACCGGGAGACCGACCAGCTCGTAGACGAGTGGCTCACTCTCCCCGAAGTGGCCTCGCGCCTGGACCTTTCAATAGGGCGGGCCAAGCAACTCCTCAAGGATCACAAGCTCCTCGGCGTGCGCCGGGGGAGCGGCGGGCCTCAGGTGCCCGCGGTGTTCCTGGATGGAAAGGACGTGATGAAGGGCCTGCCCGGCACGCTGACCGTGTTGCTGGATGCCGGCTACGACGATGTCGAGTCGCTGCGCTGGCTCTTCACCCCCGACGAGTCCCTGCCGGGGTCGCCCATCCAGGCGATCAAGGCCGGCCGTCATACCGAGGTCAAGCGGCGTGCCCAAGCCCTCGCTTTCTGAGGCCCGCCTCTATCTCTGCACCGGCGGCCGCCGCGACCGCGGCGACCTGGCAGAGTTCCTCGATTCGGTGCTGGCCGCCGGCGTGGACATCGTCCAGCTGCGCGAGAAGGGCCTGGAGGCGCGCGAAGAGCTCGCGCTCCTCGAGGTCTTCCGCGACGCCTGCGACCGGCACGGCAAGCTGCTGGCCGTCAACGACCGGGCGGATCTCGCCTACGCCGCCCGGCCCGACGTGCTCCACCTGGGGCAGGACGACCTTCCTGTGACGGTCGCGCGAGAGATACTCGGCGACGACATCGTCATCGGACGGTCCACCCACTCCGCCGCCGAGGCTTCCGCCGCGGCCGTGGAGGAGGGCGTCGACTACTTCTGCTGCGGCCCCATCTGGCCCACGCCCACCAAGCCCGGCCGCCCCGCTCCCGGCCCGCCGCTGCTCAGGCACGCGGCGTCGCTGGGCGTCGCGCGGCCGTGGTTCGGGATCGGCGGCATCTCCCTCGACAACCTCGACGAGGTCATGTCGTACGGGGTGAGCCGGGTGGTGGTGGTACGCGCGATCACCGACGCGGACGACCCGGGGGCGGCCGCGGCGGAGTTCGCCAAGCGCCTGTCACCGCACTGACACACGGAGGCACCCGCCCACACACGTGGGTGCCTCCACGGCGGTCCGCCGAAATGTGAGTCGAGCATGCCCGCAAAGCCGATCAGCGCTGCCCGGCACACGCGTCGGCCGGTGGGCCTGCACACGACGCGCGACCGCCCGGCCGGCCTCGGACGCGGTGCGCGACGCCCGGTCGGCCCCTGCAACTGCCCGCAGCGGCGTGCGTCCGGGGCGGGCGGGACGCAGCGGGGTGTCGTGGGTCCGGGCCGGTCAGGTTTTGCGGGAGGTGGCGGCGATGGCCAGTTCGGTCAGGGCGGCGCGGGCCTCCGGCGTGACAGGCGCCTCGTCGAGGGCGGCCAGCGCATCGCCCAGGTAGTCGCCGATCAAGTCCTCACACTCCTGGAGCGCGCCCGTGTCGTCGATGATCCGCCGCAGCGTCTCCACCCCGCTCTCGTCCAGCCCAGGATCCCCGAGCAACCGCCGCACGGTCGCCGCGTCGTCAGGGGAGGCGGCCACGAGAGTACGGGCCACGAGCATCGTCCGCTTGCCCTCACGCAGATCGTCCCCGGCGGGTTTGCCCGTCTGCGCAGGGTCGCCGAACACCCCCAGGATGTCGTCGCGAAGCTGGAACGCGATCCCGACCCGCGTGCCGTACCCGGTGCACAGCTCGTCCATCCACGGCGCGAGCTCCGCTCCCGCGAGCACCAGCCCGAGCCTGAGCGGCTGCTCCACCGAGTATTTGCCGCTCTTGTACAGCGCCACCCGCAGCGCCGAGTCGAACGTGTTCTCCCCGTGCGCCTGTTCCAGCAGGTCGAGGTATTGCCCGCACATCAACTCGGTGCGCATGTGGTCGTGCACGGGCTGGGCCGCCTCCAGCGACTCGCGCGGCAGGCCGCTGGTGCGCCACATCTCGCCCGACCAGATCAGCAGCAGGTTGCCCAGCAGGATCGCCGCGCCCTCGCCGAACTGGGGGGCGGAGCCGTACCAGCCGGACTTCTCGTGCATCGCCTGGAAGCGGCGGTGCGCCGACGGCATGCCCCGGCGCAGGTCGCTCTTGTCCATCACGTCGTCGTGCACCAGCGCGCTGGCCTGCAGCAGCTCCAGCGAGGCCGCCGCGGTGAAGATCTCCGGCACGTCCGTGCCGCCCGCGCCGCGCCAGCCCCAGTAACAGAACGCCGGACGCAGCCGCTTGCCGCCGGACAGCAACTCGGCGGCGAACGTGCGCAGCGGCGCGAACTCGGTGTCGCCGGTGGCGGGCAACCGCCGTTCGACGAACTCTCCGAGGGCGTGCTCGACCCGCGTGCGCAGGGCGTCCATGCCGGCGGCGTCAGTGGTCATGCCTTGAGGGTAGTGGCCGGGTGGATGAGCTTCGATCTCCAGGTGCCTCTGTAGCCGCCGGTCCCGCCGATGTGACCCTTGCCCGGTCCGCTGCCGGAGCCCGAGGCTCGACCAGCGCTGTAGTCCCGCCTCGGGCGGGTACCTGTAGCCTTGGGGCCATGGCGCTTGGTCGACCCTCCATCCGGCCCGATCGTGTTCCCACCGTCCGCGACATGCTCGCCGCCGGTGGCCGTACGTTCTCCTTCGAGTTCTTCCCCCCGAAGACCGACGAGGGCGAGCGGCAGCTCTGGCGGGCGATCAGGGAGCTGGAGTCGCTGCGGCCGACGTTCGTGTCGGTGACCTACGGCGCCGGGGGCACCACGCGCGATCGCACGGTCGACATCGTCGAGCGGATCGCCCACGCCACCACGCTCACCCCCGTGGCGCACTTCACCGCGGTCAACCACTCAGTACGCGAGCTGCGCCACCTGGTGGGGCGCTTCGCCGACGCCGGGGTGCGCAACATCCTGGCCGTCCGCGGCGACCCCCCTGGTGACCCGGCGGCCGAGTGGGTGCGGCACCCCGAGGGCGTGCTCTACGCCGAGGAACTGGTGCGGCTGATCAGGCAGGCGGGCGACTTCTGCGTCGGCGTGGCCGCGTTCCCCTACAAGCATCCGCGCTCGCCGTCCATCGAGTCCGACACCGAATACTTCGTGCGCAAGTGCCGCGCGGGGGCCGACTACGCGATCACGCAGATGTTCTTCCAGGCCGACGACTATCTGCGGCTGCGGGATCGGGTGGCGGCCGAGGGGTGCGAGACGCCGATCATCCCGTGCATCATGCCGGTCACCCAGATGAGCACGATCGCGCGGTCGGAGCAGCTGTCGGGGGCGCCGTTCCCGCCGGACGTGGCGGCCCGCTTCGAGGCCGTCGCCGACGACCCGGCGGCGGTGCGGCGGCTGGGCATCGACCACGGGGCGGCGCTGTGCCAGCGGCTGCTCGCGGAGGGCGCGCCGGGCATCCACTTCATCACCTTCAACCGCTCCAGCGCCTCCCGCGAGGTCTTCCAGCGCCTCGAAGTCGCTGTCTCCCCCTGAAAACCCCAACCCCCATCGCTGTCTCCCCCCGAAAACCCCAACCCCCATCCTGTACGGCGGAGCCAACGGCACACCACCCGCCGACCAGCGCTGATGGCCTCCAGGAAGACGCCCGCTGACCCGCACAGGGCGGGCCGCCGCCACGCCGCAACGTGGGCCGGACAAGTGGTTCAAAAGCGTTGACCGGGCAAGGGACAGCCGCTGCCACGCCGCAACGTGGGCCGGACAAGTGGTTCAAAAGCGTTGACCGGGCAAGGGACAGCCGCTGCCACGCCGCAACGTGGGCCGGACAAGTGGTTCAAAAGCGTTGACCGGGGGAGGGACAGCTGCTGCCACGCCGCAACTGGGCCGGACAAGCGGGTTCCAGAAGCATTGACCGGGGCCGATACACCGTCTCCCGGCCAGGGGCCCGTCACCCGCCCGCAGGGGGACCGGGCGGGTGACGGGTAGGGGATAGTAGCCGACGGGTAAAAGGTCAGTTACTTTCTGTAATGGATGATGCCCATGGTCATGCACGGTAAACCCACGAGTCACGTGAGTATCAGGCGTGATGGTCAGGGCAGGGGGAGCGGGCGGCCCACGATCGCGTACTCCTCGTAGCCCCCCGGGAAGACGAACCTGGTCAGGAGGTCCGTGAAGCCCATGCTGGCGTAGAGGTGGCGGGCGGCCGTGGGCTGGTCGTGTGTGGACAGGACGGCCGAGCGTTCGTGGCGGCCCGCGCACAGCGTCCGGATCATGGCGCGGCCGATGCCCTTGCCCTGGTAGTCGGGGTGGACGTGGATCTCGGCCAGTTCCAACGCGTGTCCCAGCCAGGCGTTGGCCGCCTCCCGGCCGGCCCGCTCCGTCAGTGCCCTGAGGACCACGTCGTGCCACCACTGCCCGGGTGCGCCGCGGAAGCCGTACGCGAAGCCGACGATTTTCGGCTCCACGTCTTTGAGTTCGACGTCCTGTTTGGGTTCGAGGTCGGGAAGAGAAGGGGACGAATCGCGCAATTCCGCGAAATAACACTGGAAATGGGGATATGTCCCGTGATTTCGCATGATGGTCTTGCGGCCGTTGATCTGGTCCTCGGGCGGGTTCATGGCCGCCGTGTAGATGTCGATCACCGTCTCCAGCCGCTCGGTGAACTCGGCCGGACCCGCTCCGCGAAACTCGATCACCCGTCGCACACTACTCGACGTCCACAGGGACGCCCCCGGTGATGCGCACCAGCTCGTCGAACGTCGTCGGGAACACCGTCAGCGGATGCCCTCCGGCCGCCCACACCACCTCGTGCTTGCTCAGCCAGTTGTCCACCAGGGTCCGGACCGGCGCCGGGTGCCCGACCGGGGCGACGCCGCCGATGGGCTGGCCGGTGGCGGCCCTGACGAACTCCGGGGTCGCACGGCGTACCCGCTGGACTCCTGCCGTGCGGGCGACGAGCTCCACGTCCACGCGGTGCGCCCCGCTCGTCAGCACCAGCAGCGGCGCGCCGTCCGCCTCGAAGATCAGGCTGTTGGCGATGGCCCCGACCTCGCACCCCAGCTGGGCGGCGGCGGTCGCGGCCGTGGGCGCCTTCTCCGGCAGTACGACGATCTCGCCGTTCGCCCCCAGTTCGCGCAGTGCGGATTCCACGACAACGGCATTCGCCGGCAACAACTTCTCAGGCATGAAGACACTCTAAACAAGTTGACCGCTTGATTACCGGTTCATGGTGAGTGGTGTAGGGTCCACTGATCTGTTCGTAAATGGTATGAGAGGTGGTACTGGTGGGGGCTCGACGGCTGCCCGGGGTGGCTGCTCTCCTGACGGCTGGCGCCGTCGTTCTCACGGGTTGCGGCACGCAGGCGCCCGCGCGGTCCTCGCCGGTCGCGACGTCGGTGATCCCCGCCGCCACCCAGGCGAGCACGGCGGCGGCCGCCCAGTCCGGCCCGGCCGCCACGGCCACGGTCGTCGCGCCGCGCAAGACGCTCAAGCTCGGCGCCAAGGGCGAAGACGTCAAGTGGATGCAGAAGCGCCTCACCGAGCTCGGCTACCGTCCCGGCAAGGCCGACGGCAAGTACGGGGGGACGACGCTGGCGGCCGTGTGGGCGTTCCAGAAGGTCAACGGCATCAAGCCGACGAGCAAGATCGCCAACCGCACCTGGGCCGCCCTGGAGACCCCGAAGTCGCCCAAGGTCCTGGTCAAGAACGGCAAGCCGACGCGGGCCGAGGTCAACCTGACGAAGCAGATCATGGTCCTGTACGTCGACGGCGAGGTGGAGCTGATCACCCACGTGTCGTCCGGGAGCGGCATCCCGTACTGCGAGACGGCGACGTGGCAGGGCAAGCAGCAGCGGTTCTGCGGCTCGGCCGGCACGCCGACGGGCAACTACAAGACGACGTGGCGCACGAGCGGCTGGCACAAGTCCTATCTCGGGCAGCTCTACAACCCGATCTTCTTCAACGGCGGGATCGCCTTCCACGGGGCACTGTCGGTGCCGCTCTATCCGGCTTCGCATGGTTGTGTGCGGATGCCGATGAACGTGGCACAGGTCCTGCCGGGGATGCTCGGCAAGGGCGTGCCGGTCTACGTCCGAGGCAAGTTCAAGCGTCCCTGAGCGGCGGGTGCTGTCGTGCCGGGTGTCGTGGACCGCGATCGCGCCCGGCAGGGCTGGACCGCCTGGTCGGACCCGCGCCGCCCTAGTGAGCCGCGTCCCAGTGCTCGCGGGCGTCCGCGATGGCGTCCTTGTGCTCGCGCGACCAGCCGGCCAGGCGCTCGATGGCCTCGGCGAGGCTGCGGCCCATCGGCGTCAGCCGGTATTCGACCTGCGGCGGGATCGTCGGGTACGCGGTCCGCTCGGCCAGCCCGTCACGGCACAACTGCCGTGTCGTCAAGGTCAGCATGCGCTGGGAGATGCCGGGAATCGCCCGATGCAACTCCCCGAACCGCCGAACCCCCTTGGCCAGCTCCACTATCACCAGCACCGTCCACTTGTCGCCGATCCGGTCGAGCACGTCGCGGATCCCGCAGTCGTCGTCCCCGCAGGGGCCACTGACCGGAGAGGTTATGTGCGCGACTGACATGAAAGTGCCTCCTTGCGGCGAACGCCGGCCTCTGCCCATGCCGGGACCCGTTGACCTGCCAGATCCACCCTAGGGGCGTCCGGACCCTGACGGCGTGCTTCGCGTGCCCTCCTGGCCGGCCGCCGCCTGGCGCCTGCCCGCACCGGCCGCCATCGTCAGGCCGACGGCCTGCGCCAGCCCGGCCGCGAGCAGGATGAAGGCCGTGCCCGGCTGCCATGGGGGAACGCCGTCGACGAAGTCGGGAACGTCGTAGAGCCCCCCGAGGCCCTTCACGGGGTTGATGAGCGCGACGAGGAACCCGACGGCGTACGGCACGATCAGGACACCGGAGAACACGAGGAGGAGCGTGCGGCCCCGGCCGCGCCGCCGTAGCAGCACGCCGATCAGCACGAAGGCCACCGCCACCACCCCCACGAACAGGGCCGTCCACCAGACCAGCCGCCACGTGTCCACGCCGACCGCCGTCATCCCGTCGGCGTCCACCCGGCCCCCCTCCCACTCCGGGCCCGCGATCTGCGCCTGCACTGCCGTCCGGATGGCGACGTGGTTGACGGCCGCGTACGCCGCCGCCAAGATCGGCCCCAGCGCGAGCAGGACGAAGCCGACCGGCTGCCCTCGACCGCTCCCCGCCATCCGCTCTCCTCTCCAGCTCCGAGGGGACAGCTTCTCAAATGCGCGCCGTACCTGCCTAGCAGAGGGAGCTCAGCCCCCGCACCGCGACCTCGGCCCCGCGGCGGGCCGTGGCCCACATCTCCTCCAGCGACCGATCGTGCTCCATGTTGACCATCACCGCCAGCTTCACCGCGCCGACCAACGCCCCCACCGCCGCCGCCGCCTCGGTCGGGTCCAGCTTGTCCGGGTACGCGTCGTGCAGCGCCCGCGCCAGCCTGAGCTGGCTGTCGAACAGCACCAGCAACGCCTTGGCCTGCAACGTCGGCTCCGTCATGATGAGCCGCAGCCGCACCTCCGCGTCCTCGAACGTGAGCTCCTCGTGCGCGGCCGACCACACGAAGCTGTCCTCGATGAACCTGACCAGCACGTCGGCCGGCGACTGCCCGGCCGCCTTGTTCGCCAGCGTCGAAAGAGCCAGCTCTATCCGCTCATGCGTGTCGTAGAAGACGACGTCCTCCTTGCTCGCGAAGTAGCTGAAGAACGTGCGCGTCGACACGTCGGCCGCGGCGGCGATCTCCGCGAGCGTCGTCTCCTCGAACCCCTTCTCGTCGAACAGCCGGAGCGCCGCCTCGATCAGCGCCCGGCGCGTGCGCTGCTTCTTGCGCTCCCGCAGTCCCACCATGCCGGAACTATACTGCACGCATATAGGTTTTTCATCGGTTGAAATTTTGCAACGGTTGATGTTTTCTGGGAGCCAAGCGAGGAAAGGACCCGCAGCATGTCCGAAGTCACGTATCCCACCGCCCGCCAGCGGCCGCTCGACCCGCCAGACGAGGTCACGCGGCTGCGACAACAGGCGCCTATGCACCGAATGAGGTACGCCGACGGCCATCTCGGCTGGCTGGTGACCGGCTACTCGGCCGCCCGCGCGGTGCTGGCGCACCCGCACTTCAGCAACCGGCCGGAGACGATGCACCCGCCGATCCCGGCCAGGATGAGGTTCACGGAGAAGCAGGAGTTCCGGATGCCGCCCGGGTTCTTCCTGCGCATGGACGCGCCCGAGCACACGCGTTACCGCAAGCTGCTCACCGGGCAGTTCACCGTGCGCCGGATGAAGATGCTCGAGCCCAGGATCGCGGAGATCGCCGACGCCTGCCTGGACGAGATGGCCGCCTCCGGCGGGCCCGTGGACCTCGTGCAGGCGTTCGCGCTGCCGATCCCGTCGCTGGTGATCTGCGAGCTGCTCGGGGTGCCGTACGAGGACCGTGCGCAGTTCCAGCAGGACTCCAAGATCCTGGTCAACCTGGAGACCAAGGCCGACGACGCGATCGCGGCGCTGGGGCGGGTCATGGCGTACCTGTACGGGCTGATCGGGCGCAAGCGCAAGGAGCCGGCCGACGACCTGCTCGGCGGGCTCATCGAGAGCGGGGAACTCGACGACGACGAGCTGACCGGGGTCGCGTTCCTGCTGCTGGTGGCCGGGCACGAGACGACCGCGAACATGCTGGGGCTGGGGACGTACGCGCTGCTCACGAACCCCGACCAGCTCGCCGCCATGCGGGACGACCCGTCGGTGGTGGACAACGGCGTGGAGGAGCTGCTGCGCTACCTCACGATCATCCACCTCGGCCCGTTCAGGACCGCCCTGGAGGATGTCGAGATCGAGGGCAACCTCATCAAGACGGGCGAAACGGTCGGCATCCACCTGCCCACCGTCAACCGCGACCCCTCCCGCTTCGCCGACGGCGACGCGCTCGACGTCACCAGGCCCGCCGGCGGGCACCTGACCTTCGGCCACGGCATCCACCAGTGCCTCGGCCAGCAGCTCGCCCGCGCCGAGATGCGCATCGGGTACCCCGCGCTGCTGCGCCGCTTCCCTGGCCTACGCTTGGCCGTAACACCCGAGGAGGTGCCGATGCGCTCGGACATGAGCATCTATGGAGTGCACCGCCTCCCTGTCACTTGGTAGGTCACGATGGAAATCAAGGCGGATACGACGGTGTGCATCGGGGCGGGCATGTGCGCGCTGACGGTGCCGGAGGTGTTCGATCAGAGCGAGGATGAGGGTACGGTCGTGCTCCTGCAGCAGGTGCCGCCGGAGGAGCTGGAGGACGGAGTCCGCCGCGCCGTGACCCTGTGCCCGTCGGGGGCCATCTCCGCCTCATGACCACCACCACGTTGACACCCCCCTGAAACCACCGGCCGTCGCCGCTCCCTACCGCGCGGCGACGGCCCACCCATGCCTGCGCTCTTATGGCTGCCGCCCATGCGACCCGCGTTGTCATGCCGCCCGCATTGTCACGCCGCCTGTGCCGTCAGCACCCCGCACCTCTCCCGCCCCAGGCCGCGCGTTCTTGCGGCGGTGCGGACGCGGCGATGGCGGATGGTGCAGTCGGGTGAACATCGTGCTATCCCCGTGTGTGTCGGTCATTTCACTTCATGGTCATCGAACCTGTGTTCGTGGAACTGGTTGACACCAAAGGTGATCGAAATTATGTTCGACCTAGTGACGGTGAGGCTCGCGGCTCAACGTCACCAGGACCTGGCCGCGGGCCGTTCGCTTCCCCAAGCGATCGCCCGCGGCCAGGCCCACGGGCGAAGGGTGCGTCCTCGTCGTCGGCGGAGACGAGCGGGCGTGTCCTGGCCGGACGGGGTGAGGGGAAGCTCCTCGTCCGGCCAGCCCGGCGGAAATGTCGGTGGGGTCTGCAAGTGTTGGCTCCACCGGCGGAGACGCCGGCGGCCGCCCACGACTCCAAGGAGGCGCGCAAGATGGCACCAAGGCCTAGAGACACACCCGGGCCCCGGCTGTCGCCTGCGGTTCGGGCACACTTGACCGATTCACGTTCCTGCCTGGCGGAGGCGACGAGCGCTCGCACCCCGGCATCCCGATATGTGGCAGCACACCTGGCAGCCCTTCGAGCGGCGGCGGCGATCCTGGCCGCCCGGCCTCGTCCCATGGAGGGCCGCAGGCGTCGCCTGCGCAGTGCGTGGGAGCTGCTGCCCGAGGCCGAGCCGCACCTGGCCGAGTGGGCCGCCTACTTCTCGGTGAGCGCCGCCAAGCGCGCCGCCGCGGAGGCGGGCATGGTCAGCAGAGTCAGCGCGGCGGACGCCGACGAGATCCTGGCCGAGGCGGAGACGTTCGTCTCCACGGTCGAAGACCTCCTCGGCGTCCCCGCCCAACCCCAACTCCCCGTGGACGTCCCCCTGGCCGGCTGACGACCCCAACCACCCGCGACCTTCCTGAGCGCAACCCGCGCTCAAGCGTGCGACCCCCGCGAGTCGTGCGACCCCCGCTGGACAGCACCATTCCGGGGTGCGGGGTCGCTTCGAGCGCGCCACAGGGCGATGGCGCGGCAGGGGCCAGGCCGACGCCGCCGCGCTTGGTGGCGGCGCTTCCTGCCGTCCCCTCAGTGAGCGTTACGCGATGGGGTGAAGGCCGAAGGGCTCGCCAGGGGTGCGGCGAGCCCTCGAACCGGCGCAGGAGGCCTCACGAGCGGGCGACCAGGGTGGCCTCCAGGCCGGGCGAACCTCAGGTCAGGAACCGCCTCGGTTCAGGCGCCCTCAGAACGACTCGACTGCTCGCCGGGCCTCGGCGTCGAGGACGCCCCAGCTGATGAGCTCCTCGGTCAGCTCAGTCGGCGACTTGTCGTAGATCACCGCCAGGGAGCGCAGGTCCTCCTGGCGGATCGACAGGACCTTGCCGTTGTAGTCACCACGCTGGCTCTGGATCGTGGCGGCGTACCGGGCCAGCGCCCCCGCCTTCTCCTTCGGCAGCGTCGCAAGGCGCTCCAGGTCGATCACAAGCTTGGGTGTCGGCCCGAGCGGGCTGGGCGCGGCTCCGCCCGGCAGCAGCTCGGAGACGGGCACCCCGTAGAAGTCGGCAAGCTCGGCAAGCTTCTGCACGGTCACCGCTCGGTCGCCACGCTCATATGAGCCCACGACTACGGCTTTCCACCTGCCGCGGGACTTCTCTTCGACTCCATGCAGGGACAGGCCCTGCTGGGTGCGGATGGCGCGGAGTCGTGCACCCAGCGACTTTGCGTACTCAGACGGCATCGTGTGGCCCCCCGGCTCTCGTATGTATCGCTCTCAGTAGATTGTGCTCCCTTGCGGCGAATGCCCGAGCCACCGGGGGGTGAGGTGCCATGCTCGGCACCAACGGTAGCCATGGCCCTGGGTTTACCCCAGAACGCCGCGCGGTGTGGTTACGCACAGTGACGGTAAAGGGGTGGACGCCTAAGGTCAAGCTGATTGGAAAAAAGATGCCGAATCCGGTCCGGGAGGGAACGC
This sequence comes from Nonomuraea marmarensis, assembly GCF_043197025.1. Taxonomy (NCBI): domain Bacteria; kingdom Bacillati; phylum Actinomycetota; class Actinomycetes; order Streptosporangiales; family Streptosporangiaceae; genus Nonomuraea; species Nonomuraea marmarensis. Next base: position 252,468 of record NZ_JBICRM010000001.1, read on the forward strand.
AACAAACGCCCCTCATGTCCCACTGCTAACAGTACTTCGTCAGAGTTTGACGAGTGACTCCCCGCAGTCAGGTTTCGCGGGTGAGAATCATGACTGGGCAGGTCGAGGCACGTACGATCTTGATCGAGGTGTCGCCGAGGAAGACCCGCCTGAGTGGCCCGGTGTTGCTCGAAGCGCATATGATCATCTCGCCGGGGAGCCATGAGGTCGTGCCGAGTGCCTGGGCGACGTTGCGGCCCTCCAGCACCTCGACCTCCACCGGCAGTCGCCGCCGCGGCCCGCGCGCCACGGTTCGCAGGTCGGCCGCCGATTGGTCGCGCAGGCGTACCAGCATCTCCTCCTCGACCTTCGCGCGCCTGGCGCTGCTGATCACCAGCGTGACCAGCCGCAGCGGGACGCCGAGCGAGACCGCCGCCCTGGCGGCGTCCCTGACCGCGGCGTCGCAGCCGGGGCCGCGGCGGTAGCCGACGGTGAGGCGGTCGAAGGCGGCGGGCGGCTTGTCGCCGTAGCCGCGCGGGGCGAGCAGGACGGGGACGGAGGAGGAGTGCAGGAGCTGGTCGGCGGTGCTGCCGACGGTGATGCGGTCCCTCCCGCCGCGCGGCGCCGAGCCGATCACCACGACGTCCGCGCCCCGCTTGCGGGCCAGCTCCACCAGCCCGCGCCCGCTGCCCTTGTTGGTGTGGACCACGTAGTCGGCGTCCTCGCCCGCCAGCTCGCGGGCCTGCGCGAGCGTCGCGTCGGCCTGCTCCTCAAGGTAGGCGCGCCAGGCGCTCAGATCTGCCCTGGCGGGCCCGGGCGGGGACCAGGCGGGCGGCTGCACGGCCGCCACCGTCAGGCGCCCGTGCGCCTGGTCCCTGAGCAGTACGGCCAGCGCCAGCCCGTCCTTGCCCCGCGACCCGGGGATGTAGCCCGCCAGCACGTTGTCGAGCTTCATTCAGGTCACCTCGGCATTCAGCCGCGAATGGCCGTAGCCGTACAGGAAGTAGCAGATCAGGCCCACCAGCATCCACAACCCGAACGCCAGCCAGGTGACCCCGGCCAGGCCCGCCATCACGATGACGCAGAAGATCGCGCCGAGCACCGGCGTGGCGGGGAAGAGCGGGGTGCGGAAGCTGCGCGGCAGCTCGGGGCTGCGGTGGCGCAGGACGAGCACGCCGACGTTCACGATGGCGAAGGCGAACAGCGTGCCGATGCTGGTCGCCTCCGCGAGCTGGCCGAGCGGCATCAGCCCGGCCAGCACCGAGATGAACAGGGCGACGATGAGGGTGTTGGCGACGGGCACCTGGTGGCGCGGGTTGACCCGCTGGAAGACGCGGGGGATGAGCCCGTCGCGGGACATCGCGAACAGGATGCAGGTCTGGCCGTAGATGACCGTGAGCACGACGCTGGCGATGGCGATCACCGCGCCGAACGACACGATCAGGCCCGGCCAGGTCGCCCCGGCGGCCAGGTCGGCGATGCTGGCCAGGCCGGCCTCGGTGCCCTCGGCGTCGAAGTCCGTCCACGGCATCGCCCCGACGGCGGCGAGGGCCACCAGCACGTAGACGGCGGTCACGATGGCCAGTGACAGGATGATCGCCAGCGGCAGGTCGTGCCCGCCCTCGGCCACGATCCGCTCGGTGGGCTTGGTACGGAAGAGCCGTTGCGCCAGTGTCATCGGACACCCCCTACAGGGTGCTCGTCAGCGGCCACCTGCCGTTGGGTGTGACGATCGTGCCCGCTGAGCCGTCGAGTATGCGCTCGGCCTCGTCCAGCTTCCCGATGGCGGCCATGTCGCCGGTCGTCTCGACGAACCGGCACGCGGCCTCCACCTTCGGCCCCATCGACCCGTCGGGGAAGTCCATGGCCCGCAGCTCGTGCGGCGTGGTGTGGGCGATCTCCGTCTGGTGCGGCGTGCCGAAGGCCCGCATGACGCGCGGCACGTCGGTCAGGCTCAGGAACGCGTCGCATTCGAGCGCCTCGGCCAGCATCGAGGCGGTCAGGTCCTTGTCGATGACCGCCTCGACGCCGGTCAGCCGGCCGTGCTCGTCGCGTACGACCGGGATGCCGCCGCCGCCCGCGCAGATCACGACCACGCCCTCGCGGATCATCTGGCGGATCAGCCGCGTCTCGACCACGCGCCGCGGGGTGGGGGAGGGCACGACGCGCCGCCAGTGCGAGCCGTCCTGCGCGACCGTCCAGCCGTACTCGCCGGCCAGCTTCTCGGCCTCCTCCCGCCCGTAGACCTGGCCGACGAACTTGGCCGGGTGGTCGAAGGCCGGGTCCACGGCCGTCACCAGCGTCTGCGTGACCATCGCGAGGACCTGCCTGCCCGGCAGCGCGTTCTGCAGGGCCTGCTGCATCCAGTAGCCGATCATGCCCTGCGTCTGCGCGCCGAGCGTGTCGAACGGGTAGGGCCTGGTCAGGTTGGGGTCCGCGGCGCTCTCCAGGGCCAGCAGGCCGACCTGGGGGCCGTTGCCGTGGGTGATGACCAGCTCATGCCCGGCGGCCAGCCTGGCGAGCGTCCTGACGGCCGTGCGTACGTTGCCCAGCTGCACGTGGGCGTCCGGCTGCTGGCCGCGCTTGAGCACCGCGTTGCCGCCCAGCGCGACGATGACCCGCATCCCTCAGATGCCCTCTCGCTCAAGGGGGCAGCTCATGCACCGCGGCCCGCCGCGTCCCCTGCCGAGCTCGCTGCCCCTGATCGTGATCACCTCGATGCCGTTGTCGCGCAGGTAGTTGTTGGTGGTGGTGTTGCGCTCGTAGGCGACGACCACGCCGGGCTCCAGCGCCAGCCCGTTGCAGCCGTCGTCCCACTGCTCCCGCTCGGCGGCCGACACGTCCTGGGCAGGGGTCAGGACCGTGATGTCGGCCAGGTCCAGGGCGTGCGCGATCGCCTTGTGCATGTCCTGCGGCGGGTGGTCGGTGACCTTGAGCTCCTTCTGCGTCTCGCCGGGCTCGATGGTGTACGCGGGCAGCATGCCGAGGCCCGCGTACTGGGTGAACACGCCCACGTCCAGCATCGTCATCACGGTGTCCAGATGCATGAACGCCCGCGCCTTCGGCATGTCGAGTGCCACGATCTTCGTCGCCGAGCCGGCCCTGAACAGCCGCTGCGCCAGCATCTCGACCGCCTGCGGCTGCGTGCGCTCGCTCATCCCGATCAGCACCGCGCCCCGGCCGATGACCAGCACGTCGCCGCCCTCCATGGTCGCAGGCGCCACCGGCTGGCCCGGCATCCAGCAGTGGTAGCCCCCCTGCCCCGGCCGGTTGAAGCCGTCGGCGAACGTCGGGTGGTACATGTAGACGGCCTCCATGTTGACCGTCTCCCGCATGCGGGCCTTCTTCTTCATCGCGTTGATCGACACGCCGTCGTACACCCAGCAGGAGGTGTCACGGGTGAACAGGTGGTTGGGCAGCGGCGGCAGGATGAAGTCCTCCTCGCCCATCGCGTGGAAGGTCACCGCGTCGTCGGGGTGGCAGCCCATCGCGACCAGCTCGCGCTTGGTGATGCCGCCGGTCAGGTAGACCTGCAGCGTCGCCGCGTCCATGCCGTCGAGCGTGTTGCGGATGTCGTCGATGGCCCCGGGGCCGAGCCAGCGCTCGTCGATGACCGCGTCGAGGATGTGCTTGCGCGCCTCCGGGATGTCGACCGTCTCCGTGAGCAGGTCGGACAGCAGGTAGACGCGGATGCCGCGCTTGTCCAGCACCTGCTGGAACTCCTCGTGCTCCTCCATCGCGCGCTGAACCCACAGCACGTCGTCGAAGAGGAACTCGTCCTTGTTGGTGGGGGTGAGCCGCCTGAGCGCCAGGTCCGGCTTGTGCAGCAGGACCTGCCGGAGGCGCCCGACCTCGGAATCGACATGAAAGGTCATCTCTGAGGTATCCCCTCCCCGGGTGTGCGCGACGCCGACCTCCGGTGACGTGCCCTGCGCGCAGCGTGTTGACACGGCGGCTCGCCGGGAATCCGCGCCACGGGAGGGCTCGCGCGTTGTTCCTGGTAGCCCCTGGTACTGTGTGTCCCGACCAACACCCTTTTAAGACCCGTCCCGTGAGGCGGGAAAGGTGGTGAGATTCGCCATGTCCGGTTCCATGTCCGACTCCGTGTCGGAATCGAGGGCCGTGCTTGAGGCCCCAGATATCCATCGGGCGCTGACCCGGATCGCGCACGAGATCCTCGAGCGCACCAAGGGCGCCGGTGACGTCGTCCTCCTGGGCATCCCGACCCGCGGCGCGACGCTGGCGCGCCGGCTCGGCGAGCGCATCGAGCAGTTCGAAGGCGTCAAGACGCCTGTCGGCTCGATCGACATCACGATGTACCGCGACGACCTGAGGCTCAAGCCCGCCCGGCCGCTCGGCCGCACCGAGCTGCCGCCCGACGGCATCGACGACAGGGTCGTCGTGCTCGTCGACGACGTCCTCTACTCGGGCCGCACCGTGCGCGCCGCGCTCGACGCGCTCAACGACCTCGGCCGCCCGACGGCCGTGCAGCTCGCCACGCTGGTCGACCGCGGCCACCGCGAGCTGCCCATCCGCGCCGACTACGTGGGCAAGAACCTCCCGACCGCCAAGAGCGAGAAGGTCAAGGTCTACCTGCAGGAGATCGACGGCCGCGACGCGGTGCTGCTCATGAAGGGGGACGCCAAGTGAACCGGCATCTGATCTCCGCGGGCGACCTCACCAAGGACGACGCGCTGCTCATCCTCGACACCGCGGAGGAGCTGGCGAGGGTCTCGGAACGTTCCATCAAGAAGCTGCCGACGCTGCGCGGGCGCACGGTGGTCAACCTGTTCTTCGAGGACTCCACCCGTACCCGGATCTCGTTCGAGGCGGCGGCCAAGCGGCTGTCCGCCGATGTGATCAACTTCTCGGCCAAGGGGTCGAGCGTGTCCAAGGGCGAGTCGCTCAAGGACACCGCGCTCACCCTGGAGGCCATGGGCGCGGACGCGGTCGTCATCCGCCACAGCGCCTCCGGCGCGCCGCACCGCCTGGCCAACTGGGTGCACGGCAGCGTCGTCAACGCCGGCGACGGCACCCACGAGCACCCCACGCAGGCGCTGCTCGACGCCTTCTCCATGCGCCGCCGCCTGGGCAGCCTCGAAGGGCGCAGGGTCACGATCGTCGGCGACGTGCTGCACAGCCGGGTCGCCCGCTCCAACGTGCTGCTGCTGCACACGCTCGGCGCGGAGGTCACGCTGGTGGCGCCGCCCACGCTGCTGCCGGTGTCCATCGGCACCTGGCCGTGCGAGGTCTCCTACGACCTCGACGCGGTGCTGCCCAAGTCGGACGTGGTGATGATGTTGCGGGTGCAGAAGGAGCGGATGAACGCCGCCTACTTCCCCTCGGAGCGCGAATACTCGCGGCGGTACGGCCTCGACCGCGACCGGTTCGCCAAGATGCCCGAGGACTCCATCGTGATGCACCCCGGGCCAATGAACCGGGGCATGGAGATCGCCGCCGAGGTGGCCGACTCGGCGCGCTCCACGATCGTCGAGCAGGTCGCCAACGGTGTGACCATCCGCATGGCCGTCCTGTACCTGCTGCTCGGGGGAGACACAGCATGATCATCAAGAATGTCAGGGTCCTTGGCGGGGACGCCGTGGACATCCGCGTCGAGAACGGGCGGATCGCCGAGGTCGCACCCGGGCTGACCGGCGGGGAGGCCGTCGACGGCGGGGGCGCGATCGCGCTGCCCGGGCTGGTCGACCTGCACACGCACCTGCGCGAGCCCGGCAGGGAGGACGCCGAGACCGTGCAGACCGGCACCCAGTCGGCGGCCCGCGGCGGCTACACCGCCGTGCACGCCATGGCCAACACCTCGCCCGTCGCCGACACCGCGGGCGTCGTCGAGCAGGTCTGGCGGCTCGGCCGCGAGTTCGCGCACTGCGACGTGCATCCGGTCGGCGCCGTCACCGTCGGCCTGGAGGGCCGGCAACTGGCCGAGCTGGGCGCGATGGCCGACTCGGCCGCCCGCGTGCGCGTCTTCTCCGACGACGGCAAGTGCGTGGACGACGCCGTGCTGATGCGCCGCGCCCTGGAATACGTCAAGGCGTTCGACGGCGTCATCGCCCAGCACGCCCAGGAGCCCAGGCTCACCTCCGGCGCCCAGATGAACGAGGGCGTCGTCTCCGGCAGGCTCGGCCTGACCGGCTGGCCGGCCGTGGCGGAGGAGGCGATCATCGCCCGCGACTGCCTGCTGGCCGCCCACGTCGGCTCCAGGCTGCACGTCTGCCACGTCTCCACCGCCGGTTCCGTCGAGATCCTGCGCTGGGCCAAGTCCAAGGGCTGGAACATCACCGCCGAGGTCACCCCGCACCACCTCCTGCTCACCGACGACCTCGTCGAGGAGTCGCCGGTCGGCGCGTACAACCCGATCTACAAGGTCAACCCGCCGCTGCGCACCCGCGCCGACGTCGAGGCGCTGCGGGCCGCGCTGGCCGACGGCACGATCGACATCGTCGCCACCGACCACGCGCCGCACCCGGTCGAGGACAAGGAGACCGAGTGGTCGGCCGCCGCCATGGGCATGGTCGGGCTGGAGACGGCGCTCAGCGTGGTCCAGCAGGCCATGGTCGAGACCGGCCTGCTCGACTGGGCGGGCGTCGCCCAGCGCATGTCCGTGGTGCCCGCGCGCATCGGCCGCCTGGGCGGTCAGGGTCAGCCGCTGGAGGCGGGCGCGCCGGCCAACATCACGCTGTACGACCCGTCCGTACGCACCGAGGTGGACCCGTCCGCCTTCGCCTCGAAGAGCAGGAACACCCCGTACGAGGGGATGACGCTGCCCGGCAGGGTGGTGGCCACGTTCCTGCGCGGCAGGCCGACCGTTCTCGAAGGGAAGCTGGTGTGAACGACAGCCACGCTGACGTTGTCAAGAGCGTGCCGCGTAGCCCCTCGGGGGGCGAAGCCCCCCGAGGGGCGGTGCAGAGCGTGCCGCGTAGCGGCTCCTCGCTTTCCGGGGGGTACTTGGGGGGCGAAGCCCCCCGAGTGGCGGTGCTCGTCCTGGAGGACGGCCGCGTCTTCCAGGGATCTCCGTACGGCGCCGACGGTGAGACGTTCGGCGAAATGGTCTTCAACACCGGCATGACCGGCTACCAGGAGACCCTCACGGACCCGTCCTACCACCGGCAGATCGTCGCCATGACGGCGCCGCACATCGGCAACACCGGCGTCAACGACGAGGACCCCGAGTCCGCGCGCGTCTGGGTCGCCGGCTACGTCGTGCGCGAGCCGTCCAGGGTCGTCTCCAACTGGCGGGCCAACCGATCGCTCGACGACTACCTCAAGGAGCAGGGCGTCGTCGGCATCGCGATCCCCGGCACCCGCGCGCTCACCCGCCACCTGCGCGAGCGCGGCGCCATGCGCGCCGGCATCTTCACCGCGCCTTCCGAGCCGGTGGAGGACCTCGTCGAGCGGGTACGCCGGTCGCCCCGCATGGAGGGCGCCGACCTGGCCGCCGAGGTGGCCACCACCGAGCCCTACGTCGTGCCCGCGATCGGTGCGAAGCAGTTCACCGTGGCCGCCGTGGACCTGGGCATCAAGGGCATGACGCCGCACCGGATGGCCGAACGCGGCTGCGAGGTGCACGTGTTGCCCGCTGACGCGACCTTCGATCAGATCATGGCGGTCGAGCCGGACGGCGTCTTCTTCTCCAACGGGCCGGGCGACCCGGCCACGGCGGACGTCTCGGCGCTTCAGGGTGTGCTGCGCGCCGAAGTGCCATTTTTCGGGATCTGCTTTGGCAACCAGCTGTTCGGGCGGGCTCTGGGGCTTTCCACGTACAAGCTGCGTTACGGGCACCGGGGGGTCAACCAGCCGGTCCAGGACGTGCGCACCGGGAAGGTGGAGATCTCGGCGCACAACCACGGATTCGCCGTGGAAGCGCCGTTGGACGGGCCTTTCGACACCCCGTACGGGCAGGCCGAGGTCAGTCACGTCAACCTCAACGACCGCTGCGTGGAAGGGCTGCGCCTGCTCGAGGGGCGGGCCTTCAGTGTCCAGTACCACCCGGAGGCCGCGGCCGGGCCCCATGACGCGGCATACCTTTTCGACGAGTTCTGTGAGGTCATGAGCCGTGCCCAAGCGTGAGGACATCAGGTCAGTCCTGGTGATCGGCTCGGGGCCGATCGTGATCGGTCAGGCGTGCGAGTTCGACTACTCGGGCACCCAGGCGTGCCGGGTGCTGCGGGCCGAGGGGTTCCGCGTCGTGCTCGTCAACAGCAACCCGGCGACGATCATGACCGACCCCGAGTTCGCCGACGCCACGTACGTGGAGCCGATCACCCCCGAGTTCGTCGAGAAGATCATCGCCAAGGAGCGGCCCGACGCGCTGCTGCCCACACTGGGCGGCCAGACCGCGCTCAACACGGCCGTGGCGCTGCACGAGTCGGGCGTGCTGGAGAAGTACGAGGTCGAGCTGATCGGGGCCGACTTCGACGCGATCCAGGCGGGGGAGAACCGCGAGCGGTTCAAGGAGATCGTCGCCAAGGTCGTCCGCGAGCACGGGCTCAACGCCGAGTCGGCCAGGTCGGTCATCTGCCACACGATGGACGAGAGCCTGGCCGCGGCGGGTGAGCTGGGCTACCCGCTGGTGGTACGCCCGTCGTTCACCATGGGCGGCGCCGGCTCCGGGTTCGCCTACACCGAGGAGGACCTGCGGCGCATCGCCGGCTCCGGGCTCGACGCCTCTCCGACCACCGAGGTGCTCCTGGAGGAGTCGATCCTCGGCTGGAAGGAGTACGAGCTGGAGGTCATGCGTGACAAGCATGACAACGTGGTCATCGTCTGCTCCATCGAGAACATCGACCCCATGGGCGTGCACACCGGCGACAGCGTGACCGTCGCGCCCGCGCTGACCCTGACCGACCGCGAATACCAGAACATGCGCGACGTCGCCATCGCCGTCATCCGCGAGGTCGGCGTAGACACCGGCGGGTGCAACATCCAGTTCGCGGTCGACCCGCGCACCGGGCGCATGATCGTCATCGAGATGAACCCGCGCGTGTCCAGGTCCTCAGCGCTGGCCTCCAAGGCCACCGGGTTCCCGATCGCGAAGATCGCCGCCAAGCTGGCCATCGGCTACACGCTCGACGAGATCCCCAACGACATCACCAAGGAGACCCCGGCCTCCTTCGAGCCGACGCTCGACTACATCGTGGTGAAGGTGCCTCGCTTCGCGTTCGAGAAGTTCCGCGGGGCCGACCAGACGCTCACCACGCACATGAAGTCCGTGGGCGAGGCCATGGCCATCGGCCGCTCCTTCCCCGAAGCGCTGCAGAAGGCGCTGAGGTCGCTGGAGAAGAAGGACGCGTCCTTCTCCTGGGCGGGCTCGCCCGGGGAGAAGGCCGAACTGCTCGACGCGTGCCGCACCCCGCACGACGGGCGGCTGCGTACGATGCAGCAGGCCATCTGGGCAGGCGCGACGGCCGAGGAGCTCTTCGAGGCCACCAACGTGGACCCATGGTTCATCGATCAGCTCTTCCTGCTGCACGAGGAGGCCGAGGCGGTCGCCGACGCGCCCGAGCTGACCGCGGAGGTGCTCCAGCGCGCCAAGCACCACGGGTTCAGCGACCCGCAGATCGGCGAGATCCGCGGCATCGACGAGGCCAGGGTGCGCGACCTGCGGCACGCGCTCGGGCTGCGGCCGGTCTACAACACGGTGGACACGTGCGCCGCCGAGTTCGCCGCGAAGACGCCGTACCTCTATTCGACCTACGACGAGGAGAGCGAGGTCCCCTACGGCGAGCGGCCGAAGGTGATCATCCTCGGCTCCGGGCCCAACCGCATCGGGCAGGGCATCGAGTTCGACTACGCGTGCGTGCACGCATCGTTCGAGCTGTCCAGGGCCGGGTTCGAGACCGTCATGGTCAACTGCAACCCCGAGACCGTCTCGACCGACTACGACACCTCCGACCGGCTCTACTTCGAGCCGCTCACGCTGGAGGACGTCCTGGAGGTCGTGCACGCCGAGCAGCAGACGGGTCCGGTCGCGGGCGTGATCGTGCAGCTCGGCGGGCAGACGCCGCTCGGCCTGGCGCAGGCGCTCAAGGACGCGGGCGTGCCCGTGGTCGGCACCTCGCCCGAGTCCATCCACCTGGCGGAGGAACGCGGCGCGTTCGGCCGGGTGCTGGCCGAGGCGGGCCTGCCCGCGCCCAAGCACGGCACCGCGCTCACCGTGCCGGAGGCACTGGAGATCGCCGAGGAGATCGGCTACCCCGTGCTGGTACGCCCCTCGTACGTGCTCGGCGGCGCCGGCATGGCCATCGTGTACGACGACGAGACGCTGACCACGTACATGGCGGCCCAGGAGGGCGGCCATCCGGTGCTGGTGGACAAGTTCCTGGACGAGGCCATCGAGATCGACGTGGACGCGCTCTACGACGGCGAGGAGCTCTACCTGGGCGGCGTCATGGAGCACATCGAAGAGGCCGGGATCCACTCGGGCGACTCGGCGTGCGCCCTGCCGCCCATCACGCTCGGCGGCAACGACATCAAGCGCATCCGCGCCGCCACCGAGGCCATCGCCGCGGGGGTCGGCGTGCGCGGGCTGCTGAACGTCCAGTACGCCATGTCCGCCGGCGTCCTGTACGTCCTGGAGGCCAACCCGCGCGCCAGCCGTACGGTCCCGTTCGTGTCCAAGGCCACCGCGGCGCCGCTGGCCAAGGCGGCGGCCCGGTTGATGCTCGGCACGTCGATCTCCGCCCTGCGGGAGGAGGGCATGCTGCCCGCCACGGGAGACGGCGGGACGCTGCCGCTGGACGCGTCCATCGCGGTCAAGGAGGCCGTGCTGCCGTTCAACCGGTTCCGGGGCGTCGACACCGTGCTCGGGCCCGAGATGCGCTCCACGGGCGAGGTCATGGGCATCGACGAGTTCTTCGGGATCGCGTACGCGAAGTCCCAAGCCGGGGCCTACGGCGAGTTGCCGACCAAGGGACGCGCGTTCGTGTCCGTGGCCAACAGGGACAAGCGTGCGATGATCTTCCCTGTGAAGGCACTGGCGGATCTCGGGTTCGAGATCCTGGCCACCGAGGGGACAGCCGAGGTGCTGCGCCGCAACGGCGTCCATGCCAAGATCGTGCGCAAGCAGAGCGAGGGACCAGGGCCCGGAGGTGAGCCTACGAGCGTGCAGAGCATTCTCGACGGCGAGGTCGACCTGATCGTCAACACGCCGTTCGGCAGCCCGGGACAGTCCGGGCCGCGGCTCGACGGCTACGACATCCGCACCGCCGCGGTGCTGCGCGGCATCCCGTGCATCACCACGGTCGCCGGGCTGGCCGCGGCGGCCGCGGGCATCCAGGCGATCGTGCGCGGCGACGTGGGCGTACGGTCGCTCCAGGAGCACGCGCAGGCACTCCGGGGCTGACCCCGCACGGGAGGTGAAGACGGCTGGCCGGCACTCCGGTGCAGGTGACGGGCACGGTGCTGACGACGCGCCGGGTCGACGCCTATCATGCGCTGACGGTGGTGGCGCCCGGCATCGCCGAGCGCTACCGCCCCGGTCACTTCGTCTCCGTGGCGGTCGGCGGGGCTCACACCTCGATGGTGACGCGCCGCGCGTTCTCCATCCACGACGTCAAGTCCGACTACGGCGGCACGGTCGAGCTGGTCTTCACCAGCGGCGGGCCCGGCACGGCCTGGCTGGCCGAGCGGCGCGCCCGTGACACGCTCGACCTGGTCGGGCCGCTCGGGCGCCCTTTTCCGCTGCCGCGCGACCCCGCGAACTGCGTGCTGGTCGGCGCCGAGTACGGCTCCGCCGTGCTGTTCCCGCTGGCCGACGCGCTGCTGGCGCGGGGCTGCCGGGTGGACTTCGTGCTGGGCGGGGCGGGGGCCGAGCGGGTGTTCGGGGCGATGCGGGCCCGCAGGATGGCCCAGACCACGACATTGACGACCGAGGACGGCTCGCTGGGCCTGCGCGGCAAGGTCACCGACGCGCTGCCCTCGGTGATCGCCGACGCGCGGGCCGACGCCGTCTACGCCTGCGCGCCCATGGAGACGCTGCGGGCGGTGACGGCGGTGGGGATGGAGTTCGACATCCCGGTGCAGGTGGCCGTCGAGGAGTCGATGGCCTGCGGCATCGGGGTGTGCATGACGTGCGTGTTGCCCGTCATCGGGGACGACGGGGTGACCAGGATGGTCAGGGCGTGCGCTGAGGGGCCGGTGTTCCGGGGGGAGCGGGTGCGGTTCGAGGACGTGGGAACGATCCCGTTCGACGCGCTCGGCGCCCCCGGGGGCGGTGCACGACATGTCAGTTGATATGCGTACATTCCTGGCGCACGTGGAGCTCGCGAACCCGATCACCACCGCCGCCGGCTGCGCCGCCTCGGGGCGGGAGCTGGCCCAGTTCTTCGACCTGCACCGGCTCGGCGCGCTCACCACCCGCTCGATCACCATGGCGCCCCGGGCCGGGCGTCCCACGCCGCGCATGGCCGAGACGCCCTCGGGCCTGCTGAACGCCGTCGGGCTGCAGGGGCCTGGCATCGACGCGTTCCTGGAGCGCGAGCTGCCCTGGCTGGCCCAGAGGGGCATCAAGACCATCGTCTCGATCGGCGGCGGCACCGTCGCCGAATACTCCGAGCTGGCCCGCAGGCTCGCCGACGCGCCCGGGGTCACCGCACTGGAGGTCAACCTCTCCTGCCCGAACATGGAGGACCGCGGCCGCGTCTTCGCCCGCGAGGGCAGCGCGGCGGCCGAGGTGATCGCCTCCGTGCGCTCCATCATGCGGTACGACGTGCCGGTCGTCGCCAAGCTGGCCCCCGACGTGGCCGACATCGTGTCCGTCGCGCGGGCCTGCGTGGACGCCGGGGCCGACGCGCTGTCCATGATCAACAACCCGCTGGGCATGGCCATCGACACCGAGGCGCTGCGGCCCTCGCTCGCCGCCGTGACCGGCGGGCTGTCGGGGCCGGCCATCCTGCCGCTGGCCGTACGGTGCGTGTGGCAGGTCCACGCCGCCCTCCCCGGGGTGCCGCTGATCGGCATCGGCGGCGTGATGAGCGGCAGGGACGCCTTCCAGCTGGTCCTGGCGGGCGCCTGCGTGGTCGGAGTGGGCACCGCGCTGTTCCACGACCCCTATGCCTGCCTGCGCATCGAACGCGAGCTCGAGGACCTCCTGAGGGCGCGCGGCTTCCAGCGGCTGGCCGACGCCGTCGGTCTGGCACACCGCCCGCCGGGGAGCGCGCCCCGGCACCTGTTGGTCGATTCCGAGGAGAGCACCCCGTGACCACCGATTCGTTGACTCGCGATTCCGAGGAGGGCACCTTTTGACTCCCGCACCCATCGCCGTCGCCCTCGACGCGCCCGACCTGGAGACCGCCGCCCGGTGGGCGGCCCTGGTGACGCCGCACGTCAGCACGGTCAAGGTGGGCCTGGAGCTCTATCTCCGCTACGGTCCCGACGTGATCGCCTCCGTGCGGGGCGCCAGCGGCGTGCAGGTGTTCCTGGACCTCAAGCTGCACGACATCCCGAACACCGTCGCCGGCGCCTCCCGCGCCGTGTCCCGGCTGCGCCCGGCGATCCTCACGGTGCACGCCGCCGGCGGGCCCGCCATGATCAGGGCCGCGGTGGAGTCCGCCGCGTCCAACACCCAGATCGCCGCCGTGACCATCCTGACGTCCCTGACGGAGGCCGACCTGAGCCGCATCGGGCTCGCCGGGCCCGCCGACGACGCGGTGCGCCGCCTGGCGGCCTTGTCGGTGGAGGCGGGGGCCACGGCGCTGGTGTGCTCGCCCAACGAGGTGTCGGCGCTGCGGGCGGAGGTGGGGGCGGGGATCACCCTCATCACGCCGGGCGTGCGGCCGACGGGGGCCGCCATGCAGGACCAGGTGCGGGTGGCCACGCCGGAGCAGGCGCTGGCGGACGGGGCGGACCTGCTGGTCATCGGCCGCCCCATCACGGGCGCCGCCGACCCGGGCGCGGCCGCCGCCGCCATAGCCGCCTCCCTGCGCCGCCACGTCCCATAGGCTCCCCACTGCGTCTGGTTGCTCGTCGCCGTCACGGCCGGCCTCCACTGGTCCTCGCCCGCCGCACTGGGTGAGGACCATCTTTTACGCGAGCCGAGTTGCCCGCACGCGCCGACGCTGGTCTCCGGCTGTCATGGCCGGTCGTGAAGGCTCACGTGGCGCTCGCCGTGACGAAGCGCACACTTGACCCCGGCCGTGGTGAATCGTCACCCTGGCCGCGCCCGTTCGCGGTGCCTTCACGGGCGTGCCGATGCCGCCGGTTCCGGGTCCGTTCACAAGATCATAAGGTATCCGTGCAGGCCGTAGCACGCCACTTCGGATTCGGGTTTCGGCCCAGGTGCGGGCCGGGTTTCGGACATCGACCCGTGACTGGAATGCGATCATCGTTGCGTTTCGCGACACCGTCGTACGCCGACGCGTGAAGCGGGAAGTGAGGGCGATTTGATCAGCACAATGTGATTTTACGAATACGGAGAGTGATGAAGTGGATTTTGTGAGGAGAGAAACCGCTCTTGACGTTGCTTAGGGGGCGATGACCAGCTAGTTTCCCTTCCCGTCCGCGTACATCGACAGAAATTCGAGGTGACCCGGCGTGGCTCTTCCTCCACTGACCCCTGAGCAGCGCGCCGCAGCCCTGGAGAAGGCTGCCAAGGCCCGTAAAGAGCGTGCCGAGGTCAAGAACCGGCTCAAGCATGGCGCGGTTTCTCTGGCTGAGGTGCTCAAGGATGGGCAGACCGACGACGTCATCGGCAAGATGAAGGTGTCGGCCCTGTTGGAATCGCTCCCTGGCGTCGGCAAGGTCCGCGCCAAGCAGCTCATGGAGCGGCTTGCCATTGCCGAGTCCCGCCGCGTGCGGGGTCTCGGCGCGAACCAGAGGGCTTCCCTCGAGCGCGAGTTCGGTGGCAACGAGAGCTAATCTCTGTTCCACACGAAAGCGCAGGTTCAACGGGGGGTAGGAAGTGACCGACAGGTCCTGGTCCGGCGAAGTCAGTGCCCACGAGGCAGTCGGATCGGGAGCGGAGGTCGGCTTCCCGCCCTTGAGCGAAAGGCGGCTGACGGTCCTTTCAGGGCCGTCGGGCGTCGGCAAGTCCACGGTCGTCGCCGAGTTCCGGCGGGCACACCCCGAGGTGTGGCTGTCGGTCTCGGTGACCACCAGGAGGCCCCGGCCCGGTGAGGTCAACGGGGTCCACTACTTCTTCGTCGACGGCGAGGAGTTCGACCGGCTCGTCGCGGCCGGCGAGCTGCTGGAGTGGGCGGAGTTCGCGGGCAACCGCTACGGCACGCCGCGTGTGCCCGTACTGAAGAAGCTCGCCGAGGGCGTGCCGACGCTGCTCGAGATCGACCTCGAAGGCGCCAGGCAGGTGCGGCGCAGCATGCCGGAGGCCCTGCTGGTGTTCCTGGCCCCGCCCACCTGGGAGGAGCTGGAGAAGCGGCTGCGCGGCCGCGGCACCGAGCCCGAGGACGTCATCGCGCGCCGCCTGGAGGCGGGGCGGATCGAGATGGCCGCGGAGTCGGAGTTCGACCTCACATTGGTGAACACGAGTGTCCAAGACGTGTGCCATCGGCTGATAGCCTTGATGACTGACCCTCAGGGGGTCACGACAACCACCAACCGAGAGGTCTGACAATCGTGGCAGGCACCACCCCGGCCGCGGAGGGCATCACCAACCCGCCGATCGACGCGCTGCTCGACATCGTCGACAGCAAATACTCCCTGGTGATCATGGGCGCCAAGCGCGCTCGCCAGATCAACGCCTACTACTCCCAGCTCGGCGAGGGCCTGCTGGAATACGTCGGGCCCCTGGTCGAGACGCACGCCCAGGAGAAGCCGCTGTCCATCGCGCTGCGTGAGGTCTCCGAGGGCCTGCTCAACGCCGAGCCCATCGAAGGCGCGGTCTGACCCCTTCGATGAAGGTCGTCCTGGGCGTCAGCGGCGGCATCGCCGCGTACAAGGCTTGCGAGCTGCTGCGCCTGTTCACCGAGTCGGGGCATGAGGTGCGGGTCGTGCCGACCCGCGAGGCCCTGAAGTTCGTGGGCGAGCCCACCTGGGCCGCCCTGTCGGGCCATCCCGTGACGGCCGAGGTGTGGGACGACGTTCACGAGGTGCCCCACGTGCGGATCGGCAAGCAGGCCGACCTCGTCGTGGTGGCGCCCGCGACCGCCGACGTGCTCGCCAAGGCGGCGCACGGGCTGGCCGGCGACCTGCTCACCAACACGTTGCTGACCGCCCGATGTCCGGTCGTGTTCGCGCCCGCGATGCACACCGAGATGTGGCAGCACCCCGCCACCCGCGCCAACGTCGAGACGCTGCGTTCGCGTGGCGCCGTCGTGATCGACCCGGCCGTGGGACGGCTCACCGGCGCCGACACCGGCCCGGGACGCCTGCCCGACCCCGCCGAGATCTTCCAGGTCTGCCTGCTCGTGCTGCGCGGCCGGCCGCGCGACCTGGCCGGGCGGAAGGTGGTCGTCTCCGCGGGCGGCACCCGCGAGGCGATCGACCCGGTGCGCTACATCGGCAACCGTTCGTCGGGATTGCAGGGGTACGCCCTGGCCCGCACCGCCGTCGCCAGGGGCGCCGAGGTGACCGTAGTGGCGGCGAACATCTCGCTGGCCGATCCCGCCGGGGCGAAAGTCGTGCGGGTGGAGTCGACGGCCGAGCTGCGCGAGGCGGTGCTCGCCGCCTCGGGTGACGCCGACGTGGTGGTGATGGCCGCCGCGGTGGCCGACTTCCGGCCCGCGACGCGGCACGATGAGAAGATCAAGAAGACGGATGGCGAGCCTGCGCCCATCCATCTGACGAAAAATCCCGACATCCTCGCCGAACTCGGCGAACGCCGCCGCCAGGCCCGGGCCACGGCACCGGACGCGGGCGTCCCATCGGGTGCGGGCGTCCCCACCGGGGCCGAGGGGGCGTACCCGAAAGTGATCGTCGGGTTTGCGGCCGAGACGCACGACGTGCTCGCCAACGGGCAGGCCAAGCTCGCCCGCAAGGGCTGTGACCTGCTGGTCGTCAACCAGGTGGGGGAGGGCCTCGCCTTCGGCACTCCCGACAACGCGGCCACCGTGCTCGTGGCGGGCGGTGATCCGGTCGAGGTGCCGTTCGGGCCCAAGGATGACGTGGCCGACGCCGTGTGGGACCTCGTCGCGGCACGCCTCTCCTGAGAGATCCACCTCGCGTCTACCATGCATCACGTACGTACCACGAATGGGATGCAAACCCGTACAACGTACAAAGCGTGTAAGACCGATTTCTCGATCACATATTGCGACACCCCCGCGCGCCTGCGGATACTTGGGGCGAAGGGGGACGGAATGCCGGTGGGTTCTGCTGTCAGGGATCGTTGTAGAACATTGCTCGGCGACCAAGGGGAGATCCACTACGTCTTTCCCGCGTTATCCGTGGGGCCGACGGGGACGGGGAACTTCCTGATCGTGGTCACCGACTCGGCTATATCGGTGCTGGCCACCAGGACGCTCAGGAGTGATCGGCCGGTCTCGGTGTTCGCGGAGTTCCCGCGGTACACCAGGCTCGGCCCCATCATGCCTGGACCGATCCTCGAGCTGGGCTTGATGGCGTTCGAGTTCGATGAGGAGTACGCCGCGGTGGTGGCGGCCGCCGACGCGGAGATCTTCGCGCCGGAGACCCTGCCGCCCGACCCCCTGCCCGAGCTGTGATGGGAGACAGATGGTGGACGGTTTCGCGACCCGGCACCGGGTAGGGCTAGACTTCGGCGAAGCCCAGGCATGCCCATCCGCCCCGGGCCTTACATCCGTCAGCAGCCGCTGCATGAGGAGCCACTGAGTTGTCACGTCGCCTGTTCACCTCCGAGTCGGTCACCGAGGGCCACCCGGACAAGATCGCCGACCAGATCAGTGACGCGATTCTCGACACCATGCTCAAGGACGACCCCAAGAGCCGGGTCGCCGTCGAGACGATGATCACTACCGGCCAGGTCCACGTCGCAGGCGAGGTCACGACCGAGACCTACGTCGACATTCCCGGCGTCATCCGGGAGAAGATCCTGGAAATCGGCTACGACGCCTCCCACAAGGGCTTCGACGGCGCCTCGTGCGGCGTGTCGGTGTCCATCGGCGCGCAGTCGCCGGACATCGCCCAGGGCGTCGACGACGCCTACGAGCACCGGATCGACGGCGACATCGACGAGCTCGACCGGCAGGGCGCGGGAGACCAGGGCCTCATGTTCGGCTACGCCTGCCGTGAGACCCCCGAGCTGATGCCGCTGCCGATCATGCTGGCCCACCGGCTGGCCCAGCGCCTGTCCGAGGTGCGCAAGAGCGGCACGGTCCCCTACCTGCGTCCCGACGGCAAGACCCAGGTCACCATCGAGTACGACGGTGACACGCCGGTCCGCCTCGACACCGTGGTCGTCTCCACGCAGCACGCGGCCGAGATCGACCTCAAGGAGATGCTGACGCCCGACATCAAGGAGCACGTGGTCGACCCCGTGATCTCGGGCCTCGACATCGACACCGAGGGCTACCGCCTGCTGGTCAACCCGACCGGCCGCTTCGAGATCGGCGGTCCGATGGGCGACGCCGGGCTCACCGGTCGCAAGATCATCATCGACACCTACGGCGGCATGGCCCGCCACGGTGGCGGTGCCTTCTCCGGCAAGGACCCGTCCAAGGTCGACCGCTCGGCCGCCTACGCGATGCGCTGGGTCGCCAAGAACGTCGTCGCCGCCGGGCTCGCCGACCGGTGCGAGGTGCAGGTGGCGTACGCGATCGGCAAGGCCCAGCCGGTGGGGTTGTTCGTGGAGTGCTTCGGCACGGAGAAGCTGCCGGTGGAGCAGATCCAGACCGCCGTTCTCCAGGTGTTCGACCTGCGTCCAGCCGCCATCATCCGCGACCTCGACCTGCTGCGCCCGATCTACTCGGAGACCGCCGCCTACGGGCACTTCGGCCGCGAGGGCTTCTCCTGGGAGTCGACCGACCGCGCCGAGGCCCTGCGGACCGCCGCCGGGCTCTGACGACACGGCTTCGGTGGTGCGGACCCTGCTTCGTCGGTGACGGCCCTCGATTCGAGGGTGTCCCCGGGACCGCGAGCCCAACGCGGGCTTGGCTGTTGCATTGCCTCTGGCTCGCGGTGTCACGTTCGTGGTGCCGCGGGTCTGTGACCCGCTTGCACAATCGCCGCATCCCACCAGGTGGGGTGCGGCGATCGCCGTTTCCGCGGCGTTGGTCACGTCTCGGGCGGCGGGCGTTCCGGGCGGTGCGGTCTGGTAGACGTTATGCGTGACCGACTCCGACGACGCCCTCCTGCCGCTCGACGCCGTGCGGCCCCCAGCGTCGTCGAAGGACACCAAGGGGGCGCCCGTTCCCGCTCCCGAGCGGCCGGTGGCCAGGGTGGCCGTGGACAGCCCGCTGCCCCACCTCGACCGCCCCTTCGACTACCTGGTGCCCGCCTCGATGCACGAGACGGCCGAGGCGGGGGTGCGGGTGCGGGTGCGGTTCGCGGGCAAGCTGGTCGACGGGTTCCTGCTGGAACGGGTCAGCGAGAGCGATCACGAGGGCAGGCTGACGCCGCTCGAACGGGTGGTGTCCGCCGAGCGAGTGCTCACGCCGGAGATCGCCGGGCTGGCCAGGGCGGTCGCCGACCGGTACGCGGGCACCCTGACCGACGTGCTCCGCCTGGCCATCCCACCCCGCCACGCCAAGGCCGAGTCGGAGGCCCCGAAACCGGACAAACCAGCCGCCGCCGCTGAACCCCCCGAGCCCGGCGGTGCTTCAGAGGCTCCCGCGACCGGGGGCTCCGAGAGCGCGTGGGACGCGTACCCGACCGGCTCTTCGTTCCTCGACGCGCTGCGCAAGGGGCGTGCGCCCCGCGCCGTGTGGTCGGCTCTGCCCGGTGGCGGAGGGTGGGCGCGGGCGATGGCCGAGGCCGTGCGGGCGACGCTGGACGGCGGCAGGGGAGCGGTCGTCGTGGTCCCCGACGGCAAGGACGTGGCGCTGGCGGACGGCGAGCTCGAGCGGGTGCTCGGCCCCGGCCGGCACGTGGCGCTCACCGCCGACCTCGGCCCGGCCGAGCGCTACCGGCGGTGGCTGAAGGTGCTGAGAGGGCAGGTACGGGCCGTTGCCGGCACCAGGGCCGCCATGTTCTCCCCCGTCGCGGAGCTCGGCCTGGTGGCCATCTGGGACGACGGCGACGACCTGCACGCGGAACGCCTGGCCCCCTACCCGCACGCCCGCGAGGTGCTGGGCCTCAGAGCCCTCAGGACCGGCGCGGCCATGCTGATCGGCGGCTACGCGCGTACCGCCGAGGCCACCCAGCTCATCGCCGGCCGCTGGGCCAGGCCGATCGTGGCCGCCCGTACGACGATCAGGAGCCTCGCCCCCCGGGTACGCCCCGCGGGCGAGGACGCGGAACTGGCCAAGGACCAGGCCGCACGCCAGGCCAGGCTGCCCAGCATCGCCTGGCGGGCCCTGCGCCAGGGCCTGGAGAGCGGCCCCGTGCTGGTACAGGTGCCCAGGCGCGGCTATCTCCCCGCCCTGGCCTGCCAGCACTGCCGCGCCCCCGCCCGCTGCGTCCTGCCTCCCACCCGCACGGCCGGCCTCGCCCCGCACCTGCGCGCCCAGGCAGGCGGCCACGCGACGACGACGATTCCGCTGGGCGCAGCGCCCGGGGAGCTGCTGTGCCATGGCCCGCTCGCGCTCAGAGGCGGTCACGCGGCCCCCTACTGCCGCTGGTGCGGCCGGATCGACGCCGACTGGCGGTGCCCGTCCTGCGGCAGCCCCAGGATGCGGGCCGTGGTCACCGGCGCCAGGCGTACGGCGGAGGAGCTCGGCAGGGCCTTCCCATCCGTATCGGTGCGCACGTCGGGCCGCGACGGCGTCCTGGCCACCGTTCCGTCCACCCGCGCCCTGGTCGTGGCCACCCCGGGCGCGGAGCCCGTGGCCGACGGCGGTTATGCGGCGGCCGTGCTGCTGGACGCCTGGGCGCTGCTCGGCCGGGCCGACCTGCGGGCCGCCGAGGAGACGGTGCGCCGGTGGATGAACGCCGCCGCCCTGCTCCGCCCCGCCGCCGAGCTGGTGGTGCTCGGAGACGCCGCGCTGCCCGCCGTACAGGCCCTGCTGCGGTGGGACCCCGTCACGCACGCCGAGCGCGAGCTCGGCGACCGGGCCGAGCTGGGCTTCCCCCCGGCGGTGCGGATGGCGACGCTCACCGGCGCGGCGAGCGCGGTCAGGCAGATGCTCGACGAGGTACGCCTCCCGCCCGACGCCCAGGTGCTGGGCCCTGTGCCCGTGGACGAGTCCGGTCAGGAACGCGCCATGATCCGGGTGCGCCGCGGTGGCGGCGCCGCGCTGGCCGCCGCGCTCAAAGGGGCCAGTGGGGTACGTGCGGCGCGTAAGACACCAGATGTCGTGAGGGTCAGTGTCGACCCCCTCGACCTGATTTAGACCGTTTCCCCGATTCGCTCATCTGGAGACCAGCCGTTAGCGTGCCCCTGTGTCGATCGAATGGGTGAACCAGGCCATCGACGACCTGCGTGCTTGGGGGCGCACGCGGGAAGTCGAAGTGGACGCGGACGAGGTCCGCCTGCTCTGCGACTACGCCAGCGACTACCTCAACGTCAACGAGCTGGGTGACTTCACCCCCGAGACCTTCGACGAGCTGCTGCTGTCCATCTATCCGCGCAAGGTCATCGCGCCGCCGGAGAGCGCGCAGGAGACCGTCGCCGCCGCCCGTACCCTGATCGCCTACCTCAGCGAGGCGGGCGAGGTGGGCGAGACGGCGGCGGCGCGGATGCGTGACCGGCTCGACGGCATCGCGCCGCGGATGAGCGAGGCCCTCGCCGACCCGGCGAACTTCGGCATGGCCAAGAGCCTGTTCAGCTCCATCGGCCCCGAGTCGCTCGAGCAGTCGATCGCCATCCCCTCCGGCGAGGTGCCCGACCTGGGCGAGGCGCCCTGCGACTGCCCGGGGTGCACGCCGCTGCCCGCCGTACGGCTGGCCTCGGCGGAGGACCTGGTCGCCGCGCTGGGCGGCGTACCGATGCTGGCCGGGCAGCCGCCGCACGGCGACCCGCTGGCCGCCTGGGCGGCGAGCGTCGCCCGCCTGCTCGAACCCGGCACGGGCGGCGCCGTCACCGGCTCGGCCGAGCTCGACGAGGGGCTCTACGACCTGTTCGACCTGCTCTACAGGCTGCAGGTGCGGGTGCCCGTCACCGTGATCGGCGACTACCTCGGCGAGCTCGCCGACGACGGCGAGATCGACCTGGCCGCGGTGCTCGACCGGCTGGCCTGGCACGGCATGATCCAGGTCACCGGCGACGACGCCGAGCTGACGTCCCTGGCCGTCTGGGGGCTGCGTGAGCACTACCTGTCGCTCGGGCTCGATGCCCCGCAGGCCCCCGACCTGGCCGAGGCCGATGCGCTAGGCCTCATCGAAGGGCTGCTCGACGGCGTGCCGACCGAGTTCGCCGAGCACGACATCAGCCGCTGGCTGACCGGCAGGGCGCCCGGTGAGGCCGCGGCCGAGCTGCTGGCCGCCGCCTCTGGCGCGCCCGCCGTGGCCCGCGGCATCGCGATCACTATCGTCGACCGGCTCGAAGCCGCGGCCGAGCCGCAGGTGCGCGGCTACCTCGACGACCAGGAGCTGCGGCCGCACGCCATCCACTGGCTGGCCGCCAGAGGGCTGCCCGCGCCGCCGCTCACCCAGGAGGAGCTGCTCTGGGTCAGCGTCGACATGCTCGCGCTGGCGATGCCCGCGGCCGAGGAGGACCCCGAGATCTTCGCCGAGAACATGGCCGCCTCCGGCCCGCCCGCCCACATGATCGAGGAGATGTGGCGGGTCGACCACCCCGATGTGGTCGAGGTTCTGGAGCTGCTCGGACGCTCCATTCCCGACGGCACGGTGGCCAAGGCGGCGCGCAAGGCCGCGTTCAAAGCCCGCTCCCGAGCCATCCGTTGAGTACGCTCTTGTGACTCGTGTGCAGTAAGTTTCGTGGGTGGCCAACAACGTCTTCGACCTCGCCGAGCTGCGCAAGCTGATCGATGAGCAGGCTGCCGTGCCCTCACGGCCTCCTGAGGAGGCTCCTGTGGAGCACGAGGCGCTGACGTTCCCGCCGGTCCTGCTGGCGGCCGACGCCGAGCTGGCCGCGGCGGTCCCGGTGGTGCCGCTCGTGGCCGACGCCATCCGTCTCACGACCTGGACGGGCACCCGCCAGGTGACCGCCGAAGGGCACCTGTCCGAGGCCGATGCGGAGGGCGCGGTCGCGGAGCTCGGCCTGCCCGCCTCCCGGCTCCGCCTGGTCTGGATCGTGGCCGTCAACACCGGACTGCTCCAGATTCTGGGCGGGCGCACTTCTAGAGGGCCGCTGTCGATGCGGCTCACGGTCGAGGCCACCCTGGAGTTCTGGGACGGCGTGGTCATGGACGTGCTCGACCGCGCCGACGCGGGCCTGACGGGCTCCGCCGTGGTCGACGGCCACCTGGCCGAGATGCTCGCCACGATCTACTCCGTACGCTCCGGCGTCGCCACCGCCAACCTCGCCAGAGGCATCCTCCAGTCCCACGAGGTCGCCTGCGCCCCCGGCCCCGTCGAGATGCGCAGGCTCGCCGCCGCGCTGCCCGCCGAGCTGCTCGAAGCGCTGTCACTGCTGACCTACTGCGGCCTGGTCGAGCAGACCGCCGCGGGCCGCACCGCGCTCACCCCGCTCGGGGTCTGGGCCATCCGCCGCGACCTGCTGCGCGAGGGGCACGACGCGCCGACGGCGGCCGAGGTGCAGGTGTTCGCCGACCTGTCCGCGGCCGAGTTGGTGGCGGCCCTGGTCAAGGGCTCGGCCACGCAGAGCGCCGTGGCCGGCTGGCTGGAGCGCCGCTCGCCCGACTCGGCCGCCCGCGACCTGATCGAGATAGCCGCCTCCGGCACGGCCGGCCAGCGCGGCACGGTCGGAGCCATCCTCGAAGAGCTGGGGCCCGAGGCCGAGGCCCCCGTCAGGCAGGCCCTCGACGACCCGCTGATGCGCCGCTACGCCGCCTCCTGGCTGCACATCCGCGACCTCGACGCCCCGCCGCTCAGCCCCGAGGACCACACCTGGATCGCGGTCGACTCGCTGGCCGCCCTCATGCACCTGTCGGGTCCCGCCGCGGGCCGGCTCGACACGCCCGAGCCGGGAGAAGACCTGATCAAGCTGGTCGGTGAGATGCCGGCGGTCGGGCACCCCGACACGATCGCCGTGCTCGACATGCTCGCCACCGCCCACGACGACCAGGCCGTGGTCAAGGCCGCCCGCAAGGCCGCGATGAAGGCGCGCTCGCTGGAACACGGCGGCCCGCGTCCGGCGGCCCAGCGCGGCTGACGGGGCTGTGCCTCCGGCGGGCCGCCGACGGTAACGGGGTCCACTAAACTGGGCTGATCCATGCTTGAGAAACGGAGTGACCCCCTTGGCGATCCAGTCGATCCGGCTGTTCGGAGACCCGGTGCTGCGCACCCCGGCGGCCCCGGTCGTCGACTTCGACAAGGAGCTGCGCAAGCTGGTCAAAGACCTCAGCGACACGATGATGGACGCGCCTGGGGCGGGCCTGGCGGCTCCGCAGATCGGCGTCGGGCTGCGGGTGTTCACCTACTACGTGGACGAGCAGCTCGGCCACCTGATCAACCCCGACCTCGACCTGTCGCCGGAGCTCGATGAGGAGGGCGAGGAGGGCTGCCTGTCCTTCCCCGGGTTGTCGTTCCCGACGCCGCGCGCCATCCGCGCCGTCGCCAAGGGCTTCGACATGTACGGCGAGCCGATCACGCTGGAGGGCACCGACCTGATGGCGAGGTGCTTCCAGCACGAGACCGACCACCTCGACGGCATCCTGTTCATCGACCGGATGGATCCCAAGCAGCGCAAGCTGGCCATGAAGGCCGTCCGCGAGGCCGAATGGAGCGGCCTGGCCGCCCCCGTGATCAAGGCCTCGCCCCATGCCACCGGCGGAAAGGCGCTCTGAGAGCATGCGTCTGGTCTTCGCGGGCACACCGGAGACGGCACTTCCGTCGCTGCGGACCCTGATCGACTCGCCGCGGCACGACGTGGTGGCGGTCGTCACCCGCCCCGACGCCCAGTCGGGCCGGGGGCGCAAGGTCCACCCGTCCCCCGTGGCCGAGCTCGCGGAGGAGGCGGGCATCGAGGTGCTGCGGCCGTTGAAAGCCGGTGACCCGGTCTTCCTCGAACGGCTGCGCGGCCTGGAGCCCGACTGCTGCCCCGTGGTCGCGTACGGCGCCCTGCTGCCGCAGTCGGCGCTCGACGTGCCCCGGCGCGGATGGGTCAACCTGCACTTCTCGATCCTGCCCGCCTGGCGCGGGGCCGCGCCCGTCCAGCACGCGATCCTGCACGGCGACGAGATCAGCGGAGCCACGACGTTCCAGATCGTCAAGGAGCTGGACGCCGGGCCCGTCTACGGCGTGGTCACCGAGAAGATCCACCCGTCCGACACGAGCGGGTCGCTGCTGGAGCGCCTGGCGGTGTCGGGGGCGGGGCTGCTCGCCGCCACCTTGGACGGCATCGAGAACGGCACTCTGGAGGCCCGGCCGCAACCGGCCGACGGGGTGACCGTCGCGCCCAAGATCTCCGTCGACGACGCCCAGGTCGACTGGGCCGCGCCCGCCATGCACGTCGACCGGCTGATCCGGGCCTGCACTCCCAACCCTGGGGCGTGGAGCGAGTTCCGCGGGCAGCGGGTGAAGCTCGGGCCGGTGCGGGCTTCCCAGGAGCGGCTGGCGCCGGGGGAGATCGCCGCCTCGAAGACGAAGGTGCTGGTCGGGACGGCTACCGATGCGGTGGAATTGGGCGAGGTGCAGCCGCAGGGGAAGCGGGTGATGGGGGCCGTGGAGTGGGCTCGCGGGGCTCGCCTAGAGGGTAAAGAGACCTTCAATGACTGAGCGTGTCGATCATGATGCAGCCGGTAACATCGACGCCATGACTACAACCCGTAACGAAGCGCTCGCGATCATCGAGCGGATGGATAATCTCCGCGAAGACCAGGACATCGCGTTCAAGGTCCTTGGCGACACCCGTGATGACGTTCGCGAGGTCAACCGCCGCACCATGCGGATGGAGCTGTCCCTGCAGAAGCTGGAGGGCAAGGCCGGGCGGATCGAGCAGAAGGCCGACAAGGCCCTCGGCGTGACCGTGCAGTTGGGGCAGAAGCTGGACACCCTCGGCAGCCGTGTCGCCGTGCTGGAGGCCGACGTCAAGGAGCTCAAGACGGACGTCGCGATACTCAAGACGGACGTCGGAGAGCTCAAGACGGACGTTGCGATCCTCAAGACGGACGTCGGGGAGCTCAAGACGGACGTTGCGATCCTCAAGACGGACTTCGGGGAGCTCAAGACGGACGTTGCGATCCTCAAGACGGACGTCGGAGAGCTCAAGACGGACGTCAGGGAGCTCAAGACCGGCATGGTCGACGTCAAGGCGCTGCTGGGCGAAGTGCTCGACAGGATGCCGCCCAAACCATGAGGAAAGTCTGAGGGGATGAAGACAAAGGGGGGCCAGGGGGCCGGAGGCAGGGGCGGTGCGAGCCGTACGCGGAGACCGGCGCGCGACCAGGCGCGCAACGCGGCCTTCGATGTCGTGCGGGCCGTTGACGAGCGCGACGCGTACGCCAATCTGCTCCTGCCGCGCCTCCTGCGCGAGCGCGGCATCAAGGGTCGCGACGCGGCGTTGGCCACCGAGCTCGCGTACGGGACGCTGCGCGGGCTCGGCACCTACGACGCCGTCATCGAGATGTGCAGCGACCGCGCCCCCGACCCCGACGTGCGCGACGCCCTGCGGCTGGGCGCGCACCAGCTGCTGCGCATGCGCGTCCCGCCGCACGCGGCCGTCGGCACCACCGTCGATCTCGTACGCCTGCGCATCGGTCCCGGCGCGGCCAAGTTCGTCAACGCGGTCCTGCGCAAGATCGGCTCGAGGACGCTCGAAGAATGGGTGCCCATCGTCGCACCCGACCCGGCCGACGACCCCGTCGGCCACCTCGCCGTCGCCTACGGGCATCCCAGGTGGATCGTCTCGGCCTTCCGCGACGCCCTGGGCGGCTCCGACGAGCTGGCCGATCTCCTGGATGCCGACAACGCGCGGCCCCTGGTGACGCTGGTGGCGCGGCCTGGGCGCAGCTCGGTGGAGGAGCTCGAAGACTTCGGCGCCCTTCCAGGCCGCTACTCGCCGTACGCGGCCTACCTGCGCGAAGGCGACCCCGGCCAGATCGGGGCCGTGGCCGAGACGCGGGCCGCGGTGCAGGACGAGGCCAGCCAGCTGGTGACGCTCGCGCTGACCCGGGTGCCGGTCGATGCGGACGGCGAGGAGTTGTGGCTCGACATGTGCGCGGGGCCCGGCGGCAAGGCGGGGCTGCTCGACGCCATCGCCACCTATGGCGATCTCGCTGGGCCGGCCGACGGCGCCCGGCGATCCACCGCCGAGGCGACTCCCGAGCCGGCTCGTGGGAGCGCTGACGTGCCCGTTCCCGAGGCGTTTCCAGGTGGGGCGCGGTTGCTGGCCGCCGACGTGCAGCCGCATCGGGCGCGGCTGGTCTGGCAGACCACCAGGGACGCGTCCGTGGTGACGGCGGACGGCACCGAGCCCGCGTGGCGGCAGGGCGTGTTCGACCGGGTCATGCTCGACGCCCCCTGCACCGGGCTCGGCGCGTTGCGTCGGCGGCCCGAGGCCCGATGGCGGCGCGATCCGGCCGGCATCGCCGAGCTGGGCAAGCTGCAGCGACGGCTGCTCGACAGCGCGCTGGACGCCGTGCGTCCCGGTGGCGTCGTGGCGTACGTCACCTGCTCGCCGCACCTGGCCGAGACCCGGGTCGTGGTCGGCGACGTCGTCGGGCGCAGGGGCGACGTCGAGCAACTCGACGCGCGTGACTACCTGCCCGAGGTGGACGGCCTGGGTGACGGGCCGCACGCCCAGTTCTGGCCGCATCGGCACGGCACGGACGCCATGTTCCTGGCCCTGCTCCGCAAGCGTTCCTGACCCATCCCGTGGGAGGTCCCTGCTAGTTCAGCCTGACGAGCGGCGGCAATCGCGTGGAGCGGGAGACGGTGGCGCTGGAGGTCGCATCTGGTACGCCCAGCGCGAACCGCTGCCCCAGACCGGCATGACCAGGTACCTCGGATACGCGCTGCTGTCGCTCTGGGTGCAACTGGGGGCACCGGTGACGTTCATCAGGCTCGGGCTGATGTCCTGGGCGAGGCGGGCACAGGCCGTTCACTAGACTTGCCGCATCATGCCCGTACAGATCTCGCCCAGCATCCTCGCCGCAGACTTCGCCCGGCTCGCCGATGAGGCCGCCGCCGTCCCCAACGCCGACTGGCTGCACGTCGACGTCATGGACTACCACTTCGTGCCCAACCTGACCCTCGGGCTGCCGGTGGTCGAGGCGCTGCGCAAGGCGACCGCGACGCCGCTCGACTGCCATCTCATGATCGCGGACCCCGATCGGTGGGCGCCGCCCTACGCGGAGGCGGGGGCGGGCAGCGTGACCATTCACGCGGAGGCGACCAAGGCCCCGATTCGCACGCTGCGCGAGATCCGCTCGCTCGGCGCCAGGGCGGGCCTCGCGCTCAACCCGGCCACGGCCGTCGAGCCGTACGAAGACCTGCTGTGCGAGATCGACATGCTGCTGCTGATGACCGTGGAGCCGGGGTTCGGCGGGCAGACGTTCCTCGATGTCGTGCTGCCGAAGGTGCGCCGGGCGCGGGCGCTCGTCGAGCGGCACGGCGGCCGGGTCTGGCTGCAGGTGGACGGGGGAGTGACGGCCGAGACCATCGAGCGCTGCGCAGACGCGGGCGCCGACGTGTTCGTGGCGGGCAGCGCCGTCTACGGCGCCTCGGACCCGGTGGCCGCCATCGACGCCCTCCGGGCCGCCGCCACCCGCAAAAGGGCTTGAACCTGCCATGACCTGGGTAACCATTCACTTATGAGCGACCATGGGATCTTCGGGCCCCGTTCGGTGACATGGCGGGTGATGGGCGAGCCGATCCTGCTGGTCGGTGGTTTCCGCGCGCTGTTGATGCAGGGGCTGCATCCCCGGGCGATGCGCGGCGTGTTGCAGAACTCCGCGCTCATGGATTCCGGCGAAGCCTGGTCGCGGTTCGTGCGCACCACCGAGTTCGTACGCGTGCGCACGTACGGCACCCGCGCCGAGGTCGAGCGGGCCGGACGCCGCGTACGCAAGATCCACGCCACGTTGACCGCCCATGATCCCGACACCGGCGTCACCTTCCACCTCGACGAACCCGCCGCGCTGCGCTGGGTCCACGTCGGCGAGGTCGACTCCTACCTGTCGGTCGCCCGCCGGGCGGGGGTGCGGCTGTCGGACGACGAGGCGGACACGTTCGTCGCGGAGTGGCGGCGGGTGGCCGAGGTGGTGGGGCTGGCGCCGGAGGACGTTCCCGGCTCGGTGGGCGAACTGCGCGACTACATCGACGCCGCGCGTCCCGGGTTGCGCTTCGTCCCCGAGGCGGCCCATCCGCTGCGCTTGTCGTTCAACGCTCCGCTCCCGCGCCTGCTGACGCCGCTCAAGCCCGCCCTGCCGGCGCTGACGCTGCTCGCGTTCGCCACGCTGCCGCGCTGGGCGAGAAGGCTGTACGGGCTGCCCGCCACGCCGGTCGGCGACCTGTGGGCGACCGCGATGCTGCGCACGCTGCACACCGGGATCGGCCTGGTCCCCGCCAACGTCCGGTACGCCCCCGCGGCCCGCCGCGCCCGCCGCCTCATGGCCGCCTGAAGCGAGCGCTTGGTTAAGTTGGGAGGGGCGGTCGCGCGCGCCGTTCAGGGCATGGCAAACTGGTAGCGCAAGAAAGAGCTAGCGTGCTCCGGGGTCGGTGAAAGTCCGAACCGGCGGTGACAGTCCGCGACCCGGCCGATGCCATCGGCCGGTTGACTCGGTGAAATTCCGGGACCGACGGTTAAAGTCCGGATGGGAGGCAGCGCGCGAGGTGTCCGGTGTCCCAGCCGGGCGCCTGCCGTGGTGCATACGTGCATCATGGATCGATCCCCCGGGGCCCGCCGTGGCTTGGAGCTACTGGCAGGTAGGAGACCCGGGTGGAGATTCCCGCGCAGGATGCCGCGCACATGGCGCGCGCCGTCGAGCTGGCCGGGCGCGGACACGGCACCACCAGCCCCAACCCCGTCGTGGGCTGCGTCGTGCTGGACGCCGCGGGCGAGGTCGCCGGTGAGGGGTTCCACGCGTACGCGGGCGGGCCGCATGCCGAGGTCGTCGCGTTGGCGCAGGCGGGGGAGCGGGCGCGCGGCGGCACCGCCTACGTGACGCTCGAACCCTGCGACCACACCGGCCGGACGGGGCCGTGCAGCCAGGCCTTGCTCGACGCGGGCGTCGCGCGAGTGGTGATCGCGGTGTCCGACCCCAATCCGAAGGCCGCCGGTGGTGCCGCGCGGCTGCGGGCTCGCGGGGTCGCGGTGACGTCCGGGGTCCTCGCCGGGGAGGCCGGGCGGGTGAACGAGGAGTGGCTCACGTACGCTCGGCTCGGCCGGTCCCACGTGACCTGGAAGTTCGCCGCCACCCTCGACGGCAGGTCGGCCGCCGAGGACGGCACCAGCCAGTGGATCACCTCGCCCGAGGCGCGGGCCGACGTGCACCGGCTGCGGGCCGCCTCGGACGCGATCGTCGCGGGCATCGGCACCGTCCTCGCCGACGATCCCCGCCTCACCGCCCGCCCCACCCCGCCCGCCGAAGACGGCTCGGGGGTGGGTGACGAGGTGGGCGTCCGGCGGGCCACGGGTGTTCGCGTGCCGTTGCGGGTCGTGGTCGACCCCGATGGCAGGACGCCGCCGTCCGCCAGGGTGCTCGACGACCAGGCGCCCACGCTCGTCGCCATCGCCGACGACGTCGAGACCGACCTCAAGGCCGACCTCCTGCGCCTGCCCCGCCACGCGGCCGGCCTCGACCTGCCCGCCCTGCTGGGGGAGCTGGCGGCGCGCGAGGTGGTCAGCGTGTTCCTGGAGGGCGGCCCGACGCTGGCCGGCTCGTTCATCGGGCAAGGGCTGGTCGACCGCGTGGTCGCGTACGTGGCGCCCGCGTTGCTCGGCTCCGGCCGGGCCGCGCTCGGCGCGGCCGGGGTGCGGACGATCGGCGAGCTCCACCGCCTGACATTTGACGATATTTCCCCCATCGGGCCGGATGTACGGCTAATCGCCCGGCCCACCACCCAACCAGGCAGGGAGAAGTGATGTTCACCGGAATCATTGAGGAAAAGGGCGACGTGGTGGCCATCGAGCAGGCGGGCGGCGGCGCCCGGCTGTCGGTGCGTGGCCCGGTCGTCACCTCCGACGCCACGCACGGCGACTCGATCGCGGTCAACGGCGTGTGCCTCACGGTCGTGGAGGTCAAGGACGACGTGTTCACCGTGGACGTGATCAGGGAGTCGCTCGACCGCAGCTCCCTGGGCGGGCTCACTCAGGGCTCGGCGGTGAACCTGGAGCGGGCCGTACGCGCCGACCAGCGCCTCGGCGGCCACATCGTGCAGGGCCACGTGGACGGCACCGCCGTGCTGCTGTCGAGAGACCCCGGCGAGAGCTGGGACGACGTGCGTTTCTCGCTCCCGGAGGCGCTCAGCCAGTACGTGGCGGAGAAGGGCTCGATCGCGATCGACGGAATCAGCCTGACGGTCACGACGGTTGACGACGAAAGCTTCGGCGTGAGCCTCATCCCGACCACGTTGAAGCTGACCACCATGGGCGACCGCCAGGTGGGCGACGTGGTGAACATCGAGGTCGACGTGATCGCGAAGTATGTGGAAAGGCTGGTGGTCAGGCAGTGAACTGGGCCAACGCCGGATTCGAGATATTCGGCACGCACGTGCTCTGGACGGACCTGGTCGGCAACATCGCCGCCCTCTCGACGGTCCTGCTCGCCATGCGCAAGTCGATGTGGACGTGGCCGGTGCAGTTCACCGGCTCGGTGCTGCTGTTCATCGCCTCCATCAACGCGCACATCACCGGAAACGCGCTCAAACAGGCCCTGTTCGCGGGCCTGGCGATCTACGGCTGGTGGGCGTGGCGGCGTGGCACGCAGGACGGCAGGCAACTGGCCGTCCGTCCCGCCCAGTGGTGGGAGCGGGGCCTGCTGATCGGCGTCATGCTGGTGGGCACGGTCGTGGTCGGGTTGCTGTTCTTCGTCACCGGCCTGTCGTGGGGCGCTCAGGTGCCGCTGCCGGAGGGCGCGTTCCTGGTGGCCGCCGACGCCTACATCTTCGTCGGCAGCGCGATGGCCACCTGGGCGCAGGGCCGGGCGCTGGTGGACTTCTGGATCGTCTGGGTGGCGGTGGACCTGGTCGGGGTGCCGCTGGCGTTCAGCTCGGGGCTGGTGGTCTCCGGAGCCGTCTACGGGGTGTTCTTCGTGCTGGTCCTCATCGGGTTCGTCAAGTGGCTGCGCGAATACCGCTCGTCGCCGCTGGCCGTGGCGGTGGCGCAATGAGCGACATCAAGCTCGACCCGATCGAGCGGGCGATCGACGACATTCGCAACGGCAAGCCCGTCGTGGTCGTCGACGACGAGAACCGGGAGAACGAAGGCGACCTCATCTTCGCCGCCGTCAAGGCCACGCAGGATCTGTGCACGTTCACGATCAGGCACACCAGCGGGATGATCTGCGTGGCCATGGAGGGCAAGGAGCTCGACCGGCTCGGCCTGCCCCTCATGGTCTTCCACAACAAGGAACGCATGCGCACGGCGTACACGATCACCGTGGACGCCCGCGACGGTGTCACCACGGGCATCTCCGCGGCCGACCGGGCCAGGACCATCCGCACGCTCGCCGACTCCGCCACCGAGCCCAACGAGCTGGTGCGCCCCGGGCACATCTTCCCGCTGCGCTACCACGAGGGCGGCGTGCTGGCCAGGCGCGGCCACACCGAGGCGGCGGTCGACCTGGCCAGGCTGGCCGGGCTGTCGGCGGCGGGCGCGCTGGCCGAGGTCGTCAACGACGACGGCACCATGGCCAGGCTGCCGGAGCTGCGGCGCTTCGCCGACCAGCACAACCTGGCCCTGGTCTCGATCGAGCAGCTCGTCGACCACCGCCGCCGGGCCGAGAGCATGGTCACCAGGGTCGCCGAGACGCGGCTGCCCAACGTGTACGGGATGTGGCGGGTGTACGGCTACGCCAGCGCGCTGGACGGCGGCGAGCACGTGGCACTCGTCTACGGCGACCTGGGCGATGGGGAGAACATCCTGGTCAGGGCCCACTCCGAATGCCTGACCGGCGACGTGTTCGGCTCGCTGCGCTGCGACTGCGGGGTGCAACTCGACCACGCCATGTCGGCCATCGCCCAGGAGGGCCGCGGGGTGGTCGTCTACCTGCGTGGCCACGAGGGGCGGGGCATCGGCCTGCTGGCCAAGCTCAGGGCATACAGCCTGCAGGACAACGGCAGCGACACCGTCGACGCCAACGTGGAGCTGGGGCTGCCGGTGGACGCGCGGGAGTTCTCCAACGCGGGGCAGATCCTGGCCGACCTCGGGGTCAAGTCGGTGCGGCTGCTCACCAACAACCCGGCCAAGCTCAAGGGCATGGACGGCTACGGCATCAAGGTCCTCGGGCGCGAGCCCATGCCCGTGGCCATGAACCCGTACAACGAGCGATACCTCAAGGCCAAGCGCGACCGCCTCGGCCACGACATCTCGGAGGCTTCATGAGTGAGCGATCAGTCAGACACAGTCGGGTCCCGCTCATGTGGCCGACGGAGGAGGCTGCATGAGCGGGGAGGGACGGCCGGGTGCCGCGGCGCCGGACGCCTCGGGGCTGACGGTCGGGGTGGTGGCGGCCAGCTGGCACGCCAAGATCACCGACCAGCTGGTGACCCGGGCCGTGCAGGCTTGCGACGACAGCGGCGCCACGGCGACCGTGGTGCGGGTGCCCGGATCGCTGGAGATCCCGGTGGTCGCCCAGGCGCTGGCCCGCCGTTGCGACGCGGTGGTGGCCCTGGGCGCGGTCATCAAGGGTGAGACCGCCCATTTCGACTACGTCTGCGACTCGGTGACCTCGGGCCTGACCCGGATCGCCCTGGACGAGGAGACTCCGGTCGGCAACGGCGTACTCACCTGCGAGATGATGGACCAGGCCCTCGACCGCTCGGGCCTGCCGGGAAGCAAGGAGGACAAGGGGTACGAGTCAGCCATCGCCGCGCTGGAGACCGCCCTCCTGCTCCGTGACCTCCACTGACCTGCGATAGGTTTCCCTCGTGCCCCAGCCCGTGCCCCCTCCGCCCTTGCCCGTCACCTGGCGCCCACGCCGGGGAAGGATCGTCGCGTACGGATTCGCCGTGCTGATCGTGCTGGGGGCGGTGGTCATGGCCGTCCTCATCGCCGGCTCGTTCAAGCTGCCCGATCGGCTGGCGATCGTGGCGTTCGGGTGTGCGGTGGCGTTCGTGCTGCATCTGCTGGGACGGGTGCGGGTGGAGGCGGACGACGAGGGCATCACGATCGTCAACGCCGTCCGCACCCACCGCTACACCTGGCCGGAGATCCTGGAGATCACGCTGCTGGTGGGGGACCCGTGGCCGAGGATCGACTTCTCGGACGGGCGCACCATCGGGGCGATGGGCATCCAGGGCTCGGAGAAACCCCGCGCCCGCCGGGCGACGGCCGAACTGGAGGCCCTGATCCGGGAGCGCGGGGAGGCCAAAGAGTGATCGACAGCTTACTGTTTGCGATCAGGGGTGAATATCGTCGAACCGGGTGCCGAGACGTAGCCTGAAGGGGTGCTGCGGCGGACAATCAGGGCAATGGACATCGAGTCGCCCGAGAAGCTCATCGAGCTCCTCGACCGGCACGCCTACCTCGCCGACGAAGGACTGGCCACGGCCGCCTTCCTGGCGCTGAAGATGGGGCGGCCGCTCTTCCTCGAAGGGGAGGCCGGGGTCGGGAAGACCGAGCTGGCCAAGACGCTCGCGACGCTGCTCAAGGCGCCGCTCATCCGGCTGCAGTGCTACGAGGGGCTCGACGCGGCCCAGGCCCTGTACGACTGGGACTTCGCCCGCCAGCTGCTCCACCTCAAAGCCGCCGAGGCCGCCGGGATCACCGACGTGAGCAGGCTGGAGGGCGAGATCTACGACCGGCGGTTCCTGATCGCCAGGCCCTTGCTCAAGGCCATAGAGACGCAGCCCAGCGTGCTGCTCGTGGACGAGATCGACCGGGCCGACGACGAGTTCGAGGCGTTCCTGCTCGAGGTGCTCTCCGACTTCACGATCTCGATCCCCGAGCTGGGCACGATCAGGGCCAGCAGGCCACCGGTGGTCGTGGTGACCTCCAACCGGACCCGCGAGGTGCACGACGCGCTCAAGCGGCGCTGCCTCTACCACTGGCTGGAGCACCCGAGCTTCGACCGCGAGGTCGCCATCCTGTTGCGCCGCCTGCCCGACTGCACCGAGACGCTGGCCATCCAGGTGGCGCGGGCGGCCGAGCGGTTGCGGCAGGCCGACCTGGTCAAGCCGCCCGGTGTCGCCGAGACGCTCGACTGGACCGAGGCGCTGCTGACGCTGGGAGCCAAGGAGCTCGACCCCGGCCGGGCCGCGGCCACGCTGGGCGCGGCGCTGAAATACCGTGAGGACGTCTCCACCGTGCTCGGGAACGGGCTACTCACCCATGGATGAGCTGGCCGCCACCATGACGGGGTTCGCCAGGACGTTGCGCGCGGCCGGGGTGAACGCCGATCACGAGCGGACCCAGAATCTCCTCAAAGCCCTCGACCACCTCGATGTGAGCGATTCCGGCGAGGTCTACTGGGCCGGGCGGCTCACCCTGTGCGCCACGCCTGACGACCTCCCACGGTACGACCGGTGCTTCGCCGCCTACTTCGGCGGGCAGAAGGCGGGCGTCACCCGTACGAGCACGACGAGCGTCACCCGGCACCTGGCCGAGCGTGGCGACGGCGAGAGCGGGGACGACGGGACGGCGGCGGCCGCGACGGCGAGCAGGGTGGAAGTGCTGCGGCACCGCGACGTGGCCAGGCTGAGCGAGGCCGAGCGGGCCGAGGTGCACAGGATGCTGGCCATGCTGAGGAGCGGGCGGGCGCGGCGGCGCTCGCGCCGGTTCGAGAGCGCGCACCGCGGCGGCCTGGACCAGCGCCGCACGATCCGCGACGCGCTCAGGAAGGGCGAGGTCGCCCGGCTGCGGCACCGCAGGCACACCACCAGGCCGCGTACGGTGGTGCTGTTCGTGGACGTCAGCGGCTCGATGGCCCCCTACGCGGAGACGCTGCTGCGCTTCGCCCACGCGCTGGTCAGGAGCGAGCCCAGGGCCACCAGGGTCTATACGGTCGGCACCAGGCTCACCCCGATCACGGCCGAGTTGCGGCACCGCGACCCCGGCACCGCGCTCAACGAGGTGTCCAAGGCCATCCCGGACTGGAGTGGAGGGACGCGGCTGGGGGAGGAACTCAGGGAATACCTTGCCCGTTTCAGCGCGAGAGGGGCGATCGCCGTGATCGCCTCGGACGGGTGGGAACGCGGCGATCCAGAGCTCCTGGGGACGCAGATGGCCAGGCTGGCCAGGCAGGCGCACCGGGTGATCTGGGTAAACCCACACAAGGGGTACGACGACTACCAGCCGCTCACCGGAGGCATGCGCGCCGCCCTCCCGTACCTCGACGACCTGGTGGCCGGGCACAGCCTGGCCGCCTACGAACGACTCAGCGAAAGGCTCGCCCATGCGTGACGTGCTGCCGGAGATCATGCGCTGGTGGAGGTCCGGGCTCAGGTTCGGGCTGGCCACGGTGGTGGGCACGTGGAGCAGCGCGCCCAGGCCGCCGGGGGCGGCCATGGCGGTGCGCGGCGACGAGGTGGTGGGCAGCGTGTCCGGCGGATGCGTCGAGGGCGCGGTGTTCGAACTCGCCGCCGAGATCGACGAACCCGTCCTGCAGAGGTACGGCGTGAGCGACGACGACGCGTTCGCCGTCGGGCTCACGTGTGGCGGCATCATCGACATCCTCGTCGAACCCATCTCGATCGAGACATTTCCCGAACTGGGGGACATCGCGGCGTCCGTGGAGGCGCACGAGCCGGTCGCCGTCGCCACCATCGTCTCCGGGCCCGGCCAGGTCGGCGCCCGCCGGATCATCTGGTCGGAGCGCGCCTCCGGCAGCCTGGGCCTCGAACGCCTCGACGAGGCCGTGGACGACGACGCCCGCGGCATGCTCGCCCAGGGCCTGACCGGCATCAGGCACTACGGCGGCCAGGGGGAGCGGCGGCTGGACGACCTGGCGGTGTTCGTGCACTCGTTCGCGCCGCCGCCGCGCATGCTGGTGTTCGGGGCGATCGACTTCGCCGCGGCCGTGGCCAGGGTGGGCAAGTTCCTCGGTTACCACGTCACGGTCTGCGACGCCCGCCCGATCTTCGCCACCGCCAAGCGCTTCCCGGACGCCGACGAGGTGGTGGTCAAGTGGCCCCACGACTACCTGGCCTCCGTGCCGGTGGACGAGCGCACGGTGATCTGCGTGCTCACCCACGACCCCAAGTTCGACGTGCCGCTGCTGGAGGTGGCGCTGCGCACCGACGCCGGCTACGTGGGCGCGATGGGCTCCCGCCGTACCCACGAGGACCGCCTCGACCGGCTGCGCGAAGCCGGCCTCACCGACCCCGAGCTGGCCAGGCTGAGGTCGCCGATCGGCCTCGACCTCGGCGCGCGTACCCCCGAGGAGACGGCTGTGTCCATCGCCGCCGAGCTGATCCAGCTTCGCTGGGGCGGCTCGGGCCGCCCGCTGTCCAGCACGGAGGGCCGCATCCACCACGAGGTCTCATGAAGACCTCTCGGGTCGCGGGGCTGTTGCTGGCCGCCGGTCAGGGCGCCCGGCTGGGCACGCCCAAGGCGCTGGTCGAGTACGCGGGCGAGCGGCTGGTGGACCGCGGCGTGCGGCTGCTGGCGGACGGCGGCTGCCATCCCGTCGTGGTCGTGCTCGGCGCGGCCACGGTGCAGGTGCGTGGCGCCGTGACCGTGCGCAACCCCGACTGGGCGACCGGCATGGGCTCGTCCCTGCGGGTCGGGCTCGGCGCGCTGCCCGAAGAGGCGGAAGCCGTCGTGATCGCGCTGGTCGACCAGCCGCTCATCCGCCCGGGCGCGGTGCGCGCGCTGATCGACGCGAGTGCCGACCTGGCCGTCGCCACCTACGGAGGTCGGCGCAGGAACCCCGTGCTCATCACTCGCGAGCATTTCGCCGAGGTGGCCGAGTTGGCCGTGGGCGACGTCGGGGCCAGGGCGTTCATCAAGGCGCATCCCGAGCTGGTCACCGAGGTGCCGTGCGACGAACACGGCGACCCCACCGACATCGACACCCCCGAGGACCTGCACCTGCTAGAAACGCAGTGACGCCACGGCCGCCCGGTGGTCGCTGCCGGTCGCCGGGGCCACGCCTGCCTCGGTGGCCGTCATCCCCTTGAACAGGATGTGGTCCGGCCTGGTGATCGGGAACTCCGACGGCCAGGTGAACCCGAACCCGTCGCCGGCCGCGCTCTGCGCGTCGGTCAGCGGCGGCGTCAGCCCGCGCATGCCCCGGTCGGTGGTGGCGGTGTTGAGGTCGCCGAGCAGCAGGATCCGCTTGCTGGAGTCGGCGTCGATGAGCTTGCGCGCCCGCGCGAGCGAGGCGTCGCGCGAGGTGGTGGCCCCCGGACGGGCGGAGGCCAGGTGCATGACGTAGACGGTCACCTTGCCCTTCGGCGTGGTGACCACGGCGCGCAGGGCTCGCGGCCAGCCCAGGCCCACGTCGAGCGGCTTGGCGTCGCTGATCGGGTAGCGGCTCCACAGGCCGACCGTGCTGACCGGGTAGCGGTATTTGAACATCTTGTTGAGCTGCTTGGCCGCGGGCCCGCCGCCGGTCAGCTCCTGGGCGGCCAGCAGGTCGAGATCCTTGGCGATCACCCGCACGGCCTCGCCGGAGGCGTTGTTGCGCACGCCCACGTTGACCGTGCCGACCGCCAGGTCGCTGGGGCCTCCGGGCGGCGTGCGGAACAGTGTGGAGCCGAACATCACCGCCCACACCACTCCCGGCATCAGCGCCGCCGCGGTGGCCAGCCTGGAACGTGCCACCACACCGGCCACGAGCAGCAGCGGGACCGCCAGCCCCAGCCACGGCAGCAGGCTCTCCATCACGGGGGTGAACCCGCCGAACGCCGGGATCAGCCGGTGCCCCGCGAGGGCCACGGCCAGCACGGCGGACACGACGACGACAACCCGGCTCAGCATCCGAACCAGGCTAGCCGCTCCGTACGAGACACGCCGACGCGATAACCTGTTGCCATCGAAACGGAATATCATTCGGTTCAGTGGGAGCCCGGCATGCGCATCGGTATGGCACTCAACTACTCGGGCGGATTCAAAGAGACGGTCGCGGAGCTGGCCGACTACGAGAAGGCGGGGCTCGACATCGTCTTCGTGGCCGAGGCCTACACGTTCGACGCCGTCAGCCAGCTGGGCTACATCGCGGCCAGGACCGAGCGGCTGGAGATCGCCTCCGGCATCCTGCCGATCTACTCCCGCACGCCGACCCTGCTGGCCATGACGGCCGCGGGCCTCGACTTCGTCTCCGACGGGCGCTTCACGCTGGGTCTCGGCGCCTCGGGGCCGCAGGTGATCGAGGGGTTCCACGGGGTGCCGTACACCGCGCCGCTCGGGCGTACCAGGGAGATCATCGAGATCTGCCGCCAGGTGTGGCGGCGCGAGCGCCTGGAGTACGACGGCAAGCACTACACGCTGCCGCTCCCGCCCGAGCAGGGCACGGGCCTGGGCAAGGCGCTGAAGCTCATCAACCATCCGGTACGGCCCCGCATCCCCATCGTGATCGCCGCCATCGGGCCGAAGAACGTCGAGCTGGCAGCCGAGGTGGCCGAGGGCTGGCAGCCGATCTTCTACGTCCCCGAGAAGGCCGCCGACGTCTGGGGCGCCTCGCTGGCCGCGGGCCAGGCCCGGCGGGACCCCGGGCTGGGTGAGCTGGACGTGATCGCGCAGGCGTCGCTGGCGATCGGCGACGACGTGGCCGGGCTGCTGGAGCTCGGCAGGGGGATGGCGGCGCTGTACATCGGCGGCATGGGCGCCAAGGGCCGGAACTTCTACAACGACCTGGCCAGGCGCTACGGCTACGAGAAGGAGGCCGAGCAGATCCAGGACCTTTACCTCGAGGGCAAGAGGGAGGCGGCGGCGGCGCTGGTCCCGGGCGAGCTGCTGGAGAGGATGTCGCTGGTGGGCAGCGAGGGGTTCGTGCGCGAGCGCGTACAGGCGATGAAGGAGTCCGGGGTGACCACGCTCAACGTGGCGCCGCTCGGCAGGACGCACGAGGACCGGGTGCGGCTGATCGAACAGATCAAGGAGATCGCCGGATAGCGGTGGCGGTCACGCTTCGGCGACGGTGGGGCGTCAGAGACCGTGGGGGCCTATGGTTGGTCGGAAATCCTGATGTTCGAGTAATTGGCGGGGATATGTCCGACGCGGCGCCGTCCTTGGTCGCTGACCGTTACCGGCTTGACGAGCGCATCGGCAGCGGGCCGATGGGTGAGGTGTGGCGGGGGTACGACACGCGGGCCGACTGGGTCGTGGCCGTGAAGGTGCTCGGCGCCAGGGCGGCGGGGGCCGCGACGCGGGAGGTGCTCAGGCAACACGCCCAGGCCGTCGCCAAGGTGATCCATCCGAACGTGGCCATGGTGCTGGACGTCGGCGACCAGGACGGGGCGCCGTTCTTGGTGATGGAGTACCTCACCGGGCTCGGCCTCGGCGAGGAACTGGCCGCCAGGGGACCACTGAAGATCGTCGAGGTGTGCGACCTGATCGGGCAGGCGGCGGCCGGGCTCGACGCCGCGCACCGGGCCGGGGTCGTGCACGGGCAGGTCGATCCCGACAGCTTCCGCCGGGCCGGGAGCGGGGTGCTCAAGGTTGTCGGGTTCGGGATGGACGATCGGGAGCCTCCGTCGGGCGGCGGCCGGTACCTGGCGCCCGAGCGGGCCGCCGGACAGGAGGCACAGGCCTCGGGAGATCTGTACGCGCTCGGCTGCGTCTGCTACGAGCTGCTGTGCGGGCGTCCGCCCTTCGAAGGCACGCCCAGCGCATCCGGCGGTGAGGCTGGGACGCCGGATGGGGCGTCGGGGGTGCGCCGGGCCGAGCCCGTGCCGCCCAGTGCGATCAGGGGTGAGGTGCCTGCCGAGCTGGATCGGCTGGTGCTGGCCATGATCGCGGAAGAGCCCTCGAAACGCCCGGCCAGCGGTGAGGCGATCCGGCGGGCGCTGGCCGCCATCGCCAGGCCGCGCGCCAATCCGGCGGCCCCGCCCGTGACCGGCGTCTCTCTGCGGGACGGCGGCCTCGCGGCCGGTGCCACGCGCCCCGGCGTGGCGGGTGCGAGCCCGCGAGCCGGTGACACCGCGATCTACCAGGCCGGTGACCTGGAGCCGGAGCCGTCCCCCAACCGCAAGCTGTTCCTGCAGCTCGGGGCGGCCGTGGCGATCATCGTGGTGGTGACCGTGGGCATGGTGGTGTGGGCCGGCGCACGCGAGGATCCGGTGGCGTCGACCCCGACCCCGGCCGCCGTGCCCACCACGCAGTCGTTCCCGACCGAGCTGCCCACCAGCGAGCCGCCCACCAGCGAGCCGTCACCCGGCCTCGTGGCCACCCTCGGACCCGGCGAGCCGACCGTCCTGCGTGGGACGGCGCCGCCCAAGGCCACCCTGGGGGACTCGATTCCGCCCGGCGGATGGGGCAAGTGGCTGGAGGAGTTCGACGAGGCGCTGACGGCCCAGCAGACCCTGGGCGGGATCAACCCGGAGGTCGCGGGCAAGGCGCGCGAGAAGCTCAGGAAGGCCGCCAAGAAGTTCGACCACGGGCAGATCGACCCGGGGCTCAGCCAGGTCGCCGGCGTGTACCGCGACCTGGCGAGCGCGCAGGAGAAGGGCGACCTGGAACCGTCCGGGCCGCTGCCGGAGTTCGTCCGGGAATGGCGGCTTCCGAGAGGCTGACGGCCGGTGGCCGCAGGGCGGGCGAACGATTGGTGGCAATAGTGACGTGAGGGTCATAACACGTACATTGGCGCAATGACCTTCGACTACCCGGCGCGCCGGGCGCGGCTCGCCGAGCTGCTGCCCGCCCATGAGGTCCCCGCCCTGCTCGTCACCTCTCCCGTCAACGTCCAGTACCTCACCGGGCTGGCCAGCTCGAACGCGGCCGTCCTGGTCAAGACCGACGGGACGGCGCTGCTGGCGACGGACAACCGCTACATCGACAAGGCGCGCACGCTGGGCGTTCCGTCGGTCGAGGCGGCGGACGTGGCGGGCAGGCTGGCGGCGCCGGGCGCGGGCATCGAGGCGGCGTGCATGAGCGTGGCCACGTAC
Organism: Nonomuraea marmarensis; assembly: GCF_043197025.1. Taxonomy (NCBI): domain Bacteria; kingdom Bacillati; phylum Actinomycetota; class Actinomycetes; order Streptosporangiales; family Streptosporangiaceae; genus Nonomuraea; species Nonomuraea marmarensis. The sequence goes on from NZ_JBICRM010000001.1 coordinate 294,720, forward strand.
CACCGGCTGGGTCGCCAGCTGGGCGGCGAAGGACTGGTGCCGCTGGGGCCGGTGGTCGAGGTGCTGCGCGCGGTCAAGGACGACGGCGAGCTGGAGCTGCTCCGTACCGCCTGCGAGATCACGGATCAGGCTTTCGCCGATATTTCGGGAAATATCCGTGAGGGCCTGTCCGAACGGGACCTTGCCCGGCTCCTCGACAACCGCATGACCGAGCTGGGCGCCGACAAGCCCGCGTTCGACACGATCGTGGCCGCCGGCGAGAACGGCGCGATCCCGCACCATGCCCCCACCGACAGGGAGCTGCGCATCGGCGACCTGGTCACCATGGACTTCGGCGCCCGCTACCACGGCTACCACGCCGACATGACCAGGACGGTCTGCCTCGGCCCGCCCGCCGGGTGGCAGCGCGAGATCTACGACCTGGTCGCCGAGGCGCAGCGCGCGGGCAGGCACGCGCTGGCCCCGGGCGCGGGGGCCAGGGAAGTGGACGCGGCCGCCCGATCCGTCATCGGGAACGCGGGCCACGCCGACCACTTCAGGCACGGTCTGGGGCACGGAGTCGGCCTGGAGATCCACGAGGAGCCGTTCCTGGGCCCCTCAAGGACCGGTAGACTAAAGGATCGAGTTCCGATCACCGTCGAGCCTGGGGTCTACCTGCCGGGCCGGGGAGGGGTTCGCATCGAGGACACCCTCGTGACACGTGAGGACGGGCCGGAACTCTTCACGAAGACGACCAAGGAGCTGCTCGTCCTGTAGAGCGGCCGCACGCGGGAGAAGAACGAGTGGCGACGACCAACGACCTCAAGAACGGCATCGTGCTGAAGCTCGACGGTGGTGAGCTGTGGGCCGTCGTGGAGTTCCAGCATGTCAAGCCGGGCAAGGGTGGCGCGTTCGTGCGCACCAAGCTCAAGAACGTGCTCTCCGGAAAGGTCGTCGACAAGACCTTCAACGCCGGCGTCAAGGTCGAGGTGGCCAACGTCGACAAGCGCGAGATGCAATATTCGTACAAGGACGGCGACGAGTTCGTGTTCATGGACACCGAGACCTACGACATGGTCAACGTGCCCAGCGGCACCGTCGGCACCGCCGCCAACTACATGCTGGAGAACACCCTGGCCACGGTCGCGTTCAACGAGGGCTCCGCGCTCTACATCGACCTGCCCGCCGCCGTCGAGCTGACCATCTCCAACACCGAGCCCGGCCTGCAGGGCGACCGCTCCACCGGCGGCACCAAGCCCGCCACGCTGGAGACCGGCGCCGAGATCAAGGTGCCGCTGTTCATCACCACCGGCGAAAAGGTCAAGGTCGACACCCGCAGCGGCGAATACCTCGGCCGGGCCTGAGGTGTCGGCACGCGGCAAGGCACGCAGACGGGCGCTCGACATCCTCTTCGAGGCCGAGCTGCGCGGCGAGGATCCGCTGAAGATCCTCGCCGAGCGCGTGGAGCGGCAGGACCCCCCGGTGAACGAATACACCTCGACCATCGTCGAGGGCGTCGCCAGGCAGCACGCGCGCATCGACGAGCTGATCACCACCTACTCCGAGGGCTGGACGCTCGACCGCATGCCCGCCGTGGATCGAAACCTGCTGCGCGGCGGCACGTACGAGCTGCTGTGGATGCCCGACGTGCCCGAGGGCGTGGTCATCAGCGAGTGGGTGCACCTGGCGGGTGAGCTCTCCACCGACGAGTCCCCCCAGTTCGTCAACGGGCTGCTGGCCCGCTTCAAGCAACTCAAGCCAAGCCTCACCCTTTAGACACCCCTTTGGACGCGGCCAGAGCCGCGCGTTCGGGGTACGTTCCAACCACGCCAGCCTGCACGGCTCGCGAAGGCGAGGGACGTGTACCGTCGCGCGGTCAGGTGTCGTACCGCCTTCAGGGCGCGAGCCTGGCCGTGCGGCGGGTGAGCGGTACGGACAAGTGGCGCGTCACCAGCCGCGACGCGCCTCTTTCCGTGAGTGCGTATGGTGTGCCCATGGTGACCGAGGACGACGTGCGCCGGATCGCGCTGGCGCTGCCCGAGACCACCGAGAAGACCATGTACGGCACGCCCGCCTTCTACGTCCGGGGCAAGTGGTTCGCCAGGGTCAGGGAAGAGGGCGACGTGCTGGTGCTGCCGCTGGGCACCCAGGAGGAGAAGGCGGCGCTCATCGCGGCCGAGCCCGCCAAGTTCTTCACCACGCCGCACTACGACGGGCACGCCTCGGTTCTGGTGCGGTTCGGGGCGGTGGACGCCGGGGAGATGGGCGAACTGCTGGCCGACGCGTGGCGGCTGCGCGCGCCGAAGAGGCTGGCGGCCGGTTTCGACGGCTAGCGCCGCCGCACCCCTCGAGGGCCACGACGGACGGGTGTCGCCGGGGGCGAGCGGGCGATCGCGCGTCGGCGTAGGCTGGGGCCCGTCCGCGAATAAGCAGCTAGAGAGGGAGAGGGAGCCGACGTTGCGTGGTGAAGGCGTCACGAGGACCCCGGCGGTGCGGACCGCCGTCGTCTGGGACGCGTTGCGGTCCGTGCTGGCCGAGCGGACGGCGGCCACCCGCCGCGAGGCGCTCGACATCGTCGACGCCGGCGGCGGCACCGGCGGGTTCGCCGTGCCGCTGGCCGCGCTCGGTCACACCGTCACCGTCGTCGACCCGAGCCCCGACTCCCTGGCCGCACTGGAACGCCGGGCCAAGGAGCGGGGCGTGGGCGTGCGCTCGCTGCAGGGCGACGCCGCCGACCTGGGCGAGCTGCTCAGCCGCGACAGCGCCGACCTGGTGTTGTGCCACAGCGTGCTGGAATACGTCGAGGACCCGATCAGCGCGCTGACCGCCGTCGCGGGCCTGCTGCGCAGGGGCGGCGCCGTGAGCGTGCTGGCCGCCAACCCGGTCGCCAGCGCCATCCACCGGGCGCTCGCGGGCCAGTTCGACGAGGCGCGGGCGGTGCTGGACGATCCCCAGGGCAGCTGGGGTGACCGCGATCCCACGCCCCGCCGCTTCGCCGCCGACACCCTCTCCGAGCTGCTGACCGCGACCGGTTTCGCCATCGGCGCCATCCACGGCGTGCGGGTCTTCGCCGATCTGGTGCCGAGCAGGCTCGTCGACGGGGAGCCCGGCGCCGCCGAGGCCCTCGTGGCCCTCGAGCAGGCCGCAGCGACCCACCCCGTGCTGCGGGACATCGCCACGCAGCTGCACGTTCTCGGACACAGGAACTGAGGCGCCAGATGACAGTCCCCTCGATGTAGAACGCATGTTCGGATAGAATCGGCGGCGTGTCTCGCAAGCAGATCACCGGCATCGGCCCCGCTCCGCGGACCGGGGTCGATGACAGCGGCTGCCCGATCCTGCACGTCGACATGGACGCGTTCTTCGCCAGCGTCGAGCTGCTCGACCGTCCCGAGTTGCGCGGCCGCCCGGTGATCGTGGGCTCGCCCGCCGGGCGGGGCGTCGTGCTCAGCGCCACCTACGAGGCCAGGGCCCAAGGCGTGCACTCCGCGATGCCGATGAGCAGGGCGCGCCGGCTCTGCCCGCAGGCCACGATCATCCCGCCCAGCCACGGCAAATACGCCGAGGTCTCCAAGGGCGTCATGGAGATCTTCCACACGATCACCCCGCTGGTCGAGCCCATCGCGTCCGATGAGGCGTTCCTTGATGTGGGCGGCGCCAGGCGCAGGCTCGGCCCGCCCGCCGCCATCGCCGCCACGATCAGGGAGCAGGTCCTCGACCGCTTCGGCATCACCTGCTCCGTCGGCGTGGCCAGCAGCAAATTCGTCGCAAAGCTGGCCTCCAAGCAGTGCAAGCCCGACGGGTTGCTGGTGGTGCCCGCCGACCAGGTCGTGGACTTCCTCCATCCGCTGCCGGTGTCCGCGCTGTGGGGCGTGGGTGAGCGCACCGAGCAGTCCCTCGTACGCCTGGGCATCCGCACCGTCGGCGACCTGGCCAGGGTGCCTCCCAACACCCTGCGGCGCGAGCTGGGCCAGGCCGCCGGCGGCCACCTGGCGGCGCTGGCCTGGGGGCGCGACGAGCGGGTGGTGAGCGCCCACGTGCCGGACAAGAGCATCGGCAACGAGGAGACGTTCGCGTCGGACGTGGACGACCCCGAGGTGATCAGGCGGGAGCTGCTGCGCCTGTCCGAGCGGGTGGCCGCCAGGATGCGTAAGGCCGGACACGTGGGAAGAACTGTAAGTGTGAAACTACGCCGAGCCGATTTCACCACGATCAACCGCTCGCGCACGTTGCGCGAACCGACCGACGTAGCCCAAGTGATCTACACCACCGCCTGCGAGCTGTTCCAGGCCGCCGGCCTCGAGCGGGTGCGGTTGCGCCTGGTCGGGGTCCGGATGGAAAACCTGCGACCTGCGCAGGAGGCCACCCGCCAGCTCGGCCTGGGGGAGCGGGAGACCGGCTGGCGCGAGGCCGAGCAGGCCATGGACAAGGCGATCCGGCGATTCGGCCCGGATGCGGTGCTCCCGGCATCGCTCGTACGTGGCAAGCTTGATGAAACAGAGACATGACGTCGATGTACGGATTTTGTGGTGCGTCAGTGTCACGATTTTGGGGGAAGGAGGGCGAGATGGGCCACAATGGAGCCATGACGTCACCTCCGGTTTGGTCTGCGTTGGACGTTTGCTTTCGCCTACGTCTACAGCCTCGTATTCTGGGGATAACCGACCGCGAGGTCCGGACACCCCGTGTCGTCCGTTGCCGTCTTCCCCGTCCTGGGGCCGTCCTTGGGAGGCGCCGTGCCGCTGTCTGAGCACGAGCAGCGCTTGCTCGACCAGATCGAGCAGGCCCTCTACGCCGAGGACCCGAAGTGGGCCAACACCGTAAGGATCAGTGACCCACGCAGCCATTACAAGCGTCGCCTGGTCAAGGCCTCCATCGGCTTTGCCCTCGGCGTCGTCATCATGATGGTCGGCGTGGTCATGAGCTTGATCTGGCTCGGCGTCGGCGGTTTCGTGGTCATGCTCGCCGCGTGTCTGTGGGGCCTGTCCAGTTGGAAACGCATGAATGGATTCGGTGACTCCCCTCCCGCCTCCGGCACGGCACCCCCACCGGGCAAGCAGGCCCGCCGGGGCAGCTTCATGGAGCGCATGGAAGAGCGCTGGCGCCGTCGCCACGACGAGCGCTGAGCCGATAGCCGCCCCGGGCTGATCCGGCACAGGGCACCCGGGAGCGACTCGACGAACGACAGAGCGTGCGGCCGTTCCCCTCCACCGAGGGGACGGCCGCACGCTCGATCAGGTCGGTCAGGAGCCCTTGTGGGCCGCCGTCCGCCGCAATCCGATGTTCTCCAGCAGGTCGAACCCGTCGAGCAGGCGCTCGCCCACGACCCGCAGCCGCCGCAGCGTCGACGGGGGCAGCAGCACCGCGCGCAGCCGCCGCCCGCGTGACACCGTGGCCGCCAGGGCCTGCCGCACCTTGCGCAGGTCCTTTCTCATGGGTCCGATCCGCCCCGGATCCCGGGCGTACAACACGCGCTCGACCGCCGAGGCGATGGCGGTGATGGCCGCCGCCGAGTCGGCGTCGAACTCGTACTGCTGGGTCAGCCGCCGCGCCAGCGTCCGCGGGGTCTCGCTGGTCTGGCGGGCCATGCCGTAGTCGTACAGCACGTCGTCCAGCTCGGCCCAGGCGGCCGCGACCGACGGGTGACCCCGGCTGCCCGACACCATCCTGGCCGCCAGCTCGTCGGAGGGTTCCGAGACCTTCCAGCCCAGGGTGCGCACGCGCCGGTTCCTGGTGACCAGCCGCACGCCCGCCGGGATCAGCAGGATCAGCAGCAGCGCGCCGGCCCCGATGCCGATCTTGCCGATCAGCGGCATCGAGTCGTCCGGGGGCAGCCCGCCGGTCGCGATCTGGCCCTCACGGTCCAGTTCGCGGGGGTTGCGCCGGGCCTGCGGGTCGAGCGGCTCGTCGGCGGAGGAACTGGTCGCCCCCGGCGTCGGCGTCGCCGCCTCGCCCGTGGACGTCGGCCTGGGCTGCGTGTACGCCGGCGCCCGCGCGCTGCCCTGACCCAGCGACCCCGACGGCGTGGGCTCGAACGGCAGCCAGCCCACGCCCTCGAAGTACAGCTCGGGCCAGGAATGGGAGTCGTTCGTGCCGACCGTCCAGCGGTCACCGATCTTCGTGCCGCCCGTGTAGCCGATCGCGACCCGCGACGGGATGCCCACCGCCCTGGCCAGCACCGCCATCGACGCGGCGAACTGCTCGCAGTAGCCCACCCGGTCACGTAGCAGGAAGTCGCGCAGCGCGGAGTTGCTGTGCCCCTGCGTGCGCAGGTCGTAGGTGAAGCCGCCGTCCTTGGTGAAGAACTGCTGCAGCTTCACCGCCGCCTCGTAACTGGTCGAGGCGTCCGCGGTCAGCTTGGCGGCCAGGTCGGCGATCTCGGGGGGCAGGTTCTCGGGCAGCTTGGTGTAGCGGGGGTCCACCCTCGGCTGGGCCCCGTCGAGCGAGTCCAGCAGGTCCGCGGTCGGCTCCGGCTCGCTCGTGGCCACCTCGTACTCGAGGCCGGCGGCCTCGTCGCGGGTGGAGAAGACCATCAGCGTGTCGACGTCCGCCCGCCAGTCGCCGTCCACCCGGATCTGCCTGGCCGGGTACGGCAGCGGCAGGAACGACAGACGCGCGATCTCGTCGCTGATCTGGACGTTCGTGACCACGTTGCTGACCTTGGCTTCCTGGCCCAGCCCGGGCGGCGCCGGGAGCGGGCCGTTGTCCGTCCTGTTCTGCGGCGATCCCTTCGGCTCCGTCATGCCGAACTGCTGGCCGTCGAACGTGTCGAGCGCGTAGATCCGCAAATATCGGGGTTTGTCGTCGTTGTTGGTGTAGGTGAGGACCACCCGGCTCTCAGGCAGTTCGAGCTGGCCCTTCAGGTTCGCGATCGGGTTGGGGATGCTGATCGAGTTGCCCCGGCCCGAGCCGCTGCCGCCCACGCCGAACGTGAAGAACGACACCGGCTCCATCGCCGGCAGCAGCGCCGGCACCAGCACGGCCAGCGCGATCGCGGCGAACCCGATGCGCTTGCCCGACAACCGCAGCCCGCTCGTGTCCGCGGCGGCGCGCGATGTGCCGGGGGACGGTGCGGGGGCCGCGCGGGTGGTCCGCCGTACCAGCACCGCCCTGCCCCAGTGGCCCACCCGCTCGCGCCCGTCGGTGATCAGCAGGCTGACGAACCCGAGCGCGGCGATGATGAACGCGGGCCAGCTGATCGGGTCGGGCAGGATCGTGGCCGGCACCATTGCCAGTGCCAGCAGCGGCAGCCCGGCCAGCGCCGCCCGCCGCAGCCGCGCGGCCAGCAGGTCCACGGCGATCGCGATGAGCGCCACGCCGCCGGCGGTCAGCAGCGTGATGCCCTCCGTCGGCGGCACGGGGGCGGCGAACCGCTGCACGTCGGCCCAGCCGACACCCAGCAGCCTGGCCAGCTCCACCACCGACTCCTTCGTCGGCACCAGCAGCGCCCACGCCTGGCCCGCGGTGAAGGCCGCGGTCAGGTAGATCCACGTCGCGGCCACCGCGAGCAGCGGCGCCGCCCACGCGGGCAGCGACAGGCGGCTGGTGAGCAGCCCCGCGGCGACCACGGCGAGCACGGCGCCGAGTGACGTCCAGAACCAGGCGCCGCCCTGGAAGAGCGGGTAGAGCAGGATCGCCGCGGCGAACGTGGCCACTCCTGAGGCGACGCTCAGCCTCATGCCGCACCTCCCGCCGGGTTGATCGCGTATCGGCCGCGGCTGGCGGCGTCCTGCCAGACGGAGGCGATCGAGGTGCCTGCGGGCAGCCGTACGATGCGCCAGCCGTACCCGGCCAGGACGGTCTGCACGGCCTCGTGGTCCTCCGCGGCCTGGCGGCCGCCGCCCTCCCACGTGCTCACGTCGAGCAGGACGGCCACTCCGGTGATGCCGCTGTGCCTCAGCCTGGCCAGTTCCCTTGCCTCCTCCGGGTCGAGCGAGCCGAGCACGGCCACGATCAGCCCGTCGCCGCCGCCCTGGCGCAGGGCCGACACGCCCATCTCCAGCGAGCGGGCCGGGCTGTGCCGTACCACGGCCAGGGTGTCGAGCAGCGACCAGCTCAGGCCCGTGTCCGTCAGGTGCTCGGCGCCCTGGTCAGTCACCAGCCGCAGGCCGAGCCCCTCGTGGGCGAGGTGCACGCCGATCGAGGCCGCGGCGGAGACCGCCACCTCGAAGGACGAGCGCGGGCCCTCGCCGCGGTGGGCGTGCCTGCGGGTGTCCAGCAGGAGCGCGCCGCGGCTCTGCCACTGCTGCTCCTCGCGGCGCACCATCAGCTCGCCGTGGCGGGCCGTCGAACGCCAGTGCACCCGCCGCAGGTCGTCGCCCTGCCGGTATTCGCGCGGCGCCACGTCGTCGTCGCCGGCCGCCGCCACACTCCTGGTACGGCTGTCGCCCCCGCCCGTCCACTCACCCGAGAGCCGTACGTGGGGCAGCGCCGCCACCTGCGGCGTCACCACGAGCGTGTCGCTGATCGTGAACGAGCGGGTCAGCTCCACCAGCCCGAACGGGTCGGCGATGCGGATGGACAGCGGGCCGATGGTGTAACGCCCGCGCAGGTCCGAGCGCACCCGGTAGTCGATCTCCCGGACGCCCCGTGACTCGACCCGGTCGAGCACGAACCTGGGCCGCACGCCCAGCGCGTAGGGGACGGTGTCCTCGATGAGCAGCAGGCCGGTCGGCAGCCTGGTGACGTTCTCCAGCCGCAGGGTCACGGTCGCCTCGCCGCCCACCTCCGCCCTGGGCGGGTCGAGGCGCCTGGCGCAGCTCAGCCGGTAGCGGGTGCGCGCCACCACCATCGCGGCCAGCAACGGCAGCGCCGTCACCAGCATCCCGATCCTGAACAGGTCGTTCTCGCCCAGGAAGACGGCCATCACCAGCGACGCGATCCCGGAGGCGAGGAACGACCTGCCCCTGGAAGTCAGCGCCCGCAGTCCGGCCCTCACTGTGCTTCACTCGACCCGTGTCGTTGATGGATATCCTCGCTGCGCTGCGGATCCAACAGCGCCTCACTTGACCCGTGTCGTTGATGGATGTCCTCGCTGCGCTGCGGATCCAACAGCGCCTCACTTGACCCGTGTCGTTGATGGATGTCCTCGCTACGCTGCGGATCCATCAACGGCCTCGCGTCTCCGGCACCGGCACGCGCCTGATCAGATCGGTCACCACCTGCTCGGGCAGGCGGCGCTGCCCCTGGGCCTCGACGCTGGGCAGCAGCCGGTGCGCGAGCACGGGGATGGCCAGGTCCTGCAGGTCGTCGGGGATGACGTAGTCGCGGCCCGCCAGCGCCGCGTGCGCCCTGGCCGCCCGTACGAGCTGCAGCGTGGACCGGGGCGAGGCGCCCAGCCGCAGGTCGGGGGAGTGGCGGGTGGCCACGACCAGGTCGATGGCGTATTTCTTGACCGCCTGCGAGACGTAGACGCCGCGTACGGCCTCGATCAGCGCCCGCACCTCCGCCGTCGTCGCCACCGGCTCGAGCTTGTCCAGCGGCGAGGTGCCGCCGTGCACGTCGAGCATCTCCAGCTCGGCCGTCGGCTCGGGGTAGCCCATCGCGACCCGCGCGGTGAAGCGGTCGCGCTGCGCCTCGGGCAGGGGATAGGTGCCTTCCATCTCGATCGGGTTCTGGGTGGCGATCACCATGAAGGGCGCGTCCAGCTGGTACGTCACCCCGTCCACCGTCACCTGGTGCTCCTCCATGCACTCCAGCAGGGCGGACTGCGTCTTGGGGGAGGCACGGTTGATCTCGTCCCCTACCACGATATTCGCGAACACCGGGCCGGGCTTGAACTCGAACTCTCTGGTCTGCTGGTTGTACGCGCTCACGCCGGTGATGTCGCTGGGCAGCAGGTCGGGGGTGAACTGCACCCGGCGCACAGGACAGTCGATGGATCGGGCGAGCGCCTTGGCCAGCATCGTCTTGCCGACTCCGGGCACGTCCTCGATCAGGAGGTGGCCCTCGGCGAGCAGGACGGTCAGGGTGAGGCGGACGGCGTCGCTCTTGCCCTCGATCACCGATTCGATGGCCTGCCGAATCCGGTGGGCTGTGGAGACCAGCTCGTCGAGCTGGGGAGGGACGTCATGGGTTACTGCCACCAGGCCTCCATGAGAAGTGCGACGGCTGTCCCGGACGGTGCCATTACGGGAGCCATGCCATTCCTTTTCCATTGTGTGTACGACCCTACGACGCTGTGGGTTCTAGAGCGACATTTGTGGATATTCAGGGAACCCCGAGGATGTTCCGGTTCATGTCGCATAGCAGTGCGAATCCTGTGACACGCCGCCCCCGCGATCTGCTCCACTTTCCTCCACGGGGACCTTCGCGAAGCGCGGGAGTCCCTATTTCTGCGATCTTTTGAACCCTCGACACGCCCATGAGGGTTGACCGGGCGGTCACCGCCCCCCACCCTGCTCCATCGCTCTGACCTGCGGTAACGCAACGGAAACCAATGATGAAGACGGTCCGAATCAGTTGACGGTGGGGAGAAGTGGAGTATGGTGGTGCGCAGTGGAGAGCCCGGTGCACCAGCGCTGAGCGCTTCACGAGGCACGGGAGGTGGGGCCGATGTTCCTCGGCACCCATCAACCGCGTCTGGACGACAAGGGACGGCTGTTCCTGCCGGCTAAGTACCGTGAGGAGCTGGCGGAGGGTCTTGTGATCACCAAAGGCCAGGAGCGATGCCTCTACGTGTTTCCCGTGGAGGAGTTCCAGCGCATTACCGAGGCTCTCAGCACCGCCCCGGTCACCGCCAAGGCGGTGCGCGACTACAGCCGCGTCTTCTTCGCCAGCGCGTCCGACGAGAAACCAGACAAGCAAGGGCGTATCACGATCCCGCAGAGCCTGCGGCAATACGCGGGGCTGGAGCGTGACTGCGTCGTCATCGGGGCCAACACCCGGCTGGAGATCTGGGACGCACAGGCCTGGGACACCTATCTCAGCGCGCAGGAGCAGGCGTTCGCCGAGCTGTCGGAGGAGGTGCTGCCAGGGATCTTGTAGTGACCACGGTCGATCCGTCGGTGAAGTCGTTCGGCGAGGTCTCCACCCGCAACCACTGTCTGCCAGCTGATGCACCTTCCCCGGTGTCAGATGGCGGGCGTCCACGAAGAGGGTGCGGATGGGGACCTGGCCGGGCGGCGCCGGGTGGGGACCCAGGAATGACCGGCGATCGATCGACACGCGTCATCCGCGAGCAGGACGCGAGAGGGGGGTTGGAGATGGACGACAACGCTGGCACGGGCGGTCACGTTCCGGTGATGCTCGAGCGCGTTCTGGAGCTGCTCGGGCCCGCGCTTTCCGGTGCCGCGCCGGTTGTCGTCGACGCCAACCTCGGCCTCGGTGGCCACTCGGAGGCCCTGCTCGCCACCTACCCGGCGTTGCACCTGATCGGGATCGACCGCGACCCTTTCGCGATCGAGTTCTCGACCCGCAGGCTGAGCCCGTACCAGGAGAGGATCACCCTGGTCCACGCCTCCTCCGGCGACCTGGCCGAGGTGCTCGCCCGAGCGGGGCGCACCACGGTCGACGGAGTGCTGTTCGACCTGGGGGTCTCCTCGCCGCAGCTCGACGAGACGGAGCGGGGCTTCGCCTATTCCTATGACGCGCCGCTCGACATGCGCATGGACACCGAGCAGGAGCTGACCGCGGAGCGCGTGGTCAACACCTACTCCGCCGCGGAGCTGACCCGCATTCTGCGCGACTACGGCGAGGAACGGTTCGCCCCGCGTGTCGCGGGCCTGATCATCAAAGAACGGGCCAAAGAGGCAATAACCTCGACCAAGCGGCTAGCGGACATCGTGCGCGAGGCGATTCCCGCCGCCACGCGGCGCACCGGGGGCAACCCCGCCAAGAGGACTTTCCAGGCGCTGCGCATCGAAGTGAACGCGGAGTTGTCCGCCCTGGAGGCGGCGCTGCCCGCGGCGCTCGACGCGCTGGCGCTGGGTGGGCGAGTCGTCGTGCTCTCCTACCACTCACTCGAGGACCGGCTCACCAAGCGGGCCCTCACGGCGCGAACCAGGGACACCAGCCCCCCCGGGCTGCCCGTCCCGCTGCCGGCTCACCAGCCGAGGTTCCGCATGCTGACGAGGGGAGCAGAGCTCCCGAGCGAAGAAGAGCTCGCCCGCAACCCGCGGGCGGCCTCGGCCCGGCTACGGGCGGCAGAGAGGATCCGTGTTGACGACTGAGCAGGAGACCGGCCGGGGTGCGCCCGTCCGCCGCGCCGTGCCCAAGACGGGCACGCGCCGGTCCGGGGCGCCGCACCAGTCCAAGCCGCGGCCGCGTTCTGACGTCGAGGGCAAGCTGTCGGCCGCCGAACGCGCACGTGACGGCGTCGAAGGCCGGCGACCGGTTGCCGAGCGGGCACGTGCGGAGGTCGATGGCAAGCAGCCGGTCGCCGAGCGGACGCGTGCCGATGCCGGGAGCGGGCGGCCCGGTGCGGTGCGGGCGCGTCCCGATGCCGGAGGCAAGCGGCCTGGCACCGGACGGGGGCGCACGGACACCGACGGCAGGCGGCCGGCCTCGGGGCGGGTGCGCTCCGGTGGCGGGTCGAGCGCGGCGGAGGAGCTGTCGTCCGGCGCCGAGGCGAGGCGGTCCACGCGTCCCGTGCCGCGGCGGCGGCCCGCGCGGCGGCAGCGGGCGCCCTTCGTGCTGCTCGTCGTCGGGCTGCTCTGCGGCGGCCTGGTGAGCCTGCTGCTGCTCACCATCATGCTGGCCCAGGACGCCATAACCGACGCGCGCCTGCGCGAGGAGATCGCGGTGGCGCGCCAGGACAACGAGAAGATCAACCAGAACTACCAGCGCAACACCCAGCCCGACGTCATCGCCGAGCTGGCCGAGAATCAGGGCCAGCACCCCGACTGGGGCAACGTCAACAGCTGGAGCAGCGCCAACGATCGGGCCAGCCAGGTGGACAGGGAACGGTGAGGGATTCAGGCGGCAGGGGGCAGGGTCCCGGCCGCGGCGCTGGCGGCGCCGGCTCTCAGGGAGGGCCTGGCGCCGCTCGTCGTACGCCGGGCGGTCCGGGACGGGCAGGGCGCCAAGGAGGGGGCTCGGCCCGTTCGGAGGGGGCGGGCCGCCCGGAGAATCCGCCGGGCCCGCCGCGCAAGCGACCCGACCCCTTCGACCTGCCGTTCGGGCGCGACGACGCCACCCGTGGACGCCCGCCCCAGGATCCGGACGCCGGCGACGACCCGCGCGGCCGCCCGCCCAGAGACGGCGACGACGGCACCCGCAGGCGTCCCCGCGATGAGGGCGACCGCGCGAGGGGGCGCGGGTCCCGGGAACGCGACGAGGATGACCGCGCCAGGGGGCGGGCCTCCCAGGGGCGTGACGATCGGCTCAGGGGGCGCGTCCAGGGACGGGACGAACCGCGGCGCCGGGGCGGGCAGGAAGACGACTCGCGGGGTCGAGGTGGGCGAGAAGACGATTCGCGACGCCGTGGTGGGCAGGAAGACGGGCCGTTGCGCCGTACCCAGGCTGGAGGTTCCAGGCCCGGAGCCGCCAGGCCGGAGGCGGTGCGGGGCCGTGAGCGGGTGGCGGCGCGCCGCGGCGGAGACGCGCCGCCACCCAGAGGCCGGGGCGGCGACGTGCCGCCGCCCAGGGGGCCGCGCAGGCCCCCCACGCCGCCGCGCCCGCCCAGGCCGCCGCTGGTGTTGCGGCTGGGCAGCCCGCGCAGGCGGATCAACATCGGCCTGATCGGCATGACGTTCATCCTGTCGATCTTCGCCGGGCGGCTGATCCAGATGCAGGGGCTCGACTCCAAGGTGTACGAGGCCGCGGCGGTCGACCAGCGCCAGCACACCGAGGAGATCCCGGCCAAGCGGGGTTCGATCACCGACGTCAAGGGTCACGAGCTGGCCGTGACCGTCGAGGCCCGCGAGGTGTCGATCGACCCGACCAAGGTCCCCGCCTCCGTACGCGCGAAGGCGGCCGCGATCCTGGCCGGCCAGCTGGGCAAGAGCGAGCAGGAGATCGCCGCCAAGCTGGCCAGGACGGACACCCGCTACCAGCTCCTGGCCAGGGACGTCGATCCCGTCGTGGCCAGCCGCCTGCTCCAGGCCCGCCTGCCCGCGCTGTCGGCGAAGAAGACCTACCGCAGGCTCTACCCGGCGGGCGACCTGGCGGGCAGCCTGATCGGGTTCGTCGGCGACGAGGGCAACGGTCTGGGCGGCATGGAGCAGGCCAGGAACACGCTCCTGGCCGGCCGCGACGGCAAGCAGCGCGTCGAGACGGGCCGCGACGGCCAGCGCATCCCGATGACCAGCAGCCAGCGCACCGCCCCCGTGAACGGCCAGGACGTACGGCTGACCGTCGACCGTGACATCCAGTGGGCCGCCCAGAAGTCGATCATCGAGCAGGTGCGGAAGTCCGGCGCCGACAGCGGCACGGTGATCGTCATGGACGTGCGGACCGCCCAGATCGTCGCCATGGCCAACGCCCCCGAGCTCGACCTGAACAACTGGCGCAAGGCCCCCGAGTCCGAGTACGTCAACAAGGCGGCCTCCGACGTCTTCGAGCCCGGCAGCACGAACAAGGTCATCACCGCCGCCGCCGCTCTCGAGGCGCGCGAGGTGACCCCCGACACGGTGTTCCAGGTGCCCGACAACATCAAGTGCGCCGACCGGGTGCTGCGTGACGCGGAGGCGCACAAGCCGGAGTCGATGACGTTCCGCCAGGCCGTGGCCCAGTCCAGCAACGTGGCCACGATCATGGCCGCGCGCCGGGTCGGCAGCGAGCGGCTCTACGGGATGCTGAAGGCGTTCGGGTTCGGCTCGGCGCCGGGCGGCGGCGTACCGAGTGCCGAGGCGGGCCTGCTGCCCGACTACCGGAAGTGGTCGGGCAGCCAGAGCTGCACCGTCGCCTACGGGCAGGGCGTGTCGGTGACCGCGCTGCAGACGGCCAGCGTCTACCAGACCATCGCCAACGGCGGCGTCAAGATCGAGCCGCAGATCGTCGCGGGCACGACGGACACCTCGGGCAGGTTCACACCCGCTCCTGCTGGTAAGCAGACCAGGGTGGTGAGCGCGACGACGGCCAAGGAGATCACGACGATGCTGGAGAGCGCGGTCAGCGCCGAGGGCACCGGCCAGCTCGCCGCCATCCCCGGCTACCGGGTGGCGGGCAAGACGGGCACGGCCAACCGCTACGATCCCGAGCTCGGCCGCTACAAGGGCTACACTGCGTCCTTCGTGGGGTTCGCGCCCGCCGACCAGCCCCGGCTCGTGGTGCTGTCGGTGCTGCAGAACCCGCGCAACGGCCACTTCGGCGGGCAGCTGGCGGCCCCGGTGTTCAAGGATGTGATGACGTTCGCCATCAAGAGCAGGAAGATTCCTCCCGCAGGCTCCGCCGCGCCGCCGGTGCGGATGCGCGCGGGACAGTGACCAGGGAAGGTACGCTCTCGCCGTGCGTCCCCCGTCGTCTATGCGTCCTACGACCAGCCCGCCCCGCTCGCTGACCGGGCTCGCGACCATGCTCGACGCCGATTCAGGCACGTCGCGGTCGCCTCATGCCGCCCTGACCGGCGTCACCATCGACTCCCGCAACGTCACGCGCGGAGATCTCTACGTGGCGTTGCCCGGCAACCGGGCCCACGGCGCCACCTATGCCGCCGAGGCGCTGGCCGGCGGCGCCGTGGCCATTCTCACCGACCGGGAAGGTCGCGACGCGGCGGTCGCGACCGGGCTGCCGGTGCTGATCGTGCCCGACCCGCGGGCCCTGCTCGGGCAGGTCTCCTCGTGGGTGTACGGGCAGCCGGCCCACGACATCCAGATCCTCGGCGTCACCGGCACCAGCGGCAAGTCCACCACCACGTTCATGCTCGAGGCGGGCCTGCGGGCCGCGGGGCACACCGCCGGCCTGGTGGGCGGCGTCGAGATCCACGCGGGCGACCTGCACTTCCAGCCCACGCTCACCACGCCGGAGGCGTCGGAGCTGCACGCCCTGTTCGCCCTGATGCGCGAGCGGGGCGTCGGCGCGGCCGTCATGGAGGTCTCCAGCCACGCGCTCGCGCTGGGCAGGATCGACGGCGTCTTCTACGACGTGGCCCTGTTCACCAACCTCTCCCAGGATCACCTCGACTTCCACCGGGACTTCGAGGACTACTTCGCGACCAAGGTGCGGCTGTTCCAGCCGGAGCTGAGCCGGGTCGGCGTGACGAACATCGACGACCGCTACGGGCGCGAGCTGCTGCACCTGGCGAAGGTGCCGATGACCACGTTCTCCGCCCTCGGCGATCCCGAGGCCGAGTGGCGGGCGCTGGACGTCAGGCTGGGCGCGGACGGGAGCACGTTCAGGGTGGTCGGGCCCGGCGGGGTCGAGGCCGACGCGCAGGTCGCGCTGCCGGGCCCGTTCAACGTCGCCAACGCGCTCGGCGCCATCGTCACCCTGGTCGAGGCTGGGGTGCCGCTGCAGACCGCCGTACACGGCGTCGGCTCCCTCACCGGCGTCCCCGGGCGCATGCAGCGCATCACGGGCGCGGACGACGAGTTCCAGGCGCTCGTGGACTACTCGCACAAGCCGGGCGCCGTGGAGTCGGTGCTGCGCTCGCTGCGGGCCGTCACCGCGGGCACGCTGACGATCGTGCTCGGCTGCGGCGGCGACCGCGACAAGGGCAAAAGGCCCCTCATGGGGGAATCTGCCGCTCGGTTGGCAGATATGGCTATTTTTACCAATGACAATCCCCGCTCGGAGGATCCGCTCGCCATCCTCGCGACGATGATGGAAGGAGCGCTCCGCGTTCCGCAGCACGACCGCGCTCATGTGATCATTGAGCCCGACCGCGCGGCCGCCATCGGCCTGGCGATCGCCAGGGCCGGGCGCGGCGACGTGATCGTCGTGGCCGGCAAGGGTCACGAGCAGGGCCAGTACGTTTCAGGCGAGGTGATCCCCTTCGACGACCGCGAAGTGGTCGCCGAAGCGATCGACGCACGTAAAAAAAGCACGGAAAGCAGGAAGCACTGATGATCCCGTTGCCTCTGGCCAGGATCGCCGAGATAACCTCGGGCGCCCTGTCGGGCATGGCCGATCCCCGCGCGGTGGTGCGCGGGCCCGTCGTGATCGACTCGCGGGCCGTAGAACCGGGATCCCTGTTCGTCGCCATCAAGGGCGCGCGGGTCGACGGTCACGACTACGCCGCGCAGGCCATCCGGTCGGGAGCCGTCGCCGTGCTGGCCACCAGGCCGGTCGAAGGGCCGGCCGTGATCGTGCCCGACGCCGCCGCCGCGCTGGCCGAGCTGGCCGCCGCCCAGGTCGCCGCGCTGCCCGCGGTCACCGTGATCGGCGTGACCGGCTCGGCGGGCAAGACCAGCACCAAGGACCTCCTCGCCAGGCTCACCGCGCGGATCGGGCCCACCATCGCCCCCGTGGGCAGCTTCAACAACGAGCTCGGACACCCGCTGACCGTGTTGCGGGCCGGCATGGACACCCGGTTCATGGTGCTGGAGCTGGCCGCGCGCAACCTCGGCCACATCAAGGACCTGACCCGCATCGCGCCGCCGCGGATCGGCGTGGTGCTCAACGTCGGAACCGCGCACCTCGGGGTGTTCGGCGGCAAGGAGGCCATCGCCAAGGCCAAGGGAGAGCTGGTGGAGTCGCTGCCGCGGTCCGGCGTGGCGGTGCTCAACGCCGACGATCCCATGGTGCGGGGGATGGCCTCGCGTACCGACGCCCGGGTGACGTTCTTCGGCCGCGGCGAGTCCGCGGCGATCCGGGCGGAGGGGGTCGTGGTGGACGTGCGCGGGCGCGCCTCCTTCACGCTGCGCACCCCGTCGGGGACCGCACACGTGTCGCTCAAGCTGTACGGGGAGCACGCGGTCGAGAACGCGCTCGCCGCGGCCGCCGCCGGATACGAGCTCGGCCTGCCGGTCGCCACCATCGCCAAGGAACTGTCGGAGGCCACACCCGCCAGCCGGTGGCGGATGGAGGTCACCGACCGGGCCGACGGCGTGACGGTCGTCAACGACGCCTACAACGCCAACCCGGACTCGATGCGGGCGGCCTTCGAGGCGTTCGCGGTGCTGGGGAGGGGGCGCCGGCGCTTCGCCGTCATCGCGGCGCTGCGGGAGCTAGGGGACGAAGGTCCCGCGCTCAACGCCGAGCTGGGCCGGATGGCCGGTGGCGCCGGACTGGCCGCGCTGATCGTGGCGGGTCCCGAGGCCGGGCCGGTGCTGGCGGGCGCCCACGCGGTCGTCCGGGGCGCGACGGCACCCGGTCCGCACCAGGCCTCGCCGCCCGGATGGCAGATGCCGGATGGCGGCGTCGCGCCGCAGGGCGGGCCGGTGCAGGGAGCGATGCCGCAGGGCGGGCCGGTGCCCGGGCCTGAGCACGGTGTGCCGCCGCAGGGGTGGCAGGTGCCGGTCCAGGCCGGTGCGCCCCAGTGGCAGGCGCCGGTGGCCGGTGGGCCGCCCGGGCTCGCCCCGTCGCCCGACGCCGGTGCGCCCTACCCGCAGGCGACGCGGATCGTGCACGTGCCCGACGCCGAGGCGGCGGCGGCCGAGCTCGCCCGGTGGTTGCGGCCGGGAGACGCCGTGCTGGTGAAGGGGCCCAGGGCGATGGGGCTGGAGCGGACTGCCGAGCTCGTGCTCGGAGGTGCCGCTCAGTGACCGACATCATCATCGCCGGTGCGGTGGGCCTGATCCTCTCGATGCTGGGCACCCCGCTGGCGATCAGGCTGTTCTCGCGGCGCGGCTACGGCCAGGAGATCCGCGAGGAGCTGCAGCAGGGCGGCCACCATGGCAAGCGGGGCACCCCCACCATGGGCGGCACCGTGTTCGTGCTGGCCTCGCTGTTCGCCTATGGGGCCTCCCACCTGGCCACGCTGGCGCCGCCGACCGTGTCGGGCATGCTGGTGCTGTTCCTGATGACGGGGCTGGGCGCGGTCGGGTTCCTGGACGACTTCATCAAGATCTACAAGCAGCGCAGCCTGGGGCTGCGCAGCGGCGCCAAGGCGTTCGGCCAGCTCATCGTCGGCGCGGTCTTCGCGTTCCTAGTGGTACGTTCGCCGAACGTCTACGGCATCACCCCCGCCGAACCCCGCGTGTCGTTCCTGCGGGACATCGGCCCGTCGATCGGCATCGTTGGGTTCACCATCTGGGTGCTCATCATGATCGTCGGGTTCTCCAACGCGGTGAACCTCACCGACGGGCTCGACGGCCTGGCCAGCGGCGCGACCGGCGTCGTGCTCGCCGCGTACGTGCTGATCGGCAACTGGCAGCTCCGCAACAACTGCATCGACCAGCTCGGCCCCAACTGCTACTGGGTACGAGATCCGCTCGACCTGGCCGTGGTGGCCGCCGCTGTGCTCGGGGCGCTGATCGGGTTCCTCTGGTGGAACGCGCCGCCCGCGCGGATCTTCATGGGCGACACCGGCTCGCTGGCGCTGGGCGGCGTGCTGGCCGGGCTGGCCATCGCCACCCGTACCCAGTTGTTGCTGATCATCCTCGCCGGGCTGTGCGTGATCATCACGCTGTCGGTGATCATCCAGGTCGGGTTCTTCAAGATGACCAGGAAACGGGTGTTCAGGATGGCGCCCCTGCAGCACCACTTCGAGCTGAAGGGCTGGGCGGAGACCACGATCGTGGTCCGGTTCTGGCTGATCGCGATGCTCTGCGCGGCGCTAGGGCTGGGGTTGTTCTACGTCGAGTGGATGCCCAAGTCATGAGCCTCACGTGCGTCGCGGGGCTGGGCGTGTCGGGGACCGCCGTGGCCAGGGTGCTGGCCGAGCGCGGCGAGCGGGTCGTGGTCGTGGAGGCCGCGCAGGGCGAACGCCGGCTCGCGGCCGCCGCGGAGCTGGCCCGGCTCGGTGTCGAGACGCGGTTCGGGGCGATGGTGCTGCCCGAGGGCGTCACCCGGCTCGTCACCACCGGCTGGGCGCCGCACCACCCGCTGATCGCCGCCGCTCTCGACGCCGGGGTGGAGGTCGTGGGCGAGGTGGAGCTGGCCTGGCGGCTGCGTCCCGCCCAGGCGGCCCCCTGGCTCGCGCTGACCGGCACCAACGGCAAGACCACCGCCGTGCGCATGCTCACCGCGATCCTGCTCGCCGCCGGGCACAAGGCCCTGGCCGTGGGGAACGTGGGCGTGCCGGTGGTACGCGCCGTCGCCGAGCCGTACGACGCGCTGGCCGTCGAGCTGTCCAGCTTCCAGCTGCACTGGTCCAGCACGCTGGCCCCGCACGCCGCGGCCATCCTGAACGTGGCCCCCGACCACCTCGACTGGCACGGCTCCATGGAGGAGTACGCCGCCGCCAAGGGCCGCATCTACGAGCGCGCCAAGACCGTGATCTTCAACGCCGACGATCCCGAGGCGACCCGGCTGGCCGCGCCCTACCCCAAGGCCGTCGGGTTCACCCTCCGCGTGCCCAAGCCCGGCGAGCTCGGTGTGGTCGAGGACCTGCTGGTCGATCGGGCGTTCGTGGGCGATCCGGCGGAGGCGGCCGAGGAGCTGGCCACGCTGGAGGACGTGCGCCCGTTCGCCCCGCACAACGTGGCCAACGCGCTGGCCGCCGCCGCCCTGGCCCGCTCGCTGGGCGTGCCGTCCGAGGCGGTGAGCAGGGGGCTGCGGGACTTCGTGCCCGACCCGCACCGGCTGTCCCACGTGGACCGGATCGGCGAGGTCGACTACATCGACGACTCCAAGGCGACCAACCCGCACGCCGCCGCCGCCGCGCTGGCCTCGTACCCGTCGATCGTGTGGGTGGCGGGCGGGCAGCTCAAGGGGGCGGACGTCGACGACCTGGTGCGCCAGGCGGCCCCCAGGCTGCGGGGCGCGGTGCTGCTCGGCGTCGATCGCGGCCAGATCGCCGAAGCCATCGCGCGACACGCGCCGAATGTCCCCGTCGTGGACATCGCCGACCGCGAAACTGGAGTGATGGAAAGAGTCGTCGCCGAAGCCGCCCGGCTGGCCTCGCCCGGGGACACCGTGCTGCTGTCCCCGTCGGGGGCCTCCCTGGACATGTTCGCCAACTATCCGGCGCGGGGGGAGGCCTTCGCGCGCGCCGTGCACGAGCTGAGGCAGCGACGTGACCGCGGCCGCTGAGGAACCTCCCAGGGAAGGGATCCGCGAGCAGCTCGGCACGCTGAAGGAGCTGCTCGACAAGCCGCTGACCACCTACTACCTGATCATCATGTGCAGCGCGCTGCTGCTGGCGCTCGGGCTGATGATGGTGTTGTCGGCCTCCAGCATCGAGGCGCTGCAGAAGACCGGCAGCCCCTTCTCGTGGTTCATCAAGCAGTCGTTGTCGGCCGCCGTGGGCGTGCCGTTGATGTGGGCCTGCTCGCGGCTGCCGGTCAAGTTCTTCCGCTGGGCCGGCTACCCGCTGATGGCGCTGTCGATCCTGGCGCTGGTCATGGTGCTGTTCATCGGCTCGTCCGAGCTGGGCGCGCAGCGGTGGATCTACATCGGCCCGTTCACCATCCAGCCGTCCGAGCCGGCCAAGCTCGGGCTCGTGTTGTGGGGGGCCGATCTGCTGGCCAGGCGGGTGCGTCAGGGCCGGATCGAATGGCGGCAGATGCTGATCCCGCTCATGCCCGGCACCGCGATCCTGGCCGTCATGGTCATGCTCGGCCGCGACCTGGGCACCACGCTGGTGCTGTTCATGATCTTCCTGGCCATGTTGTGGGTGGTGGGGGCGCCGGTGAAGCTGTTCGGCGGCATCCTGTCGCTGGCGGTCCTGGCCGCGGCCATCATGATCAAGGTGGAGCCCTACCGGATGGCGCGCATCGGGGCGTTCCTCGACCCGTGGGCCGACGCGCAGGGCGCCGGATACCAGGCCGTGCAGGGGCAGATCGCGATGGGCTCCGGCGGCTGGTTCGGGCTCGGACTGGGCAGCAGCCGGCAGAAGTGGAGCTGGTTGCCGCACGGCGAGAGCGACTTCATCTTCGCCATCCTCGGCGAGGAGCTCGGGCTCATGGGCACGCTGATGGTGGTGGCGCTGTTCGGGTTGCTCGGATATGCGGGGCTGCGGGTCGCCGTGCGGGTCAACGACCCGTTCACCAGGCTCGCCGCCGCCGCCATGGTGGCCTGGATCGTCGGGCAGGCGACCGTCAACATGGGCGCCGTGCTGGGCGTTCTGCCGATCACCGGCATCCCCCTGCCGCTGGTCTCGTACGGTGGATCCTCGCTGCTGCCCACGCTCGCCGCGCTCGGCATGCTGTTGTCGTTCGCCAAACGCGAGCCGGGCGCGCGAGAGGCCTTGGCCGCTCGTGGCCCCGGACCGGCCGCCCGGGCCCTAAGCTGGCTTGGCCTGGGGGGTACGACCAGAGGCCGAGTGACACGTTAGGGAGTGACCGAGATGAGGGTGGTCCTCGCCGGTGGGGGGACGGCCGGGCACATCGAGCCCGCGCTCGCCCTTGCGGACGCGCTGCGTCGTCTTGACCGGGGCATCGGCATCACCTGCGTGGGCACGGAGCGCGGCTTGGAGACGCGGCTCGTGCCTGCCAGGGGCTACGAGCTGGAGCTGGTGTCGGCCGTGCCGCTTCCAAGGGCGATCACCCCGAGCCTGCTCACTGTCCCTGGCAGGCTCGCAGGCGCGATCAGCGCCACGGCCGGCATACTCGACCGCGTCAAAGCCGACATCCTGGTCGGCTTCGGCGGTTATGTCGCAACTCCAGCCTACCTGGCCGCCAAGCGGCGTGGCCTGCCGATCGTCGTGCACGAGGCCAACCCCCGCCCGGGGCTGGCCAACCGGCTGGGCGCCAGGCTCACCGACCACGTCTTCAGCGGCTTCCCCGATGGCGCGCTGCCCAAGGCCGAATACATCGGCACCCCGCTGCGCCGCGAGATCGTCGGCCTCGACCGGCTGTCCATGGGCGACAAGGCCCGCTCCTGGTTCGGGCTGGAGAACGACCGGCCGACGCTGTTGGTGTTCGGCGGCTCGCAGGGGGCCAGGTCGCTCAACCAGGCCGCACTGGCCGCCGCGCCGATCCTGCGCCGGGCCGGCGTGCAGGTGTTGCACGTGCTCGGCCCGAAGAACACCATCGACCGCGAGCCGCCGCCGGGCGACCCGCAATACGTGGTGCTGCCCTACGTCGACCGGATGGACCTCGCCTACGCGGCCGCCGACCTGGCGCTGTGCCGCAGCGGGGCGCTGACCTGCGCGGAGCTGACCGCCGTCGGGCTGCCGGCCGCGTACGTGCCGCTGCCGCACGGCAACGGCGAGCAGCGCATCAACGCCGAGCGCATCGCCCGGGGCGGCGGCGGCCTCCTGGTGGACGACGCTGGCCTGACACCTGATTGGATCATCCAGAACGTGCTGCCCATCCTGCACGACCCCGAGCGGGTCGCCGTCATGTCGGAGGCCGCCTCCAGACTGGGACGGAAGGACGCCGATATCATGCTCGCCAGGAAAGTGTTGGAGATAGCCCGATGAGTCTCGTCAAGCTGGTCGATCTGATTGCCGTGGAAGACCTGGGGAGGGTGCACTTCATCGGCATCGGCGGCGCGGGCATGTCCGGCATCGCCCGCATCCTGCTCAAGCGCGGCGTGAGGGTGTCGGGCAGCGACGCGCGCAGCTCCGAGCTGGTCACCGAGTTGCGCGAGCTGGGCGCGACCGTGCACATCGGCCACGCCGCCTCACACATCAGGGACGTCGACACCGTGGTCGTCTCGACCGCCATCCGCGACTCCAACCCCGAGCTGGGCGAGGCGCTCAAGCAGGGGCTGCGGATCATCCCGCGGGCCGCCGCGCTGGCCTCCGTCATGGCCGGGCGCACCGCGGTCGCGATCGCGGGCACCCACGGCAAGACCACCACCACCTCCATGCTCACCGTGGCGCTGCAGAAGTGCGGCGCCGACCCGTCCTACTGCGTGGGCGGCCAGCTCGTCACCACCGGGCTCGGTGCGGACGACGGCCAGGGCCGGGTGTTCGTGGCCGAGGCCGACGAGAGCGACGGCTCTTTCCTCATGCTCGCGCCCGACATCGCCGTGGTGACCAACGTCGAGGCCGACCACCTCGACAACTACGGCGACCCGCGGGCCGTGCACGACAGCTTCGCCAGGTTCGCCGACCGGGTCGGCTCCCTGCTCATCGCGTGCGCCGACGACCCGGGCGCGGCCGAGCTGGCGCGCAAGGCGCGGGAGCGGGGGCTGCGGGTCAGGACGTACGGCGTCGAGGGCGAGCACTACCGCGTGAGCGGGGTCAGGCCCGACGGGTTCGGCACGGTGTTCGCCATCGAAGGCAAGGGCGACGTGCGGCTGGCCGTGCCCGGGGCGCACAACGCGCTCAACGCCACCGCGGTGATCGCCGTGGCCGACGAGCTGGGGTTGCCGTTCGAGGAGATCAGGCAGGGGCTGGGGGCCTTCACGGGGGCCAAGCGGCGCTTCGAGGCCAAGGGCGAGGGCGGCGGCATCGCGGTGTTCGACAGCTACGCCCACCATCCGACCGAGCTGGCCGCCGACCTGCGGGCCGCCCGCGACGTGGTCGCCTCCTACTCCGGCGACGGACGGGTCGTCGCGATCTTCCAGCCGCACCTGTACTCGCGCACCCGATACTTCGCCGAGGAGTTCGGGGCGGCGCTCGGGCTGGCCGACGAGGTGATCGTGCTCGACGTCTACGGCGCCCGCGAGGATCCCGAGCCCGGGGTGTCCGGCGCATTGGTGGCCGGGCGGGTGCCGCTGCCCGCCGAGCGGGTGGCGTACGCGCCGGACCGGGCCGCGGTGCCCGACCTGGTGGCCGAGCGGGCGCGGCCCGGCGACATCGTGCTCACCATGGGCGCGGGCGACGTCACGGAGCTCGGCCCGCAGATCGTGGCCCGCCTTTCCTGAGCTCCGCCGTAGCCGCCCCTCCTCCGAAGGACCGTGACCCCGGACCGCGGGACGACATCCGTCCCGCCGTCCGGGGCTGAGGTCCCTCGAGGGAGGGGAGATGGGCACACGTCAGGCGATGGGTGGGTCGATCGGGGCGTGGACTGGGCGGGCTCGCCGCCGTTGGGCGTGGCGTGCGGTGTTACGCCGTGCGGCGGCGTAGGTTCGGTGCCGACATGTTGGGGCCCCGGAATGCGGGTGGGAGGGCGATGAAGGCGCGCACGGCGTTCCTGGTGCTGCTCACAGCGGGAGTGGTGGGCACGGCCGCCTGGCTGGTGTTCTTCTCGCCCGTGCTCGGCGTGCGGTCGGTCGAGATCGTGGGAAATCTCACAGTGCCCAGCGACCGGATCAAGCAGCAGGCCGGGGTGGCCGACCTGCATCCTCTTGCCACCGTCAACCTCGCCGACGTCGAGACCCGCGTCCTGGGCATCAGGCAGCTCGCCACGGCCAAGGTCGACCGGATCTGGCCCGGCACGCTCAAGATCGAAGTGGTCGAGCGCGAGCCCGTCGCCGCGATCCCGGCGGGCCAGAAAGTGGCGATCGTCGACAAGCAGGGCGTGGTGATCGAGCTCAAGAACGCCGTGCCGCCCATGCTGCCGCTGCTCAAGGTGGACCACCCCGCCGCGGGCGACCCCGCCACGATGGCGGCGCTCCAGGTCATCCAGGCGATCCCGGACCCGGTGGCGGGCAAGGTCAGGCAGGTACGCGCGGGAACCGCCGAAGGCGTGACCCTGGAACTGTCCGACGGGCGTACCGTCATCTGGGGTGGCCCCGACCGGCCCACCGAGAAGGCGAGCATTCTCGCCTCGCTGCTCAAACGCGAAAAAGCCACCCTGTACGACGTCAGCTCCCCGGACGTGGTGACCCTGAAGTGATCAAGAGTGTCAGGGTCTGGCAACTCCGGGGCAAGGGCATCGCCGAGCCTGTGCGAGGCGGGGGTCGCGGCGTGAGAGCCTGTAAGCCGGATGTTCGGCAGAGGAGGGCCCCGACCTGGCGCGACTGCGGAGCGAAACGGACAGCCCGCGACACGCCGGACGTGCTTGCGGCGCGGTTAGTTGACCCGCCTGCAGCGTAACTCCTACTGTCCGTATCAATCCTCAGGTTGACATAAATCTAAATCTCAACCTGAGGTTGAGAGTTACCCGAACTGAGAAAAAGCGGATCCAATCCGCACCGAATTGCAAGTCAACGAGCGGAAAGGCCCCTCGTCGTGGCAGCACCGCAGAACTACCTCGCGGTCATCAAGGTCGTCGGCATCGGCGGCGGCGGAGTGAACGCCGTCAACCGGATGATCGAGGAGGGACTCAAGGGCGTCGAGTTCATCGCGATAAACACCGACGCCCAGGCGCTGCTGATGAGTGACGCCGATGTGAAACTCGACGTGGGCCGCGAGCTCACGCGCGGCCTTGGCGCGGGCGCCAATCCCGACGTGGGCCGCAAGGCCGCCGAGGACCATCGCGAGGAGATCGAGGAGGTCCTCAAGGGGGCCGACATGGTCTTCGTCACGGCCGGCGAGGGCGGTGGCACGGGCACCGGCGGGGCGCCCGTCGTGGCCAACATCGCCAGGTCGCTCGGCGCGCTCACGATCGGTGTCGTGACCAGGCCGTTCAGCTTTGAGGGTCGGCGCAGGGCCTCGCAGGCCGAGGCGGGCATCGAGACGCTGCGCGACGAGGTCGACACGCTGATCGTGATCCCCAACGACCGGCTGCTGTCGATCTCCGACCGGCAGGTGAGCGTGCTCGACGCGTTCAAGGCCGCCGACCAGGTGCTGC
Organism: Nonomuraea marmarensis; assembly: GCF_043197025.1. Classification (NCBI taxonomy): domain Bacteria; kingdom Bacillati; phylum Actinomycetota; class Actinomycetes; order Streptosporangiales; family Streptosporangiaceae; genus Nonomuraea; species Nonomuraea marmarensis. Next base: position 321,251 of record NZ_JBICRM010000001.1, read on the forward strand.
TGTCGGGTGTCCAGGGCATCACTGACCTGATCACCACGCCCGGCCTGATCAACCTCGACTTCGCCGACGTCAAGTCGGTCATGTCGGGCGCCGGCTCCGCCCTCATGGGCATCGGCCACGCGCGCGGCGACGACCGCTCGGTCGCGGCGGCCGAGATGGCGGTCTCCAGCCCGCTGCTGGAGGCCAGCATCGACGGCGCCCACGGCGTGCTGCTGTCCATCGCGGGCGGCTCCGACCTGGGCCTGTTCGAGATCAACGAGGCGGCGCAGCTCGTGTCCATGGCGGCCGCGCCAGACGCCAACATCATCTTCGGCACGGTCATCGACGACGCGCTCGGCGACGAGGTGCGCGTCACCGTGATCGCGGCGGGCTTCGACGACGTGCCGCCGCCGGCCGAGAAGCCCGTGACCCGTCCGGCGAGCCGCCCCCCGGCCCAGCCGCCGGCGCCGCCCGTGTCCTCTCCAGCGCGGCCGAACGTCTCGTCCCCCAGCGTGAAGTCCGAGCAGCCCGCGGCGCGCCCTGAGCCGCGTCCTGAGCCCCGCAGGGACTTCGAGGCGCGCGGGGACTTCAGGTCCGAGCCTCGGGCCGACTTCCGCCCCGAGCCGCCCCGTCCTGAGCCGCGCCCTGAGCCGGTGCGTCCGGTGGAGTCCGTGCAGGTCCCCGAGCCGGACGCCGACGAGGCCGTCGCCGACGAGCCGTCCGGCCCCGTCTCCATCCCCCGGCCCACGCCCGAGCCCGCCAACCCGCCCACGCCCATCACCTCCCGCATGTCGGAGCCCGCCAAACGTCCTCGGGTGATCTTCGAGGAACAGGAAGAGGAGCTCGACGTCCCGGACTTCCTCAAATAGCCGGCCGCCTGACGCCGCTCCCCGCAGGGATCCGGGAGCGGCGCCGTCGTGTGCGCGAGGCGTACAGGGTGGACCGCTGCGCCGAGCGTGCGTACGTGCGCGAGGATTCAGGTAGTGAGAGGGAGAGTCACGTGAGAAGGGACGAGATCGCGGCCGGGCTCGCCGAGGTCGACGCGCGCATCGCGGCGGCCTGCCGCGCGGTCGGGCGCGACCGCGGCGAGGTCACGCTGATCGCCGTCACCAAGACCAGGCCCGCCGACGACGTGCGGATCCTCTCCGAGCTGGGCGTGCGCGACATCGGCGAGAACCGCGACCAGGAGGCCGCCCCCAAGGCGCACGAGCTCGCCGGGCTGCCGCTGACCTGGCATTTCGTCGGCCAGCTGCAGACGAACAAAGTGCGTTCCGTCGTCGGTTACGCCGACGTGATCCACTCCGTCGACCGGCTCAGGCTGGTGGAGGCGATCAGCAAGGAGGCGGTGCGCCAGGGCCGCAGGGTCGGCTGCCTGCTGCAGATCGCGCTCGACGACGACCCCGCCAGGGGCGGTGCGCGCCCCGGCGACGTGCTCGCGCTCGCCGACGAGGTGGCGCTCGCCGAGGGCGTGTGGCTGGGCGGCGTCATGGCGGTCGCGCCGCTGGGCGAGGATCCCGCCAAGGCCTTCGCCAGGCTGCGAGATGTGGCGCTGCGCCTGCAGGAGCAGCACCCCCGTGCCACGATGATCTCGGCGGGGATGAGCGAGGATCTCGCCGAGGCCGTCGCCTACGGCGCGACACACGTGCGGGTCGGTACGGCGTTGCTCGGTCGTCGCAAGCCCTTCGTCAGGTAATGTCCCCTCAAGTGGGTCTTCAAGCCCGTGACCAAGTAGAGGTCGATCAGCGGTGAGCTCCAGGGGGGTACGCCTACCGCCTCGGGACCAGGCGACGGACTCGAGCGAGTGCGACCATGAGCAGGAGGACGACGTAGCTATGGCCGGCGCGATGCGCAAGATGGCGGTCTACCTCGGTCTCGTGGAGGACGACCGCTACGAGAGATATGAGACCTACACGGACGAGTACGCCTACGAGGACGAGGTGCAGCGCACCGGCGAGGAACGCCCCGTAGCGGTCCAGGACCGCGACGACGAGGCCGAACCAGGAGTGCCCGCGCCCAGGCCCGCCACGACGATCCTGGAGCGCCGCACGACCGATCTGGCCCGCATCACCACCCTCCACCCCCGGACGTACAACGAAGCGCGTACCATCGGAGAGCACTTCCGAGACGGCACCCCGGTCATCATGAACCTGACCGAGATGGTTGACAGTGACGCGAAACGCCTCGTCGATTTCGCGGCAGGTCTGGTCTTTGGCCTACATGGCAGCATTGAACGTGTTACCAACAAGGTGTTCCTGTTGTCCCCTGCCAATGTCGAGGTGACCGCCGAGGACAAGGCCCGAATCGCGGAGCGCGGGTTCTTCAACCAGAGTTAGAGTCTCTGTATGTCTATCGCACCCAACCAGGTCTCGCCGAGACCGGGAGGGCACATCAGAAGTGGAGGCGCGGCCGGGCCGTGGGGATCGTCAGTCAGATCTTGGTCGTTGTCCTGTCTCTCTATTTGGTGCTGCTCATCGGCAGGATGATCTTTGAGACGGTGCAGGCTTTCGCCCGTCAGTGGCGGCCGTCCGGCGTCGTCCTGGTGCTGGCCGAGGCCACATACACCGCAACAGACCCACCACTCAAGTTCCTCCGCCGTTTCATTCCTCCGCTCCGGTTGGGTACGGTGGCCTTTGACCTAAGCTTCACTGTCCTGTTCATCGTCGTGCTGATCTTGATCCAGCTCGCTGGATTGTTGCGATGACTGGGCCGGTGCCGCGCCGGTCGTGATCCAACTCGTGTCCGCGCTGAAGTGATTCGGGTTACCGTCCCTCCGGACAGACTCCAAGCGCGCCAAGGAGACCAAAAAATGCCGCTGACGCCCGCTGATGTGCGGAACAAGCAGTTCAGTACCACCCGGCTGCGGCCGGGCTACGACGAGGAAGAGGTCGACGCCTTCCTCGACGAGGTGGAAGCTGAGCTCGACCGCCTGATCCAAGAGAACGAGGAGCTCCGCGCCAAGCTGGCCGAGTGCCTGCGCGGGAAGGTGCCGGGCGGCATGAGCATGCCCATGGCCTCCGCCCCGGTTCAGGAGCAGCCCAAGCCCGAGATGATGGCGCCGCCGCAGCCGGAGCCCATGCGGGCCCCCGAGCCGCCGCCGGTGCAGCAGCAGCCGGTCCCCGTGGCCATGAACATGCCTCCCGCCGAGGACAACATGGACACCGCGGCCCGCGTGCTCGCGCTCGCCCAGCAGACCGCCGACCAGGCGATCTCCGACGCCCGCCGGGAGGCGGACGAGACGGTCACCCGCGCCAGGCGCGAGGCCGACGAGATCCTCACCAAGGCGCGCCGCCAGGCCGAGCAGGTCATCGGCGACGCCCGTGCCCGCGCCGAGACGCTCGAGCGCGACGCGCAGGAGCGCCACCGCCAGGCGATGGGCTCGCTGGTGCAGACCCGCGACGAGCTCGAGCGCAAGGTCGAGGAGCTGCGCAGCTTCGAACGCGAATACCGCAGCCGGCTCAAGCTCTACCTGGAAAACCAGCTCGCCGAGCTCAACGTCTCCGCCGAGGGCAGCGGTGGGTTCCCGGTGATGTCCGGTGGTCCGCAGGGTCAGGCTCCCGCCATGTCGCACGCCGTGCCTCAGGGTGGCCAGCAGCCTCTTCCCGGTGGTCCCAACCCGTTCGGCGGCGAGCCTCCCCAGGGCGCCTTCCCCGGCGGTGACGGTCCGCACAACGATCGCCGGTAAAGTAACGGGTCGCTAGGACCTGTCACTCGAAAGAGCCCCCTGTGATCCTTATCAGTGCTGGTTTGGTGCTCGCGGCGGTCGTGTTGCTGATCGCGGGTTTCGTACTGGCGACGCCGTTCCTGATCATGTGGTCCATCGTGGTCAGCGTGCTGTCCGCGCTGTTCCTGGTGATCGGGGCGTTCCTGCGGCGTAACGAGCTGTTTCCCGGTGGTGGGCAGGCCGCTGCGCCGGCCACCCCGCCGAAAGGGCTCCTGCCGCCAGGGTTGCCATATACCCAGACCGGCCCCACGGCTCACCAGCCACCGCCCCCACCCCAACCGCGTCCGCAACCGCCACAGCGGACGGCGAGCGTTCCCGCCGCCGCCCCGCGCCGCCCCGCGGCGAGTGGCATCTCGTCGGACGCGATCGTGCTGGTGATCCCGGGACGCAAGAGGTACCACGTGCCCGGCTGCCGGCAGTTGAGCGGTCGGGATCACGAGGAGCTCACCTACGAGGAGGCACGCGAGGAGGGCTTTACGCCCTGCACGACGTGCCTGCCTGACGCCGCGCTCGGCGGACGGCAGTTGCCGCCTGCCGCCGACCCCGAGCCCGTCGTCGCGCCCGGCTCCGCCTTCGCCGCGGAGAGCCGGGTGGACAACTCCGCGGAGACCCGCGACGTACGTCCGCCGGTCGCCCCGCCGAAGCCCGACACGAAGGCTTCCACCCCCACCCCGGAGCCCGCAGCCTCCCACGAGGAAGGCGCCACCGGGTGGTTCGGCCGCCCGTCCGCCGCCGCGCCGGCGGGCCAGGCCAAGCCCTCCTCCGCCGCCCCCGAATCGGATGACGAGCAGGCGGAGACACAGACTTCTTATTTCCGGCCGCCATCCGGGCTCAGGTCCGAGGCGCCTTCGGGCGCGCGGCCTGCGCAGCCGGCCGGCAAGGCCGGAGCCGCGGCCGGCAAGCCTTCGCAGCCCGCCGCCACACCGGAGCAGTCCGGTGCCAAGCCTGGACCGTCTGGTGCCAAGCCTGGGCAGTCCGGCGCCAAGCCCGAGGAGTCCGGCGCCAAGCCCGGGCAGCCGTCGGGCAAGCCGGGACAGCCCGTAGGAAAGTCCGGACAGTCCTCCGGCGTGCCCGAGGACGATGACTCCGCCGGGCCCGCCACGGCGCCCCAGCCCCGTGTGCCTTCTTCCGCGGCGCCGGGCCGGCCCGGGCCTGCGGGCGGAGCTTCCGCGCCGTCACAGCGTCCTTCCGGGGCCGCCAAGGCGCGTGTCCCGGCCGAGGAGAGCGCGGTGACGCCGCCGCGCCCCGCGTCCTCGGCCGAGTCGGAGGCCAAGCCCAAGGGACCGCTGCCCACAGGGGCCGGTTCCGGCGCGCCCGCCCGGCCGTCGCGAGAGCGGCCTTCGGGTACGGGGACGAGCGCTAGGCCGACGTCCGGACCGGGTGCCAGGCCCGGAGCGCCCGACACGGGAGGAAAGCCGGCAGCGCCCAGCGCGAGGCCTGAGGTTTCCGGCGCGGGATCGACGGGTGAGACGCGTGGGGCGGACGCCCCGAAGGCGGGCGCTGCCAAGGGTGAGACGCCCAGAGGTGAGGGGCCCGGTGCGTCGCCCAAGACCGGTGGGCCGGTTGCGGCGCCCAAGGGTGGGCCATCCTCGGCCGCGCCCGGGCCGCAGGCTTCCGGCACGTCTCCGAAGACGCCGGTCTCTGGTTCCAAGCAGCCTGAGGCCTCCGGCGCGTCCAAGGCCGATGACGAGTCCACGGGCGCCGGCACGGGGGGCAAGGGTGAGCGCCCGGGCACCGTGAAGGTCATCGTCGGCACCCGCCGCTACCACAGCACCGCCTGCCCGTTGATCAGAGGCGCGGGTGAGACGGGTGTGGAGACGATGACGCTGGCCGCGGCCGAAGCGGCCGGGCTGACGAGTTGCTCGGTCTGCCAGCACGACCGCGAGACGGTCAGCTGAGACCTGTCTCCGCACGGCACATGTGCGGAGCTGGGCTCGGTAACGGCACGCGCACGGCGTGCTGACCTCTGCAACGGCACGCCCACAGGGGGCTGAGGTCGGTAACGGCACTTCCTGACCGCCACCGGGCGCCTGCGGGCGGGAGGCCCGAGGTGTAGGCGTCCCGGGTGGCGGGCAGGGGCGCACCCCGGATCGGGTGCGCCCCACTGTCTTCGGGTGTCAGGCGCGGCGGAGTTGGAAGGTCAGGGACAGGTCCTCGTCCGTGTGGGACGGGAGGTCCGCCACCGTGCCCTCCGTGACCGTCGTCGCCAGGACCTCCTCCGCCACCACCCGGCTGTCGGAACGCAGCGCCGCGGCCAGGTCCGGGGAGGAGGTGGTCCACCACAGGTCGATGCGGTCCGTGATGGACAGGCCCGTCGACTTGCGGGCCTCCTGGACCAGGCGGATGACCTCGCGCAGCAGGCCCATGCGGCGCAGGTCGTCCGTGAGCTCCAGGTCCAGGGCCACCGTCTCGCCCCCGCCCGTGCCGATCGCGCCCGTCTCCACGGCCCAGCCGGCGCGGGGTTGTTCGGTGACGATGACCTCGTCGGGGCCCAGCATGATCTCGCCCAGTCCGTCCGCCTCGACCATGACCGTGGCGCCCGAGCGGAGGGCTCGGGCCACGCGGGCGGGGTCCGCGGCGGCCAGCGCGGCGGCCACGAGCTTGGTCTGCGGGCCGAAGCGCTTGCCCAAGGCCCGGAAATTGGGCTTGACGGAGTAGGACACGAGATCGGCGCTGAATCCGGACATGTCCTCGAGGGCGTGCACGTTCAGCTCCTCCGCCACCAGGCCGCGCAGCTCCCCCGGGAGTGACGGCCAGTCGTGGGCGCCCACCAGGGCCCGGCCGAGCGGCTGCCGGGTCTTGACGCCCGAAGAGGCGCGCGCCGAGCGGCCCAGCTCCACCAGGCGGCGGACCAGGGCCATCCGGTCGGACAGCACCGGGTCCAGCAGGTCCTGGCGCACCTCCGGCCAGGTGGTCAGGTGCACCGAGGTCGGCGCCTCCGGCGAGCGGAGCACGTCCCAGAGGTAGTCGGTGAGGAACGGCGTGATGGGGGCCATCAGGCGCGTCACCGTCTCCAGGCACTCGTATAGGGTCGCGAACGCCTCCTCCGAGCCCTGCCAGAAGCGGCGGCGGGAGCGGCGGACGTACCAGTTGGACAGGTCGTCCAAGAAGTCGGCCAGGCGGCGCCCTGCGCGTTGCGTGTCGTATTCGTCCAGGGACGCCGTGACCTCCGCCACCGTCCTGTGCAGCTCGGCCAGGACCCAGCGGTCGAGCAGGGGGCGCTCCCCGGCCGGCGTGGCCTCCTGGAGCCGGGACGGCGACCAGGACTCCGCGTTGGCGTAGAGAGTGAAGAACGACGCGGTGTTCCAGAGCGTCAGGAGGACCTTGCGGACGATCTCCTCCAGGCCGTTGTGGCCCACCCTGCGGGCCGACCACGGCGAGCCCGAGCAGGCCATGAACCAGCGCAGCGCGTCGGCCCCGTGCTGGTCCATCAGCGGGATCGGCTCGAGGATGTTGCCCAGGTGCTTGCTCATCTTGCGGCCGTCCTCGGCCAGGATGAGGCCGAGGCAGAGCACGTTCTCGTAGGAGGACTGGCCGAAGACGAGCGTGCCGACGGCCATCAGCGAGTAGAACCAGCCGCGGGTCTGGTCGGTGGCCTCGCAGATGAACTGCGCCGGGTAGACGCCCTCGGGCTTGCCGCGCTCGCCCCACTGGGCGAACGGCATGGAGCCGGAGTCGTACCAGGCGTCGATGACGTCGGGCACGCGGCGGGCGAGCGCGCCGCACGAGGGGCAGTCGAAGGTCACGTCGTCGACGTACGGGCGGTGCGGGTCGAGCGCGGAGACGTCCTGGTCCGCCAGGGCGCCCAGCTCCTCCATCGAGCCCACGCACGTCACGTGGGACTCGTCCTCGGAGCACACCCACAGCGGCAGCGGCGTGCCCCAGTAGCGGGAGCGCGACAGCGACCAGTCGACGTTGTTGCGCAGCCACTCGCCGAACCGGCCCCACTTGATCGTGTCCGGGTACCAGTTGGTCTTGGAGTTCTCCGCCAGCATCTGGTCCTTGACCGCGGTGGTGCGGATGTACCAGGACGGGAGGGCGTAGTAGAGCAGCGGGGTGTGGCAGCGCCAGCAGTGCGGGTAGCTGTGCTCGAAGTGGCCGCCGCGGAACAGCAGCCCGCGGGCGCGCAGGTCCTCGGTCAGCTCCTCGTCGGCGTCCTTGAAGAACCGGCCGCCGACCATGGGCACGTCGTCGAGGAAGCGGCCGTCGGGGCCGATCGGGTTGACGATCGGCATGTCGTACGCCTTGATCACGGCCAGGTCGTCGGCGCCGAAGGCGGGGGCCTGGTGGACCAGCCCGGTGCCGTCCTCGACGGTGACGTAGTCGCCGAGCACGACGTAGTGGGCGCCCGGGATGTCGACCAGGTCGAACGGCCGGGTGTAGGTGGTGCGCTCCAGCTCGCGGCCGGTGAGGCGGGCCACCTCCGTCGTGTCCTCGCCCAGCACCGGGAGCAGCGGCTCGGCCACCACCAGGACCTCGCCGTCGGCCGTGCGGGCCGCGACATAGGTCACCTCGGGATGTACGGCCACCGCCGTGTTGGACACCAGCGTCCACGGCGTCGTCGTCCAGACCAGCAGCGAGGCGCCCAGCTCGGCCAGCGGCCCCGAGGTCACCGGCATGCGGACGTAGACCGACGGGCTGGAGACGGTCTCGTAGCCGCCCGGCTGGCCCAGCTCGTGGTCGGACAGCCCGGTGCCGCAGCGCGGGCAGTAGGGCGTGATGCGGAAGTCGCGGAACAGCAGCCCCTTGTCCCACACGACCTTCAGCGACCACCACACCGACTCGATGTAGGAGGGGTCCATCGTGCGGTAGGCCTGCGACAGGTCGATCCAGTAGCCCATCCGCTCGGTCATCTGCTCGAACGCGTCCACGTGCCGCAACACCGACTCGCGGCATTTGGCGTTGAACTCGGCGATGCCGTAGGTCTCGATGTCCTTCTTGCCGGACAGGCCCAGCTCGCGCTCGACGCCGACCTCGACCGGCAGGCCGTGGCAGTCCCATCCGGCCTTACGCGGAACGCTGAATCCGCGCATGGACTTGTAGCGCGGGAACAGGTCCTTGAACACCCGCGCCTCGACGTGGTGCACGCCGGGCAGGCCGTTGGCGGTGGGCGGGCCCTCGTAGAACACCCAGGACGGATTGCCGGAGTTCTGCTCCACGGAACGCTCGAAGATCTTCCCGTCCCGCCAGCGGTCGAGGACCTCGCGCTCGAGCGCGGGCAGGTCGACCTGCGAGGGAAGAGAGCGGAAAGAAGACATTTCTGGCGGGACCTCCACGCGTGGACCGGCTGGGCTGCGTGAAGGGACGAAGCCGTACGGCTCCGCGGTACCACCCTTCTTGGCCTCGCGCGGGCGAGGCCCTCTTCATTCGGTCTGCTGCCGGGTCTAATGAGCTCGAAAGAGCCGTTCTTCCGGCGGCTCCGGGGTGATATCCCTCACAGTCGGGCCCCATCAACGCCTTGCAATCACAAACCATAACGCAGAGTGGAGGCCAAGGCTTCCCGGTTTCCCTGGTGGCGCGCAGGGTCGCCACCGCGGCGGCCACAACTCCGGTAGGGAAGTCGCAAAGGCGACAAAGATGTGGGAATGGACGTCCGTGTGGAGGAGTTGAATGCGCGGGGCGGGATAGTACGGGGGAGGTAAACCGTCCGGCGGGTCGTTTGCCGTTCCGTTATCTGGATCCTAAGCTGCCCGCACCCGTTACGGCCTTGATCAGCAATGGGAGGCAGCCATGGCGGCAGTCACGCAGACCGCTACACCGTCGATGTGGTCGGAAAAGGAGCTGGCCGAGGTACGCGGCAGGCTCCAGGGCGAGATCGACGAGCTCAACGCGGACATTCTCCGCCACGAGTCGGAGATAGCCTCTGGAGACGTCACCCAGGGAGCCGGCGACGACCAGGCGGACGCCGGCGCCAAGACGTACGAGCGCGAACGCGAGATCGCCCTTACCCTGAATGCGCGCGATCTGGTCGCGCAGAACGAACGTGCGATCGCCAGGATCGACGCAGGGACCTATGGAGTGTGCGAATCGTGCCACAAGCCGATCGGCAAGGAACGCCTTCAGGCGTTCCCGAGGGCGACGCTGTGCGTGGCCTGCAAGCAGAAGGAGGAGCGCCGCTAGGTAAGCCTCGCGGGCGCCTCTTCGCCGTCCTCGTCGTGCTGGCGGCCGTCATCTACGCGGCCGACCTCATCACCAAGACGGTGGTGCTGCGGGCACTCGAGGGCGAGGCGCCGCTGGTCGTCATCCCGGACGTGCTGCAGTTCCGGGTGATCTTCAATTCCGGTGCCGCGTTCAGCATCGGTACCGGAATGACGTTCGTCTTCACCTTCATCGCGGCGGGTGTGGTCGTGGCCATCGTGCGCACCGCCCGCAAGCTGGGCAGCCGGGCTTGGGCGATCACGCTCGGGCTGCTGCTCGGAGGGGCACTGGGCAATCTCACCGACCGGCTGCTGCGCTATCCGTCGGGTCTCGGGCGCTCCAGCCAGCTCCAGGGGCACGTCGTCGACTTCATCGAGGTCCTTCCCGGGCATTTCCCCGTCATCGACTATTTCCCCGTGTTCAACATCGCCGACTCCGCGATCGTCTGCGGCGGCATCCTGGCGGTGCTCCTGGCCTGGCGGAACGTACAGATCGACGGGTCCAAGGAGGTAGCCAAGCGTGGCTGAGCAGCGCAGTCTGCCCGTGCCGGACGGGCTGGAGGGCGAGCGGCTCGACGCCGCGCTCTCGCGGCTGTTCGGCTTCTCCCGCACGCGCGCGGCCGAGCTGATCGGCGCGGGCGAGGTGCTGGTGGACGGCCGGCAACCGGCCAAGTCGGACCGGGTGCACGCGGGCACGTGGCTCGACGTGACGCTGCCGCCGCCCGTGAGCACGCCCATGCCGGTGGCGGAGCCGGTGCCGGGCATGAGCATCGTGTACGAGGACGACGACATCGTCGTGGTCAACAAGCCGATCGGGGTGGCCGCGCATCCGACGGTCGGCTGGACGGGCCCCACCGTGATCGGCGGCCTGCTGGGGGCCGGGCACACGATCGCCACCAGCGGCGCGGCCGAGCGCCAGGGCATCGTGCACCGGCTGGACGCCAACACCACGGGCGCGATGGTGGTGGCCAAGAGCGAGCAGGCCTACTCGCGGCTCAAGCGGGCCTTCAAGGAACGCACGGTCGACAAGCGCTACCACGCGCTGGTCCAGGGGCATCCCGACCCGTTCAGGGGCACCGTGGACGCGCCCATCGACCGGCACCCGTCGGGAGACGGCAGGTTCGCGGTGGTGGCTGGCGGCAAGCCGTCGGTCACGCACTACGACACGGTGGAGGCGTTCAGGGCGGCGTCGCTGCTGGACATCAAGCTGGAGACCGGCCGTACGCACCAGATCAGGGTGCACATGGCGGCGCTGCGGCACCCCTGCGTGGGCGATCTGCTCTACGGCGCCGATCCGACGCTGGCGGCGCGGCTGGGGGTGACCCGGCAGTGGCTGCACGCGGTCGCGCTCGGGTTCGAGCACCCGGCGACCGGCGAGTGGATGTCGTTCAGCACCGACTACCCGAAGGACCTGCAGAAGGCGCTGGACATCGTGCGCGCCGAGTCCTGATCAGGTCTTCCCGCCCGATCCCTCGACGTCGCCGGGGGTCCGCGAGCTCTCGGACTCGGTCGGCTTCGGCTCCTTCGACGTGCGCTTCCCGCTCGCGGGAGTTCTGGGCTGGTCCCGGGTGGGCGGCGGGGTGCTCCGCGTCCGCGGCGCCGGGGCCTCGGACGTCGGCAGCGGGCTCGGCTCGGGGGTGGGGGTCGCGCTGGGGGTGGTCACGACGGCGGGAGTGGAGCGCGGGGTGCGAATCGGGTCGTCGGGGCGGCTGGACCACCAGGCGGCGCCGCCCGTGATGATCGCGACGGCGAGCGTACCCGCGGCGATCGCGGCCAGCGGCAACCCGCGCCGCCGCGCGGCCTGGGGCACGGTGATGGTGCCCAGGTGGACAGGGCCCGTCTGCTCGGGCGCGCCGCCCGCCAGGATCGCGGCCAGCCGCCGCTCGGCCTCCTCCAGCGACATGCGTTCCGCCGGGTTCTTGCGCAGCAGGCCGAGCAGTACGGGGCCGAGCACGCCCGCGCGGGCCAGCGGCGCCGGCTCGGCGTGCATGACCGCGCCCAGCGTGGCCAGGGCGTTGTCCCGGTGGAAGGGCGAGTGGCCCTCGACGGCCAGGTAGAGCGTGACGCCCAGCGACCACAGGTCCGACGCGGATCTGGCCTGGCCGCCCGCCGCGCGTTCCGGCGCCATGAACGCGGGGGTGCCGATCAGGATGCCCGTCCTCGTGACGGGCGCCTCGTCCTCCGTGGTGGCGATGCCGAAGTCGGTGAGCACCGCCCGGCCGTCCGCGGCGAGTAACACGTTGTCCGGTTTGACGTCCCGGTGCAACACGCCCGCCGCGTGCGCCGCGCGCAGCGCCTCCAGCAGTTGCAGCCCGATGCCCGCGGCCTCCAGCGGGGCCATCGGCCCTTCGTCGCGGATGAGCTCGCCTAAGGTGCGGGAGGCCACGAGCTGCATGACGATCCAGGGGTGACCGCGTTCCTCGAGGACGTCGTAGACGGCGGCCACGCCGGGATGCGCCACCCGTCCCGCCGCCCTGGCCTCGCGGAACGTCCGTACCGCGAACACCTCGCGCTCAGCGCCCGTGAGGTCGGGCGGCGGCAGCACCTCCTTGACCGCCACGTCCCTGCCCAGCACCTCGTCGTGCGCCTGCCACACCGTGCCCATGCCGCCCTGGCCGATCGTCCTGAGCAGCCGATATCGCCCACCGACCATCCCCGCTGAATCGGACATGCACGGCAACTACCCCAGAAAGATCCGGGCAAGCGCGGTGACCACGGCCGCGGCGGCCAGCACGACCAGGAAAGGCGCGCGGAGCAGCAGCGCGACGACCGCCGCCGCCAGCCCCGCCGTACGCGCGGGGTCGAAGCTCAGCCCGCCCTTCTCCGTGAACGTCTGCACCGCGATCAGCGCCGCCAGCAGCGCGACCGGCACCAGCTCCGCGAACCTGCGCACCGCCGGATGGTCGAGCACCTTGCGCGGCGCGGCCAGCCCGGCCAGCTTGAGCGCGTAGCAGCCCGCGCAGACGGCGGCGATCGCCCACCACAACGTCATCGCGCCATCACCACCAGGACGGCGGCCGCCGACAGCAGCACGGGCACGCCGGGCGGGAGGAACGGGGTGGCGCACAGCGCGATCGCCGCCGCGCCCGCGGCCAGCCGGCGCAGCTCGGCGCGCTCCGCCAGCCGGGGCCAGAGGATGGCCAGGAACGCGGCCGGGCCCACCACGTCCAGCCCCAGCACGCCGGGATCGCCCAGGAACGACGTGCCGAGGGCGCCGGCGAGAGTGGTGAGGTTCCAGGTGAGGTAGAGGCTGGCGAACGTGGTCGCGAAACCCGTACGGGCCGCCTGCGGGGTCGGCTGGGCCAGGGTGACGGCCGTGGTCTCGTCGATCACGCCGTGGGCGGCCAGTAACCTGCGGGGGCCGCGTACCTGGAGGAGGTCGGCCAGGCGCAGGCCGTACAGGGTGTTGCGGCCGCCGAGCAGCAGCGCGCCCAGGGTGGCGGCCACCAGGTCGCCGCCCGCGCTGACCGCCCCCGTCAGCGCGAACTGCGAGGCGCCGGTGAACGTCAGCAGGCTCAGCACGCACGCCTGCGGCACGGTGAGGCCCGCGGTGATCGCCGCGGCGCCGAAGGCGAGCCCGGACAGCCCCACGGCCAGGCCCACGCCCAGACCGTCCCGTATCGCGGCGGAACGGTGTGTTGTCGGTTCCATGCCGCCAGAGGCTAGGTGGTGGGGGGATCGCCGGTCTTGTACGTTCCTGCAGCGCGCTGGTAGGCGGCGGGCGGCACGCCCACGATGCGCTTGAAGTGGCGGTTGAGGTGGGCCTGGTCTGTGAAGCCCACCTCGGCGGCCACCTGCGCCGGGCGTACGCCGGACTGGAGGAGGCGGCGCGCCTGGCGTACCCGGAGCGAGGTGAGGTAGGCGTGCGGCGGCAGGCCCGTCGCGGCCTTGAACGCCCGCAGCAGCGCGAACGGCCGCGCACCCACCGCGCCCGCGAGATCGTCCAGCGTCGGCGGGTCGACCAGGCTCTCGTGCAGCAGGTCGAGCGCCTCCCGCACGGCCCGCCGGCCCTCGGCGGGCAGCACCGCGACCGGCTTCGGCGCGGCGTGGCGGGTCAGCAGCCGGGCGAACAGCGTGCGACTGAGCGTCGAGGCGGCCAGCGCGTCGCCGCGCTCGGCCGCCTGGTGCGCCCGGGCGAGCAGCGCCGCCACCGCGTCGTCGCGCACCACCTGCTCGGGGAAGTGCGGCGTCGCGTAGGGGGCGCCCAGCTCGGCGGCGATCCCGGCCAGCGCGTCGACCGACGGATAGAGCATCCGGTACGCCCACCCGCCCGGCGTGCCCGCCTGGCCCGTGTGCACGGCGTCGGGGTTGACCAGCACGACCTCGCCCGCGGCCGCCCGGTGCAGGGTGCCGCGGTAGTCGAACTCCTCGACGCCCGCGACGATGAGGCCGATGGCGTAGCCGTCGTGCACGTGCCTGGAGAAGCGGTGGGTGACGTAGCGGGCCCTGAGCAGGTCGGTCTCCGGCACCGCCGGGTGCCGCCAGAAGTGCGCCTGCTCTCTCACAGCGGTCTGAAGGTCCTCGCGAACGTCTCGAAGTAGTGCCTGTCCCTGTCCCAGCGGGAGTGCGGGGTCTCCCAGTAGAGGGCGTACGGGCGGCCGTCGGCGGTGCGGAAGCCGCGGTTGATCACGTGGATCAGCTCGCCGCCGCGCATCCTGGTGAACTCCCAGTCGGCGGCTCGCAGGCCCAGGTAGCCGGTGGAGGTGATGCCGACCCGGGTGTAGCCCTGGAACTCGCCCTTCGCCCTGATCTCCTTCTCCAGGCCGATCCAGTGCTTCTCCGGATCCTGCCACGGGGTGTCGGGGACGGTCCATTCGACGATCAACGCCCCCGGGGTGCCGGGGCCCTTCATGGAGATGCTGTCCCTGCCGGGGTTCTTCTTCGCCTGCCACTGCCTGGGCATGGCGATCGAGAACCGGCCCGCCGAGCTGGTGAAGGCCCGCCAACCTGCGGGCAGCGGCTGCCGGGTGGGGGTGGGCTGGCCGGTGGTGGGCTCGTTCGTGGGAGTGGGAGTGGGAGTGGGGGTGGGAGTGGGGGTGGGGCTGGTCGTGGGCGGGGCCGTCCATCGGCTGGACAGCAGTACGCCGCCCGTGCCCAGCACCGCGACGGCGGCGATGGCGGCGGGGATCCAGATCCACAGCGCTCTGCCGCGCCTGGCTCGCGGGGGAACCGTCTGGTGCGGCACACCACCGGCCGCCCACTGCCCGGAGTGCCCTGATGGGCCGGGCTCGCCAGTGGTCGCGGAGGGCCGGACGGCTGTCCGGTCGCCGGTCCAACGGTCGGCCGTTGGCTGGGATCCGCCGCTCGCGGCCGCGTACAGCAGCCGGGCGGCCTCCTCGGCGGGCATCCTGTCCGGCGGGCTCCTGCGCAGCAGGCCCATGATGACCGGCTCCAGCACACCGGCCCGGACCGGCGGCTCCGGTTCGTCACGCAGCACCGCCGCCACCGTCGCCGCCCACGAGTCACGCTTGAACGGCGGCTCGCCCTCGACGGCCGCGTACAGCGTCGCGCCCAGCGACCACAGATCCGACTCCGGCCTGGCCGGCTCGCCGTTCAGCCGCTCGGGCGGCATGTACGCGGGCGTGCCCACCAGGCCGCCGGTGGCCGTCAGCCCCGCCTCGGCCTCCAGCGACGCGATGCCGAAATCGGTCAGCACCACCCTGCCGTCGTCGGCCAGCAGCACGTTCTCCGGCTTCACGTCGCGGTGCAGCACCCCGGTGGCGTGCGCGGCCCGCAGCGCGTCCAGCACCCGGCCGCCGATCACCGCGGCCTGCTCGACTCGCAGCGGCCCCTGCTCGCGGACCACCTGCGCCAGCGAACGCGAGCGGACGAGCTGCATCACGATCCACGGCCGCCCGTCCTCCTCGACGACGTCGTGGACGACGATCACCGACGGATGGTCGAGGCGGCCCGCCGCCCTGGCCTCCCTGATGGTCCTGCCGTTGAGCTCGGCCCGCTTGACCTCGCCGACCCCCGTGTAGCGAACCTCCTTGATCGCCACCGTGCGGTCGAGCAGCTCGTCGTAGGCCCGCCAGACCACCCCCATGCCACCCTCGCCGAGCGGCTCGATGAGGCGATAGCGGTTGCCGACCTGCCTTTCCACTCGGGGAAGCCTACTTCTTGGGTTTGAACGTGTCGCAGAACCCCTCGAAGAAGTGGTAGTCCTTCTTCCAGTGGCTGTTCAGGGTGTGCCAGTAGATCGCGTACGCCCGCCCGTTGTCGGTGAGGAAGCCGCGGTTGCGCACCCGGGTCTTGCCGGTGTTGGTGTTCCAGGTGAAGTCCCAGTCGGCGGCGGCCTTCATGTAGTCGACCTTCTTGATGTCGAGCTTCTTGTAGCCGCCGAAGTTGTTCTTGAGCGACGGCTCCTGCTTCTTCCAGTCCGCGTACGGGTCCTTGCCCGGCTTCGCCGCCTCCTCGATCATGAGGTACGCGTTGGAGGCCGCTCCCGGACCCTTGAACTTGACCTGCCTGCCGCTGCGGTCCCACACTTCCCAGCCCTTGGGCAGCCCGATGGAGAAGCCCATCTCCTTGTCCTTGTACATCTTCCAGCCGGACGGCAGCGCGTTCGCCGTCTCCTCGGGGCTCGCCGACGGGGTCGCGCTCGGGCTCGGTGACGTGGCGGGCGTGCCCGTGCCTGTGCCCGTGGGCGAGGGCGACTGCGGCTGGGAGGCGCTCGGCGACGCCTCCGTCGCGGTGGCGACGGAGGCCTGCGACGTCTCCGTCCGCGGCGTGCGGTTCTCGGGGGCCGAGCGCAGGCCGAGGTAGCCGCCTATGCCGGCGACGAGCACGACCGCCACGGCCGCCGCGATGATCGGCCCGGCCCGCCGCTGGTCCGTCCTGGCCGCGTCCATCGTGGACTCGGCGGGCGGCCCCGGGTCCCTGGTCGGCGCGGGGGTGATCCGCGCGCCGGTCTCGGGCACGGCGGCGACCGGGGCCAGGTTCGGGTCGGTCGGGGTGTCGTCCTCCACGGGTGCGGCGGCGCGCTTGGACTTGGCCGGAGCGGGCACGCGGAGCTGCTGCGCCCCCCAGAACTTGCGGGCCGGAGGGGACGGCTCGGCGGCCGGGAACTGCGCCGTGGGCGGCGGGTCCGACTGCGCGATGGCCCGGCGCAACAGCCGCTGCGTCTCCTCGTACGTCAGCCGCTGCACGGGCTCCTTCGTCAGCAGCCCGCTGATCACCTCGGTGAGCGGGCCCGCGTGCGGCGCCGGATCCGGCTCGTCGGTCAGCACGGCGTGCATCGTCGCCAGCGCCATCCCGCGCTCGTGCGGCGAGCGGCCCTCCACGGCGGTGAACAACGTGGCGCCCAGCGACCACAGGTCCGACTCGCGCCGCGCGGGCAGGCCCTTGAGCCGCTCGGGCGCGATGAACGCCGGCGTGCCGGCCAGGCCCGTCACCGTGAGCTGCGTCTCGGTCTCGAGTGTGGCGATGCCGAAGTCGGTGAGCACGACCCGGCCGTCATCGGCCAGCAGCACGTTCTCGGGTTTGACGTCGCGGTGCAGCACGCCCGCCTCGTGGGCGCGGTGCAGCGCGTCCAGCACGGCTAAGCCGATCTCGGCCACCCGCTTGACCGGCAGCGGCCCGTCCTGCTTGATCACGGCTCCCAGGGACCGCGACTGCACGAGCTGCATGACGATCCAGGGCCGGCCGTCCTCCTCGATCACGTCGTGGACGACGATCACGTTCGGATGCTCGAACCTGGCCGCCGCCCTCGCCTCGCGCATCGTGCGCCGGTTGAGCAGCTGCACCTCTTCACCCAGCGCGGCGGCGTACCTGACCTCCTTGACCGCGACCGTGCGGTCGAGCAGCTCGTCGTGGGCACGCCAGACGATGCCCATTCCACCCCTGCCGATGGGTTCCTGCAGCTGGTATCGGCCGGCGATGCGGCGTCCGTGCTGTGTGCGATCCGACGTCAACGGCCTCGTACCCTCCTCTAGGCCAAGAAATACTCCCATAGCGACGGATCAACGGCGACTCGCCGGAAGGTCAGTCCGCCATGTGAGAGGCACCGTCCAGCAGGTGGAGGGGTGGGTGTAGGGTTTCAGATATGACTTGTCGCTATGCGTTTACCGAGCCGGCTCCGGGAGGGCCGGTCGTCGGATAGCGATCATCACCTGGAGTCGGCACGAGGCAGAGACAACCCGTCTCTGCCTTTTTGATTTTCACGCCGGTTCCAGGGGGCCGGCCGATTGGGGAGTCGAGATGTCATCGACCTTGGAACGGCACGCGGTCGCCGTGGGCGAGCTGCTCGTGGGCGAAGGGCCCGCGGTGGTGATCGGCGGCCGGGTCAACCTGCGGGCGCAGCGCGGGCAGGAGGACGCGTACGAAGTGCTGGGGGAGCGGGCCACGCTGGTGGAGCCGTTCTCGGCGGCCGACCTGCCGGCGATCGCCGCGCTGGCCGACGCCGTGGTGGTGGGGGCCGCGTGGACGCGCGACATCCCGCTGGTACGGGCGGCGGCCGGGCTCGGGGTGCCGGTGGTCGTGGAGCGGCGGGCCTCCGCCTCCATGGAGGAGTGGCTGGGGCTGGCCGAATACTGCGCCGGCGAGGGCGACGGGCGGGTCATCCTGTGCGAGGGAGATCAGCTGGACCTGGGGCTGATGCGGGCCGCGCGGGCCGTTTCCGGGCGGCCTGTGCTCGCCGACGTCTCCAGGAACATCGGGCTGTCCGCCGCCGCGGTCGCGGCCGGCGCCGACGGGCTGATCGTGGACGGCGGGCAGGGGCGCGGTGCCGCGGGCGGTTCGGGGCGGGGCACGGGGAGCGACGTGAGGCGGGCCGGGATCGGGACCTACGCGGGCGCCGGGGCCGCGGATCCGGTCCGGGGGGCGCCTCGAGAGTTCGTCCGGGCCGAGGACCTCGCGGAGCGCCTTGAGGGAGGCACGGTGGCGTGTCTCGCAACGGAGGCGGGTCCCGGGACGGAGCCGGAAGGGGATCCCGGTGTGGCCCTGCGGGTGGCCGAGGAGGCCGTGACGGTCGTCGGAGCGCTCATCCGGCACGAGGCGCCTGCCACGTTGCCCGAGTGCAGGGAGGCGATCGACCGGGTGGACGCCGCGCTGGCCACGTTGCTCGAGCGCCGGGCCGCGCTGGCGGGCATCGTGCAGCGGCTCAAGCCGGTGGGCGGGTTCGCGGGGCGCGACCTGGACCGGGAACGCGCGCTCGTCGCCGGGATGGCGCTGCGGGCGCCCACGCTCGGAGAGACCCGGCTCGCGCCGATCATGAACGCCGTCATCGAGGCGGGCCTGCACCTGGCCGAGGAACGGGCCGCTCAGTAGGCGTCGCCGCGCGCCGACGCGACTCGCCGCGGGCGATGGCATCTTACGGGGGCGTCAGCTGGAAGTTGTTCATGGGGCGGCCGGGGCCCCTGGCGATCTGCTTGGTGATGAGGTCGGCGAAGCGGCGGTAGCCCTCGCCCGTCGGGTGGTAGCTGCGCGCGTTGACCGTCAGCTGCTCCATGTCCACATTCAACCCGTTCAGGTACGGCTGCGGCCGCCCCACCTCGTGCCCGGTGAACGCCTCGTAGGCGTCGACGTACTCCACGCTGCCGGGCGCCCCCAATGCCGCCAGCGCCCGGTCGAACTCCGCCGCCACCGAACCCACCAGGTCGTTGAGCCGTCTCGTCATGGCGTTCAGCCAGCGCTGGTCCTCCGGGCTGAGGTTGTCGACGCTCACCTCCGGCTCCTCGGGGAACGGCCGGGGGTAGCCGAGGACGATGACGCGGGCGTCCGGCGCTCGTACGCGCAGCTCCCTGAGGACCTTGAGCAGGCTGGGGCGGAGCTCCTCGATGCGGCGGCCGACCGCCGTGTCCTGGTCGACGCAGGCCGTGGACCATGGCAGCTTGACGATGCAACCCGTGAGGACCTTGGTGAAACCGGCGTCGTTGCCGCCGATGCTCAGCGTCACCAGGCTGGCGGACGGGCCGACGCGGCTGATCTGGGGCTGCTGGCCGTACTGGCCGGACAGGAGTTGCCGCGTGGTGGCGCCGCTGCAGGCGTAGAAGGCGGTGCCGCCGCCGAACCGGTACGCCTGCGCCACCAGCGGCACGTACGAGCCGGTCGCGCGGTGGCAGCGGTCGGCGCCGTCGTTGACGGGCTGCTTGTCCAGGTCGAAGACGCCTTCGCCGGAGGAGTAGGAGTCGCCGAGTGCGAGGTACGCGCCCTTCTGGGCGACCTGGACCGGGGTCAGGCGAGTCAACTGAGGTAACCGGCCGTGCGCTTCATCCCTCGCCGGGCAGCCCATGTCCAGCACGGCGCAGGCCAGTTTCGGGTAGACCCCCAGGGGCAGGCCGGCCAGGGCGAGCGCGATGCCGATCGCGGCGGCGGTGGCGATCTGGACAGCCGTGGCGATCTGGGCGGCTTTCCACCCCGGCCCGTTCGTCGGTGTCCGGTCGTTCGGGTGGCCCGGCTGGTCCTTCCGGCTTGACTCCTCCAGCGCGACCTCCCCGAGTGGCGACCTCCTGCGCCATCGAGACTACCCAGCCCCTGATCGATCCGGGCTCGGGCACCGGCTGGTGCGCCTGCGCCGGACGATCCGCCAGCCGAGGGCGATGGCCGCGACCAGCGCGGGGATCAGGAAGAACGCGACGCGCTGATCGCGGTCCGCGAACGGCATCAGCAGCACCACCAGCGCCAGGAAGGCGAGCGTCAGCCAGTTCGTGTACGGCGAGCCCGGCATGGGGAACTCCGAGCGATGGCCCGTCCTGCGCAACCGCGTCTGGCAGTAGACGAGCACGCCCCAGGTGGTGATGACCCCGAGCGAGGCGGCGGCGGTGGCGATGTTGAAGGCGCGTTCCGGGAGGAAGTAGAACAGGGCCACCCCCGCCAGGAACATGCTCGCGGTGAACAGGATGCCGCCGATCGGTACGTGGCGGGAGCTCAGGGCGCCGGCGAAGCGGGGGGCCTCCTCCTTCATGGCCATCGAGCGCAGGATGCGGCCCGTGGCGTACAGGCCGGAGTTGCAGGACGACATCGCGGCGGTGATCACGACGAGGTTCATGGCGTCGGCGGCCCACGGGATGCCGAGGCCGGAGAAGACCGTCACGAACGGTGAGGTGCCCGCGCGGTAGGCGGTCCACGGCAGCACCATCGCGAGCAGCGCCACCGAGCCCACGTAGAAGATCGCGATGCGCCACACCACGCCGTTGATCGCCTTCGGCATGATCTCGTGCGGCCTGGCCGTCTCGCCCGCCGTGATGCCGACCAGCTCGATCGACGAGTACGCGAACACCACCGACTGCAGGCTCATCAGGACCAGGGGGAACCCCATGGGGAGGAAGCCGCCGTGGGCGGTGAGGTTCTGCGGGCCCGCCGCGCCGACCGTGAACACGACCAGCACCAACCCCAAGACCAGGAAGACGGAGATCGCCAGCACCTTCAGCATCGCGAACCAGAACTCCAGCTCGCCGAACAACCGCACCGACAACAGGTTGACCGCCAGCACGAAGCCCAGGGCGATCAGGGCCGTGAGCGACTCCGGGAACGCGGGCGCCCAGTAATGGATGTACGCGGCGATCGCGGTCAGCTCGGCGATGCCGGTGAACGCCCAGTTGATCCAGTACATCCAGCCGCTGGCGAACGCCGCCCACGGGCCGATGAACTCGGCGGCGTAATCGACGAAGGACCCCGACGTCGGGCGGTAGAGCACCAGCTCGCCGAGCGCCCGCATGACGAAGAACGCGGCCACCCCGGCGGCGGCGTACGAGAGCACGAGGGCCGGTCCGGCGGCGGCCAGCCGGCCGCCGGAGCCGAGGAACAGTCCCACGCCGATCGCCCCGCCGATGGCGATCATCTGGACCTGCCGGTTGCCCAGCGCGTGGGTGTAACCCTCGTCCGTCTGCGTGCGCACCGAGTGTCTCCTCAACTACTCAAGGTGAACACGACGATATCGGGGCTACTGATCGCGAAGGTCCCGGCACGCCGGTCCGTACGGCCCCGCGCGTGCGGCCCCGGGATTGTCGGTCGGGACCACTAGAGTCAGAGCGCGTCATCAACATCGAGACCGGGAGGCGCCGCTCCGTGTCGTCCAGTGACTCGTTCGTCCATCTGCACGTGCATACCGAATACTCGATGCTGGACGGGGCCGCCCGGCTCAAGCAGATGTTCAAACAGGTCGGCGACCTGGGCATGCCCGCGATCGCGATCACCGACCACGGCAACCTGCACGGCGCCTACGACTTCTACCGGCAGGCCACGGCCGCCGGGATCAAGCCGATCATCGGCATCGAGGCCTATGTCGCGCCGGAGCTGCGCCACAACAAGAAGCCGGTGTTGTGGGGCGAGCCGCACCAGAAGAGGGACGACGTCTCGGCGGGCGGCTACTACACCCACATGACGATCTGGGCGCGCGACAAGGCGGGCCTGCACAACCTGATGCGGCTGTCGTCGCGCGCCTACACCGAGGGGTTCGTCCGCAAGTGGGCGCGGATGGACGCCGACATCCTCGCCGAGCACGCCGAAGGCCTGATGGCCACCACTGGCTGCCCGTCGGGCGAGGTGCAGACGAGGCTGCGGCTCGGCCAGGACGACGAGGCGCTCAAGGCGGCCGCGAAATACCAGGAGATCTTCGGCAAGGACAACTTCTTCCTGGAGATCATGGACCACGGGCTCGACATCGAGCGCCGCGTCCGCGACGGGCTGACCAGGATCAGCAAGGAGCTGAACATCCCGCCGCTGGTGACCAACGACTCGCACTACACCTACGAGTCCGACGCCGCCTCCCACGACGCCCTGCTGTGCATCCAGACCGGCAAGCAGCTGTCCGACCCCGACAGGATCCGCTTCGACGGCAGCGGCTACTACATCAAGACCGCCGACGAGATGCGCGCGGTCGACTCCTCCGACCTGTGGGCCGAGGGGTGCCGCAACACGCTGCTGGTGGCGGAGCGGGCCGATCCGAGCGGGTTCTTCGAGTTCAAGAACCTCATGCCCACCTACCCCATCCCGGAGGGGATGACGGAGAGCGCGTTCTTCCGCCAGAGCGTCTGGGAGGGCATGGACCGGCGCTGGCCGGAGGGCTACGACGAGCAGCACAAGAAGCAGGCCGAATACGAGATCGGGATCATCGAGCAGATGGGCTTCCCGAGCTACTTCCTCGTGGTCGCCGACTTCATCATGTGGGCCAAGGACAACGGCATCCCCGTCGGCCCCGGTCGTGGCTCGGCCGCGGGGTCGCTGGTGGCGTACGCGATGGGCATCACCGACCTCGACCCGATCCCGCACGGCCTGATCTTCGAGCGGTTCCTCAACCCCGAGCGCGTGTCCATGCCCGACGTCGACATCGACTTCGACGAGCGCAGGCGCGGCGACGTGATCCGCTACGTGACCGAGAAGTGGGGCGCCGACAAGGTCGCCATGATCGCCACGTTCGGCACCATCAAGGCGAAGGCCGCCATCAAGGACGCCGGACGCGTCCTGGGCTACCCCTACGCGCTGGGCGACCGGGTCTCCAAGGCGTTCCCGCCCGCCGTCATGGGCAAGGACATCCCTCTCGCCGGCATCTTCGACAAGGACCACCCGCGCTACAACGAGGCGGGCGAGCTGCGCAAGCTCTATGACGACGACGTCGACGTCAAGGCCACGATGGACCTCGGCAAGGGCCTGGAGGGCCTGATCAGGCAGACCGGCGTGCACGCCGCCGGCGTGATCATGTCGGCCGAGGTGCTGACCGACCACATCCCGATCATGCGCCGCGACGCCGACGGCGCGATCATCACGCAGTTCGACTACCCGACCTGCGAGACGCTCGGCCTGCTGAAGATGGACTTCCTGGGCCTGCGCAACCTCACGATCATGGATGACTGCCTCAAGATGATCGAGGCGACCACGGGGGAGAAGGTCGACCTGCCCGGGCTGGAGCTCGGCGACCGCAAGAGCTACGACCTGCTGGCCAAGGGCGAGACGCTGGGCGTGTTCCAGCTCGACGGCGGCGGCATGCGTTCGCTGCTGCGCCTCATGCGCCCCGACAACTTCGAGGACATCTCCGCCGCCCTCGCCCTCTACCGGCCCGGCCCCATGGGCGCCAACTCCCACACCAACTACGCGCTGCGCAAGAACGGCCAGCAGGAGATCACGCCGATCCACCCCGAGCTGGAGAAGCCGCTCGAGGACATCCTCGACACGACCTACGGCCTGATCATCTATCAGGAGCAGGTCATGGCCATCGCGCAGCGGGTGGCCGGATATTCGCTCGGCAGCGCCGACCTGCTGCGCCGCGCGATGGGCAAGAAGAAGAAGTCCGAGCTGGACAAGCAGTACGCCTCCTTCGAGCAGGGCATGAAGGACAACGGCTTCTCCGACGCCGCCGTCAAGGCGCTGTGGGACATCCTGCTGCCGTTCTCCGACTACGCCTTCAACAAGGCCCACACCGCCGCCTACGGCCTCATCGCCTACTGGACCGCCTACCTCAAGGCCAACTACCCGGCCGCCTACATGGCCGCGCTGCTGTCCTCGGTGAAGGACGACAAGGACAAGTCCGCTCTTTACCTCAACGAGTGCCGCCGCATGGGCATCAAGGTGTTCCCGCCGGACGTCAACGACTCCGACTTCGACTTCACCCCGCGCGGCACCGACATCCGCTTCGGCCTGTCGGCCGTCCGCAACGTGGGCGGCAACGTCGTCGACGGCATCATCTCCGCCCGCAAACAGAAGGGCCGCTTCGCCGAGTTCAAGGACTTCCTGCGCAAGGTGCCGGCCATAGTCTGCAACAAGCGCGTGATCGAGTCGCTGGTCAAGGCGGGGGCGTTCGACTCGCTGGGGCACGTGCGCAAGGGCCTGGTCATGGTGCACGAGCAGGCCGTCGACGCGATCATCGACATCAAGAAGAACGAGGCCATCGGCCAGGACTCGCTGTTCGGTGCGATCGAGGGCGGCGAGGACCAGACGTTCGACGTGCAGATCCCGGTGGGGGAGTGGGACAAGAACACGCTCCTGCAGTTCGAACGCGAGATGCTCGGTCTCTACGTCTCCGACCATCCGCTGTTCGGGGTCGAGCACATCCTCTCGGCGGGGGCCGACTGCTCGATCGCGGCCGTGCAGGACGAGAGCCGGTCCGACGGGCAGGTGGTGACCGTGGGCGGCATCCTGAGCGGGGTGCAGCGCAAGGTCACCAAGAAGGGCGACACCTGGGTGCTGACCCAGCTGGAGGACCTCGAAGGCGCGATCGAGGTGATGATCTTCCCGTCGGCGTACCAGCTGTGCTCGACGATCCTGGCCGAGGACGCGATCGTGTTCGTCAAGGGGCGGATCGACAAGCGCGAGGACGTGGCGAAGATCATCGCCATGGAGGTGACGGCGCCCGACCTGACCCAGGAGGCCGGCGGGCCGCTGCTGGTGAGCCTGCCGCTGACCCGCTGCACGCCGCCGGTGGTGGGGCGGCTGAAGGAGATCCTGGCCATGCATCCGGGCACGTCGGAGGTGCACTTGCAGGTCCACAACGGACCCAGGACGACGGTGATGCGGGTGGACGACCGGCTGCGAGTGACGCCCTCGCCCGCCCTGATGGGCGACCTCAAGCAGCTGCTCGGCCCGGCATGTTTGGGCGCCTGACCCGCCGTCGCCGGTCCTCAAACCCCCATCCGGTACGGCGGTCCGGTGGGAACCCGACGAGTGGGTGTGGTGGTGCTGGGCAACCCTCGCCGTCGCACCTCGCGAGCCCGTGCGCGAGGATCGCAGGGTGAGCGAACTGCACTACATGACCGCGACCGAGCTGGCACACCTGATCAGGACCAGGCAGGTGAGCGCCGTGGAGGTCCTGCAAGCCCACCTCGACCGCATCGAGCAGGTCAACCCGCGGGTGAACGCCATCGTGACCCTGGTCGCCGAGCAGGCGCTCGAAGCGGCCAAGGCGGCTGACGCGGGGGAGCCGGGTGGGCCGCTGCACGGCGTGCCCGTCGCGCACAAGGACCTCGTCGACACCGCAAATATCCGGACAACCTACGGATCGCCGCTCTATTCGCAAAATATCCCGGAAAAGGATGACCTGATCGTCCAGCGGCTCCGCGCCGCCGGCGCCATCACCATCGGCAAGACCAACACCCCGGAGTTCGGCACCGGCTCCCACACGGTCAACGAGGTCTTCGGCGCCACCAGGAACCCGTACGACCTGTCCAAGTCGGCCGGCGGCAGCAGCGGCGGCGCCGCGGTCGCGCTGGCCACCGGCATGGTCCCGCTGGCCGACGGCTCCGACATGGGCGGCTCCCTGCGCAACCCCGCCTCCTTCTGCAACGTCGTCGGCCTGCGCCCCACCCCCGGCCGGGTCCCCGTCATCTCCGACGCCAACGCCTGGTACACCCTGTCCGTCCTGGGACCGATGGCCAGGACGGTCGAGGACGTCACGCTGATGTTCGGGGCCATCACCGGGTTCGACCGCCGCTCCCCGTACGCCATCAAGGAGGTCTTCACCCCTGAGCCCGAGCAGGGCGTGGCGGGGCTGAGGGTGGCGTGGAGCCCGGACCTGGGCGGGTTGCCGGTGGATCCGCGGACGGCGGCGGTCACCGCGACGGCGCCCGCGGTGTTCGAGCGGCTGGGAGCCCGCGTCGAGCAGGTCGAGCTGGACCTGTCGGACGCCGAGGACGCGTTCAGGACCTACCGGGCGTGGAACTACGCGCTGTCCTTCGACGACCTGACCGGGCTCGGCCCCAACACCGCCTGGAACGTCGAGCAGGGTCACAAGGTCACGGGCGCCGACCTGGCCCGGGCCGAGCAGGCACGCAGCCGCCTCTACCAGCGCATGGCCGGCTTCTTCGACACCTACGACGTGCTGATCGCGCCGGTCAGCCAGGTCCCGCCGTTCCCGATCGAGCAGCCGCACGTCAGCGAGATCAACGGCCAGGAGCTGCCCGACTACCTCGCGTGGATGCGCTCGGCGTACTGGATCAGCGTCCTGCACGCGCCCGCCGCGTCCGTGCCCGCGGGGTTCACGACGGATGATCTTCCGGTGGGGGTGCAGATTGTCGGGAGGCCGTTCGAGGACGCCCGGGTGTTGCGCGTGGCCCGCGCGTTCGAGCAGGCCACCCAGCACGGCCTGCGCCGCCCGCCGATCTAGGGCATTTCCCCGAACGGATGCCGCAGGGGCGACTCGCGGTATCCGTGCATGCCCTCCAGCAGCCCGAACAACCCCACCCCGAGCAGCGGCCAGGACACCAGCACCCCGGAGGCGGTCAGCTTCAGCGCCCCGGGCACGACCTTCACCCCGGGCACCGCGGCGGCCTCGACGACCACCGCCCCGATCGTGAACGTGGACCCGACCCACAACGTCAGCATCGCGGCCAGCACGCCGCCCGCGCACAACCCGAGCAGCACCGGCAACATCCACCGCCGCCCGGCGAACCACGCGACCCCGCCGCACAGCAGCCCCAGCCCGCCGGTGATCACCGCGAACCAGCCGTCGGCCGCGATCAGCGCCTGCGTGGTCGGGTCGGCCAGCACCGTCCCCTGCTCCGTGACCTGGTACGGGGCCCGGGGCGTCAGCCCCGACCAGAGCAGCCCGGCGGCCACCCCGAGAGCGGCGAGTGTGAGGACAGTTACCGCAAAAGCGCGTACTTCCCTCGTCACGCCACTCCCCCTCACATGTACGTCCGAATCAGCTCGATGGTATCGCCCGGCTAGGCTCGCTTCGTGATTGCAGAAGAGGTCTGGTTGATAGATCCCTCCGGTCCGCTCCGCGGGGACGTCGAGGTGCGCGGTTCCAAGAACGGCGTGTCCAAGCACATGGTCGCGGCCATGCTCGGCACCGGGGAGAGCAGCATCCACAACGCCCCCGAGGTGGGCGAGGTCGGGATCACCGCCGCCATGCTGCGGGCGCTCGGCATCAACGTCGAGATCTCCCGCACGGAGATCAGGATCGCGCAGGGCCCGGAGATCGAACCGCGGGTGCCCGACGCGTTCACGGGGCTGAACCGCATCCCCATCCTCATGCTCGGCCCGTTGCTGCACCTGGCGGGGGAGGCGTTCGTCCCGCTGGTCGGCGGCGACCCGATCGGGCGGCGGCCGGTGAACTTCCACGTGGAGGCCCTGCGCGCGATGGGCGCCGAGGTGGAGGTCGGCGACAGCGGCATCTTCGCCAAGGCCAAACGCCTCAACGGCACCCGGATCGAGCTGCCGTACCCGAGCGTGGGCGCCACGGAGACGGTGCTGATGTCGGCGGTGCTGGCCGAGGGCAAGACCGTGCTGAAGAACGCGGCGATGGAGCCGGAGGTGGTGGAGCTGGCGCTGTTCCTGCAGCGGATGGGGGCCAGGATCGAGCTCTCGCCCGACCGCAGGATCGTCATCGAGGGCGTCGAACGGCTGCGCGGCGCCTCCACCTGGCTGACCGGCGACCGCATCGAGGCGTTCTCGTACCTGGCGGCGGGCCTGGTCACCGGGGGAGAGGTGCGGGTGCACGGCTGCCCGCAGGACCGCCTGGTCACCGCGATCACCACGCTGGCCAGGATGGGCGCCCAGTTCGACATCAACGACGAGTACCTGTGCGCGACCGCGCCCCCCGAGGGCCTGCGCGCGGCGGCGGTGCAGACCGACACCCACCCCGGGTTCATGACGGACTGGCAGACGCCGCTCATGGTGCTGTTCACGCAGAGCCAGGGCATGTCGGTGCTGCACGAGACGGTCTTCGAGAACCGGCTGGTGTACGTCCCCGCGCTGCAGAAGATGGGTTGCGAGATCGAGGTGTTCGACCAGTGCCTGGGCGGGCCCGCCTGCCGCTACCACGACACCAACGCCAGGCACTCGGCCGTGGTGCGCGGCGTGTCCCAGCTCAGGGGCGCCGACGTGACGCTGCCCGACATCAGGGCCGGATTCTCCGCCGTGCTGGCCGCCGCCGTGGCCGACGGGACGTCCACGCTGCGCGGCGTGCACCACATCGAACGCGGTTACCACCGGCCGTACGAGCAGTTCGCCTCACTCGGTCTGAACATCACACGGCAACGGTAAAGAGGCGGGAAGCGGGTGTTTGCCGCCTATCGGGGCGTCGCAGATCATCTGAGTGACCCTACTCAGATCCGTCGGCGCGCTCGCAATGGCGGGGGCGCTCGGCGGGGTGCTGACGGCGGCGCTGCTCGCGCCCGTGGTCAGCGGGGGCGGCATCGCCGCGAGGAGCGTCGCGAACACCTTCGTCGAGCTGCCGCCCGCCCCGCGCGAGGAGCAGCTCGCGCAGGTGACCAGGCTGCTGGACAAGGACGGCCGGCAGTTCGCCCAGTTCTACGAGGCCAACAGGACCAACGTGCGCCTCGGCGCCGTCGCGCCGGTGATGCGCAAGGCGATCGTGGCCATCGAGGACGCCCGCTTCTACGAGCACGGCGGCCTCGACGTCAGGGGCACGATCCGGGCGCTGCTCACCAACACCCAGGCCGGCGGCATCCGGCAGGGCGGCTCGTCGCTGACGCAGCAGCTCGTCAAGAACATCCTGGTGGAGAGCGCCCGCACCGACACCGAACGCGACCGGGCCCGCGCCCCGAACCTGGCCCGCAAGATCACCGAGCTGCGGCTGGCGCTGGCGCTGGAGAAGAAGTACCGCAAGGACGAGATCCTGGAGCGCTACCTGAACATCGCCTACTTCGGCGCCGGAGCGCACGGCGTGCAGGCGGCGGCCAGGCGCTTCTTCTCCACGTCGGCCTCCCGGCTGACCCTGACCCAGGCGGCCACGCTGGCGGGGGCGGTGAAGATGCCGTACTCGACCGATCCTTCGCTCGGCGCGGCGCACCGGGAGCGGCTGAAGATGCGGCGGGACCTCGTGCTCGACCGCATGGCCGGGCTCAAGCAGATCACGCAGCAGGAGGCGGCGAGCGCGAAGAGCTCGCCACTCGACCTCAGACTCAGGCCCGAGCCCGGAGGGTGTGAGCAGAGCGAGTTCCCGTTCTATTGCCTGTATGTGCAGGAGGAATTGCTCACGAATCCGGCCTTCGGCAGCACCCCCGCCGAGCGGCGGGCCAGGATGGCCAGGGGCGGGCTGGTGATCAGGACCAGCCTCGACCCGATCGCGCAGCGCGCCGCCGAGAAGGCCATCAGCCGGCATGTCTCGCCCGAGGACACCGAGGTGGCGGCCGAGGCCATGGTGGAGCCGCGGACCGGGCGGATCAGGGCGATGGCGGCCAGCAAGCGGTTCGGCCGCAACCCCGGCAACAGGAAGAACGGCCCCAAGACCACCTTCAACCTGCCCGCCGACGTGGCGCACGGCGGCGGCCAGGGCTTCCAGGCCGGGTCGACGTTCAAGGTGTTCACCCTGGCCACGGCGTTGCAGCAGGGGTGGAGGTTCAACGACGGCTTCAACACGCCGGGGGAGCTGGTGCCGGCGGCCGGTTACCGCGACTGCTCCGGCAAGCAGGTGAACGATCCGGACTCGCGCATCCTCAACGCCAGCGGCGAGGGCTCCGGCGGCCCGCACAGCATCGAGACCGGCACCTGGAAGTCCGTGAACATCTTCTACATGATGCTGGAGCGCAAGGTCGGGCTCTGCAACGTGGTGCGCACGGCCAAGGCGCTCGGCGCGATCAGGGCGGACGGGAAGGCGCTGCGGGAGGTCCCGACGTTCACGCTGGGCGTCAATGAGATGGATCCGGTGACGGTGGCGGCGTCGTTCGCGACGTTCGCGGCCAGGGGGCTCTACTGCCGGCCGCTGGCCATCATGGAGATCACCGGCAGGGACGGGCGGCGCACGCACGTGCCGCCCGCCTGCGAGCGGGTCATCGAGCGGCCCGTCGCGGACGCCGTCAACTACGTGTTGGGCGGCGTGTTCGACAAGGGCACCATGCAGGGGCAGAGCATCGGCAGGCCGGCCGCGGGCAAGACGGGCACCAACAACGGCTACACCTCGGCCTGGTTCGCCGGTTACACACCCGCGCTGGCGGCGGCGGTCAGCGTGGGGGACATCCGCGGCTCCTACCGGTTCCCGCTGCAGGGGGTGCAGATCGGGGACCAGTACTACGGCTCGGTGCAGGGGGCGTCGCTGCCGGGGCCGATCTGGGTGGAATCGATGGGGTCGGCGCTGGAGAGCATCGAGCCCAAGGGGTTCCCGGGGCCGGACATGGGGCGCTTCGGCGGCGGCAACACGCCCGGGCTGGAGCAGGCGCTGGCGGAGGAGGAGCGCAAGAAGAAGCGCGGCGACCACCCGTTCGGCAGGCGGCATCGCAGGCTCTTCAAGTGGCTGCTCGGCCAGGACCCGATGGACGCGGAACTCGGGTGGCCCAGGGAACAGCGCTGGCCGGAGGAGCGGCGCCGGGCGGAGGAGCGGCGCTGGCCGGAGGAGCGGCGCTGGCCGGAGGAGCGGTACTGGGGCGACTCCCGCGGCCCGTATGGCTGGTCTCCCGACTAGCCGGCCTTGCCGATGGGGGCGGTGACGGCTCTGGTGAGCGTGATGAGGTTGTCGGGCGCGGTCTCGATCTGCAGGCCGCGTTTCCCGGCCGAGAAGTAGATCGTCTCGAAGTCGAGCGCCGAGGAGTCGACCACCGTCGGCAGCTGCTTGCGCTGGCCCAGGGGGCTGATGCCGCCCACGACGTAGCCGGTCACCCGCTCCACTCTGGTGGCGTCGGCCATCGCGGCCCGCTTGCTGTCGAGCGCGCCGGCCAGCGCCTTGAGGTCGAGCTTGCCCGACACCGGCACGACCGCCACCGCGAGTCCGCTCTCGACCTCGGCCACCAGCGTCTTGAAGATCCGCTCGTACGGCACGCCGAGCGCGTCGGCGGCCTCCTCGCCGTAGGCCTGGGCGGAGGCGTCGTGCTCGTACGGGTGGAGCGTGAAGTCGGCCTTGGCCTTGGCCAGCGCCATGGTGGCCGGGGTGCCGCCGCTCTTGCCCTTCGATTTGCTCACGGGATCCGATTGTAGCGAATCTACAATGTAAAGGCCTGGCCCGGGGTGTACCCGAACGCCCGCCTGAACACGTCGATGAACGCGCTCGCCGAGGCCCATCCGCACCGATGGGCGACGGCGGTCACGGGGACGCCGTCGGCGAGCAGGAGCAGCGCGTGGTGCAGGCGTAGCTGGGTGCGCCATTGGGGGAAGCTCATGCCGAGCTCGCGGCGGCACAGCCGGGCCAGCGTGCGATCGCTGGTGCCCGCCTGCGCGGCCAGTTGCGTCAGGGTCCTGGGGTCGGCCGGGTCGCGGTGCAGGATGGCGCAGACGGCCGCCAGTCTGGGGTCGTCGGCGGTGGGCAGGTGGAAGGGCTGTTCAGGGGCGTGCTTGAGCTGGTCGAGCAGCACGGCCAGCAACCGCCCTCGCTCACCCCGGTACTTGGCGTCGCCCTGGGCTGGATCGCCGGACTCGGCGTCGTCGGTGTAGGCGATGATCAGTTCGCGGAGCAGGGGGCCGACGGCGAGCACGGCGGGGCGGTCGAGACCGAGGGGGTTGCCGGTGAGGCCGATCAGGCGGAGGTCGGTGTCGCCGTGTGCGCGGTGCTCGTGGACCGTGCCGGCCGGGACCCAGATCGCCCGGTTCGCCGGGGCGACCCACGTGCCGGAGCCGGTGGTGACGGAGAGGACGCCGCGGCAGGCGTACACGATCTGGTGGGTGTCGTGCCGGTGCGCGTCGATGCCCGATCCCGGCGCCAGGGGACGCCGTCCGGTGGGAGCCTCGGGGAGGTGGCGGATTTCCGTCATCGATTGGCATTTTATCGGAAGCTGGCCAGTGGGCACCTGAGCCAGGATCGGAGGTGTGAACAGGGTCCCCACGCTCGCCGCCGGTCACGCCTCCGTGGACTTCTACCAGGGTGCGGTCCCCGCGCTCGTGCCGTTCCTGGTGGCCGGCCGCGGGTACGGGTACGTCGCCGTCTCCGGCATCGTGCTGGCGGCGACGTTGTCGTCGTCGATCGTGCAGCCGCTCTTCGGCGTGCTGACCGACCGGTGGCGGATGCCGTGGCTGATCCCCTTGAGCATGGTGGTGGCGGGCGCCGGGGTGGCGTTCGGCGGCGTTTCGGACTCCTACGCGCTGACCTGGCTGGCCGTGGCGCTGTCCGGGCTGGGCGTGGCCGCCTACCATCCCGAGTCCGCGCGGCTGGCCAGGATCGCCAGCGACGGCAGCCATGTCCGGATGAGCTGGTTCTCGCTGGGCGGCACCCTCGGTTTCGCCTCGGCTCCCGTGCTGGTGACGCCGTTGCTGGCGGGGTGGGGGCTGGGCGCCTCGCCGTTCCTGGTGGCGCCCGCGGTGCTGGGCGCGGTGATGACGCTGCCCGCGATCCGGGCGCTGGCCGGGGGCGGGCGGGCGGTGCGGGCGGCCGGGCCGGTGTCCGGCCACGACGACTGGCCGTCGTTCGTCAGGCTGACGCTGGTGATCGTCTTCCGCTCGATCGTGTACGTCGGGCTGAGCGCATTCGTGGCCCTGTACATGGGTGGCGGGGCGGCGGGCGCGGTGGCGTTGTTCGTGTTGTTCGCGGGCGGGGCAGCGGGCACCGTGCTGGGCGGCAGGCTCGCGGCCCGCTGGGGCCGGGTGCGGACGATGCGCCTGGCCTACGCGGTGGCCGTCCCCGCGGTCGCCGGTGTGGTGCTCGCGCCCGGTCCCGTCGCGTACGCCTTCATCGCCGCCTCCTCGATCGCCCTGTACGCCCCGTTCTCGCTGCATGTCACGCTGGGCCAGGACTTCCTGCCGACCAGGGTGGGCACGGCCGGCGGGGTGACCCTGGGGCTGGCGGTGAGCGTGGGCGGCCTGGCCAGCCCGCTGGTGGGGGCCGTGGCGGAGGCGGCCACGCTGAGGGTGGCGCTGGCCTGCCTGATCGTGTTCCCACTGCTGGCCTGGCTGCTGGCCCGCACCCTGAAGGAGCCCGCCCTCGAGCCCGCCTGATGGGCCCGCGCCGTGGCCTGTGCTCTGCCGTAAAGACCCGAAAGAGCTCAGCCCCTGCGCCCGGGTACCTAGCGGACGGTCGTGATGTGCACGGCGCTGGTGTTGTCCTTCTGGGACGGGTCCAGGCGCGTGGACGTGACGCGAGCGACGATCTTCAGCTGGCGCTCGGCGTCGGGGGCGATGTTCACGGTGGCGGTGATCCTGGCCGGCCTGCCCGGGTGGACGGCGCCGATCGTGCAGGTGGCCTGCCGGTCCGCCTGGTGGCAGTCGGCGCCGGTGACGGTGCCGAGGCTCGTGCCGGGCGGCAGGGTGATCGTGACGGGAACCTGTGCCGCGGCCATCAGGCCGCGCATGGTGACGATGGCGGTGACGGTGGCGGCGGTCCCGCGGCTGATCGGCTCGGACGGCCCCGACGTCCTGATGGACAGCGCGTCGTACACGCCGCGCGGATCCGCCTGCTGCACGATCGCGCCGTAGCCTTCGAGGTTGAGGGCGTTCGCGACGGAGTTGCCGTCGGTCTCGCCGTCCTCCTTGCCCGCCGACAACACGCCCACCAGGTCTCCGGTGCCCTCGACCACCCACGGCCCGCCGCTGTGGCCCTTGAACAGGTGACAGTTGTACGTCTCCATCCGCCCGGTCTTCGGCGTGGCGCGGGCGGCGAGCATGGTGTCGGCGCCGGTGATCCCGTTCGACGGCTGGGTCCTGCCCAGGCACCAGAGCTGGTCCCGGCCGTCGTACGGCTTCCTGCCGAGCAGGCCCGGGTAGCCGATGGTGGCGATGGTGTGCTTGCCGCCCTGGTTGAGCATCGGGGTGAAGGCGCCGACGGCTTCCTGGAGGGTGCCGTTCTTCCTGCCCACCTCGATGATGGCGATGTCGTAGGGCGAGTTCCAGTCGCCGCCGTTCATGCCGGTGAAGCCGTCGGGTTTCCACGCCCGCCGCCCGCCCCACCGGCCGTACGGCTCTCGCTGCCTGACGGAGGCCGCCCGCCCGTCGTAGGCGGGCACGAACGCGAAGCTGCTGTGCCACCGGCCGGTCGCCGCGCCTTCCGGCACCCCGTACACGCAGTGGGCGGCGGTGACGATGAGCAGCCTGACGGCGGAGCGCACGACGGAAGCGCTGCAGGAGTCGCCCTGCCCGGCGGCGTTGACGAAGAACAGCCGGCCGCTGATCCTGCTCAGGGCGCTCTTTGTGTACGGGCGGCGCATCCGGGCGTATCCGTTGGTGTCCCCGCCGGGGGTGAGCCGCTTGCCCACGGGCACGCTGTGCCGCTGCGCCGTCCCCGTCTCGCCCTCGCCGGGCCGCTGGGCCGTGACCTGGCCAGGCATGCTGGGGCGCGCGGCCGTGCCCTGGGCGGACAGGCTGGGTGGCTCGGCCGTGCCGGGGCTCGGCAGGCTCTCCGGCAGGTCCGCGGCCCTGGCCCTGGCCTGCTTGCCGACGGTCCAATAACGCACGGCCTGCTCCGGCCGCATCAGCGGCGACGACGCTGCCCCCCACGTCCGGTCCCGCACGGCCGAGTCGGGCACAGGCTGCTGGTCCTTTGGCGAGCCGGTTGTCGTGGCCGCCGCAGGAGGACGGTCGGCCGTCGCGGCAGGCGGCTGGCCGGCCGCCGCGGGCGCCGCGAGCGCGACGCCGGCCAGCGTGGTCAGCGTGGTGACCAAGGTCTTGGGCACAGTGTCCCCCCGAGCAGATCGACGAGCTATCCGATCACTTTAAGTCACCATTTGGAGACGAAATGTAGTTTGGGGTCGCGTGTCGCGATCAGCCGACGGCGGCGTCTCCGTCCCTCCCCGGAGGCAGGATCTCCGTCGTGCTGGCCTCGTCCGGCTCGCGATCGGGCCGCAGCCCGCGCCAGGAGGGATGGCGCAACATGCCGTCCCCGGTGACCTCGGCGTACTGCACCTCCCCGACCACCCGTGGCTCCACCCAGCGCGTGTCGCGGGCGTGCTCGCGCGGCACCGGCACGTCGAACGGCGGATCGGGCCGCTCCAAGGGAGCCAGCCGTTCGCGCAGGTCACGCAGCATGGCCTCGGTGAACCCGGTGCCGACGTGCCCCACGTACACCAGCCGCCCGAGCCCGTCGTAGGCGCCGAGCAGCAGCGACCCGATCATCCCCGCGCGCCGCCCGCCGCCCGGTTTCCACCCGCCGATCACGACCTCCACGGTGCGCACGTTCTTGACCTTGGTCCACTCGCTGCTGCGCCGGCCCGGCCGGTACGGCGAGCCCATCCGCTTGCACACGACGCCTTCGAGCCCGAGCTCTCTGGAGGAGTCGAACGCCCGCGCCGCGTGGTCGGCGAACCAGACGGGCACCTCCCACCGGTAGCCGGGCGTGAGCGTGCTCTCCAGCAGCTCCCGGCGCTCGATGTAGGTCCGGGAGACGACGCTGGCCGCGTCCAGGTGCAGCAGGTCGAACGCCATGTACGTGACCGGCACCGCCCCGGCCAGCTCCGCCACGGCCGTCGGGTGGCGCTGGTGCATGCGGGGCTGCAGCGCCTCGAAGCGGGGCCGCCCGGTCTCGTCGAACGCCACGATCTCCCCGTCGATCACGGCCGCGTGGCCGCCGGTGGCGCCGGCCATGAGCTGGAGCTCGGGATAGGCGGGGGTGATGTCCTTGGCGTTGCGCGACATCAGGCGAACGGCCCCGTCCTCGACGTAGGCCAGGGCGCGTACGCCGTCCCACTTCATCTCCACGGCCCAGTCCGCACCCTGGACGGAGGTCAGGGTGCCGAGCTGGGCCAGCATCGGCGCGTAGGCCGGCAGCCGCACCATGGTGCATGCCGTACCCCGTCCACCTGATCGACAGTGGCGGATAGGGGTCTACAGATGGTCAAGAGGGGTGTCTTCGACCAGTTCGGCCAGGTCCACGCCGTGTTCGCCGAGCTCGGAGACGGTGGTGCAGTAGCCGCGCAGGTAGGTCCTGCCGTCGACCCGGTGGGAGACACGCAGCAGCGGGCGATCGTCCAGAATGATCGCCTCGACCAGGATGCCGTCCGGGCCTCGCCACTGTCCCATGGCGGCCCAGCCTAAGGGGTCGGACATAATGGACACGTAATGTGAAAGTACTCACAAGCCCTCAGGAGAGGCGTGAGCCGGGGACGCGACCGGGACACGCGACCAGGGTAAAAGTAACTTACTTAAAGTTTTTCTTGGCTTGGCGCGTTAGCGGGCGCCGGCGGCGGGCATAGGTGATGGCCGTGGCTTTCCTCGGTCGTGGCCGTGCCCCCGTGACGGCCACGGCTCACGCCCCGGCAGGCCCGGTCCGGGGTGACGGCGGCCGTGGGCGCGGCGTCGGCGAGCGCCGCCCTGCGGCCGTCAGGGAGTCGTGGGCATTGTCCTGGACGGCGTCCCGGATAATGGACAGAGCGGGATTCGGGGGCTGGACTCCGTAAACTGTCAGAGTGATTTCCCGTATTGACATGCGCGGTTCTCTTCCCGAGGATCTGCGCGACGTGCTGCCACGCGCCGAGCTCGACGTCGAGGCCGCCCTGGAGAAGGTGCGGCCCATCTGCGACGAGGTGCGCCATCGCGGGGCGGCAGCCGTACGGGAGCTGACCGCCAGGTTCGACGGCGTCGAGATCGCCACCACGCGCGTCCCCGCCGAGGCCATCGGCCGGGCGCTCGCCGAGCTGGACCCGAAGGTCCGGGCGGCGCTCGAAGAGTCGATCAGGCGGGCCCGGCTGGTCCACCACGACCAGCGGCGCGCCGAGGTCACCACCC
Organism: Nonomuraea marmarensis; assembly: GCF_043197025.1. Lineage (NCBI taxonomy): Bacteria > Bacillati > Actinomycetota > Actinomycetes > Streptosporangiales > Streptosporangiaceae > Nonomuraea > Nonomuraea marmarensis. The sequence continues at coordinate 358,553 of NZ_JBICRM010000001.1, forward strand.
AGGTCGTGCCCGGCGGCACCGTGACCGAGCGGTGGGTGCCCGTCGAGCGCGTGGGCCTCTACGTCCCCGGCGGCCGCGCGGTCTATCCGTCCAGCGTGGTCATGAACGTCGTGCCCGCCCAGGAGGCCGGCGTCGGCTCGCTGGCCGTGACGAGCCCGGCGCAGAAGGCGTTCGGCGGGTTGCCGCACCCCACGATCCTGGCCGCGTGCGCGCTGCTGGGCGTGGACGAGGTCTACTCCGTGGGCGGGGCGCAGGCGGTGGCCATGTTCGCCTACGGCACCGAGGAGTGCCCGCCCGCCACGATGGTGACCGGTCCCGGCAACATCTGGGTCGCGGCGGCCAAGCGGCTGCTCAAGGGGCGCATCGGCATCGACTCCGAGGCGGGCCCGACCGAGATCGCCATCCTGGCCGACGAGACGGCCGACCCGGTTCACGTGGCCGCCGACCTGATCAGCCAGGCCGAGCACGACGTGATCGCCGCCGCCGTGCTGGTCACCACCAGCGCCGAGCTGGCCGACGCGGTCGAGAAGGAGCTGCCGGGGCAGGTCTCCGCGACCAAGTACTCCGAGCGCATCGCCGAGGCGCTCGGCGGCAGGCAGTCGGGCATCGTGCTGGTGGGCTCCATCGACGACGGCATCGAGGTCGTGAACGCGTACGCGGCCGAGCACCTGGAGATCCACACCGCCGACGCCCGGGAAATAGCGGGAAAAATCCGGAACGCCGGGGCGGTGTTCGTGGGCACCTACGCTCCGGTGTCCCTCGGCGACTACCTCGCCGGCTCCAACCACGTGCTGCCCACGGGCGGCTGCGCCTGCCACTCCAGCGGCCTGTCGGTGCAGTCGTTCTTGCGCGGCATCCACGTCGTCGACTACACCCGCGAGGCGCTCGCGGGTGCGGCGGCCCACGTGTCGGTCCTGGCCGACGCGGAAGACCTGCCCGCCCACGGCGCCGCCGTCCGCGCCCGCTTCGACTGGCAAGTTCCCACGGAGCCCCCCACGGAGACCGCGTGAACCTCGACGACCTGCCCATCAGGGACGACCTCCGGGGTAAGTCGCCGTACGGCGCGCCCCAGATCGACGTACCCGTCCGGCTCAACACCAACGAAAACCCCTATCCGCCCTCGCCCGAGCTGGTCGCCGACCTGGCCGAGGCGATCGGGCGGCACGCGGGTGAGCTCAACCGCTACCCCGACAGGGACGCCACCGCCCTGCGCGCCGACCTGGCCTCCTATCTCGGTCACGGCCTGACGACCGAGCAGGTGTGGGCCGCCAACGGCTCCAACGAGGTGCTCCAGCAGATCCTGCAGGCGTTCGGCGGCCACGGCCGCGGCGCCATCGGGTTCGAGCCGTCATACTCGATGCACCCGATCATCACCAGCGGCACCAGCACCGAGTGGATCGAGGCCAGCCGCGAGGAGGACTTCTCGCTCGACCCGGGCAAGGCCACCGCCGCGATCGAGGAGCACCGTCCCGACATCGTCTTCCTCGCCTCCCCGAACAACCCCACAGGCACCGCACAGCCGCTGGAGACGATCGAGGCGGTGCTGGCGGCGGCGCCGGGCATGGTCGTCGTGGACGAGGCCTACGCCGAGTTCGCCCGCGAGGGCACGCCGTCGGCGCTCACCCTGCTGCCCGCGCACCCGAGGCTGATCGTCACCAGGACGATGTCCAAGGCGTTCGCCATGGCGGGCACCCGGCTCGGCTACCTGGCCGCGCACCCGGCCGTGGTGGAGGCGCTGCTGCTGGTGCGGCTGCCGTACCATCTGTCGACCCTCACCCAGACGGCGGCGCGCGTGGCGCTGCGGCACCGCGCCGAGCTGCTCGGCACGGTCGACGCGCTGCGGCGCGAGCGCGACGACACCGTCGCGTGGCTGCGCTCCAAGGGCCTGGCCGTGGCCGACTCCGACGCGAACTTCGTGCTGTTCGGGCGCTTCCCCGACCGGCGTCAGGTGTGGGAGGGGCTGCTGGCGCGCGGGGTGCTCATCCGCGAGGTGGGCCCGCCACAATGGCTGCGTGTGTCGATCGGCACCGGCGAGGAGATGGCGGCCTTCCGTGCCGCCCTGGAAGGAGTGCTGTGAGTCGCGTAGGCCGCGTCGAGCGCGTTACGAAGGAGACCTCGGTCCTGGTGGAGGTCGGCCTCGACGGCACCGGCCGGGTCGAGGTGTCGACCGGGGTCGGCTTCTTCGACCACATGCTGGCCCAGCTCGGCAAGCACGGGCTGTTCGACCTCACCGTCAAGACCGAGGGCGACCTGCACATCGACGCGCACCACACGATCGAGGACACCGCGCTCGCGCTGGGCGCGGCGTTCCGCGAGGCGTTGGGCGACAAGTCGGGCATCAGGAGGTTCGGTAGCGCGTCGTGCCCGCTGGACGAGTCGCTCGCCCAGGTCACCGTCGATCTGTCGGGCCGCCCCTACCTCGTGCACTCCGAGCCCGAGGGCCTGGCGCCGATGATCGGCCCCGACTACGACACGACGATGACGCGCCACATCCTGGAGTCGCTCGTCGCCCAGGCCGCGATCTGCCTGCACGTCCACGTGCCTTACGGGCGCAACGCGCACCACATCGTGGAGGCCCAGTTCAAGGCCCTGGCCAGGGCGCTGCGCGAGGCGTCGGAGCCCGACCCGCGCGCCAGCGGCGTCCCGAGCACCAAAGGCGTGCTATGACGGACAACTGGACCGCCGGGGTGATGGTGTTCATCGGTCTGTTCCTGATCGGTGGCGTGTTCTCTCTGTTCAGGCAGGGGCTCAAGATCGGTGCGGTCGTCTGCGCGGTCGGCGCTGCGATGGCGATCACGGCGGGGGTGCTGTGGTGGTGAGTCCTCAAGTGGTGGTGCTCGACTACGGGTCAGGCAACCTGCGCTCGGCGGAGCGCGCGCTGGCCAGGGTGGGCGCCGACGTGACCGTGACGTCCGACTTCGACGCCGCTCTGAATGCCGACGGCCTGGTCGTGCCGGGCGTGGGCGCGTTCGAGGCGTGCATGAAGGGCCTCAAGGGCGTCCACGGCGATCGCGTCATCGGCCGCCGCCTGTCCGGTGGCCGCCCGGTGCTGGGCATCTGCGTGGGCATGCAGATCCTGTTCGCCAGGGGCGTGGAGCACGGCGTGGAGACCGAGGGTTGCGGCGAGTGGCCGGGCACGGTCGAACGGCTCGACGCTCCGGTGCTGCCTCACATGGGCTGGAACACGGTCAAGGCCCCCGACGGCAGCGTCCTGTTCGCGGGGCTCGACGCCGCCGCCCGCTTCTACTTCGTGCACTCGTACGCCGTGCGCGAGTGGGAGCTGCGGCCCGGCGACGGGTTCGCCGAGCCGGTGGTGACCTGGGCCGAGCACGGGGTGCCGTTCGTGGCCGCCGTGGAGAACGGCCCGCTCATGGCCACCCAGTTCCACCCGGAGAAGTCCGGCGACGCGGGGGCCGTACTGCTGAAGAACTGGCTCGGCACCCTGTGAGCGAGCGTGGCGAGTGAACGATCAGACACGCGTGCAGGTGCCCGCAGGGGAGGCCCTGTGAGCAAGGAGCGGGCGCGCCGGAGGGCCGAGCGGGAGGCCGAGCGGGCGCGCGCGATCCGGGCCAACGAGGAGCGGCAGGCCCGCAAGGCCCGCCGGCGCGCTCTGGTCGCCCGCCTGACCCCGCGTCCGGTGCGGTTCTACCGCCAGGGCGGCCTGATCGCCCGCCGCCACCGCGCCCAGAACGTCGTGGTGGCGCTCGGTTTCCTGCTCGTCCAGGCGATCGTGTGGCTGGTCTGGGGGTCGTTCACGCTCAGCCTGGCCGTCTTCGTCTTCTCCCTGCTGCTCGCACCCGTTGTCGTGACCCTCGCCTTCGACCGGAGGATCTGAATGTCGCTCGTATTGCTGCCCGCCGTGGACGTGGTCGACGGTCAGGCCGTACGCCTCGTCCAGGGCGAGGCCGGGACCGAGACCGGCTACGGCGAGCCGCTCGCCGCCGCGCTGGCCTGGCAGGAGGCGGGCGCCGAGTGGATCCACCTCGTCGATCTGGACGCCGCGTTCGGCCGGGGCAGCAACAGGGAGCTGATCGCCGGCGTGATCGGCAAGCTCGACGTGAACGTGGAGTTGTCCGGCGGCATCCGCGACGACGCCTCGCTGGCCGCCGCGCTGGCCACCGGCTGCCGCCGGGTCAACCTCGGCACCGCCGCCTTGGAGCAGCCCGACTGGTGCCAAAAGGTCATCGCCGAGCACGGCGACAGGATCGCGGTGGGGCTCGACGTACGCGGCACCACGCTGGCCGCCCGCGGCTGGACCGAGGACGCCGGAGACCTGTGGGAGGTGCTCGACCGGCTCGAGTCCGACGGCTGCCCCCGCTACGTCGTCACCGACGTGACCAAGGACGGCATGCTCCAGGGCCCGAACCTCGACCTCTACCGCCAGATCTGCGCCCGCACCGACAGGCCGGTCATCGCCAGCGGAGGAGTTTCCGGCCTCGATGACCTGGTAGCACTCGCGTCCCTGGTCCCGAACGGTCTGGAGGGGGTCATCGTGGGCAGGGCCCTCTACGCTCACGCGTTTACTCTGGAAAGCGCACTGGCCGCGGTACGCGTGTAGCTTCACCGGGAGGGGGCCGAATGAGTGTCGGCATGGAAAGCACCGGGCTGAGGGTGTTTTCAGGCGGCATCTGGGAGGAGAGGTACGGCTACGCCCGCGCCGTGGTCGCGGGTGAGCGGGTGATCGTGTCCGGCTGCACGGCCACGGTCGACGGAGAGGTACGCCACGTCGGCGACGCCTACCAGCAGAGCCTGACCGCGATCGACATCGCCCTCGAAGCCGTCCTCATGGGTGGTCTGACCTGCGAAGATGTCGTCATGGTGCGTTACTACGTGGTGGAGCAGCGCCACTTCGACCTCGTCGGCCGGGCCATCGGCGAGGTCTTCGGCAAGGTCCGCCCCGCCTGCACCGGAGTGCGGGTGGCCGGACTGGTCGACCCGAGAATGCTGGTCGAGATCGAAATCGAGGCACTGCGAGCATGACCGTAGCGGTAAGAGTCATTCCCTGTCTCGACGTGGACGCCGGGCGCGTGGTCAAGGGCGTCAACTTCGAGAACCTGCGCGACGCGGGCGACCCGGTCGAGCTGGCCAGGCGCTACGACGAGGAGGGCGCCGACGAGCTCACCTTCCTCGACATCACCGCGTCCTCCGGCGAGCGCGAGACCATGCTCGACGTGGTGCGCAGGACGGCCGAGCAGGTGTTCATCCCGCTCACCGTCGGCGGCGGCGTGCGCTCGGTGGATGACGTCAACCGGCTGCTGCGCGCGGGAGCCGACAAGGTCTCGCTCAACACGGCCGCCATCGCCCGGCCCGAGCTGCTCACCGAGGCGTCACGGCGGTTCGGCGCCCAGTGCGTCGTGCTGTCCGTGGACGCCCGCCGGGCGCCGGGCACCCCGAGCGGGTTCGAGGTGACCACCCACGGCGGGCGCCGCGGGACCGGGATCGACGCGGTGGAGTGGGCGGCGCGCGGTGAGGAGCTGGGCGTGGGCGAGATCCTGCTCAACTCGATGGACGGCGACGGCACGCTCGACGGCTACGACCTGGAGATGTTGCGCGCGGTCCGGGCGGCGGTGCGGGTGCCGGTGATCGCCAGCGGCGGCGCGGGCCGCCTGGAGGACTTCCCTCCGGCGGTGGCGGCGGGCGCCGACGCGGTGCTCGCGGCCTCGGTGTTCCACTTCGGCACGCTGAAGATCTCCGAGGTCAAGGACACCCTCCGCCTGGCAGGCTATCCGGTCCGCTAGCGCGCTGCGCCTTGGCGGACGCGACGGCGCTGAGGCGGACGACCGCCGCGGCGCCCCAGCGTGCGGCGCTCCAGCCGGGCCGGCTGGACGTGGTGCGACGTCGGCGGGCCGATGCGTGGCCGTGGCCCGGCGCATGCATCTGGGCGTCAGAACACCCGCAGGTGGTGGAACAGCTCGTAGGGGACGTCCTTGGCGGCGAATGCGGCCGCCTCGGACCGCTTGACGGCCAGATACGCGCTGCGCCGCAGCGGCCCGAGCGCCTCCATGAGCACCTCGTCCGCCTCCAGCGCGTCCAGCGCCTCATCCAGCGAGGCGGGCAGCCGGGGGTAGTGGCCCGGCCGGGTGTCCGGGTCCACGTCCACGGGCGCGCCGGGGTCGAGCTTGCGCCGGATGCCGTCCAGGCCCGCGTGGATGACGGCGCCGAGCGACAGGTACGGGTTCGCCGAGGAGTCCGACGGCTTCAGCTCCAGGTTGGGCTCGCCGGTCTCGCCGAGCGGTGAGCACACGCGTACCGCGGCCTCGCGGTTGTCGGGGCCGTAGACGGCGTACGCGCTCGCCCACGTACGGGGTGCCAGGCGGCGGAAGCTGTTGACGCTGCCGCAGGTCAGCGCGGTCAGGGCGGGCAGGTGGGCGATCAGGCCGCCGATGAACCCGTCGCGCACCTCGCTGTCGTCGGCGAACACGTTCTGGGTGTCGCTCCACAACGACAGGTGCAGGTGGGCGCCGTTGCCCGCCTGGTCGGCCAGCGGCTTGGGAGCCAGCGTGGCCCACATCTGCATGCGCATGGCCACGCCGCGCACGGTCTCGCGATACAGGACGTGGTTGTCGGCGGCGCGCAGCGCGGGCGCGTGGCGTACGGACAGTTCCTGCTGCCCCGGGCCCAGCTCGGGGTGGTAGTGCTCGACGCGCATGCCCTGCGTCTCCAGGGCGCGGATGAGCTTGATGGTGTAGTCGTGCGCGGTGTCGAACCCGGCGCTCGCGTAGCAGAGCGAGTCGTCGATTGGCACCAGCCGGTCGTGGCCGCCGGCCGGGTCGGGCAGGCGGCGGCCGAGGGTGAACTCCGGCTCGAACGCCGCCATCAGCGTGTAACCCTCGGTGGCGAGCTCGGCGATCGCGTCCTTGAGGAACGTCCGCGCGCAGGCGCCCCACGGCGAGCCGTCCGGCAGGCACAGGTCCGACAACATCGCGGCCGCCCCGGGCGCGTGGGGCAGCGGGACATACGTGGCGGGGTCGGGAACGATGCGTACCTCGCCCACCGGACCCATGTGCTCGACGTCCTGGAGCTGGTCGAGCATGTTCATCGCCATCATCGCCACCGTGTGCCCGATGCCGGTGTTGAGCCGCTCGGCCAACCGGGACCGGGATGCCGCCTTGCCACGGATCACGCCACCGTGGTCGGCGTACAGGAAACGGATCAGCTCGATGCCCTCGAGCTCAGCTCGCTCGAGGATGCGCCGCGCGTTGGGATCGAGCTGATTGATCTTGGTGCCGCTCGGGCGATCTCTCATCCTGCCTGCGTAACACGTTCCGGCAGCGCGGGGAAGCATCAAACGCAGACAAGAACCATCCGTCAGGTCAGAACATTTGTAAAGAAGACGGCCAACTGGTTGGCTCCTTGAAGGATTCCTTCGAAGACACCGCTGACCGCTGCCGCCGCTTCGGTCGGCTTGGTGAAAAGGTAGAAGACCACGAACGCGACAGCCACGTAGGTGATCACCTTCTTGACCTGCATGGGGGGCCTCCTGCAGTCCGTTCCCAGCCGTATATACCCGGATCTGGGCGATCAGTGGCATCTTCTGTGAAGATGTTCATGATCCTAACCGGGGGGCTTCTTTCCTCTGCCATGGTAAGGGCTGGAGACTAAGGACGAGCGCCTGCCGCGCCGGGTTTCCGCGAAGAGGTCCCAGGCGATGATCTGCGCCCACAGCGCGGCGAGCGCCGCCGGATCCGCTCACCAGCTCCCGCAGCCCGTCCAGCGAGGCGCGTCACCACCGGCCCGAAGCCGCCGAGCAGCGGGCGACACGCTCATCGCCGCGCTGCGACGGCCGGCACAGGCCACCATCGGCGAGCGCCGATACACGTAACGGCTACACGCCGAGTGAGGCTTCGCGCAGCTGGTCGACGGCGTGGGGATCGCCGGTGAGCTCCACCCTGGCGTGCTCCTGCCGCCCGAAGCAGAACATCAGCAGCTCGGCCGACCTCCCGGTGACCTCCACCCGGGCGCCGCCGCGCGGCCCGCCGAGCACCACGCCGCCGCCCAGCCGGTGCAGCACCACGCCCACCGGCGCCCTGCGCAACATCAGCCGGGTGCCCGACGAGACCCGCTTCCAGATGAGCCGCTCGAAGTCCTCGGACAACTCGCGCGGCTCCCACGACGGCTGGGCGCGGCGGACGTCCTCGTGGTGCACGAAGAACTCCAGCGTGTTGACGGCGTCGTCGAGGAAGGGCAGCAGGGCGTAGACGCCGCCGGGCTTGCGTACGAGATCGACCAGCTCGGGGTAGGGGTGTTTGGCCTTGAGGCCGTTCTGCACCGAGGCGGTGTAGCCGGCGAGGGGCTTGATCGCGATGCCGCCCATCGCGTCCGGCCTGCGCTCGCGCAGCACCAGGTGGGCGGCCAGGTCGGAGGTGGTCCAGCCCGTGCAGAGCGTCGGCGCGTCCGGTCCGAGCCGGTCGAACAGGTCGCAGAGCGCGGCGCGTTCATCACGAGCATGAGTCACGAGGTCACCCTACCCGGGGGAATAACGGGTTGATCCGGCGTGATAGTGACTTAGAGAGAAATGTCAGCTTTGAAGGGAACCGCACCGAGTGGCGAGCAAGGTCACCTCGGCCGTCATGCGTCAAGGACTTCGTGTCCTTGGGGTGGCCATTCGCACAGAGAAAGCGGTGTTCGCGCTGGCCGTCGTCGCCAGCGCGCTATACGGCGGCATGACCGTCGCCTCCGCGTGGGCGCTCGGCTGGGCGACGCAGAACGTCGTGTTGCCGGCCTTCGGCGAGGGGAACGTCGCCTCAGGCGCCCTGTGGACCGGGACGTTCCTCATCATCGGCACGGCGCTGGTCAAGTCGCTGGGTGTGGCCGGGCGGCGCATCCTGGCCGGCGTCCTGCAGTTCCGCATGCAGGCCAGGTCGCGCAGGGACGTGACCAAGCAGTACCTGCGGCTGCCGCTGTCCTGGCACCACCAGCACCCGACCGGCCAGTTGTTGTCGAACGCCAGCGCCGACGCCGAGGCCGCCTGGGCGCCGCTCGCGCCGCTGCCGATGGCGGTGGGCGTGATCGTCATGCTGTTCACGGCCGCGGTCGCGATGTTACTCACGGATCTCACGCTGGCCCTGGTCGGTTTCCTGATTTTTCCGGCTATCGCCGTACTTAACCTGATCTATCAGCGCAGGCTCAGCCCGCTCGCCACCCGCGCGCAGCAGTTGCGCGCGGAGGTCAGCGAGATCGCGCACGAGAGCTTCGACGGCGCGCTCGTCGTTAAGACGCTGGGCAGGGAGGAGCTGGAGACCGAGCGGTTCCAGCGGCGCGCCCACGAGCTGCGCGACGCCAACATCGCGGTCGGGCGCGTGCGCGGGCTGTTCGACCCGCTGCTGGAGGCGCTGCCCACGCTGGGCGTGCTCGCGGTGCTCGCCGTCGGCGCGATGCGCCTGTCCACCGGCGCGATCGACTCCGGGGACCTGGTGCAGGTGGCGTACCTGTTCACGTTGCTGGCCTTCCCGATCAGGGCGCTGGGCTGGGTGCTGGCCGAGCTGCCGCGCAGCGTCGTCGGCTGGCAGCGGGTGCAGGCGGTGCTGGAGGCGACCGGCTCCATGGAGTACGGCCGCGCCGCCACCTCCTCCGCCACGCCCGCCAGGCTGGAGGTCGACGGCGTCTCGTACGCCTACGGCGAGGCCGAGGTGCTGCACGACGTCACCTTCGACGTGCCGGAAGGCCGTACCGTCGCGCTGGTCGGGCCCACGGGCTCGGGCAAGTCCACGCTCGTGCAGCTGCTCGTCCGGCTGGTGGACCCCGCTTCCGGGCAAGTGCTGCTCGACGGCGTGGACGTGCGGGAGCTGGCCTACGGCGGCCTGGCCGAGTCGGTGGCGCTGGTGCCGCAGCAGACGTTCCTGTTCGACGACACCGTGCGCGGCAACATCGCGCTAGGCCTGGACCAGGGCGACGAGGAGGTGTGGGCGGCGCTGCGCCTCGCGCAGGCCGAGGGCTTCGTCGGCCGGCTCGCCTCCGGTCTCGACACGCGGGTCGGCGAGCGCGGCACGTCGCTGTCCGGCGGCCAGCGCCAGCGCCTCGCGCTGGCACGCGCCCTCGTGCGCCGGCCCCGCCTGCTCATCCTCGACGACGCCACTTCCAGCGTGGACCCGCAGGTCGAGGCCAAGATCCTGTACGGCCTCCGCGACGCGGCCGAGGCGTCCACCGTCGTGGTCGTCGCGTACCGGATGGCCACGATCGCCCTGGCCGACGAGGTCGTCTACCTGGACCGCGGCCGGGTCGTGGACCGGGGGCCGCACCGGGAGCTGATCACGCGCTGCGCCGGCTACCGGAACCTGGTGACCGCCTACGAGCGCGAGGAAGCCGAGCGCGCCGCCATCGACATACCTGCCCAAGAGGCCGGGGAAGAGGTCAGCGCATGACCGTGCAGGGCATCCACGGGAACTCGGAACGCTCCGCGCTGGCCACCATCCGGCAGGGGTTGTCGTTCACGCCCGAGTTCCGCAAGGGGCTGGCGGGCACGCTGGCACTGGCCGTCGTCGCGACCCTGGGCAAGATCATCGTGCCGATCGCGGTTCAGCAGACGATCGACACGGGTCTCAAGGGCGGCACCCCGGACCTCCCGTACATCACCCGAGCAGTCCTGATATGTGCGTCAGCGGTGGTGCTGACGGCCCTCGCCGGATACGTCATGAACGTCCGCCTGTACAAGGCGACCGAATCCTCCCTCGCCACCCTGCGCGTACGCGGCTTCAGGCACGTGCACGACCTGTCGGTGCTCACCCAGAACAGCGAGCGCCGCGGCGCCCTGGTCTCGCGCGTCACCAACGACATCGACCAGATCAGCACGTTCATGCAGTGGGGCGGGCTGATGATCATCGTGGCGTTCGGCCAGCTGTTCGTCGCCACCGTGCTCATGTTCGTCTACTCCTGGCAGCTCACGCTGCTGGTCTGGGGTTGCTTCGTCCCGCTGCTGATCACCCTGCCGCGTTTTCAGCGGCGGTTGTCGCGGGCGTACACGACGGTACGCGAGCGCACCGGCGACATGCTGGCCGCGGTCAGCGAGTCCGTCGTCGGCGCCGCCGTGATCAGGGCGTACGCGTCGGAGCGCCGTACCGGGGAGCGCATCGACACGGCCGTGGACGGCAACAGGAGCGCCCAGATCAGGGCGCAGACCATCGTCGGCTTCGTCTTCCCGCTGACCGAGCTCGTGGCCGCCCTCGCCATCGCCGGGATCGTGCTGCTCGGCGTGCGGCTCGGGCTGTCGGGCGAGATCACGCAGGGGCAGCTGGTGGCGTTCCTGTTCCTGGTCACCATGTTCATCTCGCCGCTCCAGATGGCCACGGAGGTGCTGAACGAGGCGCAGAACGCCGTCGCCGGATGGCGGCGCATCCTCGGCGTGCTCGACACCCCGCCCGACGTGGCCGACCCCGGCGACGAGGGCGTGAACCTGCCCCGCGGCCCCATCTCCGTCGCCTTCGAGGACGTGCACTTCTCCTATCCCGGCGGGGTGCCCGTGCTGCGCGAGATCTCGCTGGAGATCCCGCCCCGCTCCCGCGTCGCCGTGGTGGGGGAGACGGGCTCGGGCAAGACCACGTTCGCCAAGCTCCTGACGAGGTTGATGGACCCCGCCTCGGGGCGCGTCACGGTGGACGGCCACGACCTGCGCGATGTCCGCTTCTCCTCCCTGCGCGAGCGCATCGTCATGGTGCCGCAGGACGGCTTCCTGTTCGACGGGACGCTGGAGGAGAACATCCGCTACGGCAAGCCGTCGGCGACGCGCGAGGAGATCGAGCTCGCGATGACCGAGCTGGGCCTGGCCGACTGGCTCGAAACCCTGCCCGCGAGCCTGGACACCCCCGTCGGCCAGCGCGGGGAGTCGCTGTCGGCCGGTGAGCGCCAGCTCGTCGCGCTGGCCCGCGCCTACCTCGCCGACCCCGACCTGCTCCTGCTGGACGAGGCCACCTCGGCGGTGGACCCGGCCACGGAGGTACGGCTGGCCCGGGCCCTGGAAGGCGTCACCCGCGGCCGCACCGCCATCTCGATCGCGCACCGGCTGTCCACCGCGGAGAACGCCGACGAGGTCCTCGTCTTCGACGCGGGCCGCCTGGTGCAGCGCGGGCCGCACGGGGACCTGGTCCAGGAGCCCGGTGTGTACGCCGACCTGCACGCGTCCTGGGTGTCGGCGGCACACTCGTAGCCCGCGGCCATCAGGCGCAGATGGCGGCGAACGTCACAGTCGTGCCTCCAGGCCCGGACACGATCGTGATCTGATCGCACAACATCCGCGTAAGCCACAACCCCCGCCCACGGCACTCGAACCCCGTGGGCGGCCGCATCTCGCTCACCCACCCCGGCGGCAGCCCCGGCCCCTCGTCGGTGATCTCACACCACAACCGCCCGTCGTGCGACCACAACCGCAACCGCCCGTGCCCGCCCCCGTGCACGACCGCGTTGGTGGTGATCTCGTTGACCGCCAGCACGAAGTCCTCCAGGTGCCTGCCGGTCAGCCCCTCGTAGGCGGCGTGCTCGGCGACCGCCCTGCGGAGAAACGTGATACGCCCCCGCGCGAAGCTCGCGCAGAGCACCTGCCTACACATCGCCCACCCGTCGTACCGCGATGAACTCGTCCGCCCTGATCAGCCGCAGCACCCGGGCGACGGAGTCCCGGCAGCGGACCGCGGTGGACCCCCGGGGCCTGGCCAGGGCCGTGACGGTCAGCAACTGCGCGGAACCGGCGTCGATGAAGTCCAGCTCGGAGGCGTCGATCACGACCTCGCAGGGCTCGTTCTCCAGCCGCGCCAGCACCGAGGCGAACGCCTGCCGGTTGGTGAGGTCGATGTCCCCCCAGACCCGCAGCCCGCGGGGCGAGGAGGTGTTGGCGAAGCGCAGCAGCGCCTGCTCGGGCGAGATCGGGTGCACGGAGGTGGCCCGGTCGATGGCGTCGCGGGGGAAGAGGGTGCGATCGTACTGGCACACGGCCGCCAGCCAGCGCTCGCCGAACAGCTCGTTGGTCGCCGCCTCGAACGCCGCCTGCCCCGGTACGTCGCGCACGCCCCAGGATGCGTCGATCAGGGCGTACACGCCGTGCTGGCCGTGTTTGCGGGCCCGGTCCTTCGCGTCGGCCAGCCCCCCGTACACGCGGTCCGGATCGAGACACCCGTCGGTGAAGTGGGTGTCGGCACAGGCCAGGATCTCCACCTGCCCGGCGGACTCCGCGTCGGCGAACCCCGGCACGAGCGGTGCCAGCCAGTCACGCGTCCTGTCGGGGCTGTCGGCGTGCGTGATGATCATCACTTTGGTACGGCGGCGCAACCCGTTCATCGTGAACGCCCTCGTGGCGGCCATCCGCTCCCGCTCGCCCTCGAACGGCAGGCAGACGTGATCCCCCAGGTCGGGATCGAGGACGGAGCCCGCGACGTGCACCACCTTGGTGTCCTCCCCTAGCACGCGTCGCACCCGAAACTACTCCGCCCAACTTCATCACGTAGCGCATTCTCTGCAAAACCCACCGTGACCCGGCGCAGACCGGTGTACCTTTTCGGCGGGACCGCGACGACAGGTGGTTCTTCCTAGCTGTGGGCACGGGGGGCTTGCCCCCCGTGATGGCAAGCGCTTCTTCCTTGCTGTTGGGGGGGACGCGGGGGCCTGCTCCCTGCGATTGGGAAGCGGTTCTTCCTTGCTTTTTTGGGGGGAGCGCGGGGAGCTTGCTCCCTGCGATTGGGAGCGGTTCTTCCTTGCTTTTTGGGGGGACGCGGGGGGCCTGCCCCCCGCGGGATGGGATGTGAGGTGCATGGGCGTGGATGTGCTGGAGATGACGCGACGCCAACACGGCGAGCTCGTGGTGGTCAGCCTGGCGGGCGAGGTGGATCTGGACAACGTGTCCCAGGTCCGAAAATGCCTCGACGACGCGGTGGAGGCGCACGGCCCCCGGCTGGTGGTGGACCTGACGGGGCTGACCTTCATCGACACGACGGGCCTGGGCGTCCTGGTGCGCCTGCTGGCCACGCTGCGGGAGAGGGACGGGACGATGGCCCTGGTGGCACCGGACGGCCAGGTGCTGCGACGGCTCCGCAGGACGAACCTGGCGCCCCTGTTCCCGATCTACGACACGCTCTCCCAGGCCCTGGACTGACGCGACCGCCCGATCGCGGACTCCCGCGCCCAGCCACCAGCGCTCACGGCGGCCCGCGCCGGGTGGCGAACGGCGCCAGGGGCACGGGAGCCACGTCGCCGATCCCGAGACCCGCGTCCGACGCTCAGCCGGCCGGCGGCTACGGGCGAGCGGTGCATGAACCCCCTGGGCCAGGGTGGAGGCGGGTGGGTGGGCTGGTTGAATGGACAGCATGTCCCTGGACCCCAAGATTGCCGCACGGTTGAAGCGCAACCCCGACGGCCTCGTCCCCGCCGTCGCCCAGCAGTACGACACCGGCGAGGTGCTCATGCTGGCCTGGATGAACGACGAGGCGCTGCATCGGACGCTCACCACCGGCAGGGCCACCTACTGGTCCCGCAGCCGTGCCGAGCTCTGGGTGAAGGGTGTCACCTCCGGCCACGTCCAGCAGGTCAAAGCCGTGGCGCTCGACTGCGACGGCGACACCGTCCTGGTCAAGGTCGACCAGGTGGGCGCGGCGTGCCACACCGGGGACCGCACGTGCTTCGACGCCGATCAGCTCGAGATCCCGCTCGGCTAGGAAGGCGGGATGGAGTCCATGGAGAGGGCGGGTCGCGGGGAGTTGTGGGGGTGGGTGCTGGGGACCGCCCTGGGATGCGTACTCGTGTTGTTCGCCGCCGGCCGGATCTGGGTGCGGCTCGTGGAGGGCGGCGCGGACGCGGTGGCGCCCACCGGCGGTGAGCTCGGCCCCGTGCTGACCCCCGTGGCGCTGGCCGGACTGGCGGGTGTGGTGGCCGTGCTGGCGACCAAGGGCGTGGGCCGCCGGGTCGTCGGAGCGTTGCTCGCCCTGTGCGGGGCCGTCGCGGCGGCGGCGACGTGGGCGGCCACGAACGGCGACACCGTGACCGGCTGGCTGCGCGACCGGAACGTCATGCACGTCCGGACCGACCTCCCCTGGGAGATCATGCCCCTCTGGCCGGCCGTCGCGGCGGTGGGAGCGGTCCTGATGATCGCCGGGGGAGTCGTCGCGATCCTGCGCGGGAGCAGGTGGGCGGGCATGTCGGCCCGCTACGACAGGGGCGCGGACAAGGCCGGGACGCAGGCCCGAGACGACAAGTCGCTGTGGGAAGCGCTCGACCGCGGCGACGACCCCACCGATTCCCGCTGAGATTCGGCGAGGACGAATTCTTTACGGTTCTGAACCTGTGTCTACGTGGCAAACGTTTTGTCAATAAGCTGCCGTTGCAACTCGCCACGAACATTTGAGGAGCCAAGCGCATGAGCTACGGGGATCAGGGCGGAAGCGGCGGTTACGGCGCCCAGCCGCCCGGCGGTGGGTACGGCCAGCAGCCTCCGAGCGGCGGCGGCTATGGCCAGCAGCCGCCCAGCGGTGGCGGGTACGGCCAGCAGCCCCCGAGCAGCGGCGGCGGCTACGGCCAGCAACCTCCCAGCGGCGGCGGCTACGGTCAGCAGCCCCCGAGCGGAGGTGGTTACGGCCAGCAGCCCCCGAGCGGCGGCGGCTACGGCCAGCAGCCCCCGAGCTATCCGCAGGAGCCGCTCGGCTACGGTCAAATGCCCCCCAGCGGCGGGTACGGCCAGCAGCCCCCCAGCTACGGCCAGCAGAACTACGGCCAGTACGGCGCCCCCCAGCAGCCCAGGTCCACCAACGGCATGGCGGTGGCCTCGCTCGTCCTGGGCATCATCGGCCTGGTCTTCTGCGGCATCACCAGCATCCCCGGCGTGATCCTCGGTCACATCGCGCTCAACCGGATCAAGCGGACCGGCGAGGAAGGCCAGGGCATGGCCGTCGGCGGCCTCGTCACCTCGTACATCACCGTCGTGATCTGGCTGCTGTGCTGGCTCATCTTCGGCGGCATGATCCTGTCCCTGATCGGGTTCAGCGCCGCCGCCACGTCCAGCGTGGACAGCTACTAACCAGCCGGTAACTTACTCCCAGCGTAGCCGGACCGTGACGACCCGCTTGCGGTCCGATTACGAATTGTCCCCAAACTGGGCGTTAGACCACGTAGAAGATGGTTTCTCGCTAGGCTGCCGCGCGCAACTCGACTCAAAGATGGCGACATGAGGGGTCATTAGGATGAGTTACGGAAACCAGGGCGACGGTGGCTACGGCGCCCAGCCGCCCGGCGGTGGTTATGGCCAGCAGCCCCCGAGCGGTGGCGGCGGGTACGGTCAGCAGCCGCCGAGTGGTGGTGGTTATGGCCAGCAGCCCCCGAGCGGTGGCGGTGGGTACGGTCAGCAGCCGCCGAGTGGTGGTGGTTATGGCCAGCAGCCCCCGAGCGGTGGCGGTGGGTACGGTCAGCAGCCGCCGAGTGGCGGTGGCTACGGCCAGCAGCCCCCCAGCGGCGGCGGGTACGGTCAGCAGCCGCCGAGTGGCGGCGGTTACGGTGGCGCCCCTGGGCAGCAGCCGCCGGACAACCATCTGGTCCCGGCCATTCTCACCACGCTGTTCTGCTGCTTGCCGTTCGGCATCGTGGCGATCGTCAAGTCGTCGCAGGTGAACTCGAAGTGGCAGATCGGCGACTACCAGGGCGCCATACAGGCTTCCGAGGAGGCCAAGACCTGGTGGAAGCGCACCATGATCATCGGCATCATCTGGTGGGTGCTGGTCATCATCTTCTACGTCATCGTGTTCATCCTGCTCGCCGCGACCGTGCCCTCCACCACGTCGTACTAGAGGCGCGATCGGAAGGCGGATACTAGGAGCATGAGCATCGCAACGACCGAGCGGCGCGGCACGGCTCGCCTCAAGGGCCTGCTCGCGCCGCTCGGTGTTGCGGCCGCCACGGGGTCGGCGTTCGCGTTCGTCGGCGCGGTGGACCCCAACCAGCCGGGCCACTACCCGACCTGCCCGTTCCTGTGGCTGACCGGCCTCTACTGCCCGGGTTGCGGCTCGCTGCGCACCATGCACGCGCTGGCCCACCTCGACCCGGTCGCCGCGCTCGGGCTCAACCCCCTCGCCGTGGCGATGATCCCGTTCCTGCTGTTCTGGTGGGGCCGGTGGGTCGTACGCGCCTGGCAGGGCAGGCACAGACGCACGACGCTCGCGCACCCGGCGTGGCTCTGGGGGTTCATCGCGATCGTCATGGTCTACTGGGTCGTCCGTAATCTGCCTTTCGGGGCGTTCCTCGCGCCGTAGGCCCTGTTTTACCCGGGGGCCTGTGGTGAGGTGAGCCCGGAGGGGCCGATACCATCGCAGGACAAGGCAGAGAGCGGACGCGACGCGAACTCTCCGCCGCCCCCACTGTCGACCGGAGGGACCCCAAGCGCGTGAGTGAGCGGACGGAAGGGCCGAGTGTCCTCGACGACATCCTTGACGGGGTGCGCGCCGACCTCGCCGCACGTCAGCAGGCCGAGTCGATCGACGAGCTCAAGCAGCGAGCCGGGCGCGCCCAGGCGCCCAGAGACGCGATGGCCGCGCTCGGGGGTGACAGGATCTCGGTGATCGCCGAGGTCAAGCGTTCGAGCCCGTCCAAGGGCGCGCTCGCCGCGATCGCCGACCCGGCCGCGCTGGCCGCCGACTACGAAGCGGGCGGCGCCCACGTCATCAGCGTGCTGACCGAGCGGCGCAAGTTCGGGGGCAGCCTCGACGACCTGGCCGCGGTCCGCGCCAGGGTCGACATCCCGATCCTGCGCAAAGACTTCATCCTCACCTCCTACCAGCTCTGGGAGGCCCGGGCGCACGGCGCCGACCTGGCGCTGCTGATGGTCGTCTGCCTGGAGCAGGAGGCGCTGGTGTCGCTGATCGAGCGGGCCGAGTCGATCGGACTCACCCCGCTGGTGGAGGTGCACACCGAAGAGGAGCTCGAGCGGGCGGTCGCCGCCGGCGCCCGGGTCATCGGGATCAACGCCCGCAATCTGAAGACACTCGAGGTCGACCGCGAGGTCTTCGCGAAGCTGGCGCCCAAGATCCCGGATAATGTGATCAAGATTGCCGAGTCGGGCGTGCGCGGCCCGCACGACCTGCTCGCCTACGCCAGGGGCGGCGCCGACGCCGTCCTGGTGGGGGAGAGCCTGGTCACCGGCAAGGACCCGCGCAAGGCAGTGGAGGCGCTGGTGACCGCCGGCGCCCACCCGTCGACGCGGCCCGACCACTCAGCGGAGGGATAACAGTGGCAAAAGAGGGCTCCATCCTGACCGCCGCCGACCTGGCCGGCAACGGCGCGCACGGCGACGACCCCGACGTGCACGGCAAGTTCGGCATCTTCGGCGGCCGATACGTGCCCGAGGCGCTCATCCCGGCGCTCGACGAGGTGGCCGCGGTCTACGAGAAGGCCAAGAACGACGCGCAGTTCCTGCGGGAGTTCGACCACCTGCTGCGGACCTACGCGGGCCGGCCGACCACGCTGACCGACGTGCCGCGCTTCAGCGAGCAGGCCGGCGGCGCCAGGATCGTGCTCAAGCGCGAGGACCTCACCCACACCGGCGCCCACAAGATCAACAACGTGCTGGGCCAGGCGCTGCTGACCAAGCGGCTGGGCAAGAAGCGGGTGATCGCCGAGACCGGCGCGGGCCAGCACGGCGTGGCCACCGCCACCGCGGCCGCCCTGCTCGGCCTGAAGTGCGTCATCTACATGGGCGCGGTCGACTGCGAGCGCCAGGCGCTCAACGTGGCCAGGATGAAGCTGCTCGGCGCCACCGTGGTGCCGGTGACCAACGGCTCCCAGACGCTGAAGGACGCCATCAACGAGGCGTTCCGCGACTGGGTGACCAACGTCGACACCACCCACTACCTGTTCGGCACGGTCGCGGGGCCGCACCCGTTCCCCGAGATCGTGCGCGACTTCGCGCGCATCATCGGCGTCGAGGCCCGCCGCCAGATCCTGGAGCTGACCGGCCGGCTGCCCGACGCCGTGTGCGCGGCGGTCGGCGGCGGCAGCAACGCGATCGGCATCTTCCACGCGTTCATCGGCGACGAGGGCGTCCAGCTGCACGGCTACGAGGCGGCCGGGCACGGCCTGGACAGCGGCGAGCACGCGCTCACGCTCACCGCGGGCTCGGTCGGCGTGCTGCACGGCTCGCGCACCTACGTGCTGCAGGACGACGAGGGCCAGACCATCGAGTCCCACTCGATCTCGGCCGGGCTCGACTACCCGGGCGTCGGCCCCGAGCACGCCTGGCTCAAGGACACCGGCCGCGCCACCTACCACGGCGTCACCGACGACGCGGCGATGGCCGCGTTCTCGCTGCTGTCCAGGACCGAGGGCATCATCCCGGCCATCGAGTCCGCCCACGCCCTCGCGGGCGCACAGGAGCTGGGCCGCGAGCTCGGCCCCGAGGCGACCATCCTGGTCAACCTCTCAGGCCGCGGCGACAAAGACATGGGCACCGCGATGAAATACTTCAACCTCTGACGAGTCGCCACACCCGCGCTGAAGGCCCCGCGACGGGGCATCATAGTGAGACTCGAGCTTCGAACGGACAGACATGACGACTCTTCAGACGGTTTTCGCCAAGGCCAAGGCGGACAACCGGGCCGCGCTCGTCGGCTACCTGCCCGCGGGCTTCCCGTCCAAGGACGGCGCCATCTCCGCCGCCGCGGCCCTGGTGGAGGCCGGCTGCGACGTCATCGAGATCGGCCTGCCCTACTCCGACCCGCTCATGGACGGGCCGACGATCCAGGACGCGGTGCACAGGTCGCTGACCAACGGCACGCGCATCGCCGACGTGCTGCGCACGGTCGAGGGGGTCGCCGCCACCGGGGCCGCCACGCTCGTCATGACGTACTGGAATCCCATCGACAAGTACGGCGCCGAGCGGTTCGCCAGAGACCTGGCCGGCGCGGGCGGGGCGGGCACGATCACGCCCGACCTGACGCCCGAGGAGTCGGAGCCGTGGCGCGCGGCGTCGGCGGGCGCGGGCATCGACACGGTGTTCCTGGTGGCACCCAGCTCGACGGAGGCGCGGATCAAGGCCGTGGTCGACTGCTGCACGGGCTTCGTGTACGCGGCCTCGCTGATGGGCGTCACGGGCGCCAGGGAGACGGTCAACGTCGCCGCCGAGGGCCTGGTCGAGCGGACCCGCGCGCACACGGACCTGCCGGTGTGCGTGGGCCTGGGGGTCGGCACGGGCGCGCAGGCGGCCGAGGTTGCGGCCTACGCCGACGGGGTCATCGTGGGGTCGGCGTTCATCCGCCGCATCCTCGACGCGCCCGACGAGGCCGCGGGCCGGGCGTCCATCTCCGCCCTCGCCAAGGAGATGGCCCAGGGCGTACGGAGGTAAGGCGGGTTTACACCTATGCGTCCAGGGCCCGTAACCGTCGCAGCAGCCCTCGCGCTCACGGCCACGGCCGCCCCGGCGTCCGCAGATCCCACACCCACGCCTGCGCCGACGTACGAGCTGCCGTCTCCTGAGCCCTCGCCGGCCGGCACGCCGCCGCCGGGCCCCACCCTGCAGAACCGGTCGCCCAGTTCCGCGGCCGTGGCGAAGCCGATCACGATCTCCTCCGGTTCGCTGAGCGTGGAGCTGGATCCGGCCTTCCCGCGGATCCTGCGCTACACCGACAGGGCGAGCCGGGCCACGCTGGGCGGCAGTTCGGCGGTGCCCGCCGTCGTGCTGAACGGCCAGGCCCGCGCGGTGACCGTCGCCCTGACCGGCAACGACGGCGCGACCACGCGTTACCGGCTGACCTTCCCCGGCCTGGCAGGCGTCTCCCTCGGGGCGAGCATCGGGGTGCGGGGCCGGGTGACGACGTTCAAGGTCGACTCGGTGGCCGACACCGCGGCGTTCCGCGTCGGCACGATCGACCTGCCGGGCCACGATCTGGTGTCGGTGTCGAGCGGGCAGCGGGGCGCGGCGACCGCGTTCACCCGGCTGGACCCCGACTCCACCCGCACCGCCGACGTCTTCGCCCCCGTCACGGCGGACACGGCGCCGGACGCGGCCCCGGCCGGGGCGTCGTACGCGATCGTGAACACCGATCGGCTGGCCGCGGCGATCGAGTCGAACTCCACCTACGACCGCCCCTCGGGCGTCACCGACCGGGATGCGGCCAGGTTCTGGCACCAGGCCAGGAAGGACGCCGACGGCACCGTCAGGGTCGGCGTGTGGAGCGGGCAGTGGACCTACCGCGCCGACGGCGCGCCGTTCACCGAGGAGCTGCCCTGGGCGAAGGTCGTGCTCACCCCCGACGCCAACAGCGACGGGAGCCTGGACTGGCAGGACGGCGCGGTCGCGTTCAGGAGCATCGGCGTCAGGGCGCCCGGCGCGGAGCAGACGAGGGACCGGGTGGTCGCGCACATCCCGTTCAACTTCTCCAGCCAGGCCACGCACCCGTTCCTGCGCACGCTCGACGACGTCAAGCGGATCTCGCTGGCCACCGACGGCCTCGGGCAGCTGGCGCTGCTCAAGGGGTACCAGTCGGAGGGCCACGACGCGGCGCACCCGGACTACGGCGGTAACTACAACCGCCGCGCGGGCGGCCTGAAGGACCTGAACGCGCTGCTCAAGGCGGGCAAGGGCTGGAACGCCACGTTCGGCGTGCACGTCAACGCGACCGAGTCCTACCCCGAGGCGAAGAACTTCGACGAGCAGCTCGTGGACAAGGACGCCAAGGGCTGGAACTGGCTCGACCAGGCGTACCTGATCGACCAGCGCGGCGACCTGACCAGAGGCACCCTCGCCAGGAGGTTCAGGCAGCTGCGGGACGAGACCGACACGAACCTCGCGGTCCTGTACGTGGACGTGTTCCGGCCGTACGGCTGGGTCGCCGACCGGACGCTGGCGGAGCTGCGCGATCAGGGCTGGCAGGTGACCACCGAGTGGTCGGACAAGCTGGAACGGTCGTCCCTCTGGGCGCACTGGGCCAACGACCTCAACTACGGCGGAGTCACCAACAAGGGGCTGAACTCGCAGATCATCCGGTTCATCCGCAACGACGAGAAGGACGTCTGGAACACCCATCCCATCCTGGACAACGCGCGCATCGTGGAGTTCGAGGGCTGGACGGCGGAGAACGACTTCACCGCCTTCTACCGCAACATCTGGGAGCACAACCTGCCCGCCAAGTTCCTCCAGCACTACCAGATCATGGACTGGAACGCCGACGAGATCGTCTTCAGCGGGGGTGTGCGGGGGACCTATCGGGACGGCAGGCGTGCATGGTTCGCCGGAGGGCGCAAGGTGCTCGACGGCGGCACGTACCTGCTGCCGTGGCAAGGGAAGCTGTACCACTACAACCCGGCGGGCGGCGAGACCACGTGGGACGCCGACCGGGTGCTGACCGTCTACCGGCTCACCGACCAGGGGCGCGTGCGGGCCGGCACGGTCAGTCCGGTCGGTGGGAAGATCACGCTGCGGGCCGAGGCAGGGGTGCCTTATGTCCTTTATCCCGATGACGCGCCCCGGCAGGCCGAGCCGGACTGGGGGCAGGGGAGCGGCGTGCGCGATCCCGGCTTCAACGGCGGCGCCCTCGACGGGTGGACCGTCAGCGGGCCCGTGAGCGTACGGAAGGACGAGCTGGGCCGACAGGTCGCGGTGCTCGGCGGCGGCGCTCACGCGCGGCTTGAGCAGCGGCTGCGCGGACTCCAGCCGGGACGGACCTACACCGCGTCGGCGTTCGTGGAGGTCGAGCCGGGGCGGACGCGGGCGACCACGCTGGAGGCCGGTGGGCGGTCGGTGAGGGTCGAGCGGTCGACGGCCAAGAACTACATCGCCTCCGACGAGAAGCACGACACGTATTTCCAGCGGGTCAAGGTGACGTTCACCGCGGCTCGCGGGCCGGTTTCGCTGCGGATCTCCGCCGCCGCCGCTGCCGGGGACGTGCGGGTGGACGACGTGCGGGTGTTCGAGCGGGAACCGGCGGGCGCGGTGGAGACGTTCGAGTCGGCCGAGCCCGGCTGGGGACCGTTCGTGAAGGGGGACGCGGGCGGCTCGTTCGACGCGCGTACACACCTGGCCGAGCGGCACGAGCCGTACACGCAGGCCGGGTGGAACGGCAAGGCGGTCGACGACGTGCTGAGCGGCGACTGGTCGCTGAAGGCCCATGAGGAGCGGCAGGGGCTGATCTACCGAACGCTGCCGTGGACCGCGCGGTTCGAGCCCGGGCACGCGTACGAGGTGTCGTTCAACTGCCAGAACGCGCTGCCGGACACCTACCAGTGGGTGACCGGCTACGACAAGGGCGGCTCCAGCGTCGAGACCCGGCGCACGCCGATCCCCGAGCATCGCAGCACGGCCGGGTTCACCGAGCGGGTGGTCGCCGGGTGCGGCGACGTGTGGGTCGGGCTGCGCTCGCTCGAGCCGGAGCAGGCCGGGGCCGACTTCGTCCTCGACGACTTCTCCGTCACCGACCTGGGCGCGGCGCCGGATCCGCCGGCGTGCGGCTGAGGTCCGCGTAGAGCTTGGAGTAGCGGTTGTAGAGGCCCGTGGGCACGAGGTAGACGTTGATGGCGACCTGCATCAGCGCCAGCCAGACGCCGTACTGCACGCCGCTGATCCCCGGGACGCCGTCCACCGGCAGGGTGTAGGCGATCACGACCCGTACGGCGGCGTCCACCAGCAGGCCGGTGCCGTAGATGACGGTCGCCACCCGCCAGATCCTGCGGAAGGCCGGCAGCCGCTCCCACAACACGTCCCACGACTCCCGGTTCGGCCCGATCCGCCCTTCGAGGAGGAACCGGGTGAACACGAACGCCGGCGGCCGGTCCCGGCGCCCGCGCGCGCTCGCCAGGAACCACAGGCCCGCGACCGCCATGAACCAGCCGTCCTTGGCCAGCAGGAACCTGGTGTCCTGGATCAGCAGCGAAACCGCCGCGCTGCCCAGCATCATCGCCGTCATGTACATGCCCAGGCGGTCGGGCCTGCGGCGGCGTACGAGATCGGAGACGACGCTCAGGCCCGGGATGAGGGAGCTGGTCAGCAGCGCGGTGTGGTAGTCGACGCCGGCGGCGCGCAGCACGTAGTAGAGCCCGATGGGCAGCCCGATGTCCACCGCTAAGGTGAGCAGCCCTCTGAGCCGCGGGCTCATGCTCTGGTCGCCCGGGCGAACAACCCGGCCAGCTCGTCGGCGTACTCGGCCAGGTCGGCGTCCGGGTCGGCCTCCAGCAGGAACGGCAGCCCGTCCAGCGCCCGCTGGATCGCCATCGCCATCACCCGGGTGTTGAACCTCCCGAACTCGCCGCTCTCCTGCCCCCAGGCCAGCATTCGCTCGATGTGGGAGAGCGCCGACAGGTTCGTGGCCGCGTCCTGCGCCGCCGAGCCGCCCTCGGGGCGGAAGTTGAGGAAGATCTCGGTGGCGGCGCGCATCTCGGCGCGGTGCTCGCTGATGTACTCCACCAGCGAGCGGATGTACGCCTCCAGCGCGCCGCCCGGCGTCCGCTGCGCGCTCACCCGCTCGCCCATGAACGCCGCCAGATCCCCGTAGATCGTCGCGATCGCCTGGCCGATCAGCTCGTCCTTACCGTCGAAGTGGTACGAGATCAGGCGCGTGCTGCTTAGCCCCGCCCGCTCGGCTATCCGGGCGAAGGACGCCTGGTGGTAACCGAGCTCGGCGATCGTCGCGATCGTCGCGGTCACGATCTGCGCCCTTCTGGCGGAGCTCGTGACGGTGCCGTCCCTTCTTACTTGCATAAGTAATTTTTAACTTGAGCGAGTAAAAAGCGCAACCTTCCAGGTGGGAGGGGCTTAGGTGACGCTTATCTCCGGCGTGGTCGGATGGAATCCCGGTACTGTGCGCATCCCGGCACAGAGACAGAGGAGATGACCTGTGGACGCGTCCCTATCGTCACCTAGAGCGTTTTCGGCGGTACCCTGGGTGACGACCGTTGCCCGGCTGGTCCTGGGCGGGGTGCTGATCGCGGCGGGCGCGCTCAAGATCGGCAACCCGGCCGACTCCGTCGTGGCGGTCAAGGCTTACCAGCTGCTGCCCGAGTCGATCGCCGTCACGGTGGGCTACGCCCTGCCGATCCTGGAGATCGTGGTCGGCGTGCTGCTGGTCGTCGGTCTGCTGACCAGGGCGGCCGCGGTGATCGCGGGGCTGCTCATGTTCGCGTTCGTGTTCGGCATCGCCTGGGCCTGGGCGAACGGCCTGCGGATCGACTGCGGCTGCTTCGGCGGCGGCGGCCAGCTGGGGAAGGGACAGGAGCCGACGTACCTGCTCGACATCCTGCGCGACTCCGGCCTCGTGCTGCTCGGCGCCTGGGCCGCGCGTTTCCCGCCGGGACGCTACGCGCTCGACGGTGCCCTCGGCCTGGGGGGCGACACTGGAGAGGTAGGGGAGGACGACTCATGAGCAAAGCCCACCGCACGAAGACGCAGTCCAAGTCGGCCCGCGAGAAGATCAAAGAGCAGCAGGCCGCCGCCCGGGCCCGCGACAGGCGCAGGCGCGTGGTGACGTACGTGACCGCGGGAGCCGTCGCGGTGGCCGCGGTCGGGCTCGGCTGGTGGTACGCGGTCAGCAACTCGCGCTCGGAGGAGGCCTCCGCCGCCCTCGCGCCGATCTCCGTGCAGGCCGACGGCAGCGTCGCGATGGCCAAGCCGGGCGTGGCCAGGCCCGTGGTCGACATCTACGAGGACTTCCAGTGCCCGGCCTGCAAGGAGCTGGAGCGGGTGAGCGGCCAGACGTTCAAGAACCTCGCCGCCGAGGGCAAGGCCAAGGTCGTCTACCATCCGATCACGATCTTCTCGCAGGAGCCGACCCGGTCCAACTCCGTACGCGCGGGCAGCGCCGCCCGGTGCGTCGCCGATGGCAAGCAGTGGCTGGCCTTCCACGACCTGCTCTACCAGAACCAGCCCGCCGAGACCGTGGCGGGCTTCACGCCGGCTCAGCTCGTCCAGTGGGGCAAGGAGGCCGGGGTGAGCGCGCCGGGCTTCGACCAGTGCGTCACCTCGGGGAAGAACAGCGCCGCGCAGCTCTCGTACAGCAAGAAGATCGTGGACGAGCAGAAGATCACGCATACGCCGACGGTGAAGTTGAACGGCACAGAAATCGACAATCAGGCACTCTTCAGCCCGCGGGAACTGCGCGATGCGATTACGGAGGCGGCTAAGTAGGCTCGCTTCCGCTACCCTCACCTGACATGCCCCTTGCCTCGATTCCCAGCCCTTCTCAGGGGGTCTGGTATCTCGGAATCATCCCGATCCGGGCTTATGCGCTATGCATCGTGCTCGGCGTCATCGTCGCCGTCTGGCTGAGCGAGCGCCGCTGGCGCGCCCGCGGTGGCCAGAAGGGGACGATTGTCGACATCGCGGTCCCCGCGGTCATCTTCGGCCTCATCGGCGGCCGCCTCTACCACGTCATCACCGACTGGCAGACCTACTTCGGCAGCCGCGCGGTCAAGGAGCCCTACCAGGCGCTGTTCATCTGGGAGGGCGGCCTCGGCATCTGGGGCGCGATCGCGCTCGGCGCCGTCGGCGTCTGGTGGTCCGTGCGCAGACGCGGCATCTCCATGAGCGCCGTCGCCGACACGGTCGCGCCCGGCATCGCCTTCGCCCAGGCCATCGGCCGCTGGGGCAACTGGTTCAACCAGGAGCTGTACGGCTCGCCGACCACGCTGCCGTGGGGCCTGGAGATCGACGCGAACCACGGGGGCGAGCCCGGCGTCCTCTACCACCCGACCTTCCTGTACGAGTCGCTGTGGGACTTGGCGCTCGGTTTCGCGCTCATCCTCGCGGGCCGGCGCTTCGCGCTGCGCCACGGGCGGCTGTTCGCCCTCTACGTCGCCGGTTACACGCTCGGCCGATTCTGGATCGAAGGGTTGCGCATCGACCCGGTCGGTGGGGTGGACCACGCGGTGACGTTCCTCGGGCTGCGGATCAACCAGTGGACGGCGATCGTGTTGTTCGTTGGGGCGCTGGTCTATCTCTGGGTGACCAGGAAGAAGGATTCGGAGGAGATCGTGGTGCCGGTGACCGCAACGTACGTGGATCCGGCGCATCCGGCCGACCAGGCGGACACAGAGGACTCGGACGACCCGGCCGGGGGTTCCGAGGAGACCTCTGCCGCGTCTGGGGCTTCCAAGGAGACGTCTGAGGAGCCGTCTGCGGGGTCCGGGGAGAGCGCTGAGGCCGACGAAGAGCCTGGTAAGGCATCCGACGAGTCCGAGTCCGAGTCCGCGGCTGCGGCTGCGGCTGCGGCGGACGAGAGTGGCGATGACGGAAGCCCTGAGGACCGGAGTGACGGGGACGACGACTCTGCGGCGGAGGACGGTCGCGGGGAGGCGGCAGCCCCTGACGTCGAATCCGTCACGAAGGAGAAGAATTCGCGATGAACAGCCGCGCGGAGATCCACCACCAGCATCGTGACGTCACCGGAGGCTGGTTGCGGCCGTCGGTGTTCGGCGCGATGGACGGCCTGGTGTCGAACTTCGCGCTCATCGCGGGAGTCGCGGGCGGCACCGCCAACACGAGGGTCATCGCTCTGGGCGGCGTCGCCGGGCTCGCCGCCGGAGCCCTGTCCATGGCGGGCGGCGAGTACGTCTCGGTGGCCAGCCAGCGGGAGCTGGCCCAGGCCGAGATCGCCGTCGAGCGCAGCGAACTCGACCGCCACCCCGACGACGAGCGGGCGGAGCTGGCGCAGAGCTTCGTGGACAAGGGCGTGGCGGCCGAGCTGGCCGATGAGGTGGCCAGGCAGATCTCCCAGAACCCGGACCGGGCTCTGGAGGTCCACGCCCGCAACGAGCTTGGGGTCGCACCCGGTGAGCTGCCGTCGCCGATGGTGGCCGCCGTGTCGTCGTTCCTGTCGTTCAGCGTGGGGGCGGTGTTGCCGTTGTTGCCGTACTTGTTCGGGGTCCAGGGGCTGGCGGTGTCGGCGGTGGTGTCCTGCGCGGCGCTGTTCGCGGCGGGGGCGCTGGTGTCGGCCGTCACGGCGCGCACCTGGTGGTATTCCGGGCTGCGCCAGCTCGTGGTCGGCGCGGTGGCGGCCGCGGTCACGTTCGGGCTGGGCCGCATGATCGGGGCGGCGGGATTGTGATGGCCCGCAGGAGAGCCGCAACCGGTCCGAGGGCCGGCCGCTCGGCCGACGGCGCCGCCCCGACGGGCGGCCGCGCGACGCCGGGGTCGGACGGCGGCCGGTCGGCGGCCGGGACAGATGGCGGTGGCTGGTCGGCGGCTGGCACGGATGGTGGTGGCTGGTCGGCCGCGGGCGCGAACGGCGGCGGTCGGTCGGCCTCGGGTCCGGCCGGTGGTGGTCGTTCGGACGGGGATCTGGGCGGTGGTGGTCGTTCGGCCGCGGAGCCGGGCGGTGGAGGTCGGGCGGCGGCTGACGGTGGCCGGCATTCGGCCGGAGCGGACGGTGGCCGTCATTCGGCGGCAGATCCGGCCGGTGGCCGTCGTTCGGCCGGAGCTGACGGCGGGCGTCGTTCGGCGGGGGTGGACGGTGGCCGTCAGCCCGAGGGCGTGGACGGTGGCGGTCGGTCGGCGGGCTCCCGTGGTGGTCGGGCCGCGGCGCGGATGCGCGGTCGCGGCCGGGCGGCGGCACCGGCGGATGGTGGCGGCGCGGACGAGCGTGGCTGGTCCACGACCGGCGCGGATCGTGGCAGCCGGTCGGCGGATCCGGATGGCAGTGGCTGGTTGGCGGGCGGCGAGGATGACGGCGGTTGGTCGGCAGGCAACGGCGGTGGCCGGTTGCCAGGCAACCAGTCGGTAGTCAACGACGGTGGTGGGCGGTCGGCAGGCAACCGGTCGGCGGGTAACGACGGTGGTGGCTGGCTGGCGGGCGATGACGGTGGCGCTCGGTCGGCGGGTCATGACGGTGGGGGGCAATCGGCGGTTGACGCGGACGGTGGTGGGCGGGCGTCGGCCGGGTCGCGGAAACGGCGCCGTACCCCTCGTTCTGACTGGGAGTTTCCGCTGCTCACCGACTGGGGCTTCCGGCCGGAGCAGCAGAAGCTGCTCGTCATCATCGCCGCGGTCGCGGGCCTGGTGGCGAGCGCGGTCGGATTGGTGGCGCTGGTCGGCTCCATCGGCGACTACTCGCCGGAGGGGAGGGCCAGCGCGGCCGTGCTCGGGCCCGACACGACGCTGCCGCAGGTGTTCCACGGCTGGAGCTCGCCCAAGCTGTTCGACCCCGTGGCGGACAGGGCCAAGGACGAGCGGGCGCTGACCGAGAAGGAGGTGTTCGGCCAGAGTGAGCTGCCGGTCTCGAAGAAGCTCAAGCTCAAACTCGTCGCCAAGCAGCTCGACGCCGACTGCTCAGCGGCGCTTTGGGGTGAGAACCTCCTCGAACAGGCGTCGGACGCCGGATGCACCCAGGCCGCCCGCGGCCTCTACGCCAGCTCCGACGGCCGTTACATCGGCCAGTACACGTTACTCAACCTCAAAGACGGCCAGTCGGCCTCTGATCTGGTCGAGTCGTTGAAGACTCTTTACCGGGGCGGGTGGACACACCCGCTGGCCTCCTCCAAGGCGGTCTTCCCCGCGGGCGGCTACTCCGAGGCGGGCGGCTACGCCCTCGGCCACTATGTCGGCCTGGTGTGGCTCGGCAGAACCGACGGCACGGAGCCCACCCCCAAGGACGACTTCGTCTCCCTCACCCTGGCGCTGCGCGGGGCCGAGAAGGCCGTCTACCGCCGCGTCGTCTCGATCACGGGACCGTCCTCCTGATGTCCCGCCGTGTCGTCATCCCCGTCGTGATCGCCAACGTGATGATCATCGCCGTGGCCGGGTGGTTGTGGTTGCGCCGTGACGATCCCCGCCCCGCCAGCTTCCACGCCGAGCCGACCTCCGCCTTCTACGCGGCCATCGACGCCCGCCAGAACGACGCCGCCCCCCTGACCATCCAAGAGGTCTTCACCCCGGCCACCCAGACCCTGGGCACCATGCGGCTGGACGCCACGCAGCAGTTCACCGACTGTGACGAGGTGCTCTGGGGAACCTCGGCCATGGGCTGTACGCAGGCGCTCCAGGCCACGTACAAGGGCGGTTCGATGGCGGGCCAGTTCGTGATCTTCAACCTGACCGACGGGCGCGCCGCCGACGCGCTGGTGTCGGCGCTGGGCAAGGACGGGTTCGTACGGCAGAGCATCCTGTTCGACGCCGCCGGTAGCCGCGCCCAGGCCCGGGCGATGGGCCACTACGTGACGGTGAGCTGGGCCGGTGGGCCCGCGCCCGCCCAGGACCTGGTCGCCGCCCTGGTCGCGCTGGACGGCCTCGGACGCGTGGTCCAGGGCCGCATCGTCGCCGCGACCTGAGACGGCGACATGAGGCCAACGACCTAGAGCACGGCGAACTGACTCCGGAAGGTAGTGGCGGGGTCAGGTGGTCGTGGTCAGGGCCGCGACCGTTGTGGAGACCGCCTTCGGGAGGCTGGACAGGCAGTGGAGGGGGGCCTCCAGCGGGGTCAGGTCCTCCGACCAGGGGGCCGCCTCGCGGATGAGGGTGCGGGCCTCGTTCTTGGTCAGGGTCGAGCCCTGGGCGCGGGCCACCGCGATGAGGGCCTCGCGCCAGGTGTTGGCCAGCTTGGCGTGCCCGTTGTCCAGGATCCTGCGCAGCACCGAGGCCGCGTCGCCGCCGGGCTGCGGGAGGCGTACGGCGTCCAGTACGCCACCGTCGGTGCTCAGCTCGTAGACGGCGGACAGCACGTCGGGCAGGGGCGGGAGGTCGGCGCAGAGGACGCGTACGTGGGAGGCGCGGGTGGCCAGGAGCAGGCGGGGGAGCGCGGCCTCCAAGCCGGGCGGCAGGGCTATGGCGACGCGGTCCGGGGCGGCGGCGTACGGCTTGGCCAGCCAGGTCGAGAGCTTGACCCGGGGTTGGGCCAGGTCCTTGGGCCAGTCGCCCACCAGCAGGTCAGGGGTGGGACCGGTTGGTTCGGGGGCGGGGGACTTCTGGGCTGGGGGCTTGGCGGCTTCGATGGATTGCGGGCCCTGGGTGTAGATGGCGGTGGCCTGGCGGGTCAGGCGGGACGTCACGGCCGGGCGGGTCTTGGTGGTGGGGCGGAGGATGTACAGATCGGCGGCGGAGCCGATGGCTTCTGCCCCGAAATATCGGTTGAAGTCGGGATATATGGCCTCGTAGGTGAGGTTGAGGTCCGACAGCGCCTGCTGGACCTTGAAGGCCAGCATGGGCGTGCGGTCGCTCGTACCGTACGCGAGCAGGACCCGCCCGTCCTCCTTCAGGCCCTCTACGGCGCGTGCCACGAACAGGCCCGTGCCCTCCGGTGTGTACGGCGGGTCGGTGAGCGCCAGGTCGTGGTTCCTGGCAGATGGGGGCAGCCCGAGCCGGAGGTCGGCCCAACGGGTGCGGACGTCCAGCCGCTGGTCGTCGATGTAGGCCAGGATGCGGTCGTCGATGTCGATCACCGTGACGTCGGTCTCGGGGTGGATCAGCTTGACCGCCAGGGAGGTCAGGTCGTGGTCGCCCACGCACAGCAGGCGTGCGCCGGGGAGCCAGAAGCGGGCGCCCAGCAGCAGGGCCCGCCGTAGCACGGTCTCCGGTGTGGCCGAGACGTGGTCGAGCACGTGACGGGCGCGCGGGGCCTGAGCGATGAGGGTGGTGAGGCGTTCGAGCTCGTGGGCGTAGTGGGGGAGCAGGTGGGCCACCGGGTCCTCGGGCGGCGGGGCCAGGGCGAGGAGGTCCTGGTAGGCGGGGGTGTCGGTCAGGGGAATTCTGAACGTTTTTCCCGTGTACTCCAGAGGGAGCTCATGTAGCAGGGTCTCGACGGTGCGCCTGGCGGTGGCCGTCTCCCTGACCAGGGCCGCCAGCGTCCACCATTGGCCGCCGCACAGGAGGGTCAGGGCGTGTCTCAGCCGTCTGCTGTCCGTTCCGGCCTCGCGGAGCAGGCGCTCCACCCTGTCACGATCCATGTGGGCAACCCTATCGACCGCCTGGGGTGTCGCCGGTCGAGCGCCGAGGCTCCGGGGTTGGCCGGCGTGGGATGGGGTGGGCTGGGTTTGGGCTGGGCTCGCGTGGGAACTGGGTGGGGTTCGGGGTGGGCTGGTGGCGCGCTCCTCCTGCTCGGCCCAGGGACGTGAGAGGTGGGGAATCGCTCCCTGTGGCGCATACCGTCGCTCAGGATCGGGAATTTCGGAGGGCTCGTACGGGGTTTGGGATAGGGAGTTCGGATGTTGGGATGGGGTCGAATGTTCGCAATGCGGACGTGGCGGGCACCATTCCGGCAGGGTGCGGTAACCTCTACGCACGATATGCAGCAGGGCCAACGTCGTCCCCGCCTGTAGCGCAGTTCAGACAGACGATGACGACGGGAGGGATTAAATGCCTGCTGCCCACCTCGGGTTCCCCGAGCCCCAGGGCCTCTACCACCCCGCCAACGAGCATGATGCCTGCGGTGTCGCCATGGTTGCCGACGTCGCCGGGCGCCGTGGGCATGGGATCGTGGTCAAGGCGCTGACGGCTCTGTGCAATCTTGATCATCGGGGGGCCAAGGGTAGCGAGCCGGACACCGGCGACGGCGCCGGGATCCTGACGCAGATCCCCGATGGGTTCTACCGTGCGAGCGTCCCGTTCGCGCTTCCCACCGCCGGCGCGTACGCGACCGGCATCGCCTTCCTGCCGATCGACGAGCAGGCCAGGAGCGTCGCAACCGGCCTGATCGACGAGATCGCGGCCGAGGAGGGCCTCACCGTGCTCGGCTGGCGGGAGCTGCCCGTCGACCGCGCGCTGCCCGGGCCGAGTGCCCGCGCTGTCATGCCGCACTTCGCCCAGCTGTTCGTGGCCGGTCCGGACGGCGAGGAAGGGCTGGAGCTCGACCGGCTGGCGTTCTGCCTGCGCAAGCGGGCCGAGCACGAGGCGGACGTCTACTTCCCCTCGCTGTCCGCCCGGACGATCGTCTACAAGGGCATGCTCACACCCGACCAGGTCGAGCCGTTCTTCCCCGACCTGAGCGACGAGCGTTACGAGACCGCGATCGCGCTGGTGCACTCGCGCTTCTCCACCAACACGTTCCCGAGCTGGCCGCTGGCCCACCCCTACCGCTACATCGCCCACAACGGCGAGATCAACACGGTCAAGGGCAACCGCAACTGGATGCGGGCTCGCGAGGCGATGCTGGAGTCCGCCCACATTCCTGGCGATATTTCGCGACTTTTGCCCATCTGTGACCCGGATGGCAGCGACACCGCCAGCTTCGACGAGGCCCTGGAGCTGCTGCACATCGGCGGCCGGAGCCTGCCCCACGCCGTGCTGATGATGATCCCCGAGGCCTGGGAGAATCACACCGAGATGGACCCTGCCCGCAGGGCCTTCTACGAGTTCCACTCCACCCTGATGGAGGCGTGGGACGGCCCGGCGTCGATCACGTTCACCGACGGCACCCTGGCCGGTGCCGTGCTCGACCGCAACGGCCTGCGCCCCGGACGGTTCTGGGTGACCGCCGACGGCCTGGTCGTGCTGGCCTCCGAGGCCGGCGTGCTCGACTTCAAGCCCGAGGACGTGGTCAGGAAGGGCCGCCTGCAGCCGGGGCGGATGTTCCTGATCGACACCGCCCGCGGCAAGATCATCGAGGATGACGAGATCAAGGCCGAGCTGGCGGCCGAGTTGCCGTACGCGGACTGGCTGCACGCCGGGCTCGTACGCTTCGAGGAGCTGCCGGCGCGGCAGCACGAGATCCCCACGCACGAGGCGCTCGTCAAGAGGCAGCAGACCTTCGGCTACACCGAGGAAGAGCTGCGCATCATCCTGTCGCCGATGGCCAAGGCCGGTGCCGAGCCGATCGGCTCCATGGGCACCGATACGCCCGTCGCCGTGCTGAGCGAGAAGCCGCGGCTCCTGTTCGACTACTTCACGCAGCTGTTCGCGCAGGTCACGAACCCGCCGCTGGACGCCATCCGTGAAGAGCTGGTCACCTCGCTGGCCAGCACCATCGGGCCCGAGGGCAACCTGCTCAACCCCGGGCCGTCGTCGTGCCGCCAGCTCGTGCTGCCGTACCCGGTGATCGACAACGACGAGCTCGCCAAGATCATCCACATCAACGACGAGCACGACCTGCCCGGCTTCCACCCGTCCGTCATCAGCGGCCTGTACGAGGTCGCGGGCGGCGGCGAGGCCATGCTGAGCCGGCTGGAGGAGATCAGGCGCGAGGCGTCCAGGGCGATCGCGAACGGCGCCCGGATCATCGTGCTGAGCGACCGCGGCTCGTCCGACGCGCTGGCGCCGATCCCGTCGCTGCTGCTGACCGGCGCGGTGCACCACCACCTGATCCAGGAGAAGACCCGGACCAAGATCGGCCTGGTCATCGAGACCGGCGAGGCCCGCGAGTGCCACCACATGGCGCTGCTGATCGGCTACGGCGCGGCCGCGATCAACCCGTACCTTGCCATCGAGACCATCGAGGACCTGGTCGACACCGGCGCGCTGCAGCTCGACAAGCGCAAGGCCGTGCGCAACCTGATCAAGGCGTACGGCAAGGGCGTCATCAAGGTCATGTCCAAGATGGGCGTGTCCACGGTGGCCTCCTACACCGGCGCGCAGATCTTCGAGGCGCTCGGCCTGAGCCAGGAGGTCATCGACTCCTGCTTCGCCGGCACCACCTCCCGGCTCGGCGGCGTCGGGTTCGACGTGCTGGCCGGGGAGGTCGAGCAGCGGCACCGCCACGCCTACCCGCGCGTGGAGAACGCCCACCGCAGGCTCGTGGTCGGCGGCGAATACCAGTGGCGGCGCGAGGGCGAGCCGCACCTGTTCAACCCCGAGACCGTCTTCAAGCTGCAGCACGCCACCAGGACCCGCCGCTACGAGATCTTCAAGGAGTACACGAACCTCGTGGACTCCCAGGCGGAGCGGCTGATGACCCTGCGCGGCCTGTTCAAGCTGCGCCAGGGCAACCCGATTCCGATCGAGGAAGTCGAGCCCGTCGAGGACATCGTCAAGCGGTTCTCCACCGGCGCGATGTCGTACGGCTCGATCTCGATGGAGGCGCACGAGACGCTCGCCATCGCGATGAACCGGCTCGGCGGCAAGTCCAACACCGGCGAGGGCGGCGAGGACCCCGAGCGCCTGTACGACCTCGCCCGCCGCTCCGCCGTCAAGCAGGTGGCCAGCGGCCGGTTCGGCGTCACCTCCGAATACCTGGTGAACGCCACCGACCTGCAGATCAAGATGGCTCAGGGCGCCAAGCCCGGCGAGGGCGGTCAGCTCCCGGGGCACAAGGTCTACC
Organism: Nonomuraea marmarensis; assembly: GCF_043197025.1. Taxonomy (NCBI): domain Bacteria; kingdom Bacillati; phylum Actinomycetota; class Actinomycetes; order Streptosporangiales; family Streptosporangiaceae; genus Nonomuraea; species Nonomuraea marmarensis. The sequence continues at coordinate 393,670 of NZ_JBICRM010000001.1, forward strand.
CGTGGATCGCCAAGACCAGGCACTCCACGCCCGGCGTCGGCCTCATCTCGCCGCCGCCGCACCACGACATCTACTCGATCGAGGACCTGGCCCAGCTCATCCACGACCTGAAGAACTCCAACCCGGAGGCCAGGGTCCACGTGAAGCTGGTCGCCGAGGTCGGCGTCGGCACGGTCGCGGCGGGCGTGTCCAAGGCGCACGCCGACGTGGTGCTCATCTCCGGGCACGACGGCGGCACCGGCGCGTCTCCGCTCACGTCGCTCAAGCACGCGGGCGCGCCGTGGGAGCTCGGCCTGGCCGAGACCCAGCAGACCCTCCTGCTGAACGACCTGCGCGACCGCATCGTCGTCCAGGTCGACGGCCAGCTCAAGACCGGCCGCGACGTGGTCATCGCCGCGCTGCTCGGCGCCGAGGAGTACGGCTTCGCCACCGCCCCCCTCGTCGTCAGCGGTTGCGTCATGATGCGGGTCTGCCACCTCGACACCTGCCCCGTGGGCGTCGCCACGCAGAACCCCGAGCTGCGCAAGCGGTTCACCGGCAAGCCCGAGTTCGTGGTCAACTTCTTCGAGTTCATCGCGCAGGAGATCCGCGAATACCTGGCCGAGCTGGGCTTCCGCTCGCTCGACGAGGCGATCGGGCACGTCGAGCTGCTCGACACGACGGCGGCCGAGGACCACTGGAAGGCCAGCGGGCTCGACCTGTCGCCGATCCTGCACCAGCCGGAGCTGCCCGCGGGCACGGCGATGCACCGCATCGTCGAGCAGGACCACGGGCTGCGGCACGCGCTGGACAACACGCTGATCCAGCTCGCCGAGGGCGCGCTCAACGAGGGCACCCCGGTCACGCTGGAGCTGCCCATCCGCAACGTGAACCGTACGGTCGGCACCATGCTCGGCTACCAGGTCACCAAGCGGTACGGCGGCAAGGGCCTGCCCGAGAACACCATCGACATCGGGTTCACCGGCTCGGCGGGCAACTCGTTCGGGGCGTTCGTGCCACGCGGGATCACGCTGAGGCTGACCGGCGACGCCAACGACTACCTCGGCAAGGGCCTGTCAGGCGGGCGGATCACCGTCCGGCCGCACGAGGCGGCCCCGCTCGACGGTCACATCATTTCCGGAAATGTCGCCCTGTACGGCGCCACGTCCGGCGAGGTGTTCATCCGCGGCGTCGTCGGCGAGCGGTTCTGCGTGCGCAACTCCGGCGCCACGGCGGTCGTCGAGGGCGTGGGCGACCACGGGTGCGAGTACATGACCGGCGGCAAGGCCGTCGTCCTCGGGGCGACCGGGCGCAACTTCGCGGCCGGGATGTCGGGCGGCATCGCGTACCTGCTGGATGTCCGGCCCGAGCGGGTCAACCGCGAGATGGTGGCCATCGAGGCGCTCACCGAGCAGGACGCCGAGTTCCTCAAGGAGACGGTCGAGAAGCACTTCGCGGAGACCGGCTCGCCGGTCGCCAAGGAGCTCCTCGCCGACTGGGACGCGGCGCTCGGCAGGTTCGGCAAGATCATGCCGACGGACTACAAGAGGGTGCTGGCGGCCGCCGAGGCCGCCCGCATCGAAGGCAGGGACATCGACGAGGCGGTCATGGCTGCCGCGGTTCAGGGCTAGGGAGGCGTACCGATGGCTGACCCCAAGGGTTTTCTCACGCACGACCGGGAGCTGCCCGCGCGCCGCCCCGTGGACGTCCGCATCAGCGACTGGCGCGAGGTCTACCAGGACTTCTCCCAGGAGAAGCTGACCAAGCAGGCGGCCCGCTGCATGGACTGCGGCATCCCCTTCTGCCACAACGGCTGCCCGCTGGGCAACCTCATCCCCGAGTGGAACGACCTCGTCTACCGCACCGACTGGCGCGAGGCGATCGAGCGGCTGCACGCCACGAACAACTTCCCGGAGTTCACCGGCAGGCTCTGCCCGGCTCCGTGCGAGGCGGCGTGCGTGCTCGGCATCAACTCCGACCCCGTGGCGATCAAGCGGGTCGAGGTCGAGGTCATCGACCGGGCGTTCGCCGAGGGCTGGGTGACCCCGCAGCCCCCGGCGGTCAGGACCGGCAAGAAGGTCGCTGTCGTCGGCTCGGGCCCCGCCGGGCTCGCCGCCGCCCAGCAGCTCACCAGGGCCGGGCACGACGTGGTGGTGTTCGAGCGGGCCGACCGGATCGGCGGCCTGCTGCGCTACGGCATCCCCGAGTTCAAGATGGAGAAGCGCCACATCGAACGCCGCCTGGAGCAGATGCGGGCCGAGGGCACCGAGTTCCGCACCGGCGTCAACGTCGGCGTCGACATCACCGCCGCCGAGCTGCGCGAGCGGTTCGACGCCGTGGTGCTGTCCGGCGGCGCCACCCAGTGGCGCGACCTGCCGGTGGCCGGGCGCGACCTCAAGGGCGTGCACCAGGCCATGGAATACCTGCCGCCGTCCAACAGGGTCCAGGAGGGCGACTTCGACCGGTCGCCGATCTCGGCCGAGGGCAAGCACGTGGTGGTGATCGGCGGCGGCGACACCGGCGCCGACTGCATCGGCACGGCCATCAGGCAGGGCGCCGAGTCCGTCACCCAGCTGGAGATCATGCCCCAGCCGCCCGCGGCCAGGCCAGGCAGCCAGCCGTGGCCGACGTACCCCATGTTGTTCAAGATGGAGACCGCGCACGAGGAGCTGGCCGACGGCGGGGGAGCGCGGGTCTACGCGGTCTCCACCACCGAGTTCGTCGGCGACGCCGACGGCAACGTGCGGGCGCTGCGGCTGGTCGAGGTCGAGGGGCCGCAGGCCGGGTTCAAGCCGGTCCCGGGCACCGAGCGGGAGATCCCGGCCGAGCTGATCACCCTGTCCATGGGCTTCCTCGGCCCGGAGAAGGGCGCCCTGCTCCAGGACCTGGCCGAGGTCGCCGGTGACGGCTTCTACGACGCGCGGGGCAACGTCTCGCGCGACAAGACGTACATGTCCAAGGTGGACGGCGTCTTCGTGGCCGGCGACATGGGCCGCGGGCAGTCGCTCATCGTGTGGGCCATCGCCGAGGGGCGGGCCGCCGCCTCGGGCGTGGACCGGTTCCTGACCGGGGAGACGGCGCTGCCGTACCCGATCCTGCCGACCGCGCGCCCGCTCGTCTGACAAACGCCTGTCACACGGTACGGCGGGGGCCGTGCCGCGTGACAGGTACCTGATCCGGTACGGCGGGAGCCGTGCCGGATCAGTCATGTTCCTGGCCGCCATCGACCAGACGGTCGTGGCGACCGCCATGCCGACCATCGTGGGCGAGCTGCACGGCATCGAGAGCCTGTCGTGGCTGGTCACGGCATTCGCCCTGACCTCCGGCATCGCCACGCCCCTCTATGGCAAGCTCAGCGACATGTACGGCCGCAGGAACCTCTACCTGTCGGCCATCGTCGTGTTCGTCATCGGCTCGGCCCTGTGCGGGGTCGCGCAGTCGATGGGCCAGCTCATCGCCTTCCGCGCCTTCCAGGGCATCGGGGCGGGCGGGCTCATGGTGCTGACCATGACCATCGCCGGGGACCTGGCCACGCCCCGCGAACGGGCCAGGTTCCAGGGCATCTTCGGCGCGGTGTTCGGGGTGGCCTCCATCGCGGGGCCGATCATCGGCGGCTATCTCACCGAGCACGTCTCCTGGCGCTGGATCTTCTACATCAACCTGCCGCTCGGCGCGGTCGCCCTGGCCGTGGCGGTCGCCGTACTGAAGTTGCCCCGCCGCACCTCGCCGCACCGGATCGACTGGCTCGGGGCCGCGCTGATCTCGGGCCTGCTGACCTGCCTGACACTGTTCGCCTCGTGGGGCGGCACCGTCTACGCCTGGTCCTCGCCGGTCGTCGTCGGGCTCGGCGCGGGCGCGGTGCTGCTGGCCGTGCTGTTCACGCTGGTGGAGCGGAACGCGGCCGAGCCGGTGCTGCCGTTGCGGCTGTTCCGCGACAGGTCGTTCGCGATCCCGGTGGCCGCGGTCGTGCTGATGGCCACGGCGCTGATGGGGGCGGCCACGTTCCTGCCCGTGTTCCTGCAGCTGGCCACCGGGGCGAGCGTGGCGGACTCGGGGCTGCTGCTGCTCCCGATGATGGCCGGGATGATCGTGTCGTCGACGCTGGTGGGGCAGCTCGTGCACAGGTTCGGGTGGTACAAGTGGTTCATGGTCGCGGGCGCCGCGATCGCGGCCGGTTCCGGGTTCCTGTTCTCGACCATGGATCTGGGGACGAGCGCGTTCGTCTCCAGCGCGTACATGGTGCTGTTCGGGCTCGGGTTCGGGATGGTCGCGCAGAACCTGGTGCTGGCCGTCCAGACCACCACCCCGGAGGCCGACAGGGGGGCGGCGACCTCGGCCGTCACGTTCGCCAGGGGCGTAGGCGGGGCCGTCGGCGTGGCCGTGCTGGGCGGCGTCTTCAGCGGCAGGCTCGCGCTGGGGCAGGCGGCGCTCACGCCCGAGGCTATCCAGGCGCTGCCCGAGGCCGCGCGGCACGCCACGCAGCTCGCGTTCTCGCACGCGATCGGCGGGGTGTTCGCGTGGGTGGGCCCGATGATGCTGCTCGGCGCGGCGCTGCTGGCTTTCCTGCGGAACGTACGGCTGACGCATCCCGTGTGACGTAGGCGAAGCGGGCTCGAAGATCGGGTCCGCTTCGCCACCCATCGACCGAAATTTACCGCTAAGTTGCTTCACTCGATTACTGTCGGGAAGATTCAGGTTCTGCGGTAAGTCGGTGGTTGGGGGAAGAATGCGGCGGCTCGCCTCTGGTATGACGGCGCTGGCCGCCGTAGTCGCGCTCGGGGCCTGCTCGGCCCCGGCACCGCACAAACCTGCTGGTCAGCAGGCCGAATACCTCGTCTTCTACGCCGGAGGACGGCACGGCGACGCGCTGGAGGCCATCCAACGGGCCGGTGGCACCGCGGTGGGCGAGGACGCCAGGCTCGGCTATCTCATGGCCAAGGGCGGCCGCTCCTTCGTCGACGCCCTGGACGCGAACCAGGCCATCGTCGGCGTGTCCCCTGATGACCGTCGTATCGGATTCGCCACCACGCCCCGGACCGAAACCACCGCCCCCTCGACCGAAACCGGGGCCCGCCGTGCCGGAACCGCCGCCCGTACCGAGTCCGCGGCCTTCCCCGACGGGTCGTCGTTCACCAAAAGGACGGGAGAGCCGCTCGCGGGCCGCCAGTGGGACATGCGGATGATCGGCGCGGACCGCGCGCACGCGAAGGCGCCCGGCACCAAGCAGGTGCTGGTCGGCGTCATCGACACCGGCGTCGACGGCAAGCACCCCGACATCGCCCCCAACTTCAACCGGCAGCTCAGCCGCAACTTCGTCACCGACAAGCCCAACGACGAGTACGGCGAGAAGCTCGACGGCCCCTGCGAGGTCGCCGGCTGCAAGGACCCCGTGGACGAGGACGACGACGGCCACGGTACCCACGTGGCCAGCACGATCGCCTCCCCGATCAACGGCATCGGCATCGCGGGCGTCGCGCCGAACGTGCAGATCGTGAACATCAGGGCCGGGCAGGACTCCGGCTTCTTCTTCCTCAAGCCCAGCCTCGACGCGCTCACCTACGCCGCCGACATCGGCGTGGACGTGGTGAACATGAGCTACTACGTCGACCCCTGGTTGTTCAACTGCGCCGCCAACAAGTCCGACACCAAGAAGCAGCAGCTCGAACAGCGGGCCATCATCACCGGCATGCAGCGGGCCCTCGACTACGCCCGCCAGAAGGGCGTCACGCTCATCACCGCCCTCGGCAACGGCTCCACCGACCTCGGCCGCCCCACGGCCGACAAGCAGAGCCCCGGCTACCCGCGCGGCGACGAGAAGGAACGCCGGGTCGACAACTCCTGCATCAACGTGCCCGCCGAGTCCGGCGGCGTCATCTCCGTCTCCGCGGTCGGCCCCTCCGGGCGCAAGGCGATCTACAGCGACTACGGTGTCGAGCAGACCGACCTGTCCGCGCCCGGCGGTGACGCGCTCGACGGCAAGGACACCAAGGCCACCAGGTCGATCCTGGCCGCCGCCCCCGAGCGCGTGCTGCGCGCCGCCGGGCGCATCGACGCCGACGGAAACCCCAAGGGCGCGGACGTCGTCAAGGACTGCACGGGCGGCGCCTGCTCCTACTACCAGTACCTCGACGGCACCTCCATGGCCGCGCCGCACGCCACCGGCGTCGCCGCCATCCTGATCAGCCGCTTCGGCAAGCCGGGCAAGGGCGGCCTCGACCTCGCCCCGGCCACCGTCGAGACCCTGCTCTACGAGTCCGCGACCCCGAAAGGCTGCCCATCGCCCCGCCAGTACGTGTACAAGGCGTACGGGGAGAACGTGACCCATGACTGCCAAGGTGCGCAATCCCGTAACGGTTTCTACGGCCACGGCATCGTGGACGCCTGGAGGGCGGCTACCTTCGAACCATGATGTATCGCCTCGTCGCGGACGCCGCGATGGTGGTGCATTTCGCCTTTCTCGCCTACCTGGCCCTGGGCGGGTTCGTCGCGTGGCGGTGGCGGCGGACGATCTGGGCGCACCTCGCCGTCGTGGCCTGGGGGCTGGTCTCGATCGTCACCGGAGTCGAGTGCCCGCTGACCCTCGCCGAGGACTGGGGGCGCCGGGCCGCCGGGCTCGAAGGGCTGCCTGCCAGCGGTTTCATCGACCGCTACATCGAGGGCGTGATCTACCCGGAGCAGTACACGAACTTGGCACGTCTGGGGGTCGCCGTTCTCGTTCTGTTCGCTTACGTCGGCTACGTTCTCCGTCGTCAGTGACTGCCAAGTGGTCTGTACCAATTAAGGTAGGACTCGTGACTCGTCGTGCGAAAATCGTCTGCACCCTAGGCCCCGCCACATCCTCCAAAGAACGCCTCCGCGAACTCATCGCCGCAGGCATGGACGTGGCACGGTTCAACCTCAGCCATGGCAATCATGACATGCACAGAGAGGTTTACGACAGGGTCAGGGAGGTGGCGGCCGAACTCGGCCGCGGTGTAGGCGTGCTCGCCGACCTGCAGGGCCCCAAGATCCGTGTCGGCACGTTCGAAGAGGGTCCTGTCAGGCTGGGCTTCGGCGACGTCTTCGCCATCACCACAGAAGACGTCCCAGGCGACCGCGAGCAGGTCTCCACCACCTACAAAGGGCTGCCCAACGACGTCCGCCCCGGTGACACGATCCTGGTCGACGACGGTCGCCTCGTTCTCGAGGCGACCCGCGTCGAGGGGGATCGCATCGTCACCCGCGTCGTCATCGGCGGCATGATCTCCGACAACAAGGGCCTCAACCTGCCCGGCGTCAACGTCAGCGCGCCCGCGCTGACCGACAAGGACGAAGCCGACCTGCGCTGGGCGCTGCGCACCGGCGTCGACATGATCGCCCTGTCGTTCGTCCGCCGCCCGTCCGACGCCGACGTGGTGCGCAACATCATGGAGCAGGAGGCCGTACGCCTGCCGCTGCTCGCCAAGATCGAGAAGCCGCAGGCCGTCGACCGCCTTCCCGAGATCGTCGAGGCCTTCGACGGCATCATGGTGGCCCGTGGCGACCTGGGCGTCGAGCTGCCGCTCGAGCAGGTGCCGATCGTCCAGCGGCGCATCATCGAGCTGTGCCGCGAGAAGGCCCGCCCGGTCATCGTCGCCACCCAGATGCTCGACTCGATGATGAACTCCCCGCGCCCCACCCGCGCCGAGGCCTCCGACGTGGCCTACGCGGTCATGGACGGCGCCGACGCCGTCATGCTGTCGGGTGAGACCTCGGTCGGCAGCTACCCGATCGAGTCCGTCGCCACGATGGACCGCATCGCCTGCGCCGCCGAGAAGTCGTGGCTGCACGCCACGCACACGCTGGAGCGCATGCCGGAGACCACCGGCGGCGCGATCGCGCGGGCCGCGGCCGAGGTGGGGGCGATCGTGGGCGCCAAGGCGCTGATCGCGTTCACGATGTCGGGGGAGACGGCTCGCCGCCTCGCGCGCTACCGGTCGCCGATCCCGCTGCTGGCGTTCACGTCCGCGCCGCACGTGCGGGGGCAGCTGTCGCTGACGTGGGGGGTGGAGACGTTCCACGTGCCGTTCGTGCACCACACGGACGACATGGTGCGGCAGGTGGAGGCGTCGCTGCTGTCGCTGGGGCAGCTCGAGAAGGGCGACAAGGTGGTCATCGTGGCCGGCTCCCCTCCCGGCACCCCGGGCTCCACCAACGCCCTCCGCGTCCACACCATCGGCTCCGCGGTATCACACGCACAGTAATCTTTTACGCTTCGCCGGGGTCGGCCACCCGCCGTAGACCGCTGAGGACCCTCCAGGAAACGGCCGCTGACCCTTCACGGGTCAGGCGCCGCTACGGAGCGCCCTGTGGGCCCCCGTCGTGGCCCCTCGTGGGCTGGTTACCGCACCGGGGTGAGCGCCATTCGCCGGCAGCTCACCCCGACGGGCACGTCGTGGGCCGCCTACCCCGCTGCCAGTGCGTTAGTTGGCGTGCAAGGCGGCGTTGAGTTCTACGGTGGTGCCCTTGCGGGGCACCGCCTCCACCGCGCCCGACTGGGAGTTCCTGCGGAGCAGGATGCCGTTCGAGCCCGACAGCTCGGCGGCCTTGACCACCGTGCCGTCCGGCAGGGCGACCTTCGTGCCCGCCGTCACGTACAGGCCCGCCTCCACCACGCAGTCGTCACCCAGCGAGATGCCGATGCCGGCGTTCGCGCCCAGCAGGCACCGCTCACCGATCGAGATGACCTGCTTGCCGCCGCCCGACAGCGTGCCCATGATCGAGGCGCCGCCGCCCACGTCGGAGCCGTCGCCGACCACCACACCGGCCGAGACCCGGCCCTCGATCATCGAGGCGCCCAGAGTGCCGGCGTTGAAGTTCACGAAGCCCTCGTGCATGACCGTGGTGCCGCTGGCCAGGTGCGCGCCCAGGCGTACCCGGTCGGCGTCGGCGATCCGCACCCCGGACGGCAACACGTAGTCCACCATCCGCGGGAACTTGTCCACCCCGTACACCGTCACCGCGCCCCGCGCCCGCAACCGCAGCCGCGTCCGCTCGAAGTCCGGGACCGGGCACGGGCCGAAGTTGGTCCACACGACGTTCGCCAGCAGGCCGAAAACGCCGTCCAGATTCACGCCGTGCGGCCTGACCAGGCGCGCGGAGATCAGGTGCAGCCGCAGGTAGACGTCATACGCGTCCACGGGCGCCTCCGAGAGCTTGGCGATGCCGGTGCGCACCGCCACCACCTCCACCCCCCGCGCCGCATCAGGACCCGCCGGCTCGGCCAGCTCACCGGCGTCGTCAGCGGAGAGCCGCTCGGTGCCCGTCGCGGGCGCGTCGCCCAGCTCAGGGGCGGGGAACCAGGTGTCGAGTACGGTGCCGTCGGCGGCGACGGTCGCGAGGCCGACGCCGAACGCGCCGGTCGAGGTGGGATCGAAAGCAGTCACGGGCCCAAAAATACCGTTTCGAGGTCAGCCCAGGGCGCCCAGGTCCGCGGAGAGCCAGTGTTCCGGGCGCATCCTGAACGTCACGAGCACGTTCAGATCCGAGCCCTGCACATAGCCGGACACGGCGTCGGGCGGCAGATAGCGGGAGGAGATGCGGGTCAGCTCCTCGAGAGTCGTGGGCCCTGAGTGCACGACCGGCCCCTCCACCGACACGTACCGGTAGGTCGGGCTGACCCGCTGCACCAGCATCGAGAACCTGCCCGCCTTCGAGATCAGCCGCGCCTTGCGCGAGTCGCCGTCCGTCAGGAACCGGATCTCGCCGCCGGGGGTGTAGTCGTACCAGACGGGCACGTTCAGCGGCGCCCGGCCATCACCCGCCTCCACGGCCAGGCTCGCGATGTGCGCCTCCGCCAGGAACTCCGCCCGCGCCGCCACGCTCAACGGCATCCCGCCCCACCCCCGTCTGCACCGATCTTGAGACGGCTATTCCCGGTGGGAGCGTTCCCGAAAGCTGCTGACCGCCGCGATCCCTGCCGCGGTCAGGACGCTCAGGCGAGCGGTCGCGTCAGCGGAACGTGGCCCGCTCCGTCGGCCGGCGAGCACGTGAGGCGCTGCGCGACCGTCGTCGCGGTGTGGACGAACGCCGCCAGCGCCCGCGACCGCGTCTGCTCGGGCCAGGCCAGCACCACCGTCGCCGGCACACCGTCCAGCACCGGCCTGGACGCCGTGACGGCTCAGTATTTGGGGCCCACGTAGAGGTCGAGCAGCTCCACAGCCTCCCGCCTGGCGACGGACAACTCGTTGCGCTTGTTGAAGCGCCAGGAGACACCCAGTAGGTCGAGCGCCTCCCCGCAGAGGGCGAGGATGTCGGGGGACTCGTTCTTGAACAGGTAGCGCGGGTATTCGTACCAGCGGACGCCGCTCGGGAGGTCGTGGCGGACACGATTGAGCCCCCGGTAGCCGTCGGAATGCATGAGGCCCCTGACGAACCGTCCAGGATGCGCTGAGACGATCTCCTGCTGCCAGTCGGCCAGCTTGATCGCCCGGTGATGTTTCATGCCAGGTCCGTGCTGGGGGAACAGGTGCGGCCAGTGCTTGGAGTAGGAGTTGACTTCGCAGCAGCCCTGCTTCTGCAATATCCGCACCTTGTTGGTAGGGCGGATGGCTCCCTGTGCTGCTGCGCACTCACGGATCAGGCCGGGCCAGCTGTCGGCGCACATGATCCGCAGTGACCAGACGCCCTTGCGGAAGTCGCCAACAGGGCTGATGCAGCCGTCGCCGAGGTAGAGGCCGAGCAAGTAGGCGTAGACGTCCGCAGGATCCGGGGCATGCGGGAGCTCGGCGCAACGGGGGCAAGTGCCGGTCATCGAAGAGCCGGTGGGTCCGTCGCGCCAGACGCGGATGGTGGATCGGTTGACGCCGGTCTGGCGGCTCGCCTCGCTGATGCTGAGTCCCGAGGCGAGCAGCCGGAGCGCTTGGTCACGGACGGCGAGATCGTACATGCGGAGAGTGTCGCAGTCGGGTACGACAAAACCGCCCGGTCAAGGAGACCGGGCGGTTAGTCAAGTGCCCCGGGTGGGACTCGAACCCACACTGTACGGGTTTTGAATCCGTTCCCTGCTGCCAATTGGGGTACCGGGGCTGATGTCCGAAATATCAGACTTATGGGTGTTGCACGACCGAAGCTTAGCCCAACCTGGGGGCCACATCGATCCGGCGTGGATCTAATCTACCGGACGTCTGTACTCTTCTGCTCGTGAGTACGCAGCGGCGAGTAGTGATCGCAGAAGACGAGGCCCTGATCCGCCTCGACCTCAAGGAGATGCTCCAGGAGGACGGCTACATCGTCGTGGGCGAGGCCGGTGACGGCGAGCAGGCGATCCGGCTGGCCGACGAGCTGAGGCCCGACCTCGTCATCCTGGACGTGAAGATGCCCGTGCTCGACGGCATCTCCGCGGCCGAGCGGATCGTGGCGGAGCGGATCGCCCCGTGCCTCATCCTGACCGCCTTCTCCCAGCGGGATCTGGTCGAGCGGGCCAGGGACGCGGGGGCGATGGCCTACCTGGTCAAGCCGTTCACGAAGGCGGATCTGGTGCCGGCCATCGAGATGGCGGTGAGCAGGCACGAGGAGATGGTGGCGCTGGCCGCCGAGGTGTCGAGCCTGTCGGAGCGGCTGGAGACCAGGAAGCTGGTGGAGCGGGCCAAGGGGAAGCTGATGACGCAGCACGGCTGGAGTGAGCCGCAGGCGTTCAGGTGGATCCAGAAGGCGTCGATGGATCGGCGGCTGAGCATGCGTGAGGTTGCTCAGATCGTTATAGACGACACGACCGAGCGGGGCTGAAGAAGCCTTCTATCAGGTGATTTGGCCCGGTGGGTTGTGGTGTGGTCACGAGTGGGCATCCAACCGGCTTCGGGTGCTTTCGCGGGAGGCGTCCCGGCGCGTAACTGATGGGCGGACGGAAGGTCCGCTCATCTCGAACGGAGACGCTTTCGATGATCCGCATTTCCCGCGCCCCCGCCGTGATCCGCATTTCCCGCGCGCCAGGCGCCGCCACCGCGATCCGCTTATCCCGCGCGCCGGTCGTCGCCGTCGCGGCCTGCCTGGTGCTGGTGGCGTGTTCGGGCGGTGGTACGACCGCCACCCCTGAGGCCACGAGTCCCGCCTCCGAGACCCCGGCTGCCGCGAAGGGGGACGGCACGCTGACCATCGGTACGGTGCTGCCGCAGACGGGCTCGCTCGCGTACCTGGGGCCGCCCATGTTCACGGGCGTCGACCTGGCGCTCAAGGAGGTCAACGAGGCCGGCGGGGTGCTGGGCAAGCCGGTCGCCAAGTCCGACACGGATTCGGGCGACACCATGACGAACATCGCCTCGCAGGCGGTCGACAAGCTGCTGGCGCAGAAGTCGGATGCCATCATCGGCGCGGCCTCGTCGTCGGTGTCGGAGTCGATCATCGACAAGATCACCGGTGCCGGTGTGGTGCAGTTCTCGCCCGCGAACACCTCCGACAAGTTCACCACGATCGACGACAAGGGGTTGTACTTCCGTACGGCGCCGCCGGACAAGCTGCAGGGGCGGGTCCTGGGTGACCTGGTGGTCGCCGATGGCAACGACACCATCGGGATCCTGGCCATGCAGGACTCCTATGGTTCGGGCCTGGCCGACCAGGTCACGAAGACGGCTGAGGCGGCCGGCGCCACGGTCGTGGAGCGGGTGGACTACGACCCGAAGGCGGCGGAGTTCTCGGCCGACGTGGCCAGGATCAAGGCGAAGAACCCGAAGGCGATCGTGCTGATCGGCTTCGAGGAGGGCGCCAAGGTCGTGCAGGAGCTGGTCAAGCAGGGCCTGACGGCCGACAAGGTCAAGTGGTACATGGTGGACGGCAACATGTCGAACACCAACTACCTGAAGATGCCCAAGGGCACGCGCTCAAGGGCGTCAAGGGCACCATCCCCGGCGCCGAGGCCCGGAGGACTTCAGGAAGAAGCTCCTGGAGATCAACCCCAAGCTCGAGGACTTCACCTACGCGGCGGAGTCGTACGACGCGGCGAACCTGATCGCCCTGGCGGCCGAGGCGGCCAAGGACGACACCGGCAAGTCCATCGCGGCCAAGCTGCCCGAGGTCAGCAAGACCGGTGAGAAGTGCAAGAGCTTCAAGGAGTGCGTCGACCTGCTGAAGGCGGGCAAGGACATCGACTACGACGGCGTCAGCGGCCCGGTCGAGTTCAACGCGGCCGGTGATCCCGCGGTGGCCACGATCGGCGTCTACCAGTACGGCGACGACAACAAGTACCCCGGCAAGGCGCTGGAGTACCGCACCGGCAACATCGAGGGCTGAGACTCAGCCGCCCAGGCCGCACGCCTTCAGCGCGTACGCGATGAGGCGATCCTGCAGCGGCTTGGGCGGCACCACGATGACCACGCGTTCCTGGCCCCCGTCGATGCTGGCCCGCACGGGGAACAGGAACGCCTTCTTGGCCTCGGCGAACGCGTGCGGGTCGCAGCGCCCGGGGGTGAGCGCGATCGGCACCTGCAGCCGCTGCCGGTCCGCCTCCAGCACCCCGAGCGGCCGGTGCTCCGGCGTGACGATGTAGTGGGTGGTGCCGCCCATGTCGTTCAGGCTCACCTTGCCGGCGCCGCGGCGGGTGATCATCAGGTCGCCCCGCATGGCCTTGCCCGACTGCTTCCACTCGGGGCCGAACTCGATGCTCACCGCCTGCTTGATCAGGAATTCGGAGCATTCGTCGCGCAGCAGCTTGGCCAGCAGCGGGTCCGGGTGCGGTACGTCGAAGACCACCTTGCGCGGCTGCTCGGAGCCGGTGCTGACGTGGGCCACGACCGTGGCGGGACTCACCTCGGGCAGGCCCTGGGGGGAGCAGTTGGCGGCGCCGTACGTGATTTGCAGGTCCGTGCGCTCGGTCTTCTTGATGACGGCGTCGGTCCGTTCCGCGGGCAGCGTCTTGAAGGAGGGTGTGACCAGCTGGACGTCGGCGAAATACACCGGCGTGGCACTGGTGTTGCGGACGGCCACCTCGAGCGCGTGCACAGGCTCGTCTGAACGCCATTGCGCCAGTGAGACGGATACACCGCCGGGTGGCGTGGCCGGCGGCGGCACAGGCGGCTCTGAGGCGCCGCAACCGGCAACGAGCACGGCCATGACGAGCGGTAGTGTAATGCGCTTCACCTCAAGCACATTAAGTGTGCTTCCGCAGGTCCCGTAAGTTGAGGACTGATTACGACTCCGCATCCAAGTGCCGACAGTTCCCTCTGGATCTGGTTGGAGCACGCGGCGATTTTGTACGTTTCCATCATTCGATCGGGAACGCTCGGCGGTGCTGAGGGATCCCGGCCTGGAAATGAAGGAGACGCTTCATGATCCGCATTGCTCCCGTGGGGCGGGCGCTGGCTGTCTTGGCTGCCACCAGCCTGGCCCTGACAGCCTGCGGCGGTGGCGGCGGCGACACCGCCACGCAAGCTTCACCAAGTGCAGCGCCCGCTTCGTCGGCACCGGCGGCGAAGGGCGACGGCACGCTCACCCTCGGCACGCTACTGCCCCAGACCGGTTCGCTCGCCTTCCTCGGCCCGCCCGAGTTCGCGGGGGTCGACCTCGCGCTCAAGGAGATCAACGAGGCTGGGGGCGTGCTCGGCAAGCCCGTGGCGAAGTTCGACACCGACTCGGGTGACACGACGACCAACATCGCCTCGCAGTCGGTCGACAAGCTGCTGGCGCAGAAGGCCGACGCCATCATCGGCGCCGCGTCCTCGTCGGTGTCGGAGTCGGTGATTGACAAGATCACGGGTGCGGGCGTGGTGCACTTCTCGCCGGCCAACACCTCCGACAAGTTCACCACGATCGAGGACAAGGGCCTCTACTTCCGTACAGCGCCGCCGGACAAGCTGCAGGGCCGCGTGCTGGGCGACCTGATCGTGGCCGACGGCAACGACACGGTCGGCATCATGGCGATGCAGGACTCCTACGGCACGGGCCTGGCCGACCAGGTCCAGAAGACGGTCACCGATGGCGGCGCCGAAGTGGTCGAGCGCGTCGACTACGACCCCAAGGCCGCCGACTTCTCCGCCGACGTCGCCAAGCTCAAGGCGAAGAACCCCAAGGGCATCGTCCTGATCGGCTTCGAGGAGACCGCCAAGGTCGTGGCGGAGCTGGTCAAGCAGGGCCTGCCGGCCAGCAAGCACAAGTGGTACATGGTGGACGGCAACACGTCCAACACGAACTACGTGAAGATGCCCAAGGGCACGCTGGACGGCGTCAAGGGCACGATTCCCGGCGCCGCGGCTCCCGAGGACTTCCAGAAGAAGCTCCTGGGTGTCAACGCCGACCTCGAGGACTTCAGCTACGCCCCCGAGTCCTACGACGCGGCGAACCTGATCGCGCTGGCCGCCGAGGCCGCCAAGAGCGACGCGGGCGTCGACATCGCGGCCAAGCTGGCGGAGGTCAGCAAGGGCGGCGAGAAGTGCAAGAGCTTCAAGGAGTGCGTCGACCTGCTGAAGGCCGGCAAGGACATCGACTACGACGGCCTCAGCGGCCCGGTCGAGTTCGACGCGGCCGGTGACCCGGCCGTGGCCACCATCGGCATCTACCAGTACGGCGACGACAACAAGTACCCCACCAAGGCGCTTGAATACCGTACCGGCAACATCGCCGGCTAGTCCGGCGTAGTAAGGGGCCCGGTCACCGCGACCGGGCCCTTTCTACTTGCACCCCGCCACGATCTGGTCGGCGGCGACCCGGTACTGCTTCAGCAGCGCCACCTGCCGCTCCCGCGGCACGTCGTTCCTGGACAGCCCCGCGGTGGTGGTCTTGACGGTCTCCACGGCCCCGTGCAGCGAGTCGGGCAGCCGGTCGCCGAACTCCAGCGTGATACCGCGGGCCTCGGCCAGGCGGCCGATCAGGGCGTCCTCGAAGTACTGCTGGTCCTCCTGGCCCTTCGGTTTCAGCATGAGGCCGGCGTACCCGATGGCGGAGACCACGCGGGCGCACGGGCTGTCGGTGGGATCGCCGCCGGTGCTGTATTTCTCCGCTGAGGAGGCGTTGTCCTGGCAGCCGACGAGCAGGATGGGCAACATGAGTGCTACTGCCGCTAAACGTTTCACACCGGACATTTAAAACGGCGAAGGGGCCCGCTGGGGAGCCCCTTCGCCGTCTCGTGACCTATTACGCCTTGGCCAGCGTGCCCAGGTAGAGCTCGATGACCTTGGGGTCGTTGGCGAGCTGCCGGCCGGTGCCGGTGTAGGCGTTGCGGCCCTGGTCGAGGACGTAGCCGCGGTGGCAGATCTGCAGGCAGCGCCGCGCGTTCTGCTCCACCATGATCACCGTCACGCCCGCCTTGTTGATCTGCTGGGCCTGGATGAACACCAGGTCCTGCAGCTTGGGCGACAGGCCCGCCGACGGCTCGTCGAGCAGCAGCACGGACGGCTCGGTCATGAGCGCCCTGGCCATGGCCACCATCTGCCGCTCACCGCCGGACAGGGATCCGGCGCGCTGCTTGCGCCGCTCCTTGAGCGCGGGGAACAGCTCGGCCACGAACTCGAAGCGCTCCTTGAACTTCCCCGGCACCTGGAAGGCGCCCATCTCGAGGTTCTCCTCGATGGTGAGGCTGGGGAAGACGTTGTTGGTCTGCGGCACGTAGCCGACGCCGCGCGAGACCAGCGAGTGCGCCTTCATGTTCGTGATGTTCTCGCCCTTGAGCAGCACCGTGCCGCTGCGGATGTTGACCAGCCCGAACATGGCCTTGAGCAGCGTCGACTTCCCGGCGCCGTTGGGGCCGATGATGCCGATCAGCTCGCCCTCTTTGACGTAGAGGTCGGAGCCGTTGAGGATGTTGACGCCCGGCAGGTAGCCGGCGATCAGCTCGTCGCACCGCAGCACGGCCTCGGCCGCGCCCTCCAGGTGCGCGCTGCGGTCGGTGACGGCCGCCTTCGACTGTTCCGGCTCTGGGACGGCGTTCACTTCTGCGTCTCCTCTTCGATCTCGGCCTCCAGCGCCGCCTCAGCCTCGTGGAGCTGGGCCTCCAGCTCGCTCTCCGACAGCGGGGCGTCGTGGTGCGCGCCCAGGTAGGCGTCGATCACGCGCTCGTCGGACATGATCGTCGAGGGCGGTCCCTCGGCGATGACCAGGCCCTGGGCCATGACGATCACCCAGTCGCTGATGTCGCGGACCATGTCCATGTCGTGCTCCACGAACAGCACCGTCATGCCCTGCGCGCGCAGGTCCTTGACGTGGCCGAGCAGCGACTGCGTCAGCGCCGGGTTCACCCCCGCCATCGGCTCGTCGAGCATGACCAGCTCGGGCTGCACCATGAGCGCGCGGGCCATCTCCAGCAGTTTGCGCTGGCCGCCGGACAGCGAGCCGGCGAAGTCGTCGCGCTTGGTGTCGAGCTTGAACCGGGCCAGCAGTTCCTCGGCCCGCTCGGTGATCGCGTCCTCCTGGCCGCGCCAGAAGCTCGGCACGAGGGCGCGCCAGAAGTTCTCGCCCTTCTGCTGCTGGGCGCCCAGGCGCATGTTCTCCAGCACCGTCAGCCTGGACAGCGCCTTGGTGAGCTGGAAGGTGCGCACCATGCCGGAACGTGCCACCTTGTGCGCGGGCACGCCGTTCATGGCGCGCCCGTTGAACGTCCACGAGCCCGAGTCGGCCGTGTCGAAGCCGGTGAGCTGGTTGAAGAACGTGGTCTTGCCCGCCCCGTTGGGGCCGATCAGCGCGGTGATGGAGCCGCGCTGGACCTCGACGTGGCCCACCTCGACGGCCGTCAGGCCGCCGAAGCGGCGCACCACGTCGTCCACCACCAGGATGGGGTCCGGCTTGGGCACGCCGGGCTCGCGGGCCAGGTCCTTGAAGGCGGCCAGCGCCGCGGCCTTGCGGTCGGTGCTCCCTGCCTGAGTATCGGTCTCAGCGTGCATCGATTGCTATCTCCCTCTTATCACCGAAGATGCCCTGTGGCCGGAAGATGAGCAACAGGATCAGGCCCAGGCCCACCAGGATCCAGCGGAAGGCGCCGACCTGGTTGGTGTCCATGAACGTGATGTAGCCTGCGGCGACCGCCTCGGAGAGCACGCCGTAGATCAGGACCAGCAGCACCCAGAAGAGCATCGAGCCGATGACGGGGCCGAGCACGCGGGCGGCGCCGCCGAGGATGACCATCGTGTACATGTAGAACGTGGTCTCGGTGCCGAACACGTCGGGCTGCACGGAGGCGTAGGCCAGGCCGTATATGAAGCCGCCGAGGCAGCCGATGACGCCGCCCAGGACCAGCGACTGCATCTTGTACGAGAACACGTTCTTCCCGAGGCTGCGCACCGCGTCCTCGTCCTCGCGGATGGCCTTGAGCACGCGGCCCCAGGGGCTCTTCATCAGCAGGTAGACGATGAGGCAGCACAGCGCGATCAGCACCCAGCCGACCACCAGCACCCACAGCGTGCGGTAGTTGAAGAACAGCGGGACGGGGCCGAGGTTGAAGCCGTAGTCCCCTTCGGGGAAGGGGTTGAGGGCGTAGAAGCCGTCGGTGAAGCCGCGCTGGCCGTCCGAGCCGCCGAAGACGTCCTTGAACTGCACCGAGCGGAAGACGAGCCGGACGATCTCGGCAGCCGCGATGGTGACGATGGCCAGGTAGTCGGCGCGCAGCTGCAGGGTCGGTATGCCCAGCAGGATCGCCAGGACCACGGCCGCGGCCAGGCCGATGATGATGCCGAGCCAGAACGGCAGGCCCAGCACGGCGACCGTGACGGCCAGGCCGTAGCCTGCCACGCCCATGAACGCGGCCTGGCCGAAGTTGAGCAGGCCGGTGTAGCCAAAGTGGATGTTGATGCCGATGGCGGCGATTCCGTACAGCACCGTCTCGACGCCGACAGCGGCCTTGAGGGTGGTGCTGATGATCGTGATCCAGTCCATTCTGATCCTCCCCCGATCAGCCGATCCGCTCGCGGCGGCCCAGGATGCCCTGTGGCCGGACGAGGAGCACGATGATGAGCACGACCAGCGCGCCGACGCTCTTGAGCTCCGGCGGCACCCACAGCGTGGAGACCTGGATGAACAGGCCGACCACGAGCGAGCCGACGAGCGCGCCGAACGCGGTGCCGAGCCCGCCGAGCGTCACGCCGGCGAAGATGAGCAGCAGGATGTCCTGGCCCATCGTGTATTTCAGGTTTTGCGACAGGCCGAGCATGATGCCCGCCAGTGCGGCGATGGCGCCGCCCATGGTCCAGATGATCCTGATGACCCGGTCGACGTTGATGCCGGACGAGGCCGCGAGCGCGGGGTTGTCGGCCACGGCGCGGGCCGCCTTGCCGGTGCGGGTGCGCAGCAGCGCGATGCCGACGATGATCAGGACCGCGAGCTCGATGCCCATGGCGACGAAGTTCTTCGGCGCGGCGGAGATCGGCCCGATCTCGACGCCCGGCTGCGCGGTGTACTGCGCGTAGGCCTCGTTCTGGCCGCCGAAGAAGATCAGGAAGACGTAGCGCATCAGCAGCGCCAGGCCGATCGAGATGATCATCATGGCGATGGTGCCGGTGCCGCGTCTGCGCAGCTGGCCCCAGAACAGGCGGTCCTGCAGGTATCCGAGCGCGCCCGCCACCACCACCGCGATCGCCGCGGCGGGGATGAGATGCAGCCCCATGCCCACGTTGAACGCGTAGGCGAGGATCGCTCCCAGCGTGACCAGCTCCCCGTGGGCGAAGTTGGTCAGGCCCGTGGTGCCGTAGATGAGCGACAGGCCGAGCGCCGCCAGGGCGATGATCAGGCCCAGGTTGAGGCCCTCGAAGGTGAGCTGGGCGGCCTGCTCCCAGAACGTGGTCTGCCCGCTCGTGTCCTCCTGCGGCTGGCCCGGGGCGCCCTTGGGCTGGAGCGCGAACAGGACCGTGGAGCAGTTGCCTTCGTAGACGGTCGGCGTGCGGACGTTGTTGCCGCCACGCACCGCGGCGTTCTGCGGGAGGGTGCCGACATCCAGGGTGACCTTGTATTTGCCTGGTTCTTCGACCTGAACGTCCCACGTGCCTTGTGCGTTACTTGTGACCTCCTTGACGGGTTGTCCGCCCTCGGTGGTCACGGCGATTTTGGCGCCGTTCACTGGCTGGCCTTGGAGTTTGAGTGTTCCCCTCAAGCCCTGGCAATCGGCGGGTCCCGCGTAGGCGGGTCCGGCGAGCAGGAAGATGAGTCCACCCAGGAAGGCCGTGAACGCGATCACGGCTCTGCGCAATGGTGCTCCCTCAAGTAGGTCAAGGCGGGGTTGTGACCCCTCCATCTCGACACGTGCGCATCGCAGGCACAACTGGGATGCAATGGCGGGAGCTTATTCCGGCGCCGCCCGGTTCAGTATCGTTCGTCACCAATTAGTGACAAGTGCGTGTCACTCATGTGAGGAATCAACAAGCCAGGTCAGGGGCTAAATTGGGCTAGACGCCTGGCGCTTGAGGAAACAAATCTGTAACGATCTCCGGAAAACCGTGGACGAGCCCGCGGGGCGGCCTTTGGGGCCATGTAGGGCTTCCCCGGCCGTACACGGGAACATCCCCGCATACGCCGGGCCGAACACGTTATCTACCGGGCCTCCCCGCGGGCTCTGTTCGGACAACCGTAGCGACCCGCGGGGGCCGCGCGCAAAGGGTCCGGTGAAGTGACCGCCGGGTCAGCCGGGTCAGCGGTCGCGCAAGATGCAGGTGAGGCGTGAGGTGCACACGCGTCGTCCCTGCTCATCGGTGATCTCGATGTCGTACGTCGCCAGCGTGCGGCCCCCGTGCGACCTGGTCGCCACGCCGGTGACGAAGCCGGAGGTCGCGGAGCGATGGTGGGTGGCATTGATCTCGATGCCCACGGCGATGCGGTCGGGTCCCGCGTGGATGGCGGCCCCCACCGAGCCCAGCGTCTCGGCGAGCACCACCGAGGCCCCGCCGTGCAGCAGGCCGTAGGGCTGGGTGTTGCCCTCGACCGGCATGCGGCCCACGACCCGCTCGGCGCCCGCCTCGACGAACTCGATGCCCATGCGGTCGGCGAGCGTGCCCTCGTGCAGCGCACCGAGCACCGAGGCGTCCAGGGGGTTGGTCTGCGTCAAAGGGACGTCTCCACTCTTCCGAGCTCAGGTTTTCTGTCGCAGACGCAGACTAGGCTGCGTGTGTGCCGAAGAGTGAAGTGACCCCCAGCCGCCCGTGCCTGCTGCTGCTCGACGGGCATTCCCTGGCTTATCGCGCGTTCTACGCGCTCAAAGACGCCAACCTGATGACCACCGACGGTCAGCACACCGAGGCGGTCTACGGGTTCACCTCCATGCTGACGAATATCCTGCGCGACGAGCAGCCGACCCACGTGGCGGTGGCCTTCGACAGGTCGGAGCCGACGTTCCGGCATGAGGAATACTCCGACTACAAGGCCAACAGGAGCGAGACGCCCGAGGACTTCCGCGGCCAGATGCAGCTCATCTTCGAGCTGCTCGACACGCTGCGCATCCCGCGCCTGTCCAAGGCCGGCTTCGAGGCCGACGACCTCATCGCCACGCTCGCCACCCGAGCCGGCGAGCAGGGGATGGACGTCCTGATCGTCACCGGCGACCGCGACGCGCTGCAGCTCGTCAACGAGCACGTCACAGTCCTGATGACGCGGCGCGGCATCAGCGACATGACCAGGTTCACCCCGGAGGCGGTCGAGGAGAAATACGGCCTGACCCCGGCCCAATACCCCGACTTCGCCGCCCTGCGCGGCGACCCCAGCGACAACCTGCTGAGCATCCCCAGCGTGGGGGAGAAGACCGCCGCCAAGTGGGTGCGCGAGTTCGGCTCGCTGACCGCGCTGGTCGACCGGGTCGACGAGGTCAAGGGCAAGGTCGGCGACAAGCTGCGCGAGCACGTCGCCCAGGTGCTGATGAACCGGCGGCTGACCGAGCTGCTCCGCGACGTCCCCCTCGACGCCGACCTCGGCGACCTCAAGCAGGGCGCCTGGGAGCGCGAGGAGATCAACAAGCTGTTCGACACCCTGCAGATCCGCGGCGAGCTGCGCGAGCGGGTGTTCAAGGTGCTCGGCACCGGCGAGCAGGAGCCCGAGCAGGGCTTCGAGGTCGAGACCGTCATCCTCGGCCCCGACCGCGTGGCGGGCTGGCTGGCCGCGCTGCCCGAGGGCCGCACGGGCCTCGCCTTCAAGGGGGCCTACGGCAGCGGCACCGGACGCATCGAAGGCATCGCCATCGCCTCGCCCGACGGCACGGCCGCCCACATCGACCCCGTCAAGCTCACCGAGGCCGACGAGGCGGCCCTGCGGGCCTGGCTGGGCGACGACACCAAGCCCAAGGCCGTCCACGACGCCAAGGGGCCCATCCTGGCGCTCTGGGCGCAGGGCATGGAGCTGCGCGGCCTGAGCTGCGACACCGCGCTGGCCGCCTACCTGGCGATGCCGGGCCAGCGCACGTTCGCGCTCGAAGACCTGGCCAGGCGCTACCTCAACCGCGACCTGCGGGCCGAGGAGGAGTCCAGCGGGCAGGCCGCGCTGTTCGGCGACGACGAGGACGCCCCGGCCAAGGACCTCGCGCTGCGCGCCCACGCGGCGCGCGAGCTGGCCGAGTCCCTGGAGCGCTTCCTGGCCGGGCGCGGCGGCACCCAGCTCCTGGCCGACGTGGAGCTGCCGCTGCTGGCCGTGCTGGCCGAGATGGAGCGCGCGGGCATCGCGGTCGACGGCGAATACTTCGCGGGCTTGGAGGCCGAGTTCGGGGCCGCGGTCAAGCACGCCGTGGAGGAGGCCCACCGCGCCGTCGGCGAGCAGTTCAACCTCGGCTCGCCCAAGCAGCTGCAGGAGATCCTCTTCGTCCGGCTCAACCTGCCCAAGACGAAGAAGATCAAGACCGGCTACAGCACCGACGCCGACCAGCTCGCCTGGCTGGCCACCCAGACCGAGCACGAGCTGCCGACGATCATGTTGCGGCACCGCGACCAGCAGAAGCTGCGCACTACGGTCGAGGGCCTGATCAAGGAGATCGCCGACGACGGGCGCATCCACACCACGTTCAACCAGATCATCGCCGCCACCGGCCGGTTGTCCTCGGAGAAGCCCAACCTGCAGAACATCCCGATCCGCACCGCCGAGGGCCGCCGCATCAGGCAGGGCTTCGTGGTCGGCGAGGGCTACGAGACGCTGCTGACGGCCGACTACAGCCAGATCGAGCTGCGCATCATGGCCCACCTGTCGGGCGACGAGTCGCTGATCGATGCCTTCGAGTCCGGCCACGACTTCCACCAGGCCACCGCGGCCAGGGTGTTCGACCTGCCGCCCGAGCAGATCGACGGCGAGTTGCGGGCCCGCATCAAGGCGATGAACTACGGCCTGGCCTACGGCCTGTCCGACTTCGGGCTGTCCGGGCAGCTCAACATCCCGGTGGCCGAGGCGCGGGCGCTGAAGGAGGAATACTTCACCGAGTTCGGCGGCGTGCGCGACTTCCTGCACGCCATCGTCCAGCAGGCGCGCACCGACGGCTACACCGAGACGATCATGGGCCGCCGCCGCTACCTGCCCGACCTCACCAGCGACAACCGCCAGCGCCGCGAGATGGCCGAGCGCATGGCGCTCAACGCCCCCATCCAGGGCTCGGCCGCCGACATCATCAAGGTCGCCATGCTCCACGTGCGGCAGGCGCTCGGAGAGGAGGGGCTGGCCTCCAGGATGTTGCTGCAGGTCCACGACGAGCTGGTGTTCGAGGTGGCGCCGGGCGAGCTGGAGCGGCTCAGGCAGCTCGTGCGCGACCAGATGAACGCCGCCTACCACCTGCGGGTCCCGCTGGAGGTCTCCGTCGGCGTCGGGCGCACCTGGGAGGACGCCGGCCACTGAGGGTTTCGGGCCGCTTTGTGAGTGCTTCTGCACTACCCTGAACCTAGTTTTCACCGAGCGGCCGGGAGCCCTGTGCGGATACCAGCGTCCCTCACGCGGATCATCGGCATCGCGAACGTGGTGGTCGTCACGGTGGCCATCGTCGGGCTGAGCCTCTTACCCTCCGAGAACCGGCCGCACGCGAAGCCGAAGGACGTGGCCGAGGTCCAGAGCAGCCCCGCGCCGCCGACCCTGACGCCGGTCGGCCAGCCGCCGGGGGTGGTGGCCACGCCCGAGTTCGCCCGGCAGGTGCACGCCAACGAGGACGGCCTGGTGCCGGTGCTGATGTACCACCGCATCCTCAGCCATCCGATCGCCTCCATCGACCGGACCCCGGCGCAGCTGAGGAAGGAGCTGGAGACGCTGGCCCGGCAAGGCTACGTGCCGATCACCGCCAGGGAGTTCGCCACCGGCGACATCCGGGTGCCGGCGGGCAGGTTCCCGGTCGTGCTGACGTTCGACGACGGGCATCCGAGCCAGTTCGCGCTGGACGCGAGCGGCAACCCCGCGCCCGACACGGCGGTGGGCGTGATCCAGGAGGTGGCCGGCAGACACCCGTCCTTCAGGCCGGTCGCCACGTTCTGGATCAACAGGGAGCCGTTCGGGCTGTGGGACAAGGAGTCCCAGAAGGCCGCCGTGCACTGGCTGGTCGACCACGGCTACGAGGTGGCCAACCACACCTGGAGCCACTCCAACCTGCGCGCGATCAAGCGCAAGAGGGTGCGCGAGCAGATCGTCCGCCTCGAACGCCTGCTCAAGAAGCTCGGCGCGCCCTCATCCAAGACCATGGCCCTGCCGTACGGCTCGGTGCCCCGGGCCAAGAAAGAGGCCCGGAGCGGCTCCTGGGACGGGACACGTTATGATTTCGCGGGCGTGTTCCTCGCCGGGGCCGAGCCGTCATTTTCGCCCTACGCGAAAAATTTCGACCGCGGCGCGATCCAGCGCATTCAGAGCAACGGCAAGAAGGGCGAGTGCCGCAAGTGGTGCTCGCAATACTGGCTGGAGTGGCTGCACAAGCACCCTGGCGAGCGGTACGTCTCTGACGGCGACCCCGACCGGATCTCCATACCGGAGAAACTTCGAGGTAATATCGTCGCCAAGCGAGGGCTCCAGGTCATCGCGTATTGATGGCTCCCTGGATTGACCCTGAGCCCAAGGTCTCATATGCTGATCGCTGCGCTGTGGGCTCGCGCGCGCCTCAGACGGAGCGGGCTCGCGCTCGGTCACGTCGATGTCGTCATTCCTCGGCTTGATGCGGAAGAGGGCCTGCCGCGCATCCGCCACATCGACATCCTGTCCGCGTTCGGAGCAATTCCACACATGACGTCCAGCACTGAGGCCACCTCGAGTACCCCGCAGGTAGCGGTCAACGACATCGGGTCCGAGGAAGCCTTCCTCGCAGCGATCGACGAGACCATCAAGTACTTCAACGACGGCGACATCGTCGAGGGCACCGTCGTCAAGGTCGATCGAGACGAGGTCCTTCTCGATATCGGCTACAAGACCGAGGGTGTCATCCCCTCGCGCGAGCTTTCGATCAAGCACGATGTCGATCCTGCTGACGTCGTGGAGGTCGGAGAGCACGTCGAAGCCCTCGTTCTCCAGAAGGAGGACAAAGAGGGCCGGCTGATCCTGTCCAAGAAGCGCGCCCAGTACGAGCGCGCCTGGGGCACGATCGAGAAGATCAAGGACGAGGACGGCATCGTCACGGGCACGGTCATCGAGGTCGTCAAGGGTGGACTCATCCTCGACATCGGCCTGCGTGGCTTCCTCCCGGCGTCCCTGGTCGAGATGCGCCGCGTTCGCGACCTGCAGCCGTACGTCGGCCGTGAGCTCGAGGCCAAGATCATAGAGCTCGACAAGAACCGCAACAACGTGGTCCTGTCGCGCCGCGCCTGGCTCGAGCAGACGCAGTCCGAGGTTCGCCAGACCTTCCTCAACACCCTGCAGAAGGGCCAGGTCCGCAAGGGCGTCGTGTCCTCGATCGTCAACTTCGGCGCATTCGTGGACCTCGGCGGCGTGGACGGCCTCGTGCACGTGTCCGAGCTGTCCTGGAAGCACATCGACCACCCGTCCGAGGTCGTCGAGGTGGGCCAGGAGGTCACGGTCGAGGTCCTCGACGTCGACATGGAGCGCGAGCGCGTCTCCCTGTCGCTCAAGGCCACCCAGGAAGACCCGTGGCAGCAGTTCGCCCGCACCCACCAGATCGGCCAGGTCGTGCCGGGCCGGGTCACCAAGCTGGTGCCGTTCGGCGCGTTCGTGCGGGTCGAGGAGGGCATCGAGGGCCTGGTGCACATCTCCGAGCTGGCCGAGCGTCACGTGGAGATCCCGGAGCAGGTCGTCCAGGTCGGCGACGAGATCTTCGTGAAGATCATCGACATCGACCTCGACCGTCGCCGGATCAGCCTGTCGCTCAAGCAGGCCAACGAGGGTGTCGGGACCGAGGTCGAGTTCGACCCGACCCTCTACGGTATGGCGGCGACCTACGACGACCAGGGCAACTACATCTACCCCGAAGGCTTCGACCCGGAGACCGGGGAGTGGCTCGAAGGGTTCGACAAGCAGCGCGAAGAGTGGGAGCGGCAGTACGCCGAGGCCCAGACGCGCTTCGAGGCGCACAAGAAGCAGATCGAGGAGGCCCGCAAGGCCGAGGCGGAGGCGGGCGAGGCTGCTCCGTCGTCCTACAGCGGCGAGACGCAGGCCCCGTCGACCGGCGGCTCCTCGTCGTCGGCCCCGGCCAGCGGCGCGCTCGCCTCGGACGAGGCGCTCGCGGCGCTCCGCGAGAAGCTCGCGGGTGGTCAGAGCTGACGTCGTGTCCTAGGGCATAGCGTTTCCGGAAGGCCCCGCACCGGTGGTGGTGCGGGGCCTTTCGCGTGCCTGCACGCTCGTGGGCGTACTACGAGGGGGCGGGAGATTTTACCTGAGGGCCTTCGCAAAGCCCGCCGCCCGCCGGTCGGGTCGCTGACAGACTGACCTGCGCTGTTGACACCGACTCCCAGGGGCGATGCAGTGAGCTTGGTTCAGCGGGTGCTCCCGATGGTGGCCGTACTGGTGGCCTTCGCTCCCACCGCCGCCGTGGCGGCTCCGGCGCGGCGGGGGCTCGGGTGGTGGGAGTGCGGTGACGGGCTGCAGTGTGCCAAGTTGTCGGTGCCCGTGGACTGGGCCAGGCCGGGCGGGCCGCGTACCGAGATCGATCTGGCTAGGATGCCCGCTCAGGACCCGCGCCGGAGCCTCGGGGCGCTGGTGGTGAACACCGGGGACGGGTCGACCGTGCAGGGCGTGCGGGCCCAGCCTGACATGGTGAGTGAGCTGACGCGGTGGTTCGATGTGGTGCTCGTCGAGGCGCGCGGGCTCGGCGACCGGGGGAGCGCGGCGACGGTGCGGTGTACGATCCCAGAGCCTGACGCGAGGCGGCTGCTCACCCCTGGACCGGCCGTGTGGCGCGCCTACGCCCGCGACAACGCCGCCTACGACAGGAGTTGCCGCACGGCCGCCGGGCCCGCCTACGCGGGGCTCACGTCCTGGCAGGTGGCCCACGACCTCGACGCCCTGCGGGCCGCGCTGGGCGAGCCGCGGCTGCGGTATTTCGGCAACTCCTACGGGGCCGTGTACGGGCAGGCGTACCTGGAGCTGTTCCCCCGCAGGGTCGAGCGGATGTACCTCGAAGGCGTGCCCGATCACACCGAGCCCAGCCTGGGACGGCGGCTGATCGCGCACGCGCGGGCGGAGGAGCGGCAGCTGTACCGCTTCCGCGACTGGTGCCGGAACCGCATGGGGTGCCCGCTCGATGACGATGACGCCGTGTCGGTGTTCGACGACCTGCTGGAGCGTACGCCGCTGCCCGCCGGGACAGGGCGTACGGTGGACGATCGGCAGCTCGTGGCCGCCGTGACGGCCGGGCTCGCCGCGCCGCGCTGGCCCGAGCTGGCGCGGGCCATGTCGGAGGCCAGGGAGGGCGACGCGAGCGCGCTGGCCGCGATGGCGGCCTCAGCGGTGGGCGGGAGCGGGCTGCCCGCGACGGCGGCCCCAGCGACAGGCGCGAGCGGGCTGGCCGCGACGGTGGCAGGGCCTGATCCGGTGCTGCCGGGGACGGTGGCGCGGTCGTTGTCGTGTCATGACTTCATGCCTGTCGTGCCCGGCTACCGGCGGTTCCTGGCGATGGAGTCGCGGTTGCGGACCGTGGCGCCGCGCGTCGGGTGGCTGAGCGGCCGGTACGAGGTCGCCCGGTGCCTGGGGCTGCGGGGGCGGACGCCGAGCTGGCCGCCGCATCCGCCAACCGCGAACGACCCCCGGTCGGTGCTGGTCGGGATCGGGCGGCTGGACACCACCGCCCCGGCCTCCGGCGCGGCTCGGCTGGCCAGGCGGATCCCGGGGGCGGCGGTGTTGTGGCACGGTGACGGGCACGGCGCGTACCTGCAGCAGGGGGTGAGCAAGCTGCGCGCGACGTGCCTGCGTACGCACGTGCACGGCTTCCTCGTCAACGGCGTGCTGCCGGAGCACGGCACCGGCTGCCCGGGAGAGCTGACGGCGGGCATGGACGGGTGAGTGTAGGGTGCTCGCGTGGCGATCGAGCGGGCGGTGGCGGCGGACGCGGGAGAGATCCTCACCCTGCAGCGGGCGGCCTACGTGACCGAGGCCCAGCTCTACGGCGACCCCTACATCCCGGCGCTCATCGAGTCCCTGGAGCAGTTGCGCAAGGTCGTCGAGACCGCCGTCGTGTTCAAGGCGCTCGACGGCGGCCGGATCGTCGGGGCGGTGCGCGGGCGGATCTCCGGCACCACGTGCCTGGTCGGCCGGCTCGTCGTCGCTCCCGACCGCCAGGGTCAGGGGCTCGGCACGGCGCTGCTCGAAGCCCTGCATGAGGCGGTGCCGGAGGCGACGGCGTTCGACCTGTTCACGGGGCACCTGTCGGAGGGGAACCTGCGGCTCTACCGCCGCCTGGGCTACCGGGAGACGCATCGCGAGCGGATGGACGATCACCTGACGCTGGTTCACCTGCGTAGAGAGCCAGATCGATCCCCTCCTCCGCGGTGATCATGGCGCGGGCCAGGTCGTCGTCGACCCAGTTCCACCCCCACCGCCACTCCGAGCCCGCCGGATGCTCGGCGTTCAGGCGGTCGAGCGCGGCCTGCAGGGCGGACGCGGGCACGACGATCTGGTGGCGGCCCCGCCACGGGACGTGCGCGGGTGGCGGCAGCGGCGGCACCTGGACGCCGTGCCGGCGCAGCGCCTCGATCACCTTGGCCGGATCCAGGCTGAAGAGGTGCAGTGGCGTCGGGTCCCTGTCCAGCTCGGCGTCGTAGGCCAGGGCGATGAGCCAGTGTTCCGGTGACGGATGCCGAACGCCCGAGGCGAGCGCCAGGCCGGTGGCGATGCCGTACAGCTTGTAGAAGGCCGGGTTGGCGAATCCGCCCGCCCGGTGCCCAGGCTTGGCGTGGTGGGGCAGGTGTTCGAGCGCGTGCGTGTGGTCGAGGCCCGCCTCGGCCAGCACCCGCGCGGCGAGTGGGTCGCCGGCGAGCAGGGCGAGCACCACGTGCGGCGGCCCCACCCAGTCGTCCCCGGCCGCTGCGGCCTGCTCGTGCGCGGCCCTTACGATCGTGGTCGTCATGCCTTCGATGATGACCCCGTAGGCTTTTCCCGTGTTGAAGATTGGGCTCACCGGCGGGATCGGCTCCGGCAAGAGCGAGGTGTCCAAGCGGCTCGCCGCCAGGGGCGCGGTGGTGATCGACGCCGACCGGATCGCGCGAGAGGTCGTCGAGCCCGGCACGGCCGGGCTGGCCAGGGTGGTGGCCGCGTTCGGGGACGAGGTGCTCCGCCCGGACGGCTCGCTCAACAGGGAGAAGCTCGGCTCCATCGTCTTCGCCGACTCCGAGCGGCTGGCGGCGCTCAACGCGATCGTCCATCCGCTGGTGGGGGAGCGGGTGGCCGAGCTGCAGGCGCGGGCGGCCGACGACGCCATCGTGGTCTACGACGTGCCGCTGCTGGCGGAGAACAAGCTGGCGCCGATGTACGACGTGGTCATCGTCGTGGACGCGGCCGACGAGGTGCGCATCAGGCGGCTGGCCGAGCACCGCGGTATGCCCAAGGCCGACGCCAAGGCCCGCATCGCCGCGCAGGCGAGCAGGGAGGACCGGCTGGCGGTGGCCGACATCGTGATCCCCAACGAGGGCTCGCTGGCAGAGCTGGACGCCCGGGTGGCCGAGGTGTGGGACGAGCTGGTACGCCGCGCCGCCACCGGTTGATCGCGCTAACCGAACGGATCCCCGGCGTCTCAGAACGGTGAGTCGAGCGGCACTTGCCGCACCCCCGGCAGGTACGCGTCGAGCTCGCCCAGCTCGAACCGCGACATCCCGATGACGTGCCAGAACTGCCCGGAGGGGTCTCCCTGGACCTTGTAGCGGCCGTCAGGCGACAGGGCCGCCCACCCCTCGGCCAGCCCGAGCAGGGTCGCCCGCCGCTCGCCGCCCTCCCAGAGGATCACCACGCCGTCGTCGCCCGCGCTGGCCAGCAGGTCCGAGGCGGGGCTGAAGGCGACCGACCACACCCGGCGGGCGTGCCCGGCCAGCGTGTGCCGCAACCGCCCGGTCGTGGTGTCCCACACCCGTACCAGCAGGTCGTCGCCCCCGGTGGCCAGGCTGTCGCCGGAGGCGCTGAACGCCACGCTCCACAACCGCCCGCCGTGCCGGTCGAGTGCGTGCACCAGCCGCGGTTGCCAGGGCTGTCCCGGCCGCAGCTCCCACACCATGGCCCGGCCGTCGCTGCCGGCGCTGGCCAGGTATCGCCCGGAAGGGGAGAAATCCACCGAGTAGACCCGGTCGGTGTGCCCTTCGAGGGTCGCGACCCGGCCGCCGGAGGCGACGTGCCACAGGCGTACGAGCTTGTCGTCGCAGCCGGTGGCCACGTAGGCGCCGTCGGGGCTGAACGCGATCGAGCGCACCCGCCCGCGGTGGTCGGTCAGGTTGCCCGCCAGCCGCCCGGTCGGCCGGTACCAGATCCGGACGCTGTCGTCGTCGTTGGCCGTGGCCAGCATGTCGCCGTCGGGGCTGAACGCCTCGGCCCAGACGTGGTCGGTCTCGGCGTTCAGCTCGCGCTCGTAGTCGCCGGTGGTGGCGTTCCAGAAGTGCACGCCGCCGTCGTTGCTGGAGGTGGCCAGCACGGGCCCGGCGGGGGAGAACAGGGCGGAGATCAGCCGGTCGGCGGTGCCGCTGAACTCGCGTAGCCGCCGCCCGGTGCGGGGCTCCCACACGCGTACGACGCCGTCGTTGCCGCTGGTCGCCAGCATCGACCCGTCGGCGCTGAACCTGACCGACGAGATCCGCCGCCCGTGGCCGCGCAGCAACCGCTGGCACTGGCCCGAGCCGGGGTCCCACAGCCGCACGGTGCCGTCGTTGCTGCTGGTGGCCAGCTGCTGACCGTCGGGGCGGAACGCGAACGGCCACACCGAGCTGCGATGCCCCGTCAGCTCGACGCGCCGCCCGCCGCCCGTGGGCTGGATCCGGACCACGCCGTTGGAGTCGCCGCTGGCCAAGGTCTGCCCGTCGGGGCTGAACGTCACCTGGTAGACCGATGCCGCGTGCGTGGTGTGCACGCCGCGGGCCTCGCCGGACGGGTCCCACAGGCGTACGCTGCCGGCCGTGTCGCCGCTGGCCAGCAGCGAGCCGTCGGGCGCGAACGCCACGCAGTAGACGCTGCCGGTGTGCCCGGTGAGCGTGCGCAGGAGCGTCCACGTGGCGGTGTCCCACAACCTGATGACGCCCGCCTCGTCGCCGGTGACCAGCAGCCGGCCGTCGGGGCTGTGCAGCGCGCGGTAAACGCTGCCGCGATGGCCCTCCAGCGTCTGCTTGACCTGCCCGGAGCCCTGCCCCGAACCGAGGTCCCAGACGCGCACCACGCCCGCCGCGTCGCCCGTCACCAGCACCGCGTGGCCGAACGACGCCGTGTAGATCGGCGCCTGGTGGCCGCTCAGCTCGTGCGTGAGCAGCCCCGTGGCCGTCTCCCACACGCGTACGACGCCGTCGCCGCCGCCCGCGGCCACCAGGTCGCCCGCGGGGCTGAGGCGTACCGGCCAGACGCCGTCGGCGTGGCCCTCCAGCCTGCGCAGACGCTCGCCGGTGAGGGCGTCCCACAGCAGGACGGCGCCGTCGCTGGCGCCCGTGGCCAGCAGATCGCCCGCGAACGTGACGGCGTAGACGCGGCCCCTGTGCCCCTGCAGCGTGCGCACGGGCGCGCCGCCGACGCACAGCAGCACGCCGCCGTCCTCGTTGCCGATGGCGATCGTGGCGCCGTCGGGGCTGTAGGCGATCGGCTCGGGTAGCCGGCTGGTCTGGAAGTGGTATCCGTACGGGACGCCGATCCCGGCCGGTGCGAACTCCACCTCCACCGGCTGCCCCGGCACCACCGCCGCCCCGTGCGGGTGCGGCAGCGAGCCGGTCACGTTGATCAGGGAGGCCCGGTGCCAGCGGGCGCCCTCGGCCGCCACGTCGCTCAGGTCCACCTGGGCCAGCCGCGCGCCCGACAGGTCGGCGCCGCTCAGGTCGGCCCCCGTCAGGTCGGCCTTGTCCAGCCGCGCCCCGACCAGCCTGGCCTCGCGCAGGGTCGCCCTGGACAGGTTCGTGCCCGCCAGCGTGGCCTCGGACAGGTCGGCGCCGGTGAGATCGACCTCCCGCAGGTCCCTGGCCGACAGGTCCTCGCCCTTGAGGTTGGCCCCGCGCAGGTCGGCGCGGGCGGGCGTGCGCAGCCTGGCGGCGATCTTGACGGCGTTCGTCCTGGACACGTCGTCGGCCGGCGGATCGGCCACCCACGCGCGCAGCGTTCGCACGTCGGCCAGGTCGCACAGGAACTCCACGGTCAGCGCCGACAGCGGCCGGCGCGCCAGCCACCCGGGATTGTCCGCGGCGATGTGCCGGGCGATCAGCCACTCCATCACCGAGGCGTGGATGAACCCGAACATCCCCTCCTCCGTCCGCACCAGCAGGCTGCCCGAGCCCATCGCGTGCGCGGCGTGCGCGGCCGAGAGCTGCCCGCTGGCCAGGTCGGTCAGCGTCTCGCCGATCTCGGTCAGCTCGTCCACGCCGAGCAGCGACTCCCCGGAGTCCCACAACCGCAGCGCCAGCGCCGTCACCGCCTGCCACAACCCGTCGGTGGTCAGCGCGGCGGGCGAGCCCGGCATCCTGGCCCGCCGCTCCTCGAAGGCCAGCCAGGAGCCGAGGATCTCCTGGTAGAGCAGCGCGGGGCTGATCGTGTGGCGGGCGCCGGCGACCGTACGCAGGCGGTCGGCGTCGAGGTCGGCGATGAAGCTCAGCATGCGCGGGTTCTGGGCCAGCGCGAGCAGGTCCTTGATCTCGCTCATCAGCGACATGCGCGCGCCGGCCTCGTCGCCGTCGTCGAACCTGTTGGCCAGGTAGGAGCGGATCTGGTCGGGCGTGAAGTCCTCGACGCTGAGCACCCGCCGCTGCGGCAGCACCCCCACCATCTCGCCGAGCGAGGTCAGCACCTGGCTGTGCGACTTGAAGTGCTGGGTGCGGCTGGCCACCACGATCTTCGCCTTGTCCTCGGCCGCCGCCAGCAGCGTGGCCAGGTGGTCGGCCGCGCGGTCGTAGGTCAGCCGGGTGACCAGCTCGTCGAACCCGTCGAACAGCAGCACGATCCGGCCCTGCCTGAGCAGGTAGCGGAACGCCTTGAGGTCGATGAACTCCTCGCCGTGGTTGGCCAGGTGGGCGGCGACCAGGCCGTCCACCGAGTGCGCCTTGTCCAGGGCGCGCAGCTCGATCAGGATCGGCGTCAGGTGTGGCAGCTCGGCCGGGATGCGCCTGGCCAGCTCGCGCAGCGCGAACGTCTTGCCGTGGCCGAAGTCGCCGAGCAGCAGCAGGAA
Organism: Nonomuraea marmarensis; assembly: GCF_043197025.1. Taxonomy (NCBI): domain Bacteria; kingdom Bacillati; phylum Actinomycetota; class Actinomycetes; order Streptosporangiales; family Streptosporangiaceae; genus Nonomuraea; species Nonomuraea marmarensis. The sequence continues at coordinate 427,277 of NZ_JBICRM010000001.1, forward strand.
CCGGCCGTGGTCGGTGGCCAGCAGCCGCATCAGCTCGTCGGTCAGCCCCTGCCTGACCTGGTTTCCCGGCCGGTCCAGCTCGCGGTAGCGCTGCGGGACGTACAGGCCGGGCGGGTAGCGCCGGTCGGTCGTCAGCCTGGCCGTCTGCTCGGTGACGTAGCCGGTCAGGTCGAGCAGCCCCTGGAACTCGGTGAAGCTGCGCAGCCGCACGCCCTTGCGCATGAGGTCGTCGCGGATCGCGCGGGACGCGGGCGGCCCCTGGTAGACCAGCTCGGCGGCCAGGTCGGCGGCGTGCGCCTGGCGGGCGAAGTCGTCCGCGGCGCCGCCGGTCAGCTCGCCCACGTGCGCGCCGATCATCAGCTGGCGCACGAACCCGTCCTCGGGGTGGGTGACCACCAGGTGCGCGTCGAACCTGCGGATCCTGGCCCGCTCGTGCCTGGCCTCGCAGACCTCGGTGATGCGGTCGAGCAGCAGCTCGACCGGGCTCGGCGCGCGCTCCTCCGGCTTGGGCGAGGGCGGCGGGGTGGGCGGGCTCTCGCCGGTGAACGTGGCCCGCGCGGCCCGCCACCGGTAGGCCACCCGCTCCGGTGGCGGGCCGCCGTCCGGCAACCAGGTACGCAGCCCGTCAGGCGTGATCTCGACCACCTGGTGCCGCCCGGACCGCGGCGCGGCGATCCTGCCCTCGGCCGCCTCTCCGGATCCGCCGTGGAAGAGCAGGTCGAACCGGTGGGAGAGCAGCCGGTCGAACGTCGGCGCGTCCCTCAGCTCGCCCGGCGGATGCCCGATCGCGCCCAGCCGCAACCACGCGCTCTCCTCGTAGGGCCGCAGCCGCTCGGAGAACCAGGCCGCCTGCCCCTCCCCGAGCAGCGCGTACGCGTCCCGCTCCAGATGGCTCATCGCCATCGTCGAGTTGAGCCCCGCCACGACCACCTTCAGATCGGGCACCTCGAACAACGTCCACGGCTGCCCCCCGTCGAACACCCGGTCGTCCAGCCCCTGGTACACCTCCCCGAACAACCCCGCGAAATGCCGCCACTTGGGCCAGTAGGGCGGTTGCGGGCTCACGTCGTCGGCCTCGCAGGTCATGAAATAGGCGTTCGCGGCGGCCTTGGTGACGTCGCGCGGCCCAGGCAGCAGCACCAGCCGGTGCGGTTCCAGCCCGAGCAGCAGCCTCAAGTCGGTCACGAACCGCGTCGCCTGCCCGAACTGCCCCAGGCTGCCGGACTCGGTCAGGTCGCCGCTGACGACCATGAGATCGGGACGCGGCATGCCCCGGTCGTACATGGCGGTCAGGTCCGCCCAGATCCGCGCCTGCATGTCCTCGGGCGTGAACGGCTCGCCCGGATCGGGCAGCCCCCTGCCGAATCTGGGGCCGCCGATGTGCAACACGCTGATCGACTCGCGCCCCCGGTGGGCGCTCTGCGCGGGCGGGAACTTCGGCGCCGTGACCGGCGCGCGGCGGGCCCTGGCCCGCTCGCCGGGCGGCGGCAGCGTCGGCGCGATCACCGGCACGCCGGACCCGTCGGGGAACGCGGGCGCCGCCTCCGGCTTGGCCCGGCCCGACATCGCCTCCCTGACCCGGCCCAGCAGCAGCGCCCTGGCCTGGCCCGGGTCGGTGACGCCGAGCAGGTCGACCCACGTGATCGTGGACAGCAGGCCCCCGACCTGGACGTCCTCCAGCCTGATCGTGACGAGCTTGTTGGCGGGGCTGTCGGGGTCGGCCCGCAGCGCCGCCTGCCACTCCATCCGCCCGTAACGCGAGGTCAGGTAGTTGCGCGAGAGCACCGCCACGACGACCTGGGCCTCGCTCACGCCGCGGTCCATGAAGTCGATGAAGTTGGTGCCCGGCACGAAGTCCCACGCCTGGATCATGGTCTTGTAGCCCGCCGCCTCGAGCTCCCAGGCGATCCACGTCGCCCAGGCCGTGTCGGCCGGGGAGTAGCTGACGAAGATCTCGGTCGGCCTGCCGTCACGTGCCATCTGCCCAGTATCCCGCGGGGGGCAAGCCCCCCGCGTACCCCCCAAAGGCGTGGAAGAGGCTTCTTTTCAAGGGAAGCGGGCTTCCCTTGTGTGTGCGATCATCGTCGGGTGTGGCGGCGTCTTGGTGTGCTCGACCTGATCAGGATCGGGCTGCTGGCTCTCGGCTTGGTCTTCGTGGCGACCGGGTTGCTGCCGTGGGAGGACGCGGCTGAGAGCCTGGACGACATCGGCCCGCTGCTGGTCTTCCTGGTCGCGATCATCGTGCTGGCCGAGCTGACGAAGGAGGCCCAGGTCTTCGACGCGATCGCGGCGAGGATGGCGGTGCTCGGGCGCGGCAACTACACCGCCCTTTTCTTTCTTTGTACGGCTTTCGCGTCATTTATTACGATATTTCTGAACCTGGACACCACAGCGGTGCTGCTCACACCGGTCATGCTCGCCCTGGCCCCCCGAGCCCGCATCGCCCCCCTGCCCCTGGCCATGACCACGATCTGGCTGGCCAACACGGCGAGCCTGCTGCTGCCCGTCTCCAACCTGACGAACCTCCTCGGCATGGAGAAGATCGGTCTCGACGCCCAGGAGTTCGCCGCCCGCATGTGGGCGCCCCAGATCGCCTCGATCGCGGTGACGATGGCGTTCCTGTGGGCGTTCTACTGGCGCCGCGGCGAGCGGCGCGACCTGCGTTACACGCCGCCGGTGCTGGAGCCGGTCGCCGACCGCGTGCTGTTCGCCGTCGCCTCGGCCGGCTGCCTGCTGTTCATCGCCATGCTGCTGCTCAAGGCGCACGTCGCCCTCGCCGCCACGGCGGCGGCCGCCATCGTCGCGGGGGCGTTCCTGCTGCGCGCCCGCGAGCGCCTGACCTGGAGCCTGATCCCGTGGCAGCTCGTCATCTTCGTGACCGGCCTGTTCCTGGTGGTGCCCACGCTCAGCAGGCACGGCCTGTCCGACCTGATGACCTGGATGATCGGCACGCAGGGCGACCCCTACCGCACGGCCGCCGTCGGGGCCGGGCTGTCCAACGTGATCAACAACCTGCCCGCCTACCAGGCCGTCGAGACCGTCATCCCGCCCGTCGACCAGGACCACCTGCTGGCCCTGCTGGCCGGCACCAACGTGGGCCCGGTCGTCACCCCGTGGGCGTCGCTGGCCACCCTGCTGTGGTTCGAGTCCTGCCGCCGCCACGACGTCACGGTGCCGATGCGGCGCTTCCTGCTCACCGGCACGGGCCTGGCGGTCGTGGGGCTGGTCGCGACGGTCTGGGCGCTGGTGGAGTTCGGCTGAAGGGTCTCAGGCGGCGGCCAGCGTGTAGGCGCCGGCGACCGCGGTCAGGGCCCAGCGCATGCGCGCCACGTACGTGTCGGGGTGGTCGCCGGCCTCCTGCGCCACGTACGCCGCGCACCGGGCCGGGTCGCCGCCGCACGCGCACAGCCGCTCGTCCACGGCCTCACGGATCTGGAAGGGGGACAGGTGGTCGGACGGCTGCAGGGCCGAAGCGAAGAGCACCTGCGCCAGCTCGGTCGTGGTCATCATGTCGGGCTCCTCTCCACGTGTGCCGCTTTCAGGCACCCTCTAACTAGACGTCGAACGGGAGCGGAACTCATCGACAAAGGACACACATTATCTGCGGACTTTTCCTCATTGGGCGCGGCGCAGGAGAGCGAGGAGCCCGGGGACGGCCCGCGGGTGGGCGGCGACGAAGCTGCGATCCTCGGCCGTCCCGTCGATGCCCTCCTCGAACGGGCCCCCGTCCAGCGCCCGGATCTCGATGCCGGCCTCCCGGGCGAGCAGCGCTCCCGCCGGCAGGTCCACGGCCTCGGCCCGGTAGCCCACGATGCCGTCGATGTCGCCGCGCGCCAGCATCGCCCACGACAGCAGCGGCGCCCACAGCTGCAGCACCCGCCGCGCGTTGAGCTCCAGTGCCGCCTTCAGCGCCCGCACGGTCGCGTCGTCCCTGGTCACGCCGTAGCCCTGGGTCCAGGCCAGCAGCGGGCCATGCGGGCTCTCCACGTACGGGGGCGCCAGGCGTACCCCTGACGACGAGAGCGCGCCGCGCCCGCGGATGGCCGACCACGTCTGGGCCGAGACCGGGTCGTGCACCACGCCCAGCACCGGACGTCCGCCGCGGCACAGCGCCACGCCCACCACGTAGGCGGGCAGGCCGATCGCCACGTTGTTGGTGCCGTCGAGCGGGTCGACCAGCCACGTCCACTCGCCGCCCGCGGCCCCGACCAGCCCCGACTCCTCCGCGATCACCGAATGCGAGGGGTACGCCGTCAGGATGCGCTCCAGCAGCAGCTTCTCCGAGGCCAGGTCGAGATCGGTCACCACGTCGCCCGCGTCGCCCTTGGCCCGCACGCCGAGCGCGCCCCGCGTGCCCTCCAGGAGCAGGGCTCCCGCGGCCTCGGCGGCTTCGACGGCGACCGTGCGAGCGTGGTCCAGGTCCATCGGGTACCCCTCAGGTCAGGTGCTCGGTGATCATGCGTACGGCCAGCTCGGTCTCGCGGGCGTCCAGCGGCTGCCTGGACACGTGGTGCGGGCCCGCGCCCAGCGGGCCGAGCGACAGGTCGCGGCTGCCGGGACGGCCGCGCCCGAGCGCGATCGTGGCCGCCTCGCCGCCCTCGGGGACGACGCTGCTGTGGAAGCGGTCGGCGGGCAGCGTGTAGGTGTCGCCAGGACCGAACACCTCCACCAGGCCCGTGGCGTGCCGCACGGTGCGGCGGGTGGGCGAGATGCGGTCGCCGTCGGCCCCGCTGACCACCTCGAACACCCGGTGCGTGGCGTCCGCGCCCGCGTCGGTGACCACCGCGTGCACGTTGCGCATCTGGCCGTAGAGCACGTGGCTGACCAGGTCCCAGCTGTGGCAGTGGATCTGCGAGGTGGTGCTCTCCGCGTGCGAGAGCGAGTCGGACCACAGATGGAGGCATACCCCCTCGCCGCCGTCGCGCTCCAGCGGAAGGCAGACGAATCCGAGCGGGTGCCGCACCGCGGTCAGGTCGTCCCCGGAGAGCACGTCGAGGGCCCACGACCTGGCCGCGCCCCCTCGGAGAAGCTCGTGTACGTCGCTGTAGCTCATGATCCGTAGGGATCCACGGCACGGAGGGCCTTACGGGCGATGTCGACGACGTCGCGGCCGTCGTAGGACTTGGGCAGGGGCACCCCGATGCGCGCGAACAGCTCCTGCACCTCCTCGATGGTGGGCTCATCGCTGAGCGGTGCTTTCTTGTACATCTCCAGCGGCACCCGCCGCGCCTGCTCGAAGCTGAGCCGCAGCTCGGTGTCGCAGTTTTCGTAGTAGAAGGTGCCCGCCAGCGCGGTCATCGCCATGTTCGGGTCCTCGACCGTCATGATCAGGCGGCTGGCCGACACGTCCCAGCGGAACGTCGTCATCGTCGACGACAGGCCCACCCCGATGTCGAGCAGGCCGTAGCGCTGGCGGTGCCAGAAGGCGGCCAGGATCGTCGCGTACGACTCCTTCCTGACCCGGTCGGTCGTCCACGTCTCGCCGGTGCCGTCGGGGACGTCGGACAACGAGCGGCGGTAGTGGGCGTACGTCTCGCACACCTCGGCGTTGGACGGGTCGATGACCTCGACCCTGACCGTGAGGTGGCGCTTGACCCTGCGGGCGGCGGCGACGCACTCGGGCAGGGTGACCGCGCGCAGGTAGGTGCCCGTGCCGCCCTTGAAGCTCCACCTGGCGGTGTCCTTGCGGGCCTCGGCGTGGGACTGGGCGATCTCCTGCTTGCTGCCGAGCACCCTGACGAGCTGGAGCGAGTCGAGGGCCTTGCGGGTGCTGCCGACCAGGGTCTCGATCTCCTCCAGGCGCGCCAGGCGCACGGGCAGCTCGGCCAGCGCTCCCGAGGTGATCGTCTCCTCGACCGGGGCCTGGCGGACGCGGTCGCGCAGCAGCGCGGTGGCCACCAGCGCCATGATGACCAGCGTGGCGGCGTTGACCAGCTGCCGCTGCACCTCGGTCGAGATGATCGTGTCGGGCATGATGCCGAGCACGCCGATCACGACGGCGAGCAGCAGCGCGATGGCGCCGTCGGCGTTCTGAGCGGCCCAGGGGACGACCCGCTTCACCGCAGCCATGAACCGTGCCATCGCGCGCCCCGTCATCAGACGATCAGTCAGTTCCCGAGGTCATGGTAACGACCGGGCCAAGCGACTGCCAGCACACGATCACCTAGCGGAAGATGCCGCGGAGTATTGCCTCCAGTCCGGATTCCGCGGCGGGCGGCGTCGAGCTGCCGCTCGACGCCGCCCGGTACCTGCCGATCCTTAGAACCACCCGCGGTGGCGGGCCATCTGCTCCAGACCGCGCTGCAGGGCCTGGTCCGCCGAGTTCGGCGGGTCGTCGTAGCGCAGGGTGAACCGGTTGTAGGCGTCGTGGCTGGAGCTCAGGAAGCCGCCCCGCTTGTCGGCCTCCAGGATGACGTCCATCTGCCGCGGCCCGGCGATGAACGTCAGCTCCAGCTCGTTGAAGTAACGCCGCCACTGGCCGCCCGCGTAGTACTCGATCTCCTGGAAGAACGGCATGGTCGAGCCGTACAGTGTGCCCCGCTCCAGGTCGGCCTTCTTGAACTGGAAGCCCAGCCGGTCGAGCGCGCCGATCACGTGGTCCTGGGCCGGCAGCGGGCTGACGAACAGCGGGTCCAGGTCGCCCTTGTCGAGCGCGCCCGCCAGCGCCAGCTCCGTCTGCACGCCCAGCCTCATCCCGTGCAGCGGGTGCCCGGCGATCGCGCTGATCGGGGTCTCCCAGGGGACCCCGATCTCGAACGGCTGCTGGTGCTGCGCGCCCGCGGCGAGCTGGAACGTCCCCGCGACCTGCTGGCGCAGGAAGCTGTAGGACGTCTTGTACTCGTTGTCGCCCTGCTCGATCTCGACCACCGCGGTCAGGTCGATGTAGATGCCCTCGACCTTGTAGTCGGAGTTGCCGCCGCGGAAGTGCACGACGCCGCGCAGCGCCTCGCCGGGGCGCACGCCCGTGTTGGTCAACACCGTGTCTACCTCGACGCCCGCGCCGAACGCGGCCATCAACTTGCGGAACACCATGGGGTTCTCCTATGCGGAAGGAATGTGGCCGTTGACTGGGCCGTTCCCTGTGCCCGAGATGCGGGGGAGCAACTGGGCCAGGAGGAGGGTGGAGAGCGCGGAGTCGGACTGACCCTGCTGGGTGCGTACGATCAGCGGCTGGGGTGCGTTCTCCGCCAGCTTGGCGCCCACGTCGAGGCGCCTGCGGGCCAGCTCGTACTGCAGCACGGCCCGGTTGTCCCGGTACGACTCGGCCAGCCGGCGCAGCGCCTTGGCCTCGTTCTCGGCGGAGGTCAGGTCGGCCCGGCCCCGCGCCTCGATCTCCCACGTCACCCGCTGCGCCTCGGTCTCCTGCTCCTCCAGCATGCGCGCCACGTTCTTGCGCGCGGTGTTGTGGGCGGCCTTGACCTCGACGACGCGGGCGTCACGGGTCTTCTTGGAGCGCTCGATCTCCATCAGCAGGGTGTCGATGCGGCGCTTGCGGGTCAGCTCCCACTCGCGCTCGTACGCCGAGAGCTCCTTGGCCACCTTCTCGCGGGTGGCCAGGTGCTGCTGGTACTGGTCGGGCAGCTGGACGTCGGGGATGTTGGCGCCCGTGATGCGCACGCCGTACCGGCCGAGCTGGCGGTTGAGCGCGTCCTGCATGTCGCCCACGTCGGAGCCGCGCAGGTCGTACGCCCGCTCGGTGTTGACCCTGCGGCTGCGCTGCCTGATCGCGTCCTGAACCGCGCTGGAGAGCACCAAGTCGAAGTTGCCCGCGCCGATCGTGCGGACGAACGCGACCGGGTCCACGATGCGGAACTTCAGGAAGAACTCGATCGACTTCAGCGGCACGTTCTCCGCCGTGGGACAGGCCACGATCGGCGCCGAGTACGGGATCTCGGTGGAGGTGTCGACGACCGCGTCCACCCGGTCCCACGGCAGCCAGAGGTAGTGGCGGCCGGGCGGGAGCGTGCCGGTGATGGCGCCCCAGCGGCTGCGTACGCCGGTGGTGCCCTCCTCGATCTCGATGATCGCCTTGCGCCACATCGTGACCAGCGCCACGACCAGGAAGAACAGCGCCGCCAGCGCCGCCATGACGGTGAGGTCGGTCAGCGCCGCCATGCCGGCGAAATAGAGCGCCAGGAACACCAGCGCCATCCAGGCGAAGCCGCGCCGGTCCTTGGGAATGACGACCGGGACGAGCTGGCCCTGCTCGCCGCCGCGCAGCAACTGCCGGATGTCGCCCCAGGAGGCCAGCGACTCCTTGATCTTGGAAAACTCGCGGGTCATCGGACCTCACCTTCCACGCGGGTGCCGGGGAGCAGGCGTTCGACCGTGCGTTCCAGCTCCTGGTCGGGCTCCGGCGTCTTCGGCGGCTCGGCCACGTCGGCGGCGGCCTTCTTGAGCAGGGCGGCGATCTCGTCCTCGCGCCCTTGCACGCGCTCGCCGATCGCGCCGAGCCTGGCGCGGATGGCGGACATGTCCTCGGCGGAGAACAGCACCGCGCCCTTCCCGCCCACGAGCTGCTGCGCCAGGGCCAGGAAGTCGATGTCGGTCTGCTCGCCCACCTGCACCACCTGCGGCAGCCTGGTGGCGACCGACTCCAGCTTGGCCAGCAGGTCCTGCTGGAAGCGGTAGTCGAGGATCTCGGGCGCCTCCGCGGCCGACAGCGCCCTGATGTCCAGCGCCTGGGCCTCCAGGAGCGCGGAGTTGGCGTTGGCCGTGGACTCGGCCTCGACCAGGCGTTGCCTGGCCTGCGCCGTGGCCTGGTGGGTGGCGCGTTCGAGCGCGGTGTCCATGCGGGCCTGGTATCCGGCGATCTCCGCCTGGATGGCGCTCAGCGTCTCCTGCAACCCGGCCAGCTCCTTGACCAGGTCGCCCTCGTTCTGCTCCTTGCGGAGCTGGAGCTCGTACTCGTAGGTGTAGGCCTCCTTGGCGACGCGGACCATTTCGGGGGCGGCCAGGTCCATGCGGTACTCCTGGCTGGACGGCTCGGCGTGGGTGATGTTCACGTCGGTGAGCCGTACGGCGGGCAGGAACTGCTGGTTGAGGCTCTCCAGCATGCCCAGCGTGCTCTCGCCCACCAGGTCGTAGATGTCCTCGGCCCGCTGGGCGTAGATGAGGGAGCGGGTGACCTCGCTGATGGCGTTCTGGAGCTTGGACTGGAAGCCGCTGACCGAGCCCAGCACGAAGATGAACTCCGCCGGGTTCTCGATCCTGAACTGCAGGAACAGGTCCACGCTCGCCTTGACGCCCTGCTGGGTGGGGGCTTCGCTGATCGGCGCGTTGAAGGGGTATTCGCGGGTGGTGTTGACGATGTAGCTGACCCGCTTCCACGGGTTGAACAGCGTCACCCGGCCCGGGTCCGCGATCTGCACCAGCTTGCCGAACTTGGTGATCAGCGCCTTGCAGCCCTCGGGCACCATCACCACGCTCCGGCGCCACCACAGGAACGCGGCGGCCAGCACCAGCACCAGCCAGTAGTGCGGGCCGAAGATCAGATCGGTGTTCGGGATGACGTTGCCGAGCGCGCCGATCAGGCCGAGCACCACCAGGATGCCCAGGGGCACGATCACCTTCGCCGTGCTGCCCTTGGGGATCACCACCGGCGAGATGACGTGCATGCCGTTCTCGGCGAAGCTGCGGTTGACGATCTCGCCCGCTTCGTTCAGCGACGCGGTCCTGGCCTCGATGAGGGTGCCGACGGACACTCCCCCGTCGCGGGCGGCGGCGAAGTCGTGGGGGTTCAGCGTGAAGCCGCGGCCCTGGCCCGCCAGTTGCCCCGCCTGGTCAACGACCTGGCCCATGGCCTGTCCCATCGCCTGCCGTACGTCACCCCCTTGGGCGACTGCTTGGGCTATGCCCTGACCTGCCTGGACCAGTGCCTCTCTGGGTCGTGACATTGAACCTTCCTTTTCCGCTACAGGCGACTAAGACCGTATCGGGTGTGACTTACTATTCGCTTGCAATGCGGTGTCACATGTCTATTGCGTCCCGTAGTAGGTGTGCTATCAATGTAGTAGGCCTACTACTTGGAGGGGCGGTGAGCGACGCCGCCTCGACGTCGCCGACGGCAGCGCCGACCGCCTGTCCCGCGAGGTCTCCCGCGACGCGCAGGTGCGCTGGAGCCGCGGCGGCGAGCAGTTCGCGCACGCCACGCAGGACGCGGCGTTCAACGGGCTGATGGGCACCGTCGGTGCGCTCGCCGTCGAACGCGAGGACGGCACGCTGCTGCGCGCCAAGGCCCTGCCGCAGGGCATGCTGGGCTACCTCGTCGGCCGCGTGGTGCAGGTGACGCTCTCCACCCTGATCGCCCTGGCGATCGTTCTCGTGGCCGGCCTGCTCCTCGCGCCGCCGATCCTGCGCAGGATGGCCAGGCGCGAGTCCGGCTCGCTCATGCAACAGCGCAGAGACCGGGCGATGCAGCGGATCGGCTGAGAAGATACGCGGTGATGAGCGAGACCGTCTACAACCGCATCGCGCTGCTGCGCGCAGAGCGGAACGTCACCCGCAGGCAACTCGCCGACGCGCTGGGGGTGCACTACCAGACCATCGGCTACCTCGAACGCGGCGAATACAGCCCCAGCCTCTACCTGGCGCTGCGGATCGCCGACTATTTCGAGGTACCGGTCGAGGTCGTCTTCTCCACCAGCCCCTTCCCCCGGATCGGGGAGCGTTCGGCCTGACGGTTTCTGTCGGTCGAGCCGCCTACAGTGGCACCATGCGACCGGTCACAGATTTGCAGCGGAAGGTGGCGCCCTTCGAGGTCGTCACCGAGATGACTCCTTCCGGCGACCAGCCCACGGCCATCGCCGAGCTGGAGCGCCGCGTCATGGCCGGGGAGAAGGACAACGTCCTGCTGGGCGCCACCGGCACCGGCAAGACGGCCACGATCGCCTGGCTGATCGAGCGGTTGCAGCGGCCCGCGCTGGTCATGCAGCCCAACAAGACGCTCGCCGCCCAGTTCGCCAACGAGCTGCGCGAGATGTTGCCGAACAACGCTGTCGAATATTTTGTCTCTTATTACGATTATTACCAGCCTGAGGCATATGTGCCGCAGAGCGACACGTACATCGAGAAGGACTCCTCGATCAACGACGAGGTCGAGCGGCTGCGTCACTCGGCCACCAACTCGCTGCTCACCCGCCGCGACACCATCGTGGTCGCCTCAGTGTCCTGCATCTACGGCCTGGGCACGCCGCAGGAATACGTCGACCGCATGGCCAGGCTGCGCGTCGGCATGGACGTGGACCGCGACCAGTTGCTGCGGCGCCTGGTCGACATGCAGTACACGCGTAACGACCTGGCCTTCACCCGGGGCACGTTCCGGGTGCGCGGCGACACGATCGAGATCATCCCGAAATACGAAGAGCTGGCCGTACGCATCGAGATGTTCGGCGACGAGATCGAGAAGCTCTCGACCATGCACCCGCTGACCGGCGAGGTCATCACCGAGGACGAGGAGCTCTACATCTTCCCGGCCTCCCACTACATCGCGGGCGAGCAGCGCATGGCGACCGCCGTGGCCGGCATCGAGGCGGAGCTGGCCGAGCGGCTGTCGGAGCTGGAGCGGCAGGGCAAGCTGCTGGAGGCGCAGCGGTTGCGGATGCGCACCACGTACGACATCGAGATGATGCGGCAGATCGGCACCTGCTCGGGCATCGAAAACTACTCCCGCCACATGGACGGCCGGGAGGCCGGCAGCGCGCCCAACACGCTGCTCGACTACTTCCCCGAGGACTTCCTCCTGGTCCTCGACGAGTCCCACCAGACGGTGCCGCAGATCGGCGCCATGTACGAAGGCGACGCCTCCCGCAAGCGCACGCTGGTCGAGCACGGGTTCCGGCTGCCGTCGGCGCTCGACAACCGGCCGCTGAAGTGGGAGGAGTTCCTGGAGCGCATCGGCCAGACGGTCTACCTGTCCGCCACGCCGGGCCCCTACGAGCTGGGGCGGGCCAAGGGCGACGTGGTCGAGCAGGTCATCCGCCCGACCGGCCTGGTCGACCCCGAGATCGTCGTCAAGCCCACCAAGGGCCAGATCGACGACCTGGTCCACGAGATCCGCGAGCGGGCCGAGCGGGACGAGCGCGTCCTGGTCACCACGCTGACCAAGAAGATGTCCGAAGACCTGACCGACTACCTCCTGGAGCTCGGCGTCCGGGTCCGCTACCTGCACAGCGAGGTCGACACGCTGCGGCGCATCGAGCTGCTGCGGGAGCTGCGGCAGGGCGAGTTCGACGTGCTCGTCGGCATCAACCTGCTGCGCGAGGGCCTCGACCTGCCCGAGGTCTCGCTGGTGGCGATCCTCGACGCCGACAAGGAAGGCTTCCTGCGTTCGGAGACGTCCCTGATCCAGACCATCGGCCGCGCCGCCCGTAACGTCTCGGGCCAGGTCCACATGTACGCCGACAAGGTCACGCCGTCGATGGAGCGAGCGATCGACGAGACCAATCGGCGGCGGGCGAAGCAGATCGCGTACAACGAGGCCAACGGCATCGACCCGCAGCCGCTGCGAAAGAAGATCGCCGACATCCTGGACTCGCTGCAGCGCGAGGACGCCGACACCGACCGGCTCCTCGGCGGCGGCCGGCAGCAGTCGCGCGGCAAGGCGCCGGTGCCCGGGTTCGCGGGGCGACAGGCGGGGCAGCACGCGAAGGCCATCGCGGGCGAGATGCCTCGGGCACAGATGGAGTCGTTGATCGACTCGCTGACGGAGCAGATGCATCAGTCGGCGGCCGATCTGCAGTTCGAGGTGGCTGCGCGGTTGCGCGACGAGATCAAGGAGCTCAAGCGCGAGCTACGCGACATGCGCGAGGCCGGCGTCGAGTAGTCCCGGCTCCTGACCGCCCCGTCCATGACCCCGGCCCCCGGTCGTGGGGCGGTCGAATGGGTCAGGGTGCGTCTGGGGGCAGGAGAGTCGTCAGGGTGCGGGCGAAAGCTTCGGGGTTGTCCAGCATGATGTTGTGGCCCGACTCCGGGATCCCGAGGACCTGGACGCCCGACGCGCGCAGACCGTCGGCCGCGGCGGGCGCATCGCCTTCCGGATGCAGGTAGGCGCGCGGGATCGACAGGTCCTGCAGGAGCTCGCGCATGGTGGGCGTGGTGCCCCTGGCCAGGCTGACCGCCGTGCGATGGAGCCCGCGCAGGTCCGCCAGCCGCATCGTGGACCACCAGTGCGGGCCCACCCGATCTCGCACCTCCTTCCACCCCTGCGACACGAACGCCTCCTCGCTGTAGGCCGCGATGCCACTGCTGCCGGTCCGGGCGGGCGCCGGGGGATGGGGGTCGAGGTTGGCGTCCACGAGGATCAGGTTGGCGACGAGATCGCCGTGGCGGGCGGCCAGGACCGTCGCCACCGCGCCGCCCATGCTGTGGGCGATCATCGACGCTCCGGCGACCCCGGCCTTGCGCAGCGCCTCGGCCAGGCTGTCGGCATGGGCCTCAAGGGTGTAGGCGAAGTCTCGCGGGCGGTCGCTGATGCCGAAACCGAGCAGGTCGATCAGGAGAGAGCGGTTTCGCGGCAGCAGGGGGTGAGCGGCGACTTCCGCGTAGTAGGGGGCGGAGGTGGCACCGAGCCCATGTACGTAGACGCGGGCCGGATCCGCGCCCGGCAGCTCCACCCAGCGCATTCGGGCACCGCTGGGGTGGACGATGGCATCGTGCATGACCGGTCTCCCCTCCTGTATGGGGACCAATATATGAGGAGCTCGAACGGCGGCATTGTGCCGCTTACGGGGCCATTCCGGCCTCCTTGCGGAGGAGCGCCGCCAGGGACTCCGGGTCGGCGGCTGGGACGCCCTTGGCGGTGAACCAGGTGGCCACGTTGTGGGCGTCGCGGTCGAGGAATGACGGGCCCGCCGGGTGGGCGATCACGTCCACGATCTGCGGCAGGTCGATGATCATCAGCCTGCCGTCGTGAACCAGGAGGTTGTACGGAGACAGGTCCCCATGGGCCAAGCCCTCCCTGGCCAGCGTGACCATGGCCGCCACCAGTTGCGTCCACAGGTCGTCCAGGTCGTCCGACACCTGGGCCAGCCGCGGCGCCGCGTACCCGTCCGGCGTACCGATGAACTCCTGCAGGATCTCCGTCCCGACGATCTGCACCGGGTACGGCACGGGCACCCGGAGCTCCCACAACCGGCACAACGCCGCGAACTCGGCGACCGCCCACTGAGCGGCGATCACCTGCTTGCCGAAGGCGGTGCGGTTGGCCATGGCCCGGTTCATGCGGCTCTCGCGGGTCCTGCGGCCCTCCAGGTAGCCGGAGTCGCGGTGGAACATGCGGTGGTCGGAGGAGCGGTAGCGCTTGGCGGCCAGCAGGCACACGCGGTCCGTGCCCGGCACACCTCGGGAGATCAGATGGACGTCGGCTTCCTTGCCGGTCTTGAGCAAGCCGTACTCGGTGTCGACGGCGGCCAGCTCGGTGACCAGCCAGTCGGGGTACGGCTTGGGGCCCTTCTCCGTCGGCGTGCTCTGGTCCCAGGTGGACCAGCGGTCGCCTTCGGGCGGGCCGTCGTCGGTCTCGGGAGTGCTCTCGAGCCATTCGACGTCGTCGGCGTCGAGGGCGTGTTTGCCACGGCGGCGGTGCTGTGAATTCTTCGGCACGGTGGGATTGCTCCAGGTGTGAGGCCCACCGGCTCGTCGATCAGGTCAGCGAACGCCAGGTGGGAAGGTCTGAGGACGCGGAAAACGGCACGCGAACAGTCGTCGTCACGGTCTCACCCTCCCTCCGTGTCACAGCGATCAACTCGGCCCCGAGTATGCCGGGCCACGTCGGAGCGCCGCAACCGATTAACCGCGCGGGAAAAATCATGCGGTGGGTGCGTTCGGGGGATAATGCGGTGCGGTGGGATCGACCGAGCTTGTACGGTCCGGGCATGCGCCGATGCCCGGAATGCGACTACTGGGAGCCCGCCGGAGCCCCAGGGTGCCCCCGCTGTGCAGGCCTGGTGGACGAGATCGTCGAGGAGGGCTGGCGCGCCTTCCTGGAGCGCGAGTTCGGCACGTCCACGCCGCCGGACGAGCACCTCATCGCCGAGATGGTCACCGACGAGCCCGACAAGCACCCGTGGCGCGTGGTCGACGCCGCCTACGACCGCCTCACCTGCGCCGAATGCGACGGCCGGCTCAGCAGCGGGCCGGCCGGATGCGCCGCCTGCGACCTGGCGAACGGCTTCCGCTACTCGGCCATCGAAATCGACCGCTCCGCCGTTCCGCCCGGGAACGAGCACGCGCTGCGGGTCAATGTGGCCGTGACGCGCAGGCCGTACGGGATCTCGGACTCCGAGGTGTTGTTACGGCGGCTGTCCCTGCCGATCCTCCTCGAGGGCCGCCTGGCCACCAGGGAGCAGGCCCAGGCCACCAAGGCCATGGCCGGCAAGGGCGCCACGGAAGCGCAGCTCGCCGCGTTCATGTACCAGGAGTGGGGCGGCTGAGCGTGGGGCCTCATTCCGCGACTGTGCTCAGATCGAGCTCGATGTCCACGTCGAACCCGATGCTGGTCTGTAGTCGCTTGCGGTGGATACCAGTGGGGACATATGCCCTCACTGCCGGCTCGAGCTCAAACGTGTAGACCACAGGCAGGCCATTTTCCTGCTCCACTCGCCAGAAGTGCTTGATACCCGCGTTTGAGTATTTGATCGGCTTGGTGGATCGATCCCGCTCTTTGGATTCCTCCGAGACTACTTCGACAACCAGGTGGACGTCCTCGGGCTTGAACGAAGTGCCTTTCGTGCTGAAGGCGGACCTGTTGACTACGAGGATGTCCGGTTCTGGCCGCTGACGAAGTCCCAGCGTCACCGTCATCTCGCGCACGGCCATGAGCTCCTTGGGCGGACGGAGCCATCGCTCGAACAGCCGGAGTGCGAGCATGTGAAAGCCGGTCTGCGGCGACATCATGATGAGGGACCCATCGATCAGCTCGACGTGCCGAGGCGCGTCGGGGGGAAGGTGATCGAGCATGTCGGCGGTCCAACCGCCCGGAGGGCCGGGATAGAACCACTCAGGAAGGGCCATGGTCATCGATCTGCCTCCTCAGTGATCTCACGCGGCGAATCCATTGTGCCACGTTGCGTAGTCGTCAGGGGAGGTCTTTGCGCTCGTTCATCGTGCGGCGGTAGAGCTCGTCGATCTCGTCCAGCGGGTCCGGGGCGCGGCGGCGGGCCTCGATCTCCAGGTCCGTGCGGGAGCTGAGGTCGGCGATGCCCGACGCCGTGTGGTGGACCTGGTCGCCCATGAGGTCGGCGCGGATGCGGGCGCACATCGCCGTCAGCTTGGCCTGGTGCTCCCTGAGCCGGTCGAGCGTGGCGTGGTCGACGAACGATGACAGGCGGCGCTGCTGGGCGTACATCCCGAGTTGCCCGTCGTGCACGTCGGCCTGCGCGGCCAGGTCGGCCATGAGTCTGGGCAGGTCGCCGAGGCCCCAGCCCTGGCGTTGGGCGTGGTCGATGGCCTGGCGGGTGAGGGACACCTCGCGGCGCAGGTCGAGCCGGAGGCGCTCGACCTCGGCGGCGTCGCCCGTGCCCATCGCGTTGACGTGGGCGGTGAGCCGCGTCGTGGCCTGCTTGGCCTTGCTCGCCGCCTTCCTGCCCAGCTTGACCAGCAACCAGATGCCCACTCCGCCGAGCAGCAGGAGGAACGCCAGGATCACCAGTACGACGACAAGGAACTCGCTGATCTTCGCCACCTCCTGTTGGTGTTGATGTCTAGAGGATAGTCGGCTGGAGCGGGCTTGGCGCGTTCGACCAAGCAAGCCCTTGATCGCACCGAACGCCTGTGTTTCAGTTCACGTACTTGCGGATTGCGTGCGGGAAGGGACATGACCGGTGCTGGACGGCAAGGTTGTGATCATCACGGGTGGCGCCAGGGGGATGGGAGCGGCCACCGCGCGGCGGTGCGTGGCGGCGGGGGCGCGGGTCGTGGTCACCGACGTGCTGGTCGAGGAGGGTACGGCCACCGCCAAGGAGCTGGGTGCCCGATTTATCGAGCATGATGTGACAAATCCGGACCAGTGGGCCGCCGTGGTCGGCTCGACCCTGGAGGAGCACGACAGGCTCGACGGATTGGTGAACAACGCCGGCATAGCCACCGGGCTCCCGATCGAGCAGCAGCCCCTCGACGAGTTCGAGCGGGTGCTCCAGGTGAACCTCGTCGGCGTCTTCCTGGGCCTGAAATCCGTGGTCGCAGCCATGCGCCGGTCGGGCGGCGGCGCCATCGTGAACCTGTCGTCGGTCGCGGGCCTCACCGCGCTCCCCGGAACGGGCGGCTATGGCGCGTCCAAGTGGGGCGTGCGCGGGCTGACGAAGATCGCCGCGCTGGAGTTCGGCCGGGATCGTATCCGGGTCAACTCCGTGCATCCAGGGATGATCGTCACTCCGATGACGCAGCCGTTCGGGGCCGTTTCCGGAGACGGCACCTTTCCCCTGGCCGCCGCCGGGCGCTGGGGGGAGCCGGAGGAGGTCGCCGAGGCGATCGCCTTCCTGCTGTCCGACGCGGCCTCGTACGTCACGGGCGCCGAGCTCGCCATCGACGGCGGGTGGACGGCGGGGGAGAGCGCGCTGTTGCCCCGACTCGACACACAGGGCCCGGGCGAGCAGGGTCTTGACATGGAGGTGGAGCAGGATGGCAGTTGACGGGCTGACACGGGCGGTCATCGACGCCATGAGCGAGTTCTTCCCCAAGGGCGCCGGTGGGTGGGACGCGGTCGAGGTGCGGCGGGTGCTGGAGGAGGCGCCGCCGCTCGAAGAGGAGCCGCTGCCCGTGGCTCGGGTGGAGGATCGGGCGGCGGGGGACGTTCCCGTGCGGGTTTACTGGCCCGACGGTGACGGCCCGCGGCAAGGGCCGGACGGGGACGGTGGGTGGCCGGTCGTCGTGTATTTCCACGGCGGCGGGTTCACCGTGGGCTCGCTCGACAGCCACGACGGCGTCTGCAGACAGCTCTGCGCGGGCTCCGGGGCCGTCGTGGTGGCCGTCGGGTACCGGCTGGCGCCCGAGCATCCCTATCCCGCCGCCGTGGAGGACGCCTACGCCGCCACGCGATGGGTCCACCGGCATGCGGCGGAGCTCGGCGCCGACCCCGGGCTGCTCGTCGTGGCCGGCGACAGCGCGGGCGGGAACCTGGCCACCGTGACCTGTCTCAAGGCCCGCGACGAGGGCGGGCCGCTCATCCGGCTGCAGGTGCTCGTCTATCCCGCCACCGACGCGGCCCAGGACTCGCCGTCGTACGCGGAGAACGGTGAGGGATATTTCCTGACCGCTGCGCACATGCGGTGGTTCTGGGACTGCTACCAGCCCACCCGCGATCGGCGCGCGGAGCCGTACAGCTCACCCGGCCGCGCCGACCTCCGAGGGCTCCCGCCCGCCCTGGTGATCACGGCCGAGCACGACCCCCTCCGAGACGAAGGCGAGGCGTACGCGAGAAGCCTGGAGGAGGCGGGGGTCGCGGTGCGCAGCATTCGTTACGACGGGATGTTCCACGGGTTCTTCGGGATGGGCACGGTGCTCCCCGCCGCCAAGGAGGCCGCCGAGCAGGTGTGCGTGGCCATCCGCGAAGGGACCGGTCAATAGATGCCGTACGCCGACGTAGGCGGAAATGTCAGGCTCTTCTACACCGACGACGGAGACGGGCCGCCGTTGTTGCTGGTCCACGGCTGGGGCGCCGACTCCCACCAGTGGTCGTGGCACATCGACGCGCTCGCGGCCGAGCATCGCGTGATCGCCCCCGACCTGCGCGGACACGGCTACTCGTCGGTCCCGGACACCGGTAACACGCCGCGCATGATGGCCGAGGACCTGCACCACCTCCTCAGCCGCCTCGGCGTCCAGCAGGTGATCGCGGCCGGGCACTCGATGGGCGCCCAGGTGGTGTCCATCCTCGCCGTGGAGCACCCGGAGCAGGTGCGCGGGTTGGTCGCGGTCGATCCCGGCTACGGCATGACGGCCGGGATCGCCCGGGGCTTCCCCGAGATGATCGCTGGCCTGCGCGGCGAGCACCCCCACGCCGTCGCCGAGGCGATCGACGAGTGGTGCACGAACGCCGCCACCCCCGCCGTCATCAGGCGCTGGCACAAACGCCGCCTGTACGGCATGCCGCCCCACGTGCTCGCCCAGGCGTTCGAGGCCATGTTCACCGGGCCCGACGCCATCGGGGTACGGCCCGCGAGCGACGACTACCTGGCCCGCAGGCAGTGCCCGGTGTTGTCCATCTGGTCCGATCCCGAGCGGGCGAAGTGGGAGGCGGGCCTGCTCAAGCACCCCGCGTCCAAGGTCGTGTGCTGGGAGGGCTCCGGCCACCGGCTGCACGAGGAGCGCCCGGCCGAGTTCGTGCACCTGGCGCGCGGCTGGCTCGGCACGCTGTGAACCCCGGGCCTCATCCAGGTGGTTGACCCCGGGCCGCCTTCCTGCGGGCGCGGAAGCGGCGTACCCTCCTGATCGACCACCACGCGAACAGCGCGAGCAGCAGCAGCACGACGATCACCAGCACCGGCGCGAACACCGCGATCAGGCTCATGCCCAGCGAACCCGCGTCCTCCGCCGTGCTCACGACCGGCGCGCCCACTCCCGCCGTCCCCGCGTTGATCATCGGACGGGCCGTCGCCTTGATCGTGTGTACGGCCAGCGCCACCACGATGCCCAGCAACCATCCGGCCCAGGGGTGCTCGGTCATCCAGGTGGACCTGTCCAGTTCGGCGGCGGCGTTCGTGGCGGAGAAGACCACGCCGCCGGCGGCCGGGCGTACGACGGTCTGGATGGCGTCGTTGACGCTGTCCACGGCGGGGACCTTGTCGAGGACGAACTCGGCGGCCAGCAGCACCGCGATCACCGCGAGCACGCCCCAGTTGGACAACCAGGAGTAGCCGTCGGGCAGCTTCACGGAATCGGTGAGGTTCGCCAGGACGCCCACGACCAGCAGCGGGATGTACGCGTTCAACCCGGCGGCCGTGGACAGGCCCAGACCGGTCAGTGCGGCGAGCATGTCCCTAGTCTGCCCGTGCCGCCTCGTCCATGAGGTGCGCCAGACCGGATCCGGTGAACTCGGTCACCGCCCGCTCGTACTTCTCCATGCCCCAGGACCAGAAGTCGAAGTCGATGCTCTCGTTCGCGCCGTCCTGGATGGAGGCCCAGAGTGTCCAGCCGTACTTGGACATGAGGCCGAGCAGGCGGGCGCGGGCGATCTTGTGGCGGAGGCGGCGGCCGTAGTACGCGGTGACCAGCTGCTCCAGGTGGCCCAGCGGCAGGTCCGACTCGCTCCAGATGTTGCCGAGCTCGAAGCAGGCGTCGTTGTTGCCGGCGTACTCGTAGTCGATCAGCCAGAGGCGCTCGCCGTCGTCGAGGATGTTCCCGGGGAGGAGGTCGTTGTTGCACGGCACGGTGCCCTCGTCCCGCACCGCCAGACATTTCCGGATTTCTGCCACGGCGGGCATGAAGTTGAGATATTTCGCAGGAAGTCGGAAGCCGCGCTCCCGCACGATCCCCAGATACCGCTGCTGGAGCTCGAACATGTCGAAGTCCCGGACGAACCGCGGCCCCGCATGCAGCCTCCGGCACGCCTCCGCCACCCGCGGCAGGTTCGCCGGCTCCCGCAGGTCGGCCTCCGTGAACGTCCGCGCCGGCACGAACCCCACCACCAGCACCCCGAGCTCGGGCAGGTAGTCGTGCACCGGCGCCCCCACCCCGGCCCGCGCCGCCGCGATCGAGTTGGCGTACTCCGCGTCCCTGTCGATCGCCAGCAGCGCCCCGTCGCTGGCCGACACGCGCACCACGTACGCGCCGGAAGGGGTGGTGACCTTGTAGTTGTGGTTGGTCAGCCCGCCGGGCAGCTCCTCCACGGAGCGGGGCACGCCGGACAGCAGCGGGATACGATCGAGGACCTCGGCGACGGCCATGTTCGATGCTATGCGGCGCGGCCCTAAACGGTCTAGACCTTTTACGGTATGGCGGCTAGCCTCGCGACCATGAGCGACTCGGCCCGCATCGTGATCATCGGCGGCGGGGTGGGCGGCGCGTCCGTCGCCTACCACCTGACTCAACTCGGCGAACGCGACGTCGTCCTGCTGGAGCGGGATGAGCTGACCAGCGGCTCCACCTTCCACTCCGCGGGACTCGTCGGCCAGTTGCGCGCCGACCCCACGCTGACCAGGATGAACCAGTATTCGGTCGAGCTCTACCGCACCCTCGACGCCGGCTGGACCGAGTGCGGCGGCATCAAATTGGCCTCCACCCCCGAGCGCATGGCGGAGATCCGCCGCCAGATCGGCTGGGCGCGCACGTTCGGGCTGCCGCTGGAGGAGATCTCGGTGGCCGAGGCCGTCGAGCTGTTCCCGCTCATGAGCCCCGAAGGGGTCGTCGGGGCCGCGTACCTGCCCACGGACGGCCAGGTGGACCCGTCGCAGCTCTGTTACGCGCTCGCCGCCCGCGCCCGCGAGGGCGGGGCGAGCCTGCGCACCCGCACCCGCGTGCTCGGCGTCACCACCGCGCACGGCCGGGTCACCGGGGTCCGCACCGACCAGGGGGACATCGACTGCGAGATCGTGGTCAACTGCGGCGGCATGTTCGCCGCCGAGATCGGCCGCATGGCCGGGGTGCGCATCCCGATCGTGCCGATGTCGCACCAGTACGTGGTGACCGACGCCTGCCACGACCACACCGGCCTGCCCACGCTGCGCGACCCCGACCTGCTCGTCTACTACCGGCAGGAGGTGCAGGGCCTGGTCATGGGCGGGTACGAGCGCACGTCCGCCCCCTGGACGGCCGGCCCGAACGCCTTCGACGCGGTGCCGCCGGACTTCAACGGCCGCCTCCTGCCCGAAGATTGGCCCAGATTTGAGGAAATTTCCGATAATTCCCGGATCCGGGTGCCCAAGATGGCCGATGTCGGCATCCGCAAGCTGATCAACGGTCCTGAGGCGTTCACCCCCGACAACGAGTTCTGCCTGGGGGAGACGGAGGTCGGCGGGTTCTACGTGGCGGCCGGGTTCTGCGCGCACGGCATCGCGGGCGCGGGCGGCATCGGCAGGGTGATGGCCGAGTGGATCGTCGAGGGCGAGCCGAGCATGGACGTCTGGCACATGGACATCCGCCGGTTCGGCCGCCAGTACCGGTCGCCGTCGTACACGATCAAGCGGGCGGTCGAGAACTACGAGACGTACTACGACATTCGCTACCCCGGCCAGGAGCGGTCGGCGGGCCGGCCGCTGCGGGTCTCGCCCGCGTACGGCTGGCACGCCGCCCATGGGGCCGTCTTCGGCGAGAAGTCGGGCTGGGAACGGGTCAACTACTACGCCGCCAACGAAGACGGCGGGGAGGAGCGGCCCGACGGCTGGGCCGGGCGGGAGTGGTCGCCCGCGATCGGCGCGGAGCACCGGGCCACGAGGACGACGGCGGGGCTGTTCGACGAGAGCTCGTTCGCCAAGATCGAGGTGACCGGTCCCGACGCCGCCGACCTGCTGGAATGGGTGTGTGACAACCGGGTCGCCCGCCACGTTGGCGCCGTCACCTACACCCAGGCGCTCAACCGGCGCGGCGGCATCGAATGCGACTTCACCGTCACCAGGCGCGGCGAGCAGGAGTTCCTCGTCATCACCGGCACCGCGTTCGGCTCGCACGACCTGGGCTGGTTGCGCAAGCAGGCCGCGCTCACCGGCGCCACGGCCAGGATCGCCGACGTCACGGGTCAGTACGCCTGCTTCGCCCTCTGGGGTCCGCACGCCCCCGCCATCCTGGCCGAGCTGACCCCGGACCCGCTGGACTTCCCTTTCATGTCTTCGCGGGAGATCACCGTGGGGGACGTGCCGGTGCTGGCGCTGCGGGTGACGTTCGTGGGGGAGCCGGGCTGGGAGTTGTACTGCTCCAGCGAGTACGGGCTGGCCCTGTGGCAGGCGCTCTGGCGGGCCGGCGGGCCGCATGGGCTGGTGGCGGGCGGCTACCGGGCCATCGACAGCCTCAGGCTGGAGAAGGGGTACCGGGTGTGGGGCGCGGACCTCGGGTCCGAGACGACGCCGTACGAGGCGGGGCTGGGGTTCTGCGTCAAACCGGACAAGGAGTTCCTGGGCAAGGACGCCCTGGACCCCGCGCCGGAGCGGAGGCTGCGGTGCGTGACGTTGCGCGACCCGAGGGCGGTCGCGCTGGGCAACGAACCCGTGCGGGTGGACGGGCGCACGGTGGCCCGGGTCACCTCGGGCGGCTACGGGTACACCGTCCAGCAGTCCATCGCCTACGCCTACCTGCCGGTCGAGCCGGGCACCACCGTGGAGATCGAGGTCGAGGGCGTGTGGGTGCCGGGCACGGTGGTCAAGGAGCCGCTGGTCCTGTGACGCCGCTGCGTACCGAGATGCGGACCCGGTCGGGGCGGAACAGGTCACGCGCGAACTCCACCGGCAGGCCGTCCCCGGCGTAAGCCGTGCGCTCGATCAGCATGAGCGGCGCGCCGGGGGCGATGCCCAGCTCGGCGGCCTCCGCCGGGCGGGCGATCACGGGTTCGAGGTGCTCGACCGCGGTGCGCGGCTCCAGGTCGTAGCGGGTGGCCAGCAAGGTGTAGAGGGAGCCGGTGAGGTCCTGGTCGAGCAGGCCGGGCAGGGGCGGGAAGTAAGAGCGTTCGAGGGCGACCGGCGAGCGGCCCGCGGAGCGTACCCTGGCCACCTCGTGCACCGGCGAGCCCGGCTCGACCTCCAGCGCCTTGGCCGCCGCCCGCGGCGCGGGCACCGTCGCGGCCACCAGCACGCGGGCCTCGGCCCGCAGGTGGGCCCGCCGCATCTGCTCGGTGAACCCGGCCAGCCCGGTCAGGTCGCACTCGATGCGCGGCTCGGCCACGAACGCGCCGCCCGCCCTGCCGGGCACCCTGACCAGCACGCCGTCGCGCTCCAGGGTGGCCAGCGCCTGCCTGAGCGTCATCCTGCTCACGCCGAGCCGCCCGGCCAGCTCCCGCTCGCCGGGCAGCCGGTCGCCCGGCGCCATCTCGCCGCTGGAGATCGATTCGAGCAGCCACCGCTCGATCTGCACGTGCGCGGGGACGCCGGTGCCACGCTCCAGCTCAGGCGGTGTCCCGACCACAGGCGCATCTTGACACGGTCTGGGGCATGAATGCCAAAGACCCACCCCTACCTGTACGTGTTCACTCGGACAGCCGAGCCAGCCGCTCCACCGCCTCGCCGAACTCGCTGATCAGGTCGTAGACCACCTGGCGGGCCGGCTTCACCTGGTCGAGCTGGCCCACCACCTGCCCCACGTAGTAGTTGACCAGTTCCAGCGCCCCCGGCTCGCCCTTCTCGGCCGCCGCCCCGATGCGGGCCATCGCGCCCTCCGACAGCAGCAGCTGCAACGGCATGCCCAAAGGCCCCGGGCTCTCCTGGCCGGAGTCCCACTCCTCCGTCCAGGCCGACTTGAGCTGCCGGGCCGGCTTGCCCGTACGGGACCTGGACCTGACCGTGTCCAGCGACGAGGCGGCCAGCAGCTTGCGCTTGACCGCGGGCGCCGTCTCGGCCTCCTCCGTGGTCAGCCAGACCGAGCCGCACCACACGCCCTCCGCTCCGAGCGCCATGGCCGCCGCCATCTGCCGCCCCGACGCGATCCCGCCCGCCGCCAGCACCGGGACCGGGGCGACCGCGTCCACGACCTGCGGCACCAGCACCATCGTGGCGATCTCGCCGGTGTGCCCGCCCGCCTCGGTGCCCTGCGCCACGATGAGGTCCGCGCCCGCCGCCACCTGCCTGCGCGCGTGCTCGACCGTGCCGACCAGCGCGGCCACCGGCACGCCCGCCTGCCGGGCCGCGGCCACCATCTCGGGCGGGGGCGGCCCCAGGGCGCTGGCGATCAGCCCGATCGGGTGCTTCAGCGCCACGTCGATCAGCCCGGTCGCCCCCGCCGCCGTCACCCGCCTGCCGAACTCGTCCGCCACCGCCGTCAAGGGCCGCGCCGGGGCGCTGACGCCGTACTTGGACAGCAGGTGGGTGACGAAGTCCCGGTGCCGGTCGGGGATGAAGTCCAGCAGGTGCGCGCGCCGGTCGAGCGCGGAGGCGTCGATCTTGCCGGGTACGAGCACGTCCACCCCGTACGGCCGGCCGCCCACCTGCTCGTCGATCCAGGCCAGCTCGGTGTCGAACTGCTCGGGCGTGTACGCCACCGCGCCCAGCACCCCGAACCCGCCCGCATTCGTCACGGCGGCCACCACGTCGCGGCAGTGGCTGAAGGCGAACAACGGGAACTCGATCCCCAAACGCTCACATATGGCGGTCCGCATGCTTCGACGCTAACCGCCAGAACGTTGTTCGGTCCATCCCTGGCCGCAGGTTCACGACGCGGTCGCCTGCTGCTCCATGGTCAGGGCGACGCCGGGGGCGTGCCAGCCTAATTCCGCCGTGTAGCCCCGTACCAGCTTGGCCGGGACGCCCGCGACCACGCTGTGGTCGGGGAACTCGCCGCGCACCACCGCTCCGCCCGCCACCACGCACTGGCGGCCCAGCGTGGTGCCCGGCAGGATGATCGCGCCCGCGCCCAGCCACGAGCCCGAGCCGATCGAGACCGGGCTGTTGCGCGGCCACTGCCTGCCGATCGGCACCTCCGGGTCGTCGTAGACGTGGTTCTGGTCGGTGATGTAGACGTACGGGCCGGTGAAGACGTCGTGGCCGATGTCGATCGACTGGTGGGCCACGATGTGCGTGCCCCGGCCGATCGAGCAGCTCCCGCCGATGCGCAGGATCGAGTCGGGGCCGAGATCCACGCCGGGGCCCATGCCGCACGAGATCGACACGCGCTCGCCGATGAGCGTGTGGTCGCCGATCTCGATCCACTGCTCGCCGAAGATCGCGCCCGGGGGGAAGGCGATGCTGACTCCGTCGCCGAGCCGGCGGAATCGGTAGCCCGCGGGCGAGGCCGGACTGATCGCGCCCGCGTGCCGGATCGCCGTGTAGGCCTGGTGGATCAGCGTGCCCATCGCCCGCCGTACAAGTGACATAAGGACCAAAGTTACCGCTAGGTCATGCCGTTCGGGCATGTGAGGGGCGTTGTTTGATATCCTGAGAGCCCGTGGACACTTCGACCACACCTCGAGCCACGGGAGCCCCTTTGCGCAGCGCATCGCAAACCAAGCATCTGTTCGTCACCGGCGGTGTCGCCTCCAGTCTCGGCAAGGGGCTCACGGCATCCAGTCTCGGTCGCCTCCTCAAGGCACGCGGTCTCAGGGTCACCATGCAGAAGCTCGACCCTTACCTCAACGTCGACCCCGGCACCATGAACCCGTTCCAGCACGGCGAGGTGTTCGTCACCGACGACGGTGCCGAGACCGACCTCGACGTCGGCCACTACGAGCGGTTCCTCGACACCGACCTGCACGGCTCGGCCAACGTGACCACCGGTCAGGTCTACTCCAACGTCATCGCCAAGGAGCGGCGGGGCGAATACCTGGGCGACACCGTCCAGGTCATCCCGCACATCACCAACGAGATCAAGGACCGGATCAGGGGCATGGCCGGTCCTGAGGTGGACGTGGTCATCACCGAGGTCGGCGGCACGGTGGGCGACATCGAGTCGCTGCCGTTCCTGGAGGCCGTGCGGCAGATCAGGCACGAGGTCGGGCGCGACAACGTGTTCACCCTGCACGTCTCGCTGCTGCCGTACATCGGGCCCTCCGGGGAGCTGAAGACCAAGCCGACGCAGCACAGCGTGGCGGCGTTGCGCAGCATCGGCATCCAGCCGGACGCGATCGTGTTGCGGTCCGACCGGCCCGTACAGACGGCGATCAAGCGCAAGATCAGCCTCATGTGCGACGTGGACGAGGACGCCGTCGTCTCCGCGGTGGACGCGGTCTCGATCTACGACATCCCGAAGGTGCTCCACTCCGAAGGCCTCGACGCGTACGTGGTGCGCCGGCTCGGCCTGCCGTTCCGCGACGTGGACTGGAAGGAGTGGGAGCAGCTCCTGCGCCGGGTGCACCGGCCGGCGAAGGAGGTCACCATCGCCCTCGTGGGGAAATATATTGATTTGCCGGATGCGTACCTGTCCGTGACCGAGGCCCTCCGCGCGGGCGGGTTCGCCAACGACGCGCGGGTCAACATCCGGTGGGTCAAGAGCGACGACTGCGAGACCCCCGACGGCGCCGAGCGCGAGCTCGACGGCGTGGACGGCGTGCTGATCCCCGGCGGGTTCGGCGTGCGCGGCATCGAGGGCAAGATCGGCGCCATCCGGCACGCCCGCGAGGGCAAGATCCCGCTGCTCGGCATCTGCCTCGGCATGCAGGGCATGGTCATCGAGGCCGCCCGCAACCTGGCCCAGATCGAGGACGCCAACTCGGCCGAGTTCGACCCCGACACCAAGCACCCGGTCATCTCCACCATGGCCGACCAGGAGGACGTCGTCGCCGGCGAGCGCGACATGGGCGGCACCATGCGCCTGGGCAGCTACACCGCCAAGCTCGTCGAGGGCACCCTGGCCAGGCAGCTGTACGGCGGCAAGGCCAAGGCCGACGAGCGCCACCGCCACCGCTACGAGGTCAACAACGCCTACCGCGAGCAGCTCGAGAAGGTCGGGCTGATCTTCTCCGGGCTGTCGCCCGACGGCCGCCTGGTCGAGTACACCGAGCTGCACGCCGACCTGCACCCGTTCTTCATCGGCACCCAGGCACACCCCGAGTTCCGCTCCCGCCCGACGCGGGCCAACCCGATGTTCAAGGGCCTCATCAGCGCGGCTCTGGTGTACGCCGACAGCCGCGTGAGTGCGAAGGTGGGCCCGTGAAGATCGAAGACACGCCCGAGGCGTGGGACGTCCTCGAATCGACGGAACGGTTCAAGGGGTACGTCATCAAGGTGGTCACCGACAGCGTCAAGATGCCGCGCGACGAGGTGGCCGACCGCGACTACGTGGTGCATCCCGGCTCCGTCGCCGTGCTCGCGCTCGACGACCAGGACCGGGTCCTGATGATCAGGCAGTACCGCCATCCCACCCGCCAGCTGATGTGGGAGCTGCCTGCCGGGATCCGCGACGTGCCAGGCGAACCGCTCGTCACCGGCGCCGCCCGCGAGCTCGCGGAGGAGGCCGGATACCGCGCCGACACCTGGCACACGCTCGTCGACCTGCGCTCCTCGCCCGGCATGTCCGACGAACGGATCCGGGTGTTCCTCGCCCGCGGCCTGACCGAGATCGAGACGGACTTCGTCCACCGGCACGAGGAGATCGACATGCCGGTGGTGTGGGTGCCGCTGGCCGACGCGGTCGAGAACGCGCTCATGGGAATGATCCACAATTCCCCGGCCGTGGCCGGTATCCTCGCCGCGTATGCGGCTTCGGTTGAGGGGTTCGCCCTGTTGCGCCCCGCCGACGCCCCGGAGGCGTGACGGAAGGACCAATTCGTGGAGGCGGTGCTCTCCAGCTACCTCGCCCATCTGGCGGTGGAGCGGGGCCTGGCTGCCAACACGCTCGCGTCCTACCGTCGTGACCTGCGCCGATACGTCGAGCACCTGCAGGCGCGCGGCCGTCTGCGGCTCGACGAGGTGGGGGAGGCCGACGTGCAGGCCTTCCTCGCCGCGTTGCGGGAGGGCGACGGCGAGCACCCCGCCCTCGTCGCCAGCTCCGCCGCCCGCGCCGTGTCGGCCGTGCGCGGGCTGCACCGTTTCGCCCTGCGCGAAGGCGTCACGGCGCACGACCCCGCCCACGAGATCCGGCCGCCGCGCCAGCTCCGCAGGCTCCCCAAGGCGATCGCCGTGGACGAGGTCGAGCGGCTCATCGCCGCCTCAGGCCCCGACGGCGCGCCGCTCACGCTGCGCAACCGGGCCCTGCTCGAGGTCCTGTACGGCACCGGCGCCCGCATCTCCGAGGCCGTCGGGCTGGCGGTGGACGACCTCGAAGCGGACCAGGTACGCCTGCGCGGCAAGGGCGGCCGTACCCGGGTGGTGCCTTTGGGGCGTTATGCCCGTTCGGCGCTCGATGCGTACCTGGTACGCGCCCGGCCAGGGCTGCTCGCCCACGGGCGCGGCACCCCCGGCGTCTTCCTGAACGCCCGCGGCGGGCGTTTGACCAGGCAGGGCGCATGGGAGGTGCTCCAGGCGGCCGCCGAACGCGCCGGACTCGCCGGGATAAGTCCGCATGTTCTCCGGCATTCCTTTGCAACTCATCTCTTGGACGGCGGCGCCGACGTTAGGGTGGTCCAGGAGTTGCTCGGCCATGCCTCGGTGACGACCACGCAGGTCTACACCCTGGTCACGGTCGACAAGCTCCGCGAGGTCTATGCCGCCGCGCACCCGCGTGCCCGGCAGTGATCTATAGTCTTTTGCGACGTGCGGCACCCACGGCGTGCCGCCTTGCCGCGTTAAGTGGTGACGCCATAGTGTCCGTCCGGACGGTCCGGTTCGGGATCGTCAGGGAGGTTCGAGCTGGTGACTGTGACGACCAAGGGTTCGACCCCGGGGACCCCCGACAACCCCTGGGGCGACACGAAGACCAACACGCCTTCCAACGGCGTCAATCTGGGCCCCACCCGGCGGCCCCGGCCCGTGTTCCCCGAGCCGATCCCGCCCGCCGTGCACGGGCCGGCGCGCGTGGTCGCGATGGTCAACCAGAAGGGCGGCGTCGGGAAGACCACGACCACCATCAACCTGGGCGCGGCGCTCGTCGAATACGGGCTCAAGGTGCTGCTGGTCGACTTCGACCCGCAGGGCGCGCTCTCCGTCGGCCTGGGCATCAACCCGCTCCAGCTCGACCTGACGGTCTACAACCTGCTGATGGACCGCGGCGTGACCGCCGAGGACGTGCTGCTCGAAACCGGCGTCGAGGGGCTCGACCTGCTGCCGAGCAACATCGACCTGTCGGCCGCCGAAGTGCAGCTCGTCACCGAGGTGGCCCGCGAGCAGGTGCTCGGCCGCGTGATCAAGCCGCTGCTGCCGCACTACGACGTCTGCCTCATCGACTGCCAGCCGTCGCTGGGCCTGCTCACCATCAACGCCCTGACCTGCGCGCACGGGGTCATGGTGCCGCTGGAATGCGAGTTCTTCGCGCTGCGCGGCGTGGCGCTGCTCATGGACACCATCTCCAAGGTGCAGGAGCGGCTCAACGAGGAGCTCGAGATCGAGGGCCTGCTCGCCACCATGTACGACGCCCGCACCCTGCACGGGCGCGAGGTGCTGGCCCGCGTGGTGGAGGCGTTCGGCGACAAGGTGTTCCACACGGTGATCAACCGTACGGTGCGTTTCCCCGACGCCACGGTCGCCGGTGAGCCGATCACCACCTTCGACCCGTCGTCCCTGGGCGCCAGCGCCTACCGTGAGCTGGCCCGCGAGGTGCTGTCCCGCTGGCCGGCGCCTGCCACAATGGCCAGGTGACCGCAGAGCAGGGTTTCCAGGTCCACCTGGACGTCTTCGAGGGGCCTTTCGACCTGCTCCTGGGGCTCATCGCCAAGCACAAGCTGGACATCACCGAGGTCTCGCTCTCCAAGGTCACCGACGAGTTCATCGCCTACATCCGCTCCCGGGGGCCCGAGTGGGACCTCGACCAGACCAGCCACTTCCTGCTCGTCGCAGCCACCCTGCTGGATCTGAAGGCGGCTCGGCTGCTGCCCTCCGGCGAGGTGGAGGACGAGGAGGACCTGGCGCTGCTGGAGGCCAGGGATCTGCTGTTCGCGCGGTTGCTGCAGTACAAGGCGTACAAAGAGGTGGCGAAGTTCTTCGCCGGGCGGATGGCGGAGGAGGCGCTGCGCTTTCCGCGCACCGTGCCGTTGGAGGCGCAGTTCGCCAATCTGCTGCCCGAGCTCATCCTGGGCATCGGGCCCGAGCAACTCGCGAGGATCGCCGCCAGGGCCTTCATCCCCAAGCTCCCGCCCACCGTCAGCGTGGGGCACATCTACCAGCCGCTGGCCAGCGTCAAGGAGCAGGCGGCGATCCTGGTCATGCACCTGCGCCGGCTCCGCCGGGCCACTTTTCGCGCGCTGGTGTCCGACTGCGAGGGCACCTTCGAGATCATCGCCCGGTTCCTGGCCGTGCTGGAGCTGTTCCGGGAGTCGGCGGTCACGTTCGAGCAAGTCGAACCGCTGGGAGACTTGCACGTGACCTGGACGGGCTCCGACGACGGCGACGTCGCGGTGGGGGACGACTACGAGGAATCCGCGGAGAAACCACCGAATGACTGACAACCCACTGCCCACCCCTCGCAAGTCCCCGGACTCGGACCCGCCGCTGCCCGCCTGGATGATCCTCCCGGGCTCCCTCGCCCAACCGTCCGCCCCGGCGGTGGAGGGCGATGGTGATCCCGCCCAGGAGACCGCGGCTGAGGACGCCGCTCCGGGCGCGAGCACGTCGGATGCAGCGCCGGCGGCTGGTGCCGATACTTCGGACGATGGCTCGGCCGCCGCTTCGGGTGGCGGGGCGTCAGCGGATGCTTCGGAGGCCGCACCGGCTGCCGATGCTTCCGGTGGTGCCAGTGCTTCTGGTGATGCTGGTGCTTCGGGCGCTGGCTCGGCAGGGGGGGTTTCCGGCGCCGGGTCGGTGGGGCGTGATGCGGTGGAGTCCGGCGCAACGCGCGCGTCCGCGGAATCGCACGAAGGGCTGCAGGACAGCGCCGGTGAGGAGCCGCAGGGCGACGCCGGCGATGGCGCACAGGACAGCGATGGCGACGAGCCGCAGGAGGACGGTGGCGAAGGGGGCCGGGGTGGGGGGCCGTCGCTTGAGGCGGCGTTGGAGGCTATTCTGCTCATCGTTGATGAGCCTGTCGCCGAAGTGACCCTGGCTCAGGTGCTGGAGCGGCCCACTCACGAAGTCGCCACGGCCCTGCGGGGTCTGGCGGCGGAATATACCGCCGCAGGGCGGGGTTTTGATCTGCGAGAGGTCGCGGGCGGCTGGCGTTTTTACACGCGTGCCGACTGCGCGCAGCTGGTCGAGCGGTTCGTACGCGATGGCCAGCAGACGCGGCTGACCCAGGCCGCGCTCGAAACACTCGCGGTCGTGGCTTATCGGCAACCGGTGAGTCGTGCTCGCGTCGCCGCCGTGCGCGGTGTCAACAGCGACGGCGTCATGCGGACGCTCGTCGCCAGGGGGCTGGTCGAAGAGGCCGGCACCGACCCGGAGAGCCAGGCAGTGCTCTACCGGACAAGCTCATACTTCCTTGAACGTCTGGGATTGCGGGACCTCAGCGAGCTTCCCGAGCTCGCTCCCTTCCTCCCCGACGACGTGGAAAATCTCGAGGAGACAACAAAGTGATCAACAGGCGCAGCACCCCGTCCGGTGATGGACGCGGTCGTGGACGTACCGGCGGCTCCGGCCGTGGCGGGCGTCCCGCCTTCCGCTCCGACGACGACTTCAGGGGCGGGTCCGACCGCGGGGATTCCCGCAGTGGGCCCCGTCGCGACGACTTCCGCGGCGGACCTCGACGCGATGATTCCCGCCGCGACGACTTCCGCGGTGGGCCCCGCCGCGACGACTCCCGAGGCGGGCCGCGTCGCGACGACTCCCGTAGTGGGCCGCGTCGCGATGACTCCCGTAGTGGGTCCCGCGACGGTTTCCGTGGCGATTCCCGCCGTGACGATCGCGACCGTGGCTATGGCCGTGACTCCGCGAGCGACTCGCGGCCCTCACGTGACTCCCTTCGCGCCGACCGGGGTGGATCTCGCGCCCGGTACGGCAGGCCCGCCGAACGCGGCGGTGACGGTGACGGGCGTTACTCCCGTGATCAGCGCGAGGATCGCTACTCACGCGGCGAGCAGCGCTCTCCGCGCGGCGACGAGCGCTCCTCCCGTGGTGACCGTGAAGGTGGTTACGCCCGTGGTGGTCGCGAGGAGCGCTACGAGCGTCCCCGCGATGACCGGGGCGGCTATCGGCCGGACCGGCGCGACGACCGGGGTGGCTACCGGTCGGACCGGCGCGACGATCGGCGTGACGACCGTGGCGGTTACGGTGGTGAGCGGCGGGACGAGCGTGGTGGGTTCCGCGCCGACCGGAGCGGGCGCAGGGGAGACGCAGCCCCCAGGGGCGCCGCGTCCTCGAGTCGCTCCCGTTACGGCAGGCGTGACGGCGACGCACCCCGTACCGAACGTGCTCCCCGGCAGGGCGGTGGCGCGCGGGCGCCGCGGCGGGACGACGTGCAGACCCTGGGCGCTGGGAAGCGGCAGACGTACGGCAGTCCCCAGCGCGATCGGGTCAAGGCCGCTCGCCAGCCCCTCCGTGACCGTGACTTCTACCCCGACGACTACACCGACGAGCGTGACACCACCGAGGTCCCCGACGGCGTGCGGCTGCAGAAGGTGCTGGCCCAGGCCGGTGTGGCCAGTCGCAGGGCGTGCGAGGAGATGATCGGCGAGGGCCGGGTCACCGTGAACGGCCAGGTCGTACGGAGGTTCGGGGCCAAGGTCGACCCCGCCACCCAGATCATCCACGTGGACGGGAAGCGCATTCCAACCGCACCCGACCTGGTCTACTACGCTATGAACAAGCCCATCGGCGTCGTCTCCACCATGAGCGACCCGCAGGGGCGGCCGTGCCTGGCCGACTACGTCGAGGAGCTGGCGCCGAGGTTGTTCCACGTGGGCAGGCTCGACACCGAGACCGAGGGCCTGCTGCTGCTCACCAACGACGGCGAGCTGGCCAACAGGCTGACGCATCCCAGCTACGGCGTGCAGAAGAAATACTGGGCCAAGGTCCCCGGGCCGATCCCGCGTGACCTGGGGCGCAGGCTCAAGCAGGGCATCGAGCTGGAGGACGGCCTCGCCAGGGCCGACAGCTTCTCCATCGTGCAGGAGCACGGCCAGCAGGCGCTGGTCGAGGTCGTACTGCACGAGGGCCGCAAGCACGTCGTCAGGCGCATGCTGGAAGAGTCGGGGCACCGGGTGATCGACCTGGCCAGGATCGAGTTCGGGCCGGTGAAACTGGGCCGTACCAAGCCTGGGACCGTCAGGGCGCTGAGCCTGCACGAGGTCGGCGAGCTCTACGCGGCCGTGAAGCTGTAATCTGGCCGAACGCAGGAGCCCGTGCGAACCTCCGCACGGGCTCCCCCGCTTACAGAAGGGACGAACCATATGGTGCGGGCGATCCGTGGGGCGATCCAGGTGGATGCCAACGACCGTGACGCGATCATCGCAGGGACCACCGAGCTGGTCCTGGCGATCATGGAGCGTAACGAGCTGACCACGGATGACGTGATCAGCGTGCTGTTCACCGCGTCGCCCGACCTGACGGCCGAGTTTCCCGCGCTGGCGGCGCGGAAGCTGGGCTTCCACGACGTGCCGCTGATCTGCTGCACCGAGATCGACGTGCCCGGCGCGCTGCCCCGCGTCGTACGGCTCATGGCCCACGTCGAGACCGACCGGCCACGGGCCGAGATCCAGCATGTCTACCTGCGTGGCGCCGTGGCGTTGCGGCAGGACATCGCGCAGTAAGCGCCCGGCAAGCGCGCCACACGACACTCACAACCCCAATAGCCCGATAAATCAGGACATCCAGATGGAACTTCGCACCGTGCTCGTCGTCGGCACCGGTCTCATCGGCACCTCTGCGGCGCTGGCGCTGCGCAAGCGCGGCGTACGCGTGTTGCTCGCCGACCGCGACCAGGGCGCCGTTCGGCTGGCACGGGAACTCGGCGCGGGCGAGGAGTGGCAACCAGACGCCCAGCCCCCCGCACCCCCCGAGCGGGTGGACCTGGCGATCATCGCCGTGCCGCCCGCCCACGTGGCCACCGAGCTGCTGGAGCTGCAGCGGCTCGACGCCGCCCGCTTCTACACCGACGTCGCGAGCGTGAAGGCCGAGCCCATCCACCGGGCCGCGCAGCTCGGCTGCGACCTGTCCTCCTACGTGGCGTCGCATCCCCTCGCCGGGCGCGAGAAGTCCGGCCCCGGGGCGGCCAGGGCCGATCTGTTCCTCGGCCGGCCGTGGGCGCTCTGCCCCACCGAGGAGGCCGATTCCGAGGCGAAGGCGGCCGTGTTGCGGCTGATCGAGCTGTGCGGGGCCAACGCGGTCGAGGTGAGCGCGACCGACCACGACCGCGCGGTGGCCGTCGTCTCCCACGCGCCCCACGTCGCCGCCTCCGCCGTGGCCGCCCGCCTGGCCGACGCCACCGACGTCGCGCTCGGCCTGGCCGGGCAGGGCGTACGCGACGTCACCCGGATCGCGGGCAGCGACCCCGGGCTCTGGCTCGGGATCCTGTCGGGCAACGCCTCCCCGGTCGCCGAGGTGCTCGAAGCCGTCGCCACCGACCTGGCCGACGCCGCGTCCGCGCTGCGCGCCATGGCCGAGGGCGACGGCACCGCCACCGGCGAGATCACCCAGCTGCTCAAGCGCGGCGTGGCCGGCCACGACCGCATCCCCGGCAAGCACGGCGGCCCCGCCTCCGCCTACGTCGTCGTCCAGGTCGTCATCGGCGACCGCCCCGGCCAGCTCTCCAGGCTGTTCCAGGTGTGCGACGAGGTCGGGGTCAACGTCGAGGACGTACGCCTGGAGCACGCCCCCGGCCTGCCTCTGGGCATCGCCGAGCTGGCGGTGCAGCCCGACGCGGCCACCACGCTCACCGAGGCCCTGCGCGAACGCGGCTGGCAGGTTCCCTAGCGGCCGATGTCACAGCGGCCGGGAGATTACCCAGCGGCCGATGTCACAACCGAGCCTCCTCGATCCGTCTTCAGGGCGAATCGAGGAGGTAAGGACAATGACCGACATCCTGGTACTCGGCGCAGGCTACACCGGCACCACCGCGGCCATCAGGGCCGCCGTCAAGACCCGCCGCACGGGCGGCCGGGTCACGCTGGTGAACGCCTCGACGAGGTTCACCGAGCGGCTCCGCCTGCACCAGACGGCGGCGGGGGAGCGGCTGACCGACTACCCGCTGGACGAGGTGGTCGCGGGCACCGGCATCGACTTCGTCCAGGGCCGGGTGGCCCGGCTCGACGTCGAACGCCGTGAGGTGACGCTCCAAGGCGGGCGCGTCCTCGGCTACGACAAGCTGGTCTACGCGCTCGGCACCGTCACCGACGCCGCGGTGCCCGGCGTCTCCGAGCACGCCTACGCCTACGACGACTACCGGCAGGCCGTACGGCTGGCCGAGCGCCTCGACACGCTCGAAGAAGGCACAGTCGTCGTCGCCGGAGGCGGGCTGACCGGCGTCGAGTCGGCGGCCGAGCTGGCCGAGGCCCGCCCGCACCTGCGCGTCGTCCTGCTCACCAGAGGGCGGCCCGGCTCGATGATGGGCGAGCAGGCCCGCGCCTACCTGGACGCGGCGCTGGACCGCCTCGGCGTCGAGGTACGCAGTGGCGTCGAGATCACCAAGGTGCTGCCGGACGCGGTCGAGCCGGCCGGCGGCGAGCTGATCCACTCCGACGCGACGCTCTGGACCACCGGGACCAGGGGCCTGCCCCTGGCCGAGGCGTCCGGGCTGACCGCCGACGCCCGCGGCCGGATCGTGGTGGACTCCGCGCTCCGCTCCGTCTCGCACCCCGACGTGTACGCCGTCGGCGACGCCGCCGCGGTCAGCCAGCGGTTCGGCGTCATGCACGGCACCTGCCAGGGCGGCATCCCGACCGGGTTGCACGCGGCCGACTCGCTGGCCGACACGCTGCGCGGGAAGACGCCGAAGCCGTTCAGGTTCGGATATTTCCATCAGCCGTTGAGCCTGGGGCGCAAGGACGCGGTCATCCAGTTCACCCGGCCGGACGACAGCCCGCGCAGGTGGTATCTCAAGGGGCGGGCGGCGGTCGCGTACAAGGAGACGGTGAGCGGGAGCCCGCTCCCGACGTACAAGCTGCTCAAGCGCGGTCTGGTGCCGGCCTGGGTGTTCTCGCTGACGGCCGGGCGCTGAGAGGTAAGGGCGGGTGTGCGATACGGCCTGCGACGCCTGGTGGTGCGCGCTCAGCCGCCGGCCCGCTCCAGCGTGCGCCGTGCCCGCTCCACCGCGGGCGGCAGTCCCCGCCGCTCGGACAGCGCACGGGGCAACCTCGGCACGGCGGTACGCAGCCCCTCCCACCCCGCGGGACCCGCACACAGGGCGTCGAACGAGCGCCGTGCCACCACCCGCCACGGGCGGCGCAGCACCGCGGTGAGCACGGCGTTGCGGGCGGCCAGCACCCGCCTGGCCCGCGGATCCCGGGACGGCGACGGATGGTGGTGGGCCACGACGTCGTCCACGTACGCCAGTCCCCAGCCCTTCGTGGCCAGGTCCACGGCCAGGCGCTCCTCCTCGCCGTAGAAGAAGATGACGTCGTCGAACCCGCCCGCCTCCAGGAACGCGTCCCTGCGCACCACCGCCCCGCACGCCAGGAACCCCAGCACGCTGGGCCCCGGCAGGTCCGGCTCGACGCCGAGCGGTGAGCGCCGCATCTGCTCGGAGACCGGGTCCAGCCGCTCCTCCGGCCCCACCAGCACCCGTGCCCCCAGCAGGCCCAGCCTCGGGTACGCGTCCAGCACGTCGGCGGCCCGCTCCAGCGCCCCCGGCGCCCACCAGGAGTCGTCGTCGGCGAAGGCCACATAGGGCGTCTCGGCCCGGCGCACCCCCACGTTGCGCCCGGGTGCGCCCAGGTTGGCGCCCGCCTCGACCACCTGTACGTCGGGGAAGTGCCGCCGGACGAACCCCGCGGTACCGTCCGTGGAGCCGTTGTCCACGAGGATCACCGGGCGCGGGTGCAAGGGGAGCGAGCGGGTCAGCGCCCGCAGCCTGTCCTTGCTGGCCACCACGACCGTGACCCGGGCTCCGTCCCTCACAAGAGGTCACTTACCGGGACATGTCTCCTTAGTCCTTGACGAGGGACCGAGGGGCGCGTAGAAAGAGTGGTAACAGCGTTACCGATTAGAAACGGCGTTACCCACACATGATGGTCACCGCGTACCAGCAAGCCCAGCAGGAGGGGCAGAGCGTCGTCAGGGCGGCCATCCTCGACGCCGCCACCCACCTGCTCGTCACCGAAGGCCCGGCGGCGCTGACCGTACGGCGGATCTCCGGCGAGGTGGGCTGCTCCACGAAGGTGATCTACACGCTCTTCGGCGGGAAGGACGGGCTCAGCGAGGCGGTGTGGCTGGAGGGGTTCGCCAGGTTCGAGCGGCGGCTGCTCGCCGTGCCGCCCGACGACGACGCGCTCAGGCACCTGCACGCGGGGGCCGAGGCCTACCGCGACTACGCGCTGACCGAGTCCGACTACTACCGGGTCATGTTCCAGGGGGCGATTCCGGGGTTCAAGCCGGGGCCGGAGGCGGTTCAGACGGCCAAGAGGACGTTCGACATGCTGGTCGACTGCGTGGCGGGCTGCGTGGAGGCCGGGGTGCTGTGCGGGGCTCCCGCCGCGGAGATCGCGGACGTGTTGTGGATGGCCATGCATGGCGCCGTAAGTCTGGAAATTTCGTGCTATTTCGATCGGGCTGAGGGAACGTCGCGATACCGGCTGCTCTGCTCCTCGGTCCTCACGCCATTCCTGACGGAGGGAAAGTGACCATGACCACTCCCTATCGCGGCGGGTTCGCCCCGGCGTCCGAGGAGATCACCGCCTTCGACCTCGAGGTCACCGGACGCATCCCGGCCGAGCTCGACGGCCGCTACCTGCGTAACGGGCCCAACCCGCTCAACCTCGACGACCCGAACGCCGGTCACCTGTTCACCGGCGAGGGCATGGTGCACGGCGTGCGGCTGCGCGACGGCCGCGCCGAGTGGTACCGCAACCGCTGGGTGCGCAACGCCGCCGTCTCCGAACATCTCGGCGAACGGCCCAGGCCGGGGCCCGTGCACGCGGGCATGGACCTGGCGGCCAACACGCACGTCATCGGCCTGGCCGGGCGCACGTTGGCGACCGTGGAGGCGGGCGGCCTGCCGTACGAGCTGGGGTACGAGCTCGACACCATCGGCGCGTGCGACTTCGACGGCGGGCTGCCCGGCGGGTTCGCCGCGCACACCCACCTCGACCCGTTCAGCGGCGAGCTGCACGCCGTCGCCTACCACTTCGGCTGGGACCACCACCAGCACATCGTGATCGATCCCAAGGGCGTGGTCTCGCAGGTCAAGAACATCCCCATCGCCGACAAGCCGATGCTGCACGACTTCGCGCTCACCGAGCGGTACGTGGTGATCTACGACCTGCCGGTCACGTTCAGCATGGCCCACGCCGAGCAGGGGCGGCTCCCGTACGCGTGGAACGATGCACACGGGTCCAGGCTCGGGCTCATGTCGCGCGAGAGCGGCGACATCCGGTGGGTGGAGGTGGAGCCGTGCTGGGTGTTCCACACGCTCAACGCCTACGACGACGGCGACGAGGTGGTCGTGGACGTGGTCCGCTACCCGAAGCGGTTCGTGGACGCGCGGCTCGACCTGGGCGGGACGCCCAAGCTCGACCGGTGGCGCATCGACCCGCGCTCCGGCAAGGTCGGGCGGACCCGGCTGGACGACCGGGCGCAGGAGTTCCCTCGCATGGACGAGCGCCGCGCCGGCCGGCCGTACCGCTACGGCTACACCTCGGCCACCCACGACTTGCTCGACGTCGTCTATCCGGCGGACACCGAGCTGGAGGATCTGCCCGACGAGGCGTTCGACAACACGCTCATCAAGCACGACCTGGAACGCGGAACCCAGGAGTCGCGGAACTTCGGGCGGGGTGCGTACGTGGGGGAGCCGGTGTTCGTCGGGTCTGGAGCGGGCGAGGACGACGGTTACGTACTCTCCTACGTCAATGATCCCGCCAGGGGAGCGGCCGACCTGATGATCCTTTCCGCACAGGACTTCACCGGCGAACCGGTCGCCACCGTGCACCTTCCCGCCAGGGTGCCGCTCGGCTTCCACGGAAGCTGGATCGCCGACTGAGCTGGAGGCGGTAGCCTCTTCAGGTTGGAGAAACTTGCAGAGGGAGAGGCCGTGACCGGTCTGGTCGTCGCCATGGACGGCCCTTCGGGGTCGGGTAAGTCGAGCGTTTCGCGCGGGGTCGCCCGTGCGCTGGGCCTGCGTTACCTCGACACCGGGGCGATGTACCGCGCGATGACCTGGTGGATGCTCCAGCAGGGCGTCGATCTGGCCGATCCCGCCGCGATCGCCGCGCGCTGCGGCGAGCCGCGCATCGACTCGGGCACCGACCCCGACGGCCCTGCGATCCACGTCGACGGCGTCGACGTGGCGGGGTCGATCAGGGAGGCCGACGTCACCGGCGCGGTCTCGGCCGTGGCCGCCGTCCCCGAGGTGCGGACCCGCCTGGTCGCGCGGCAGCGGGAGATCATCGGCGCCGGTGACATCGTGGTCGAGGGCCGCGACATCGGCACGATCGTCTGCCCCGGCGCCACCGTCAAGGTCTACCTGACGGCCAGCGCGGAGGCCCGGGCCCGGCGGCGCAACGCGGAGCTGGCCGGATCCACCGTGGAGGCCCAGCAGGCCGACATGGCCAGGCGCGACAACCTGGACTCGACCCGCAAGACGGACCCACTCTCGATGGCGGATGGCGCCGTCGAGCTCGACACCACCGCCTTGAGCCTCGAAGAGGTCATCGCAGAGGTGCTGAGTCTGGTCAAAGAGCGCACCTGATGGTGCGGCACTCATCACTAAGGACGAAAAATCGTGTCAACGGGGGATTGGGTCGAGGCCGGCCTCGACGAGCTTGAGATCACCGAGCACGGCGACGCCACGCCGCTGCCCGTGGTCGCCATCGTGGGCCGGCCGAACGTCGGCAAGTCCACGCTGGTCAACCGCATCATCGGCCGCCGCGAGGCGGTCGTCGAAGACGTGCCGGGCGTCACCCGCGACCGCGTCACCTACGACGCCAACTGGCGCGGCCGCCGCTTCACCGTGGTCGACACCGGCGGCTGGGACCCCGAAGCCACCGGCATGAGCCTGCGCATCGCCGAGCAGGCCCAGGTGGCCGTCGAGCTGGCCGACGTGATCGTGTTCGTGGTGGACGCCACCGTGGGCGCGACCGACGCCGACGAAATCGTGGGCTCGGTGTTGCGGCAGTCGGGCAAGCCGGTCATCCTGACCGCCAACAAGGTCGACAACCAGCAGATGGAGCTGGAGGCCGCCGCGTTGTGGTCGCTCGGGCTCGGTGAGCCGTACCCCGTCTCGGCCCTGCACGGGCGCTCCAGCGGCGACCTGCTCGACATCATCCTGGACGCGCTGCCCGAGACGCCCGAGGTCACCTTCGAGGCCCAGCGCGGGCCCGCCCGCGTGGCGCTGCTCGGCAAGCCCAATGTGGGCAAGTCCTCCCTGCTCAACAAGCTGGCGGGGGAGGAGCGGGTGCTGGTCGACCCCATGGCGGGCACCACCCGCGACCCGGTGGACGAGCTGGTCGAGCTGGGCGGGCGCACCTGGCGCTTCGTCGACACGGCCGGCATCCGGCGGCGCGACCGGGAGCTGCAGGGGGCCGACTACTACGCCGCCATGCGCACCCGGGCGGCGCTGGAGCGTACCGAGGTGGCGATCGTGCTGATCGACGCCAGCGAGCCGCTCACCGAGCAGGACCTGCGCATCATCGGCCTGGTCATCGAGTCGGGGCGGGCGATGGTGGTGGCGTTCAACAAGTGGGACCTGGTCGACGAGGATCGGCGCTACTACCTGGAGAAGGAGATCGACCGGCAGCTCGTACGCACTCCGTGGGCGTTGCGGGTCAACATCTCCGCCGTGACCGGGCGGCACCTGGACCGGCTGGTGCCCGCGCTGGAGAAGGCGCTCGACTCGTGGTCCACGCGGGTGCCGACGGCGCGGCTCAACGCGTTCCTGACCGAGCTGGTGCGGGCGACGCCGCCGCCGGTGCGGGGCGGAAAGCAGCCCAAGATCCTCTTCGCCACGCAGGCTTCCGTGGAGCCGCCCAAGTTCGTGTTGTTCACCTCCGGGTGGCTGGAGGACACCTACCGGCGGTTCATCGAGCGGCGCATCCGGGAGGAGTTCGGCTTCTCGGGGTCGCCGATCGAGGTCACCATGAAGATCCGGGAGAAGCGCGCCAAGAAGGACAAGTAATGGCTTTGCCGTCCGGCCGGGCGTGACCTTAGGATCTACCGCAACACGTGGACGGAGACGAGTAGCCAGAGGTCCCGCCCGGGTCCAGAGAGCCGCCGGCAGCTGTGAAGGCGGTCCCGTGCCCCTCTGGTGAAGACACTCCCGAGTGCGGGGAGGAAATGCCCCGCCGGTCTGACCCCCGTCATCGGGTCGTGGAGGCCGCCTCTCCGGGGCGGCGAAAGTGCGGTGGCACCGGGAGCTCCCTTCTCCCCCGCACTCCCAAGGGGTCATGCAATTCCTCGTGAGGAGCTGTAATGATCTCTCGTGTCATGTCGGCGGAGCTCGCTGAGCACGCCGGCCAACGAGTGACGATCGCCGGTTGGGTCCATCGCCGCCGGCAACTGAAATCCGTGTCCTTCCTCGTCGTCAGGGACCGTACCGGCCTCGCCCAGGTGGTGACCGCGGGCGACCTGCCGGGCGAGGAGAGCGTCGTCGAGGTCACCGGGACCTTGGCCGCCAACTCGCAGGCCCCTGGCGGCTTCGAGCTGGTCTCGCCGGAGATCGAGGTGGTGTCGGAGCCCTGTGCGGCGCCGCCGTTCGACCTCTACCGGCCCGTGGTGGGCGCGGCGCTGCCGACCATCCTCGACCACGCGCCCGTCGCGCTGCGGCACCCGCTGCTCAAGGCGCCGCTGGAGATCTCGGCCGCGAGCGTGGCCGGGTTCCGCGAGACGCTCGACGGGCTCGGGTTCACGGAGGTGCACACCCCGAAGATCGTCGCCTCGGCCACCGAGTCGGGCGCGAACGTCTTCGGCATCGACTACTTCGGCAGGCCCGCCTATCTGGCGCAGTCGCCGCAGTTCTACAAGCAGGCGATGGTGGGGGTGTTCGAGCGGGTCTACGAGGTCGGGCCCGTCTTCCGCGCCGAGCCGCACGACACCGTACGGCACCTGGCCCAGTACACCAGCCTCGACGCCGAGCTGGGCTTCATCCAGGACCACCGGGAGGTGATGGCGGTGCTGCGGGAGGCGGTGGCGGGCATGCTGGAGTCCGTACGGCGCCGCGCCGGGGCCGCCCTCGACCTCCTCGGCCGCACGCTGCCCGAGGTGCCCGCCGAGATCCCCGCCATGCACTTCACCGAGGCCCAGCGGCTGACCGGCTCGCCGGAGCCGGACCTGTCACCCGCGCAGGAGCGCTGGTTGTCGGAGTGGGCGCTGCGGGAACACGGATCCGAGTTCCTGTACGTCACCGGCTATCCGATGTCCAAGCGGCCCTTCTACACCCATCCCGACCCTGCGCGGCCTGGCTACTCCAACGGGTTCGACCTGCTGTTCAGGGGGTTGGAGCTGGTGACGGGCGGGCAGCGGCTGC
Organism: Nonomuraea marmarensis; assembly: GCF_043197025.1. Taxonomy (NCBI): domain Bacteria; kingdom Bacillati; phylum Actinomycetota; class Actinomycetes; order Streptosporangiales; family Streptosporangiaceae; genus Nonomuraea; species Nonomuraea marmarensis. The sequence continues at coordinate 470,474 of NZ_JBICRM010000001.1, forward strand.
ACCGGTACGCGGACTACCTGGAGGCGCTGGCCGCCCGGGGTGAGGGGACGGAGGCGTACGAGGGGTATTTGCAGGCGTTCCGGTATGGGATGCCGCCGCATGGGGGGTTCGCGCTCGGGCTGGAGCGGTGGACGGCGCGGTTGACCGGCGCCGCCAACATCCGGCAGACCACCGCCTTCCCCCGCGACCTGCACCGCCTCTCGCCGTAATTTCAGGTCCTCTGGGCGCGGCGTGGCATGAGCAGGGCGACGGCCGCGCCCAGCAGGCAGATGAACGCGGTGACCAGGAACATCTCCGTGTACTCGGTGTGCAGTGCCGCCTGCACCCGCGCCGTGTACTCCGACAGTTGCCGCCGGAACGTCTCCGGGTCCACGCCGAACGGGAGCGGCGTGTCCAGGTGGGCGGTCAGCGACTGGAAACGGTAGAAACCCCACGCCGACACCGCGGCGATGCCGATCAGCATGCCCATCATCCTGGCCACCACGACCGCCGCCGACGCCACGCCGTGCTGGGCCGCCGGGCTGACCCGCAGCACCGCCGACGAGACCGGGGCGATGACCAGGCCCAGGCCCAGCCCGGCGACGACCAGGTCCAGGTCCACCACGAGGCCCGCGCCGGCCAGGTCGAGCGGCCAGCGGCTCATCAGCCAGTAGCCCGCCGCCCCCACCGCCAGGCCCGCCACAGCCACGACACGGTCGCCCAGCCGGCGCGCCAGGAGACCGCCGAACAGGGCGCCGGCGGTCAGCGCGGCGAGGAACCTGGCCAGGACCAGCGACGCTCCCAGCGCGTCCTTGCCGAGCAGGGTCTGGGCGGTGAACTGGACGAACACCATCGTCACCAGGAGCGCCGCCCCGGCCAGGAAGCTCACGGCCAGGGTGGCGAGGAGCGGGCCCTTGCGGGTGCCGGACAGGTCGAGGAGGCGGACGGGGGAGCGGATCTCCCACCACACGAAGATCCCGGCCGCCACCGCGCCGGCCGCGATCACGGGCAGGCCCCAGGGCGGCAGTACGGCCTTGGCCGGGTCGGGGTTGTAGAGGCCGACGACCAGGAGACCGAGCGCCAGGGCCAGCAACACCCCGCCGACGGCATCGACCCGCCGCCCGGCAACGGCGCCGACGGGATCCGCCGCGCGCAACGACGCCTCAACGGCGTGAGCGGCGTCGGCCGTGTGTGTCACCTCGCTCGTCGCGTCAACGGGTGTCGCTCTGCCGTCGGCCGAGTCGCCCTGCGGTTCGTCGTGAGGGCGGGTCGCCGCGTCCTTCGTCGAGGCGATGCCGCGCCCCGTACCACCGGCCGGGACCGTGAGCTGTACCGCTACGGCGGCCAGCGCCGCGAGGGGGACGTTGAGCCAGAAGATGGCGTGCCAGCCGCCCAGCTCCACGTTCAGCAGCGTGACGCTGGGGATCAGCGCCAGCACCCCGCCGTACAGGGGCCCGAGGGCGCTGCCCAGCTCCTGGGCCGCCCCCACCGCCCCCAGGGCCACCGGGCGTTCCCGCTCGTCCCACAGGTCGCCGATGAGCGCCATCGTGATCGGCAGCAGCGCCCCACCGGCCACCCCCTGCACGGCCCGCCCGGCGACCACCATCACCTCACCGGCCGCCAGCGCGGTGAGCACGGAGCCGAGGGCGAACGCCGCCAGGCACGCGTGGATCAGCGGCCGCCGCCCGTAGCGGTCGGAGAGCTGGCCGAGCAGGGGCATCGCGGCGACGTACCCGAGCAGGAAGCCGGTGACGATCGGCGTGGCCCGCTCCAGGTGGTTCAGCGGGATGTCCACGTCCTCGGCGACGTCGATCAGGACCGTCACCACCACGTACGCGTCCAGCGCGGCCAGCAGCACCACCGCGCCCCCCGCGCCGAGCACGACCCGGCGGGCGCGCCTCATCCGGCGGCGGGCGGTGTGATCGTGACCGGCGCGTCATAGTCGCTGAACGACACCGTCACCGAGCCGTCCTGCAACGGCAGGCTGGCCTTGGTGAGCCTGCTGGTGGCCCGGTCGAGCCAGACCTTGCCGCTCACGCCCTGCGTGACGCCCGGGATGATCTGGCCCACGACCTGCCCGGGGAACGTCGTGGCCACCCGGTACGAGCCGCCCTCCACGCCCTCGACCTTCGGATCCGTGCCGGAGGCGAGCAACTGGGAGATGCCCTTGGTCGGCTCCAGGATCACCGAAGGGTCGTAGAACTGCGCGAGCTGATCCCGCGTCATCTTCTGGAAGCCGCCCGTCGGGCCCTTGAAGTGGACCGTGTCCCCGACCAGGGCGAAGCTGATCTCCTGCAGCGTGCCCAGCAGATCGATCGTGAGCGTGCCGTCGGCGTCCCCGGTCGCGGTGAGCCTGCCGTCGGCCTTCTTGACCGGCACCTTCGGCTTGCCCTCCGTCGTGATCGAGAAGCTGGCCGACTTGACGGCCTTCATGGCCTCCGCGGCTTTCTTCATCAGATCAGGACCAGCGGGCAGCTCTTCCCCGCCGCCCGACGAGCACGCCGACACCAGCGCGAGAACGACCACGATCAGTAGCTTTCTGAGCATGTCCGGATCGTAGCGACCGCCCGGGAACGTCCGTGGGCCGTCACCGATATCGGTTGGGTGTCAGCGCAGCTTCTTCAGATGCTCGACGATCGGCTCGTAAGCCTCCTCGATCGCGTCGAGCTGGTCGTCGGTGAGCCGGTCGACGAAATGCTCGCGCACACTCGCCACATGGAACGGCGCCACCTTCTGGATCGTCTCCCACCCCTCGTCGGTCAGCACCGCGAACGTGCCCCGCCGGTCGTCCCGGCAGTCCTCCCTGGTCACCAGGCCCTTGGCTTCCATTCGGGAGATCTGGTGCGACAAGCGGCTGCGCGACTGGATCGTCGCCTCCGCCAGGTCGCTCATCCGCATGCGCCGGTCCTGGCTCTCCGACAGGTTGACGAGGATCTCGTAGTCGTTCAACGAGAGTGCGTACTCCTGCAGCTCGCGGTCGAGCCGGTGCATGAGCAGCTTGTGCAGCGCCAGATGCGTGCGCCAGGCACGCTGTTCGGCGGGAGAAAGCCAGCGAGGCGCGCTCATGATCCCCAATCTAGCGCACATGGGTGCAGACACCGCGACCTGTGGCAGGCCGCCGAACACGGGGCGCCGGCAAGTATCAGGTGAACTTCATGACGATGGCGACGCCGACGACGTGCATGAGCACCACCGCGACGATCAAGGAGATGAACACGAACTTGGCCGGGCCGTGCTCGAAGGTCTTGCCCTCTTCGAGCGGTTTGCGCTGAGCCATGCGATCGGCGATTCGCTCCTCGATGGACTTGCGGTAGAACATGCGTGCCAGTCTATTCGGGGACGGGCACCCTCCTGGCGGCGGTGTCCGTGATCACGGCCACTCTGATGTCCGGCCCCGCGCTCCACTCCAGCAGGTGACGGCCCGTCAGGTCGTCACCCCCGGCGTGCAGCTGGTCCAGCGTCAGCTCGCCGCGCTTGATCAGCGCCTCCTTGCGCGTCCAGTGCCTGATCAGCTCGTCGTTCCCGGTGACCAGCGCGCGTTCGCGCGGCGTGAGCACCCGGTCGGCCAGCAGCGCGTCCAGCGGGCCGGGCGGCACGTGCTCGGCGTCCACGCCGACCTTGCCGGGACCGGCCGCCGCGCACACGTAGCCGCGCGTGTGGCTGAAGCTGACGCCCAGCTCTGGAGCCTCCTCGATGTACGGCTTGCCGTGCCCGGGGCCGTGCAGCTCGCAGTGTTGCAGCAGCGTCAGCTCCTGCGGCCCGGCACCGAGCGCGGCGCCGGCGCACAGGCGTATGAGCAGGTGGGCGGCGGTGAAACACTCACGGTCCGCCTCGAACCTGAACCGCGCCGCCCGCTCCCGCTCCACCTCGGTTAGCCACTTCTCAGGGGCGCGCACCTCGTCGGGGCGGCCGCCCATCGCCAAAGGGCCGATCGTCAGTCCTTCTTCTTGTCGTCGCCGGTGAGGTTGTACTGGTCCTCGGACGCCGCGCCGAGCACGGTCACGTCATGGACCTTCCAGACCCCCTTCTCCTTCACCAGACTGATCTTAAGGTGGGAGTCCTTCACCGAGCGGATCGCCTCCGAGGTGTTCACCTGCTGGTCGACCACGACGATGGCGTGCGCGGTGGCCTCGTCCACGTCGGCGAGGTACACCTCGCGTACCGTGGCCTGTGAGGTGGCCTTGAGCTTGACGATCACCTGCGCCATCGCGCCGCCGAACGCCGCGTCGTAGGTGCCGAGGAAGTCGCCGGTCGCCTGGGCGGCCAGGGTGGAGCGGGTGGACTGCAGGTCCTGGTAGTCGTAGCTGAGCAGGGCCTTGCTGAACGCGCTCGCCGCGCCCGAGACCTCCAGCCGCAATGAGCGCTCGGCCGTCAGCTTGGCGCTCGCGTCCTCGGCCTGGGCGGCGGAGATCCACTGCAGGACGGCCGTGGCGGCGATGGCGGCCACCAGCATCGCGGCCAGCGCCCCCACGACCCTGGCCCGGGTGAAACGGCCACCCCCTGTGCCGGCCGGCTCCGCGCCGTCAGAAGTCGCGCTCGCCGCCGTCGGCTCCTCGCTGTCGGAGGTCGTGTCCGCCGTCGTTGCCTCCTCGGCGTCCGAGGCCGCGCCCGCCGCTGTCGTCGGAGAGTCGTCACCGGCAGCGGGGTCCGGAGCCTCAGCGGGGGCCGCGTCCGCCGTTGTCGTCGGTGGCTCGCGGTCGGCGCGGGCGTCCGTTGCGGCGGCGGCGTCGCTGGTCTCCTCGGGGTGGGCCTCCTCGGTGCGGGGGTCCTCGGCGAGGTCCTGCTTGGTCATGTCGACTCCTCACGGCGGCGGGCGGCCCGGCCCGCCGCGATCCAGCCCACGATGCCACCACTCGCCACGATGGCGAGGAATATCGCGACAATCAGGGGAGCGGTGTTCAGTGGGGTAGGGGACGCGGTACTCGTGGCGGCCACGCCGCTGGGCGACTCGGTGGCCTCGGGGTTGTCAGGCTTCGTGGTGTCCTGCGCCACCGGACGCTCGGATCGGTCCGGCGCGGCGGCCTCCTGGCGACGATCATTCTCGGGAGGGTCGGTCTCCTCGGCGGGCTCGGGCTCGGGGGTGGGACAGGCCCGCAGCCGGGGTACGGTGGGCGGCCCGACGGCGCCCGCGTACTCCTCGGCGGGCGCCGGCGCGCCCGGCACGCTGAAGATGAACGCCGCCCTGCCGTAGACCGTGCCGTCGCGCCGGTCACTGATGTCGTCGGACAGGCTCAGAGCGGTCGGCACGATGCTCAGCAGGTGGTGCACGTTCCGTTCGGTCTGCGGCGAGAACACCGGCTCGTGCGGCTGTCCCAGCGCCGTCAGCAGGCACGAGAACCCCGGCCTGGACCTCTTGACGGCCTCGTCGAGCTGGGCGAACACCCCCGGCCCCTGGTCGAGAAAGGCATTGAGGTCGGTACGGGATGCGCGCAGCGTGGCCGTCACCGTGCTCAGGTCCGTGATCCCGGCGGCCAGCTTGCCCCGCTTGCCGGCGAGCGTGTGGGTGAGCCGGGTGAGCTGCACCGACAGGTCGTCGAGCACCTCGGAGTTGTCGGCCAGGGTGCCGGTCAGGGTGTGGGCGTCGTCGATGATGTTCCTGATCGCCGGGGCCCGGCCGTCCAGGGCGACCGCCAGCTCATGAGTGATCGTCTTGGCGTCCTGGGGCGGCACCGCGTTCAGCAGCCTGCCGACGCCCTCGAACAGCTTCTTGTAGTCCAGCGGCACCGACGTCTTGGCCAGCGGGATCGTGTCTCCGGCCGCGAGCGAGGGCCCGGTCACGCCGGTGGCGGGCGGCGAGAGCTCCACGTACGGCTCCCCGATGGCGGACTTGCGCCGCACCTCGGCCGTGGTGCCCTGCGGCAGCCGGATCTCCCTGTCGATGTCCAGCCCCACGACGATCCTGCCGGGCGCCAGCCGTACGTCGCCGATCTTGCCGATCCGTACCCCGAGGTAGGCCACGTCGAAGCCGCGGATCAGCCCGGGAGAGGAGACGAACTCGGCAGACACCCGGTACGGCCGCTCGATCGCGTCGAGCCGGATGATCGTGCTGAAGGCCCAGATCGTCATGACGACGCCCAGCGCGACAAAGAACCCTAAATTCAGATAAATGCGGTGTTTCATTGGTCGCTCACCGCTCCTCATTCGCTACGCGGCCCACTCGTTCCTCGCGGTCCACTCCGCTCACTGCGTCGGGTTCGCTCCCGTGTTTCATCGCGGCGGCTCCAGCAGCAGGCGGAAGTCCTCGACCCGGTTCGGCAGCGGCCCGTTGTCGGTGGCGGTTCGCTGGGGCAGCAGCACGCCCTTCAGCCAGAGGTAGATCAGCACCTGCCCGTTCACGGTGATCGGCGGCGCGTCGATGAACTTCTGCAGCTTCACCACCAGCGCCTTCAGATCCTCCTTGCCCCGCTGCATCGCCGACGAGATCGCCGCCAGCTCGCGCAGCAGCGTGCGCAGCCGGGCGGCGTGCCGCGGGTAGACCGTGAGGTTGGCCTCCTTGGCCAGCTCGGTCAGCGCGACGATGACCTTCTTCACGTGCTTGCGCCCGTGCACGATGCGCGTGGTGGCCGCGGCGAGCGTCCCCGGCAGCCGGTCCAGCTCGGGGCTGCCCTTGGCGAGGTCGTCGCCCAGCTTGGCCAGCGCGTCGATGCTGGTCCCGAGGTCCTGGCGGGCCGCGGCGTAGGCGTCGGTGACCTCGGCCGTCTGCTTGATCAGCTTGTTGACGTCGTCGCCCTGGCCCGCGAACGCGGTGGAGGCGGCGTCCAGGATGGCGTTCACGTCCTGCGCGCCGAGCGCCTCGATGAGCGGCCCGGCCTTCGCGGTGACCTGCTCGATGTCCGGCTCGACCGACGTCTCGGAGATCGTGGCGCCGTCCTTCAGGTACGGTCCCGTCGACAGGTCCTTGCCCTTCGGCGGGGTGAGCAGGATGTAGTTCTCGCCCAGGACCGACGTCTTGGCCACCGTGGCCGTGCTGCCCTCGGGCACCCGGTGCTCGGACTGGATCGACATCGTCACCCTGGCCTGGTAGCCCTGCAGCCGGATGCCGGTGACCGTGCCCACCCGTACGTCGGAGATCTGCACGCTGTGCCCGGCCACCAGGCTCTGCACGTCGTCGAAGGTCGCGTTCAGGGTGAGGTCGCCGGTGGTGGCACCGAGCGTCTGCAGCGAGCACGACGCCGTCACGGCGAGCGCGAGCAGCCCGGCCAGGAGGCGCGATCTCATCGTTTCCTCCCCTGCTCGTAGGGGCAGTTGCTGAGCCCGGCGGGCAGGCACGGGACCTTGCCCAGGCCCAGCGAGTCGAACAGCGGCGCCAGGTACGCCTTGGTCATCGCGTTGAGCACGACGCGGATCTTCAGCACGTGCTGCTTCCTGTCCCACGAGTCGACGATCACGTCGGCGAAGTCGGCCGCTCCTTTGACCGCCCGCGCCATGGAGGCGCTGTTGGCCCGGACCGTCAGCACCAGCTCGGCCAGGGTGCTCGCGGCCTGCGGGAGCCGTTCGGAATACTGCTCGATGATCACGTCGCCGCGCCGCACGAAGTCGGCCATGCCGGAGATGAAGCCGCGCAGCCGCCGCCGCTCCTCCGCCAGGATCGCGCTGGCCTCGGCGAACGAGTCGATCGCGCCCGTCACCTGGCTCTCTCGCCTGTTGAGGCTGGTGGCCAGCCTGTTCAGCCCTTTGGCCAGGTCGACGAGCTGCTGGTCCTGCTTGGCCAGGGTGCCGGTGAGCTCGGAGGTGTCCGCGATCACGTTGTTGATCGTCTTGCCCCGCCCTCGCACACCCTGCGCGAGATCGCCCGCCACGTCGCCCAGCTTGTCGTCGTCGAGCGCGTCGGTCAGCTTGGTGAACGCGTCCAGCGCGTCGTCGATCTCCACCGGCAGGTCGGTCCGCTCCAGCGGGATGGTCGCCCCGGGCTGGATCCGCTGCTGGCCCGGCTTCCATGGGGGATAGAGGACGACGTTCCGCTCGCCGAGCGTGTTCTGGGGCGCGACCACAGCCTTCACATCGGCGGGAAGGGGAACCACCCGATCCACCAGCAGATCAACCCGCACTTTATTCCCAAAAATGCGGATTTTCTCGACATATCCGGCGTCGAGCCCCATCACCTTGACCCGCGCCTCCTCGTACAGGGAAGGCGCCTTGCTGAAGATCGCCACCAGCCGGTACGGCTCCGCCCCCAGCACGGAGCACCCCGACGTCAGGAGCATCCCGGCCAACAGGACCGCGAGAAGTCGTCTCATCGATCGTTCTTTCTGTCCTTGGCGATGGCGGTGAGCACCTCGGGGTTGATGGGCCCCAGGCCCGTGGCTATGGCCTCGAGCCACGGGCCTTGGCCGCCCATCGTGGACAGACCGGAGAACGTCGGGCCCGCCCATGCCAGGAGCGAATTGAGCTGCTTGTTGCTGTCGCTCAGTCGCGTGGTGATGGCCGCGTTGTCGTCGAGGACCTGGATCAGCGAGCCCTCGTGCTCGTTGATCAGCCGGGTCGTGCTCCGCACCAGGTCGCTGCCGTCGCCGAGCAGGGTACGCAGCTCGTTACGGCGTGCGCGCAACTCGCGAAGCATCACCTCGATGGCGTCGATGAGCCGTCCGAGCTGCTTGTCCTTCTTCTCCAGGACATTAATGATCTTTGTGCCGTTGTCGAGGAGGCGCTGGAGCTGGGGCTGGCTCTCGCTGATCGTGTCCGACAGGTCGCCGATGTTCTTCAGCAGCCTGGTGACGCGGCCCCGCTTGGCGAGGTCGACCTTGTCCAGCTCGGTGAGCAGGTCGTCCACGGCGTCGGTGTCCAGCCGCTCGACCAGCCGGGTCGCGTCCTTGATGGCGTCGTTGATGAGGGTGGGCACGCCGGTCCGGTTCACGGGGATGCGCCGCCAGCCCTCGGGGAGCTGGTCGATGTAGGGGGCGGAGACGGCGCCGGTGAGTTTGACGTACCGGCCGCCGAGCAGGTTGGACAGGGCGATGTCGGCGCGGGTGCCGCGGCCGAGGCGTACGTCGCTGTCGACCTTCCAGGTGACGACCACGTTGCCCTGCGCGTAGTCGGGGCGCACCTCGGTGACCTTGCCGACGCGCACCCCGGCGACCCGGACGTCGTTGCCGGTGCGCACGCCGCCCGAGTCCACGAAGACGCCCGACATGTAGTAGCCGCCCTCCAGCAGCCCCAGGTTGCCGACCAGGAACGTGGCGACCAGGATCGCGGCGAGCGTGGCCACCGACACCAGGCCGACGGCGATCTTGTTGCGGTCGCGGAAGGACTTGAGTGCCATCACTGACCCACCATGAGCTTCCGCAGGTCCTTCTCGCTCTGGATCCTGGTGTTGCGCAGCGGCGGCGGGCTCTGCATCCCGTACGGGCAGGGCGCGGCGCTCAGGGCGACGCAGGGGACCGCGGTGATGAAGTAGTGGCCGCGATTGACGGTGGAGTGGGCCCGGGCGAACAACGGCTGGAACGTGCTGACCGTCTTGTCGATCTCGTCCACGTGCCGCCGGATGCCGCCGGTCAGGCCGGACAGGTTGTCGACCAGGGCGCCCAGCTCGTCGGCGTTCTTGCCGAGCACCTCGTTGGAGGTGTGCACGGTCGTGGACAGCTCCACCAGCGCGTCGTCGATCAGCCCGCGGTTGTCGGCGAACGCCTCCGAGAGTGTGACGAGGTTGTCCACGAGCTGCTCGATCTGCTTGTCGCGCCTGGCGACCACGCCGGTGACGGTGGCGTAGTCCTTCAGCAGTTGCTGGATGGTCTGCTTGCGGTCGTTGACCGTGGTGGTGATGGCGTTGACGTTGTCGAGCAGCCTCGGGATGTTGTGCTCGTTGCCCTTGAGCGACTTGGCGGCGGCGGTGAGGAGCTGGTTGATCTGGTCGGGGTCCAGGCTGCGGGTCAGCGGGCCGAGGTCGCTGACCAGCTCGCCGATGTCCACGACGGACGACGTGCGCACGATGCGCGACCCGGGCGCCAGCCTGCCGGGCGCGGTGCCGGGCAGCAGGTAGACCACGCGCTGGCCGACGGCGTTGCGCCAGCGGATGGCGGCCTCGGTGTCGGTCGGCACCCTGACCGCGTCCTGCACCTCCATGCTCACCTCGGCCCGGCCGTTGACCACCTTGATGGTGTCCACCTGGCCGACGGGCGCCCCGGCGATCTTGACCTGGTCGCCCTCGACCAGCCCCGACACATCATCGAAAGTCGCGATCAGCCGGTATCCGCCGCCCGTGCTCACCCTGGCGATCTGCACGGTGATCAGCACGATCAGTGCCACGCTCAACCCGACGAACAGGGCGAACCGCACGAACGTCCAGGCGTGCCGCATGTCACCGCCTCCCGTCGGTCGGGCCGCAGGCGCCGACGATGAGCTCGCAGATGTCGGTGGCGACGAACGCCTCGACCTGGAGCTGGCGGGTGTTGCCGGGACCCTGGGCCTCGATCAGCTCGTTGAGCAGGTCCACCAGCTTGTTCAGGCCGCGTACGCCGTCGCCGGCCAGGCCGAGCTGGGCGTAGATGAGCGCGGCCACCCGCTCGCCCGAGTGCACGCCGGCCCGCAGATCCTGCCGGTGCTTGGACAGCCCGTGCGCCGCCAGGCCGGAGACGGAGGTCACCTCGTCGAGCAGGACGCGTACCTTGTCGGCCCTTTTCAGCAGGTCCGGGGTGATGACGTTGACGTCGGACGAGATCGAGACGAGCTCGTCTCCCTTGTCCGACAGCGCCGTGCCCAGCAGGGCGGCGTCGTGGAGGAACTGCCTGGCCCGCCCGCGCTGCCGGTGCGCGACGCCGACGACGGTGCCGGCGTCGCCGATCAGCTCGCGCAGGTTCTCGCCCTCGCCGTCCAGCCCCTTGGCCAGGGTGTGCACGATGACCGTGACCTCGCGCGGATCGACGGCGTCCAGGCCGCGGTAGGCGGCGCCGAGCGTGTCGGACAGGTCGAGCGGCTCCTCGGTGTCGGTGATGACGGCGCCCGCGGCCAGGTAAGGGCCGGTGGTCTCGCCGGAGCCGAGCTTGAGGTTGATGAACTTGGGGCCGAACACCGACGTCGGCTCGACGGACGCGACCGTGGACTGCGGCACCCTGACGCCGGGCTCGACGTGCATGGTCACCACGGCGTGGCCCTTGGCGTCGAGCGACACGTTCGTCACGTCGCCGACCGTGATGCCGCGGATCTTAACCGGGGAGTTGGTGTCCAGGCCCTGCCCGGCCCGGCCGAACACGGCGTCGATCCTGGTCCCGCGGATCTCGTTGGCGGTGCGTACAACGTAGAAGGTCCCGGCCGCGAACAGCACGAGCACGGCGAGCGCGATGCCCATCCGGGCGGCGAGGGAGAGCTCGAATCGGGTCACCGGCTCACCCCGTCAGCGGTATGTTGCCGCCGCCACCCCAGAACAGGTACGACAGCAGCAGGTTGAGCAGCACGATCGTGACGATCGACTGGCGGATGGCGCGCCCCGCCGCCACGCCCACGCCCACGGGCCCGCCGGTGGCGTGGAAGCCGTGGTAGCAGTGGATCACGATGACGGCGAAGGCGAACACGCCGACCTTGGCGACGCTGAACACGATGTCGCTGACCGGCAGGTACAGGTAGAAGTAGTAGTCGTAGACCCCGGGCGCCAGACCGAACAACACCGTGCACATCAGCCGGGTGGCGAAGAAGCTGGCGAACAACGCGATCAGGTAGATCGGCATCAGCGCCAGCAGCGCCGCGACGACCCGGGTGCAGATCAGGTAGGTGAAGGCGTTGATGCCCATCACCTCCAGCGCGTCGATCTCCTCCGAGATCCGCATCGCGCCCAGCTCCGCCGTGAACGACGAGCCCACCTGGGCCGCCAGGGCGGTCGCGGCGATGATCGGGGTGATCTCGCGGACGTTGGCGAAGCTGCCCACCAGGCCCATGAACGACTCCGCGCCGATCGCCTGCAACCCCTGGTAGCCCTGCAGGCCCACGGTCGCGCCGACGACGAACGCCATCGTGAACACCACGAAGATCATGCCGCCGCCGATGACGGTCGCCCCGACGCCGACCACGACGTCGCTGACCTGCCTGATGACGACCTTGAAGTATTTGAGCCGCAGGATCACGTCGCGGACGGAGTAGAACAGCACCTTCCACACGAACAGCGGCCAGTCGGCCAGCGTCGCGAACCGCTCGGCGACATCCCGCCCCCTGAGTGCGAGCCTGAGACCGGCGGTCCTCGTCACCATCAGAGCGACCTCGGCGGGTAGGCCAGGAAGTACACGGCCGAGATCACGTAGTTGAACGTGAACACCAGCATGAACGTCACCACGGTCGCCTGGTTGACCGCCCGCCCCACGCCGACCGGGCTGGTCGCGCACGTCATGCCCTTGTAGCAGGCCACCGCCGCCGCGATGAACCCGAAGATCCACGCCTTGAACAGCGTCACGTACAGGTCGGAGGCCACGACCAGCGACAACGCGCCGTCGAAGTACGCGCCGGGGGTGACACCCTGCACGACCACGTTGAAGAAGTAGCCGCCGGTCGCGCCCGACAGGATGACCAGCGGGCACAGGCACACCGCGATCGTGCTGGCCGCCCACATGCGCGGGGTGACCAGGCGATGGATCGGGTTGACCGACATGACCTCCATCGCGCTCAGCTCGTCGCGGATGTTGCGCGCGCCGATGTCGGAGGTCATCGCGCTGCCGCCGGCCCCGGCGATCAGCAGCGCGCTGGCCAGCGGCGCCACCTCGCGGATCAGGCCGACGAAGACCGCGCTGCCGGTGGCCGAGCCGGCGCCGAGCTGCCAGGCCAGCTCGCCCACCTGCAGCGCCACGGTGGCGCCCAGCGGCAGGGAGACGAGCAACACGGGGACGCTGGTGACGCGGGCGAGAAACCAGCACTGGTCGACGAACTCCCACCACCAGCTCCGGACGTCCCAGCTCCTGCGCAATCCCTCCAGGACGATGACGAACAGGTCACCGACCTGGCCGAGCATCGATCCGGCCCGGCGTCCGACGTACCCGGACAAGGCCATCAGGTGACCACCTCCGCCGCCTACGGATGACTGACCCTACTGACGGGTTGTCTAGTAGTCGATGCTTTCGCCGGAATTTGCGCGAAAGGTATGAGACGCAGGTCACACGTTGTCAGTCAGGTACGAAACGTGATCGCCCCGTTACAACAGGGCACCCATCCAGGACTCGACCTCGTCCGGGTGGCGGGGGAGACCCGAGGACATGAGCGCGGCGCCGCCGGCGGTGACGACCAGGTCGTCCTCGATGCGGATGCCGAGGCCGCGCAGCTCCGCGGGCAGCGTCAGGTCGTCCGGCTGGAAGTACAGGCCCGGCTCGACCGTGAGCACGTTGCCCTCCTTCAGGACGCCGTCCAGGTAGACCTCGGCGCGTGACTTCGCGCAGTCGTGCACGTCCAGGCCGAGCATGTGGCCGCTGCTGCACAGGGTGTAGCGCCGGTAGAGGCCGGTCTCCAGGAGGGCGTCGGTGGAGTCCGTCAGCAGGCCCCAGTCGCGCAGGCCGTCGCAGATGACGCGCATCGCCGCCAGGTGGAAGTCGCGGAAGCGGGCGCCCGGCCTCAGGGTGGCGATGGCCGCCGTCTGGGCCTCGTACACCAGCTCGTACGCCTGCCGCTGCACGCCGCTGAACCTGCCCGACATGGGGAACGTGCGGGTGACGTCGGCGGTGTAGAACGTGCCGGACTCGACGCCCGCGTCCAGCAGCAGCAGGTCCCCGGGGTCCAGCGCGCCGTCGTTGCGGATCCAGTGCAGGACGCAGGCATGGGACCCGGAGGCCACGATGCTGTCGTAGCCGACCGCGTCGCCCTCCAGCCGCGCCCGCAGCCCGAACACGCCCTCCAGATACCGCTCGCCGCGCGGGTGCCCGAGCGCCTGGGGCAGCGCGCGTACGACGTCCTCGAAGCCGCGCACGGTCGCGTCCACGGCCGACTGCAGCTCGCCGACCTCCCACTCGTCCTTGACCAGCCGCATCTCGGCCAGGAACGACTCCAGCTCGCCGTCACCCTCGCCACGCGGCGCCGTCGCGTCCACCGAGGCGTCCACGCCGCGCAGCACCCTGGCCGGCCGCGCCAGGTCCAGGTCGCGAATGTGCGCGCACTCCACCTGGTACAGCTCCGCCGCCTCCACCAGGTCAGGCCTCGGTCCCGTCCAGAACTCGCCGTAGCGGCGGTCCCGGTAGAACTCCTGGCCCTCCTCGCGCGGCGCGCGCGGCCGCACGTACAGGACGGCCTCGCCCGACGGCTCGATCACCAGCACGTCGTCGGACTCGTTCGCGCCGGTCAGATACGAGTACGCGCTGTGCGGCCGGAACCGGTAGTCGCTGTCGTTGCTGCGGACCTTGAGCCTGCCCGACGGGATCACCAGCCGCTCGCCGGGGAAGCGGTTCGCCAGCGCGGTGCGGCGCTTGGCCGCCCACGGCGCGATCGGCCGGGCGGTCACCTCGGCGCGCCGGGCGCCCGCCCAGCCCGTCCGCATGAACGCGGCCAGCTCCTCGGTGATCGGCAGGTCATGGCTTCCGGTGTTGAGCGGCTCGGTCATTTAGCTGTCCTTGAGTGATATTTCGGTTTTGGTACGGGTTCACGTTCGGCAGCAGCCTACGTGAGCGCTTGACTCCGTCCCCGCGGGGTTGTTTGCCTGGACGCAGGGCTGGAACACTGAGGGCAGAGGTGGTGCACATGCTCATCGGGACGATCCTGCGCGGCAAGGGCAGCGACGTGACGACCGTGGCGCCGGGCGCGACGGTGCGGGAGTTGCTCGCCAGACTCGCAGAGCGCAACATCGGAGCCGTCGTCGTCTCCACCGACGGCTTCACCATCGAGGGCATCGTGTCGGAGCGTGACGTCGTGCGCCGCCTGCACGACCGCGGCCCGGCGATCCTGGACGAGCCGGTGTCCTCGATCATGACCACCGAGGTCCGCACGGTCGGGCCGGGCGAGAACGTCGACTCGCTCCGGCGGACCATGACCACGCAGCGGTTCCGGCACATGCCGGTCGTCGAGAACGGCCGCTTGGTGGGCATCGTGAGCATCGGTGACGTGGTCAAGAGCGCCATCGAGGAGTTGGAGACGGAGAAGGCGTCGCTCGTCGATTATCTCCATCGTTGACAGGGATGGCAGGCTTGGTCCGTGATGTACGGGCCGCCTCCTGACTACCCTCGGGCTCCTGAATACCCTCGCGCGACGAGCAGTCCGACGATCATCCTGCTCGTCTCGGGGCTCGCCGCCCTGCTGGGGTTCCTGCTGGGGGTGTTCGTGGGGTTCGGCGCGGGCACGACGTCGGAGCCGGCCGCGCCCAGGGTCACGGTCACGGTCGAGGAGACCGAGACCGCGGAACCGGAGGCCACGGCGCCCACCCAGACGGCGCCCACCCAGACGGCACCGCCCGCGACCACCTCGCAACCGACCGCGCCACCGGCTCAGACCGGCCAGCCCTTGCCCAGCCAGACCGCACCGGGGCAGACGCAAGGGGCCAGTACCACTCCCGCCGTCAATCCCGCGTCCCTGCGCACGCTCGTCGTGGGCACCGACATCCAGCCGGGGACCTACCGCACGACCGGGCCGACGGCGGGCAACAGCATGTGCTTCTGGGCCCGGCTGCGGGGCGCCACCGGCGGTGTGATCGCGACCGGCATGCCGACGGGGCCCGCCACGGTCACCATCGGGCCCTCGGACAAGGAGTTCCAGACCGGCGGATGCGCGCAGTGGACCAGGGCATAACGCCGTTGTTTGCACTGGTCGGGCGGGCGTAGGAGGATGCGCACAGCCCATCAAGGAGGAAGACATGTCGGTGTTGCAGAGCTTCGTGGACAGCGTGCGCAGCGGGGCGATCGAGGTGATCGACCTCACCGCGCCCCTCTCGTCCGAGACACCGATCCTCCAGTTGCCCGAGCCGTTCGGCAACACGATCCCGTTCCGCCTGGAGGAGATCAGCCGCTACGACGACCGCGGCCCCGCCTGGTACTGGAACGACATCCACACCGGCGAGCACTCCGGCACCCACTTCGACGCGCCCATCCACTGGGTGACCGCCCGTGACGGCCAGGACGTCTCCCAGGTGCCCGCGCGCAGCCTGATCGCGCCCGCCGTCGTGCTCGACTTCGCCGACGAGGCGGCCAAGGACCCCGACTTCCTCCTCCAGATCGACCACGTCAAGGAGTGGGAGCGCGCCAACGGCCCGCTGCCCGACGGCGGCTGGCTGCTCTACCGGACCGGCTGGGACACCCGATCCGGCGACCAGGCCGCCTTCCTGAACGCCGACGAGACCGGTCCCCACACGCCCGGCATCTCGGTGGAGTGCGCCTCGTGGCTGGCGTCCGAGACCCCGATCGTCGGGCTCGGCGTCGAGACCGTGGGCACCGACGCGGGCACCGCCCACTCCTTCGACCCGGCCTTCCCCTGCCACTCGTTCCTGCTGGGCGCGGGCAAATACGGCCTGACCCAGTTGCGCAACCTCGACCGCCTGCCGGGGACCGGCGCCGTCGTGGTCGCACCGCCGCTGCCCATCGTGGGCGGCTCCGGCAGCCCCGTGCGGGTGCTCGCTCTGGTGGAACGTTGATCGTCGCGGAGGCCGTCGGCCGCGTCCTCGCCGCCTGCGGCGTCGAGACGGTCTTCGGCGTGGTCGGGAGCGGCAACTTCCACGTCACGAACGCGCTCGTGGCAAGCGGCGTACGCTACGTCGCCGCGCGCCACGAGGGCGGGGCCACCACGATGGCCGACGCCTATGCCCGGATGAGCGGCCGGGTCGGGGTCGTGTCGGTGCATCAGGGGCCGGGGCTCACGAACGCGATGACCGGTCTCACGGAGGCGGCCAAGAGCCGTACCCCGATGGTCCTGCTCGCCGGAGAGGCCACCGAGGTCTCGTCGAACTTCCACATCGACCAGGCCGCCCTGGCCGGGGCGGTGGGGGCGGTGCCGATGCGGGTCACCTCCGCGGAGGGTGCGGGGGAGCAGGCGTCGGAGGCGTACCGGGTGGCCGTGGAGGAGCGGCGTACGGTGCTGCTGAACCTTCCGCTCGACATCCAGGCCGCTCCCTTCGACGGGCCGCTGGAGGCCGGGCGCGCGTCGGGCCGGTCATCCGCTGTCACAGGGACCTCTGGTGCGCCGTCGCCCGGTGCGGTGATGGAGCTGGCGCGGCTGCTCAGTGGGTCCAGGCGGCCCGTGTTCATCGCCGGGCGCGGGGCCCGGCACGCGCGGCGGGAGCTGGAGGAGCTCGCCGACCTCGTGGGCGCCCTGCCGGCCACCTCGGCCGTGGCCAGGGGGCTGTTCCGCGGCAGCCCGTGGGACCTCGACGTGAGCGGCGGCTTCGCGACGCCGCTGACCGCCGAGCTGATCCGCGACGCCGACCTCGTCATCGGGTGGGGGTGCGCGCTGAACATGTGGACCACTCGCCACGGCACGCTGATCTCACCGGGCACGAAGGTGGCGAAGGTGGACCTCGACCCGGCGGCGCTGAAGGCGTACGTGCCCGTCGACCTGGGTGTGGTGGGCGACGTGGGGCTCGTCGCGAGCGCGCTGACGACCCACCTCACCGAGCCCAAGCCCGAAGCCGCCGGGCGGGGGTATCGCTCGCCCGAGATCGCCCGCCGCATCCAGGCCGAGGGACGTTGGCGGGCGGTGCCGTACGAGGACGAGAGCGGCGGCGGCCGGATCGACCCGAGGACGCTCACCATCGGCCTGGACGACCTGCTGCCCAGGGAGCGGATCATCTCCATCGATTCCGGAAATTTCATGGGATATCCCTCGATGTTCCTCGATGTCCCGGACGAGGGTGGATTCTGCTTCACGCAGGCGTTCCAGTCGATCGGCCTGGGGCTGGCGACGGCGATCGGCGCCGCCGTGGCCCGGCCGGACCGGCTGCCGGTCGCCGCGCTCGGCGACGGCGGCGCCCTCATGAGCATCGCGGAGCTGGAGACCGTCGTCCGGCTCGGCCTGCCCATGGTGATCGTGGTCTACGACGACGAGGCGTACGGCGCCGAGGTGCACCATTTCGGGCCGCACGGGCACCCGCTCGACACGGTCAGGTTCCCACCGGCCGACCTGGCCGCCATCGCCAGGGGCCACGGCTTCGCCGCCGTGACGGTCACGGAGCGGGCCGACCTGGCGGGCGTGGCCGAGTGGCTGGACGGGCCGCGAGATCGGCCGCTGCTGGTGCACGCCAAGGTCACCGGAGAGCACGGCTCCTGGTGGCTGGAGGAGGCGTTCAAGGGGCACTAGAGCTTGCGGTAGGTGCGGGCCTCCTCGGCCGCGGCCAGCACGTCGGCCAGCGGCACGCCCGCGCCCGCCGCCACCGCCGCCGCGATCGCGCCCTCCACGAACGGCACGTCCGCCACCACCACCCGCCCATCCTCCTCCACCAGGCGGGCGGTCAGCACCGAACTGCCCAGATCGGGCACGATCACCACTCCGTCCCCCTGATCCACGGCCCGCACCGCCGCCTCGATGAGATCCAGGCTCGTGCCCAGCCCGCCGTCCTGCGTGCCACCGGCCGGGGCAACGGGCGTGTCGGCGCCCGCGATCCCCCGGGCCAGCGCCGCCGCCTCCGCCGCCAGCCCGGCACTGTGCGAGACCAGCACGAGCCCCACCATCACGCGACCACAGCCGCCAGCGCCGCCATGAACAACGCCGCCGAGGCCGCGCCCGGATCCTCGTGCCCGACGCTCCGCTCTCCCAGGTAACTGGCCCGCCCCTTGCGCGCCCGCATGGGGATCGTGGCCTTCGCCCCCTCCGCCGCCGCGCGCGCCGCCTGCTCGAACGCCTCCCGCACCCCCACCCCATCCCGTACGGCCAGCGCCAGCGCACGGGAGGCCGGAGCCAGCGCGTCCACCATGGTCTTGTCACCCAGCGCGGCCTTGCCCAGCCGTTCGACCGCCACAACCCCGTCCTCGAAGGCCCCCGCGAACCCCGCCAAGGTCACTGGCGACTCCAGCGACTTGCCCATCTGCCGGAACACGGACCCGTACAGCGGCCCGGAAGCGCCCCCGACGCGGCGGATCAGCGTCGCGCCCGCGGACGTCAGCACCTGCCCCGGCGAGGACGGCGGCGAGTCGGCCAGCGCCTTGCCGACCTCGGTGAGGCCGCGGTCGAGGTTCGTGCCGTGGTCGGCGTCGCCGATCGCGGCGTCCAGCTCGGTCAGGCGGTCGCGGTCCCTGCGCACCAGCCTGGCAGCCTCCTCGAACCAGGCCACGAACACGTCGGTGTCCATCAGCGCCCCCACCGCAGCCCGGGCGTCTCGACCGGCGCGTCCCACAGCCGGGTGGCCGCGTCGTCGAGCAGGCAGATCGACACGGAGAAGCCTGCCATGTCCAGGCTTGTCACGTAGTTGCCGACGAGCGAGCGCGACACCCGCGCCCCCTTCCCCTTCACGAACGCCGCCACCTCCGCGAACGCCACGTACAGCTCCATGAGGGGGGTGCCGCCCATGCCGTTCACCATGACCAGCAGGTCGCCGCGCAGCGGCAGGTCGCCGTGGATGGCCTCCATGGCGATCCCGGCCAGCTCGCGGGCCGAGGCCATCGGCACCCGCGCCCGTCCCGGCTCGCCGTGGATGCCGATGCCCAGCTCCACGTCCGTCTCCGGCAGGTCGAAGGTCGGCTTGCCCGCGTGCGGCGTCGTACAGGAGGTCAGCGCGATGCCGAACGACCTGCTGCGCTCGTCCACCTCGCCCGCCACGGCGGCGACCTCGGCCAGCGGCGCGCCGCGCTCGGCCAGCGCCCCCGCCATCTTCTCCACGAACAACGTCGCCCCGGTGCCGCGCCGGCCCGCCGTGTAGAGGGAGTCCTGTACGGCCACGTCGTCGTCGACCAGCACGCTCGCCACCGCGACGTCCTCGACCAGCTCGGCTGCCATCTCGAAGTTCAGGACGTCGCCGGTGTAGTTCTTGACGATGTGCAGGACCCCGGCGCCGCCGTCCACCGCCCTGGTCGCGTCGATGATCTGGTCGGGCACCGGGGAGGTGAAGATCTCGCCGGGGCACGCCGCGTCGAGCATGCCGTACCCGACGAAACCGGCGTGCAGCGGCTCGTGCCCGGAGCCGCCGCCGGAGACCAGGCCAACCTTCCCGGGGCGGGGGCCCTCGGCGCGGTAGACCACCTGGTCGCGGATCCGCAGCGAGGGGTGGGCCGCGGCCATGCCGTTCAGCGCGTCCTCAACGACGGAGTCGGCCGTGTTGATGAGCTTCTTCATGGTGAAAAGATCTGCCCGTTTTCACGAAGACGCAAGCGTCGACGGTGGGTGGTCAGCCTCCCGACTACCGTGAAACCTGCCTGAGTAGGCTACCTTCTGGACATGGCTGAGATCGTGTACCCGCCGGTGATCGCCGCCGCGCGGACCCTGTTTCGCATGCTCGACGTCCGCTTCCACATGGAGGGGACCGAGCACGTGCCCAGGACCGGGGGAGCGGTGCTGGTGAGCAACCACATCAGCTACCTCGACTTCATCTTCGCCGGGTTCTCGGCGCTGCCGTCGAAGCGGCTGGTGCGGTTCATGGCCAAGCAGGACGTGTTCGACCACCGGATCTCGGGGCCGCTGATGCGCGGGATGCACCACATTCCGGTCGACCGGGGGGCGGGGGCGGGCTCGTACGCCACCGCTCTGCGGATGCTGAAGGCCGGAGAGGTGGTCGGGGTCTTCGCCGAGGCCACGATCAGCCGTTCGTTCACCGTCAAGGAGATCAAGAACGGTGCCATCCGGATGGCCCAGGCGACCAAGACGCCCGTCATCCCTGTGGCGTTGTGGGGCAGCCAGCGCTTCTGGACCAAGGGGCGGTCGAAGCAGCTCCTGCAGCGGCACGTGCCGCTCACGATCCTGGTGGGCGAGCCCATGCACCCGAAGCGGGGCGAGAACGTCGACGAGCACGCGGCCAATCTGCACGCGCGCATGTCGGAGCTCGTGGACCGGGCGCAACGCACGTACCCGGAGGTGCCACCGGGGGTGTGGTGGCAACCTGCCCACCTCGGGGGCACCGCGCCGACCCCGGAGGAGGCGGCCGCCATGGACGCGGCCGAGGCCGAGGCCCGGGCGAAGAAGGAGTAGCGTCCCCCGCCTGGGCGGGGGCGCCGGTGGGGTCAGATGGCGGCCTGGTAGGCGCTGGCGCGCATGCCTGCCAGCAGACTCGCGGTCTGCTCCGGCGTGAAGCGGCGGACCGGGTCGTGGTACAGCAGGCCCTCGATCAGCGGCCGCATCACCCCGGCGCGCCGGGGCGGCGGGTAGGGGCCGCTCCGCGCCATGCCGAGCACCGTGGCGGCGTCCTGCCCGGGGTAGGGCGGCTGGCCCTCGATGGCGCTGTAGAGCGTGGCGCCGAAGGACCACATGTCGGCCTCCTTGCTGGCCGGCCCGCCGTGCAGCCGCTCCGGCGCCATGAACGCGGGCGTGCCGCGCAGCCGCCGCGACGTCGTCATGCGGATGTCGCCCTCGGCCGTGGCGATGCCGAAGTCGGTCAGCACCACCCGGTCGCCGGTCAGCATGACGTTGGCGGGCTTCACGTCACGGTGCAGCACGCTGGCCTGGTGGGCGGTACGCAGCGCCGCGAGCAGGTGCTGGCCGATCGCCGCCACCGACTGCGCGGGCAGCGTGCCCACCTGGGAGAGCAGTTGGTGCAACGACAACCCGTCGAGGTATTCCATCACGATCCAGAGCTTGCCGCCCTCCTCGATCAGGTCGTGCACCGTCACGATGTTCGGGTGCGACAGGCCGGCAGCCATCCTGGCCTCGCGCAGCACCCGGCGGCGTACCATCTCGGCCTCACCGGCCAAGGTCAGCTCCTTAAGCGCCACCGAACGGTGGAGGAGTTGATCGAACGCCCGCCAGACGACTCCCATACCCCCACGACCGGCCTCCTCGTTCAGGAGGTACCGTCCGCCGATCTCCCGCATACCATCCCCTCAAGCTCGGGGGATAATCATGTCACTTCAGCAAAGGCTGTAGGGTGCCTAACGTGATCTGGATATGTCGGAAAGTGTAGGTTCGCTGGTCAGCGGCCTAGAAATTCGATCCGACAAAGCGCGCCACACGAGTCCGACTGCTAGCAAACATACTCCTGTGGCGCCCGCCAGGACGGCCCCGAGGCCCGCGAACTCGGCCACGACGCCCCCGAGCGCCGCCCCCAGCGGCATCCCACCCATCCCGACGAGCCGGTATGCCGAATTGACCCGCCCGAGCAATTCCGCCGGAATCAGCCGTTGCCGGATCGAGATCACCAGCACGTTCCCGGCCGCCCCGGTCACGCCCCACAGGACGGCGGTCGGGTAGAGCGTCCACGGCGAAGGTACGATCATCGGCACCAGGAGCAGCAGGCTGGTGATCAGCCACGCGCCCACGAGCGTCCCGAACTCCCCGAAGAGCCTCGCCGCCCGCCCTGACAGCAGCGACCCGAACACCGCCCCGACCGCGAAGGCCGTCGTCATCAGGCCGTATTCGCTCGGCTCCAGCCCGATCATCGACCCGTCGCCGACCGCCCACAACACGAAGACGGCGAAGTAGGCGGCGTTGGCGAGGTTGAGCAGGCCCGCGGTGATCGCCAGGCTCCGCAGGACCCGGTGGGACCAGAGATAACGCAGTGCCTCGCCGATGTCCTGCCACAGCGTCCGCCGCCGATCTGCCGGAGAGCCGGAAGGGTCGTGGCTCGTCCGATGTCCGGCCGCCTCGCTCGGGTAGCCGTGCATACGGGGATCGGCGTGGGTGGGGCCGTCTGCGCCGGCGTCGGCACCGCCCGTAGGGGAGTCCGCCGGGTCACTGGGGCGGTCGCCCCTGCGGGAGCCGGCTAACGCGAACGTGCCGCGCATGCCCAGCAGGAGCAGGCCCGCGACGCCGTACAGCAAGGCCGGGGCGCCGAAGATGACGGCGGGGAGGGCCGCGACGAGCAGGCCCGCCACCGGGGCGCCGACGAAGTCGTTGCCGATCATCTGGGCCGTGGACACGCGGCCGTTGGCCCTGGTGAGGTGCTCCTGCGGCACGGTCATGGGCAGGATGGACTGCGCCGAGACGTCGGCGAAGACCTCGCTCACGCTGGCCAGGAGCACGGCCGCGAGCAGGACCCAGAGGTCCAGCACGCCGAGGGCCGCCAGGAGGGCGGTGGCGGCGAGGATCGCGGTGCGGGCGGTGTTGGCCAGCACCATAATGCGGCGCCGGTCGGCCCGGTCGGCGATGGCGCCCGCGTGCAGCGCGAACAGCAGCCAGGGCGCCGTCGCGGCCGCTCCCACCAGGGACACCAGGGTGGGCGAACGCGTCATCGACACGGCCAGCAGCGGGGCGCCGACCTTCAGCACGCCGTCCGCCAGATTGGACAGCGCGGTGGAGGACCACAGAAACCCGAACGAGCGCCCAAGACCTGCCACAGTTCACTCCAGTAGTGTGTAAGGGAAAGTGTGCATGGATTCCTTTGCAAAGATAGGCTTGCACAGAATGCAGAGCAAGAGGTTCTCCGCCCGTACGCTCGACGCGAACGCGTTGAAGTCCTTCGCCCACCCGCTGCGACTGCGGATCTACGACCTGCTGGACGAGCACGGGCCCTCCACCGCCACGAGGCTCGCCGCCCTGCTGGGGCACAACACCGGCGCGACCAGCTACCACCTGCGTGAGCTGGCCAGGCACGGCATGATCGAGGTCGCGCCGGAGATGGGCCGCGGGAAGGAGAAATACTGGCGCATCGTGCGGGGCGGCTTCACGTACGGCGACACGCCGCCCGACGCCGAGGCGGCGAGCGCCCTGGAGTTCCTGCTGGACGACCTGGTGCGCCAGCGCGGCGCGGAGCTGGCCCGGTGGCGCGAGGAGGCGTCCGGGGCGCCGGAGGAGTGGGTGCAGGCCAGCACGTTCGGGCGGCGGTCGCTGCGGCTCACGCCGGCGGAGACGGCGGAGATGCGGGACGAGGTGTTCGAGGTGCTGGAACGGTACCGGACGGTGTCGGACCGCAGGGAACGCGAGCCGCGCGCCGCCGCCGAGGACCCGTCGCTCGGCCACGTGGTCATCCACTTCGACGTCCTGCCAGTGGGGACACGGGATGGCGGATAGGCGCCTCACCGGCGAAGAAGCAGGGCACACGGGCATGGCAGGGCCGAGAGCGAAGGCAAGTCGCTGACGGACTATGTGCGCGACCTGCTGAACGAGGAGGCCTCGGTCCCGACCTTGGACGAGGTGATGACCAAGGTCGCGTGGCCGGGCGCCGTGTAAGGCCCTGCGACCAAGGGTGATCTCAGGTCTCGCGGGCCCCGTCGTATGCCTCGCGGGCCCCGAGGACGTGGTCCAGCTTGCCTTCGACCCATCGGGTCAGCGTCCATACCTGCTCGGCGACCTCGTGGCCGATGGGGGTCAGCGAGTAGTCCACGCGGGGTGGGATGACGGGCTTGGCGTCGCGGTGGATGAAGCCGTCACGTTCCAGGGTCTGCAGGGTCTGCGCGAGCATCTTCTCACTCACCCCTCCGACCTGGCGGCGCAGCTCGCTGAAGCGGTACGAGCGCTGCCGCAGCGCGGCCAGGATCAGTACGGCCCAGCGGCTGGTGACATGTTCGAGCACACCGCGTGAGGGGCAGTCCGCGCGATTGACGTTCGGCGGCGATCCCAGGGTCTCCTCCCGCGGCGCGAGCCCTCCGGATACCGGCCTTTCCCTTACAGCCATACCAGTACCTTACTTCAAAGTGGGTACTTATTGCAGCCTCAGTACAGGTCCTATGGTGAGCTTACAGGTGCAGGACCTGCACTGATGGCACACACTGAACGGGAAGAAGCACTCCGATGAGCATCGTCATCACCGCAGCGACTGGACGGCTCGGCCGTATCATCATCGCGGACCTGCTTGCCGCCGGTGTACCGGCGGACGGGATCACGGCCGTCGCGCGCAGCAAGGACAAGGCCGCCGATCTGGTGGCGAAGGGCGTCCGGCTGCACACCGCCGACTACGACCGGCCCGAGACCTTCGCGGGGGCGTTCCGGTCCGGGGACCGGGTGCTGCTGATCCCCGGCGGCGACGTTGGCAGGCGCGCGGAGCAGCATGCGACGGTGATCGACGCGGCGAGGGAGGCGGGCGCGGCACAACTGGGGTACGCCGGCGCGTTCGGCGGGCCCGAGGCCGACTTCCTGCTCGCGGACGACCACAGCAAGACCGAGCGACTGATCCTCGACTCCGGGCTGCCCTACACCTTCCTGCGCAACAACTGGTATTCCGAGGTGTACGCGGGCGACATCAGTGACTTCGCCGGAGTGCTGGAGCGGGGCGCCATCGTCACCAACATCGCCGCCGGCAGCCGCATCGCCACGGCTCCGCGCAGGGACTTCGGCGCGGCCGCCGCGGTCGTCATGAAGGACGACGGGCACCTGAACACCGCGTACGAACTGAGCGGCGACACCGCGTGGACCTTCGAGGAGTTCGCCGAGGAGGTGTCTCGGCAGAGCGGCAAGAAGATCGTCCACACCTCCCTCACCGCCGCCGAGCGCAAGACGCTGCTCACCGGCGCGGGGGTCCCCGACGCCTTCGCCGACGTCCTCGTGGACCTTGACAACGCCATCAGCCGGGGCGTGCTGTCGGGCACGCCGGGCGATCTGTCGCGGCTCATCGGACGCCCGACGACGCCGATCGCCGACACGATCGCGGCGGCGCTGGCGTCCTGAGACGTCCGCGTCCTCCGGGACGGTCCCCGGCGTCGCCGCGCCGGTGCGGACGCCTCGATCGTTTCCGGCTGCTGGCCGACGTGAAAGGAGATGACCACCGATACCCGCCGCCCGCGGCGTGGAGAGTCGAACGCCCCCGGCCGATCGTCCGGGCCGGGGGCGCAGGGTGATGGATCAGCCCATGTGCGGATAGCGGTGGTCGGTCGGCGGGACGAACGTCTCCTTGATCGTGCGGGCGTTCACCCAGCGGATCAGGTTGAAGATCGAGCCCGCCTTGTCGTTCGTGCCCGAGGCGCGGGCGCCGCCGAACGGCTGCTGGCCCACGACCGCGCCGGTCGGCTTGTCGTTGACGTAGAAGTTGCCGGCCGCGAAGCGCAGCCGCTCCGACGCCGACGCGATGGCGTACCGGTCCTGGGCGATGATCGACCCGGTCAGCGCGTACGGGGCGATGCCCTCCATCTGGTCGAGCACCGTGTCGAAGTCGCGGTCCTCGTAGACGTGCACGCCCAGGATCGGCCCGAAGTACTCCTTGACGAAGATCTCGTCGGCCGGGTCGGCGCACTCCAGAATGGTCGGCTTCACGAAATATCCGACCGAGTCGTCGTACGAGCCGGTGAGCAGGTCGATGTTCGCGGACGCCCGCGCCCGGTCGATGGCCGCCTTGTGCTTGGCGAACGCCCGGTTGTCGATGACCGCCCCCATGAACGTCGACAGGTCCCCCGCCACGTCCCCCACGGTCAGCGACTCGGACACGGAGACGAAGTCGTCGCGCATGCGGTTCCAGACCGAGCGCGGCACGTACGCCCGCGAGGCCGCCGAGCACTTCTGCCCCTGGTACTCGAACGCGCCCCTGATCAGCGCCGTCGAGAGCACGGCCGGGTCGGCGGACGGGTGCGCGAGCACGAAGTCCTTGCCGCCGGTCTCGCCGACCAGGCGCGGGTAGCCGTGGTAGTGGGCGATGTTCGCGCCGACCGTGCCCCACAGGTGCTGGAACGTCGCGGTCGAGCCGGTGAAGTGGATCCCGGCCAGCGCCGGGTGCGCGAGCGCCACCTCGGAGACGGCCTGCCCGTTGCCGGTGACCATGTTGATCACGCCGGGCGGGAGTCCGGCGGCCTCCAGCAGCCGCATCGTGAAGTGCGCGGCGAACTGCTGGGTGGGCGACGGCTTCCAGACGACGACATTCCCCATCAAAGCGGCAGAAGTCGGCAAATTTCCGGCGATGGCGGTGAAGTTGAACGGCGTGATCGCGAGCACGAACCCCTCGAGCGGCCGGTACTCCATCCTGTTCCACACGCCGGGCGACGAGATCGGCTGGTCGGCGTAGAGCTGCCGGGCGTAGGCCACGTTGAACCGCAGGAAGTCGATCAGCTCGCAGGCCGCGTCGATCTCCGCCTGCTGCGCCGACTTGGACTGGCCCAGCATGGTCGCGGCGTTCAGCGTCGCCCGCCACGGCCCGGAGAGCAGGTCCGCGGCCTTCAGGAAGATCGCGGCCCGCTCGTCGAACGACAGGGCCCGCCAGGCGGGCGCCGCCCGCAGCGCGGCGGAGACGGCGTCCTGCACGTCCTGGGCCGTGGCGTCGTTGGCACGGCCCAGGACGGAGGCGTGGTTGTGCGGCTGCACCACGTCGATGGGGGAGCCGCCGCCGAGGCGCTGCTCGCCGCCGATGGTCATGGTCAGGTCGATCGAGGACCCGGCCAGCTCCTTGACGCGGTCCTCCAGCACGGAACGCTCGGCGCTGCCCGGCGCGTAGCCGAACACGCGCTCGTTGGCGGGAACCGGGACGTTGCTGATGGCATCCATTTACTTACCCCCAAGGGCACGAAGGAAGAAGGCGACGTTGGCGGGCCGCTCGGCGAGGCGGCGCATGAAGTAGCCGTACCAGTCGTCGCCGTAGGGGACGTAGACGCGGACCGTGTGACCGGCCCCGGCCAGGGCCTCCTGCCGGTCGGTCCGGATTCCGTAGAGCATCTGGAACTCGTGGTCGCCGATCGTCCGCCCGAACCGGTCGGCGAGCAGCTCCGTGATCGAGATCATCCGGTCGTCGTGCGTCGCCACCATGGGGTACCCCTTCCCCGCCATGAGGATCCGCAGGCATCGCACGTACGCCTTGTCCACGGCCGTCCTGCCCTGGTGCGCGACCGAGGCGGGCTCGCGGTAGGCGCCCTTGACCAGGCGCACCCTGGAGCCCTCCGCCGACAGGTCGCGGCAGTCCTCCTCGCTGCGGAACAGGTACGCCTGGATCGCCACGCCCGTCGTGGGATAGTCCTCGCGCAGCTTGCGCAGGATGGTCAGCGTCGAGTCGACGGTGGTGTGGTCCTCCATGTCGAGGGTGACGGTCGAGCCGTTGACCGCGGCGGCGGCGCAGATCTCGCGGGCGAACTCCAGCGCCATCGACTCGTCCAGCCGCTGCCCGACGGCCGACAACTTCACAGACACCTCGCCCCGGCGCCCGAGCTGGAGCGGCCTGAGCGCCTCCAGCAGCGTGAGGTAGGCGTTCGCGGTGTCCTCGGCGGCCCGCGCGTCGCGCGTCTCCTCGCCGAGGTGGTCGACGGTCACGGCGAGTTTCGCGTCGCGCAGCCGTTCGACGGCGTCGCGGGCCTCCTGGACGCCTTCCCCGGCGACGAACCGCCGCACGACCTTCCGGGTGAGCGGGAAGCCTGACACCGAGCCGCGTACGACCCGGCTCCTGGAAGCGGCGAGCAGCAGTTGACCGAGCATGGCTCCAGTCTAAAAACGCAGCTCAGAGGGGGCCATCGACGTGCGTAACGCGGCTTGTGGCAGGCTGTCATACAAATGTACGACTCGGCAGACCTACAAGAGATCGTCGACGAGATCGCCGCCAGGCTGGGGGCGTCCGCGACGCTGGAGGACCGCTCGTTCCGCCTCCTGGCCTACGGGGCGCAGCACGGCGACATCGACACGGTCCGCCAGGAGTCGATCCTGCGCAGGCGCGCCACGGGCGAGGTACGCGAATACTTCGAACGCTACGGCATCGCCAAGGCCGCAGGCCCGGTCAGGATCCCGGCGGACGCCGAGCTCAAGGTGCTGGCCAGAGTCTGCTGGCCGCTGCGGCACGGTGACGTGACCTACGGCTACCTGTGGCTGCTCGACTCGGGCGAGCTCACGGACCTCGACGCCGTCGCGCCCCTGGTGGCCAGGGCCGCCGCCGCCCTCGCCCAGGAGGCCAGGAGCAGGCAGGACCTCGGCCACGGCCTGCGTGCCCTGCTCTCCGCCGACCCCGAGGAACGCGCGAGCGCCGCCATCGAGATCGCCGGTCCCGTCACCGCCGTCGCCGTACGCGAGTCGCAGGAACGCCTCGCCGCCCTCTGGACGCTCCCGCGCGGCGTCCTGGCCCGCACGGGCTCGCCCGTCGCCCTGCTCACCCCCGCCCACCTCGCGAGCGAGGTGGCGCAAACCCTCCAGAGCGCGTACGGCACCGCCGCCGGCATCGGCACGACCAGGGCGGATCCGGCCGACGCCTGGCTGAGCTGGCGCGAGGCCCGCCAGGCACTGCGCATCGCCGAGCACTTCCCCAGGCACTCTCCCGTCGCCCGCTGGCAGGACCTGGGCGTGCATCGCCTGCTGGCCAGGCTCGGCCAGTCGGACCTGCGCGAGCTGGCGGCCGAGACCGCGGCGCTGGACGCCGAGCTGGCCCAGACGGTGGAGGTCTATCTCGACCACGGCGGCCACGTCCAGAAGAGCGCCGCCGAGCTCGGCATCCACCGCCAGACGCTCTACTACCGGCTGGGCAAGGCCGAACGCCTCACGCACCGGGACCTGTCGGACGGCGACGACCGCCTGGCCCTGCACCTGGGCCTCAAGGCCGCCCGGCTGCGCACTCAGGACGCCTGGTAGACCTTCACCCAGTCCACGTACATCGACACCGTTTCAGGCGTGGAGGCGTCGCGGCAGCGCGGCTCGCACACCACGTCGTTCTGCAGCGCCAGCCCCATCCTGCGCCCGTCGGGCACGTACGCGCCCCGGTAGTCCCACACCTTCCTCCCGTCCAGCCAGAACGTCAGGCGGCCCGGCAACCAGTCCACCGCCACCGTGTGCCACCTGGTGAAGTCGGCCCGCAACTGCCGCTGCGCCCGGCCGTGCCCGCCGTGCACGAAGATGCCGCCGCCCCGCCGCCTCGGGTCCACGATCTCGGCGAAGTCGATCTCGGCGTAGCCGTCGCCCCCGCCCTGCGCCGTCGGCCACAGCAGCGCCACCGGCGTGTAACCGGCGCCCGCCTCGGCCTTGAACCTGACCTCCCACCGGCCGTACCGCTGCGCGAGCCTGGTGGCCACGCCGCCCGACAGGTCCTTGCCGCCGTACCTGCCGCCCTTGAGGCGCAGCACGCCGTTCGAGACCGTCGCCGCCTTCCCGGTGCGGGGGTTACGCTCCGCCCGGGGCGAGTGGTAGATCATCCATTTGCTCGTGTTGACCGAGGAGCCGTTGAAGTTCTCCACGAGGACAGGGGCGCCCCAGCTCGACGTCTGCGCCTGCGCGGCCTGCGGGAGGGCGGCGATGCCCGCGAGCACCGCCGCCGCCAAGATCGGACTGCGTCTGGACATGCCGACCATCGAAGCAAATATCTCACTCCGACGACACCCCATCCGTCCCATTGGCCAATTTCGCCACAGGCCGGACAGGATGCCGGCAGGTGACCCGTGCCACCTGCCGGAGTCTCAGGCGCAGGTCGCCTCGTAGACGCGTACCAGCTCCTGGCTGACGCGCTCCCAGGAGTAGCGCGAGCGCGCCCGGTCGGCCCCCGCGTAGCCGAGCGCGGTGCGCAGCGTCGGGTCCCACAGCAGCTCGCGGGCCAGCCGCGCGGTACGCGCGGGCCGGTCGGGCGGCACCAGCAGCCCGGTGACGCCGTCGATGATCGAGTCCAGGTGCGCCCCGACGGCCGAGGCGATCACCGGCACGCCGCACGCCATCGCCTCCAGCGCGACGATCCCCGTCACGGCCTCGCGCGGCACCGACACCACGGAGTCCGCGCTGCGCATCAGCTTCGGCACCGCGGCCCGCCTCACCTGGCCGAGCAGCGTGACCCGGTCGGCCACGCCGAGCTGCTCCGCCAGAGCGCGCAGGCGGCGGGCGTCCCGGTCGGCGTCGAGGTCCTCCGGCTCGGGCCCGCCCGCGATGACGAGCTCCACGTCGCCGAGCCCCTGCAGCGCCCGGACGATCGTGTGCGCGCCGCGGTCCGTCGTGAGCGGGCCCACGTGCAGCAGCCGCTTGCGCGTGCCCCGCGTGGCCACCGCGCCGCGGCGCTGGAAACGTTCGGTGTCGACGCCGTACGGGACGACGGCGATGTTGCCGCGCGGCACACCGAGCCGGATCAGCGCCGACTCCTCGTCGCCCGAGCCCGCGATGACCGCGTCGGCCCTGCGCCCGAGCGCCCGCTCCAGCTCGATGTGCGTGGCGTCCACGGCGTGGAACGTCTGCGTTACCGGCACACTCAGCCCTTTCGCGCCCGCCACGGCGGCCAGCCCGTACGTCCACGAATGCGCGTGGATCACGTCGGGCCGGTCCTGGCTCCACCGCTCCATGAGGTGGTGGCCGACGTCGTTGAGGAACGGCGCGACCTCGTCGGCCGCGAGCTCCTTGGGGGGGCCCACGTCGATGTGCTCCAGCGTGACCCCAGGGGCCACCCGCGTCTTGGGCTTGCCCTCGGTGTTGTCACGCCGGGTGTAGATCGTGACGTGATGCTCGCGCCCCAGCTCGCGCGCGACGGCGAGAATGCGGTGACGCTGGTTTCCCCCGGCGGAAGCGACGATCGCGATATTCATGGCACACCTCAGCGTGGAATGCGTGAAAGGTGTGCCTGCGTCTTAGGCACAGCGGTCTATATCTCCGACGATACCCAGGTTCGGCCGGGTCGCAAACCCCCGCAGATCAGACACCCCGCAGTGCCAGCACCACGATCTCGTCCCACACCTGGCCGGCCGAGAACGCGTGCCGGTCCGCCTCCACCGCCTTGACCACGGTGGACGGCGACTGGCCCGCGCACCGGCCGAGCACGTCGGCCAGCCGCTCCTCGCCGTACGGCTCGCCCAGGTCGTTCCTGGAGGAGACCAGCCCCTCCGAATAGAGCACCAGCGTCTCGCCCGTGGCCACCGTCAGCGTCTCGACGCAGGTCTCCGCCTCGGGCGCGATGCCCAGCGGCACGCCGCCGCCCGCGGCGAAACGCACGGCGCCGTCGGACTGCAGCAACGCGGCCGGATGGTGACCGGCCGACGACAGCCTGATCTCCCGGCCTCGTACGAACCCCGCCACGACCATCACGAACAGCCCGGTGCCCTGCGTGACCAGGGCCTCGTTGACCTTGCGCATCACCAGGTCGGGATCGGACTCCCAGCCGCTCAGCACCCGCAGCCCGCCGCGGACCATGGCGCTGACCGAGGCCGCCTCCTCGCCCTTGCCCGCCGCGCCGCCCAGCGCGAACCCCCACCCGCCCGAGACCGGGAACACGTCGTAGAACTCGGCGCCCACCGACGACCCGGGGTGGTAGACGGCCGCCGCCTCATAGCCGGGCACGTCGGGCAGGTTGCGCGGCGCGACGCTCGCCGACAGCGCGTCCGCCGCCCGCGAACGGCTCTGGAAGCTCGTCTGCGCGCGTACCGCCAGCCCGAGCTGCAGCCCCACCTCCTGCATGACGGCCAGGTCCGCCAGCGTGAACGGCGGCCTGTCGTGCGTGCGCACCAGCGTCAGCACGCCGTCGGCGACGCCGATCGGCACGCACAACATCGAGCCCGCGCCCATGACCGTCAGCAGCGGCCCGTCGGCGCAGAACCCGAGCAGGGTCTCGTCGTCCACCATCTCCTGCACCACGCCGGAGCGGCGCTCCAGCACCTGCAGCACCACGTGGCTGCCCGCCGGGTCGGCGGACTCCACCTGGCGTACGAGCTCGCCGATCGGCTGGTTCTTGGGCGCCATCACGACAGAACGGCGTGGCAGCCCGTCACGCACCATGTCGGCGATCACCCAGTCGGCCCACTCGGCCGCCAGCATCCTGGTGGCCCTCGGCAGCGCGACGGGCCGCAGCAGCGCCTCCTCGTCCAGCAGCAGCGTGGCCGTCTTGACCAGCAGATCCTGGCGTTTGGCCGCCGCCAGCAGCAGCGCGCCGTCGGTCTGCTCCGGCCGCCGCCCGCCCGGCTCGGGCAGCTGCACCTCGGTCGGCAGCACCACCGCCGCCACCATCTGCTGCGGCTCGCCCGGCATCGTCAGCCTCGTCAGCGCCACCTGCACCGTGTGCGTGCGCCCCTGGTGCGCCAGCCGCGTCTCGAACGCCGCCGGCTGCCCGGTCTGCAGCACCGACGTCAGATGCGAGCGGAACGCCGCCCGCCGCGACACGTCCACCAGCAGCGGGAACGACCGGCCGACCAGGTAGCCGTCGGGGCTGCCGAGCATCCGCGAGGTCTCGGGGTTGATCCGCCTGACCACGCCGCCGCCGTCGAGCACCACGACCGGCACCGGAAACGCCCTGAACACCTGGCGCAACAGCTTCAGCTCCCGCTGCGCGCCGTCCTTCCCGGGCCGCTTGGGCGCCTTGCGCAGCGCCTCGCCGGCCTCGGCCAGCAGCTCGGCCGCGGTGTCGAGCTCCGCGAGCGCGGCGTCGAGCGTGGGCGCCAGCTCAGCGGGGTAGGCGGTCCTCGCCTCACGCAACGACGAGACGCGCCCGGCCAGCGCGTCCAGCGCGTGTTCGAGGTCCGGCATGCTCACCCTCTGACGCTACGTCACCCGGATAAGGGGAGCCATATCGGGTAGAGGCTTGTTGCTATGGAATCGACCGCGATGATCACCCCCGGTCTCGCCCGCGACCTGGCCACGCTCGGGCGCCTGGGCGAGGACACTTCGACGGAGAGCGTCTTGCGCGGGCTGACCACGGCGCTGGCGGCGGGTGTGCCCGGCTGTTCAGGGGCTTCCGCGGAGCACTGGCGCGACCAGCGGGTCCTGGTCTCCGGCTCGCACAGCGAGCTGATCATGCTCGTCGAAGGCGAACGCGAGCTCGGCGAGGGCCCCGCCACCGAGGCCAGGCAGAGCGGCGCCCGCGCCACCGTGACCGACGTGCTCAGCGACACCCGCTGGCCCCGCTACGACGCGCTGGCCACCCGCTGGGGTGTGCGCTCCGTGCTCGTCGTCCCCATCGACGTGGCCCCCGCCGTGCTGGTCGTCGGCCTCTATTCGGTACGCCCGCGAGCGTTCACCCCTCAGGGCGCCCACTCGCTCGCCGACATGCTGACCGAGCAGGTCGGCGTGGCCATGGCCAACATGTGGGAGTTCGAGGAGGTGCGCACCGACGCCGCCCAGCTCCAGGAGGCCCTCGCCGGACGGTCCGTGATCGACCAGGCCAAGGGCATCATCATGCAGACCAGCGGATGCACCGCCGAGGCCGCTTTCGAGGAGCTGCGCAAGATCTCCCAGCACCACCAGGTCAAGGTGGCCGACCTGGCCAGGCTCCTGGTCGACGAGCACCAGCGCAAATCGAAGCGCTGAGCCCTACCCAATGGCGGCCAGGGCGTCGTCGAGGGTGTCGTAGAGCGGCAGGCGCTGCGCCAGCCCGGTGATCCACATGACCTTCGACTTGGAGTATTCGACCCCGATCAGCGCGAACTTGGCGCCCTTGGCCAGGCTCGTCTGCCAGTGGTGCACGATCAGCCCGAGCGCGCGCGAGTCCATGAACGTCACACCGGCCAGGTCAAGAATCAGGTCCGAGCCCGCCATCGACAGGTAATCGGCGAACTGCTCGCGCGTCGTGGCGTCGAGCACGCCGTCGACGGTGATCACGGTGATCTCGCCTACGGTCGACGACGTCAGGCTCAGGGCCGCCACGTGCCCCTCGCCGTTCTCCGGCATTGTCACGGAGCAACCCTACTGTCACCGGAGCAGGGAGGAATACTTCGCGCGGTACGGGGGAGACTGGGACCGAAGTCCAGCAGAGGGCTTTCGTCTCGAGAGTAGAGCGAGGCGCGCCTCTGCCTGGGCTTTTCTGCTGAGGAGAGGCCGCCTGCGATCCATATGAGGAGCAGCGATGGCTGTGCAGGAATACGACCTCGAGGAGATGACAGCTGAAGACCTCCTGGCCGAAATGGCCAGGGAGGACACCCCCGGCAGCCACAAGGAGCGGCTGCGCGAGCGCATCGTCGAGATGCACCGGCCGCTCGCCATGGAGATCGCCAGGCGATACCGCTACCGCGGCGAACCTTTGGAGGATCTCCTCCAAGCCGCGTATGTTGGCCTGATGAAAGCCGTCAACGGCTTCGACCCGAGCCTCGGACACGCGTTCAGAGGCTATGCGGTCGTGACGATGACCGGCGAGGTCAAGCGGCACTTCCGCGACCGCACCTGGGCCATCCGGGTGCCCCGCCTCTACCAGGAGCGACGCTCGGAGCTCAACAGGCTCGTCGCCGACCTCAGCCAGGACCTCGGCAGGTCGCCGACGGTGGCCGAGCTGGCCGCCAAGATGAACATCACCGAGGAGGACGTCCTGCTCACACTCGACGCCTCCGCCGCGTACAGCACGTTGTCACTCGACGCGCCGCTCGGCACCGACGATGACGCCGCCTCGCTCGGCGACGTCATCCCGGAGGACGACGACACACTGAGCAACATGGTCGACAGGGAAGCCGTCAAACCGCTCATCGACGCGCTGCCCTCCCGCGAGAAGCACATCCTGCTGCTGCGTTTCTTCGGCAACATGACGCAGGCCGAGATCGCCGCCGAGTTCGGGATATCCCAGATGCACGTCTCGCGCATCCTCCGCAAGGTTCTCGACCAGCTACGCTCCGAGCTGGTCGGCTGAGATGGCGGTCGCCGGGTGAACGAGGACGTAGAGCCTCAGTCGGGCCACACGAGCCCGCCACCCGGCGCGCCCGTGAAGGAGCTCCGTTTCCGACTGCCGGACCTGCCACAGGTCCGGCAGTTCGCTGAGGACGAAGGCCGCGCCGCCGGAATGCCCGAGGAATCCGTCGGCGACTTCGTCATCGCCGTCAACGAGGTGGCGACCAACGCCGTCACCCACGGCGCCGACCACGCCTTCCTGCGTACCTGGGCGGCGAGCGGCGACCTGGTCGTCGAGATCCACGACGACGGCGTGTGGAAGCCCGGCCCTATGCCGGGCTCCGTGGGTGGCATGGGGTTGTGGGTGGCCCGCCTGCTCTCCTCCGAGCTGACCCTGCGCGCCGGCAGCGGCGGCAGCACCGTGATCATGCGCTTCCCCGGCAAGGGCTGACGGGGAAGCGCCTTGCTTCTCTAACGGCGGGTACGGCCGCGCCAGTTGCTGTAGCCGGTACGGATGGAGGCCTTGCCGACGCCTGCCTGGTGCAGGGCCAGCAGGGTCAGCCCCAGCAGCGCGAACGTCATGCCGGAGAACCCGGGAACCCGCGTGCCGATCAGGTCGAGCAGGAATCCCAGCCCGAAGATGATCGCTGCGACTATCGCGAGCATGTCAAATCACCTCATTCCCTGACTCGGAGGGCTCTCGCTGGACAGGGCGAGCAGTCGCTCCAGGACGTTCCTGTATTCGCGCAGCGCCAGGCGCAGTTGCTCGGTGTCGGGAGTGTCGGTGCCCTGCCAGCGGTCGCGCAGGGCGTCCGTGCGGTTGGCCAGGGTGCTGGTGAGGGACTCCACCACCTCGCCGACCAGCCCGTCCGCGCGCTCGACCGCCTCACTGGGGTCGTCGACGAAGGACGCCTGCAGGTCGCGCCAGCGGGCCTGCACCTGGATGGGGTCCTGATCGAACAGGGCGACGTCGTCGGGGGCGGCGTGGGCGGGGGCCTCGCCGGAAACGGCCGGGGCCGGGGCCTCGTCTGATACGGCCGGGGTGTGCGCCGGGTCGGGCTGGTGCTCGGGCTCGGGCTCGGGCTCGGGCTCGGCCAGCATGTCGCCGCCGGTCCCGGCGTACGGGTCGCGATAGGGGGTGTCGTCGTCTTCTTCCTCGGGGCTGGTCACGGCGCCGGGGACGGCGGCCGCGTACTCGTCGTCGACGCGGGGGGACCGCAGTTCGGGCTCGTCGGCCTCGTCCTCGTCGGTGCGTTGCGACGGCACTCTCAGCTCGTCGCTGCTCATATCTCTTTCACCGTCCTCGCGTGGTCGCTTGCAGCAGCTCCTCGAACAGCGCGCGGTAGTGCACCATGGCCTGCCGGAGCTCCTCCGTGGAGGCCTCCTTCCTGGCCGCCCGCCCGCTGATCTCGTGAGCCGTCCTGTAGTGATCGAGAGTCGCCGCGTGCCCCACCGACAGGTCGGACAGCCGCTGTTCGAAGTCCTCCGTCGGGTAACCCCGCTCCGCCATGACCGCCGTGACCAGCTGATCGGCCTCGGTCACCGCGAACCCGGGGGCGTCCACGAAGCGTTCCTGTACCTCGGTCCACCGGTGGGCGTAGGTGTCGCGAGACTCCTCCGTCAGCGGCCGGATGTCGAGCTCGGAATGCCGCTGTTCGCGGCTGAGCAGCTCCTGCTCCGCCTCCCGCCGGTTGTCATGCTCGGCGACGGCGCGTTCGTACTCCGGGCCGAAACGTTCGCGGAGATGGTTGCGGCGCCTTTGCTGCTGCAGCACGACATAACCCACTGCGGCGAGCGCCACCACCGCGACCACGACGACGGCCACCCAGATGAAGGTGGTCATGATGTTCGCCTCCGGTCTCTGTGTCGAGACCAGCGCCTTCCCTCGAACAGGCAGGTCGAAACTCGCGCCGTCAGCGGGCTTCGAGGCCCTTCCTGGCCGCGGCGAGCACGGCTGCGACATGTGAGCCCGCTGGTGGAGCGGGGACCTCACTGAACCCTTCCGCCACGTCGTACCGCACGTCGAGCCCTTCGTCGACGAGCCGCTGAGCCCATCGCAGCGCGGTGTTCAACCGCTCGGCCGCGGGCGGCTTGCCCTGGGCGGCCGCCGACAGGTTGCGCAGGTTGGTGGCGGGCCCGGACTGGGTGTGCGCGCGGGCGAGCTTCCACGGTACGGCGCCGCTGTGGTCGAGCATCGGCTTGGCCAGCCCGGCGGCCCGCTTGGCCTGCAGCACCCCCGACTCGCTGACCCCGAAGTGAGCGGCCAGCTCCTGGACGCTCATCCCCCCGGCGACCAGCCTCGCCAGCTCCTTCCGATCAATGGTCGGTTTCCGCCCCACCGGCCACCTCCACCCTCTCGGCGCACGCGCGGACAGAAAGATCGCGCCGCAGATGGTTCACGATAGCGAAAACTCCGGTTGAACTCAGGTAGGCCGGGGCCGGCCCGTCCGCGCCCGCGATGGGGCTCGGGCACCGACGTGACGAACCTCGTCCCTTACGAACTCGTGGTAGTGTTTCTCCTGCGCAACCGAGGGAAACACGTCGTTCACCGCGGCTCTGAGCACAACTTCCGGGGTATGGCCCAGCTTGGTAGGGCGCCTGACTGGGGGTCAGGAGGTCATCGGTTCGAATCCGGTTACCCCGACACGCGGAAGGGGTCTGATCACCAGTTCTTGGTGATCAGGCCCCTTAATGTTTTCTCGTGCGACGTTCCGCTTCCAGGCGCATTTGGACGGACGAAGAGCTGCGTGCCGCCATTAATCCGGCTCTGCTTTAAATATCGCCCTTTGTCAGACGGGTACCCGTTGTGTCCCACTTGAGATGCTTTGAGCTCCATCCTCCTGCGGCGCGAATGCGGGCTTCCGTCTGGTCCGGCCTGGACGTTCATGGCCGCTCAGAAGCTCAGAAGAGGGTCAGTGGCTCGTTCGGCATCGGCTCAGGGAGTGGGGCGAGCTCGGGGAGGTGGGCCCGTACCTCGTCGTGGAAGCGGCGGGCGAGCGTCGGCGCGTCGGCGTTGTCCGGGGTGTGGATGAACACGGTCGGCGAACGGCCTTCGCGCAGCCACTCCGTGACCTTGGCGACCCACGGTTGCCAGCCCTCGATCGTGCGGTCGGTGGCGTCCCGGCCGAGGTAGCGGATGATCGGGCGGTCGGTGAGGGCGCGTGAGCGGCGGGGGAGGCGGGGCTTCTTGGTCCACGCGTCGCGTTCGGCGTCGCTGGTCGGCGGGCTCTGGAAGAGGGTGGTGGTGTCGAAGGGAACCCATTCGGTGCCGGTGCCCGCGAGGACGCGTTCGAGGAGCCGTTCGGCACGCTCGTCCGCGAAGAAGGCGCGGTGACGGACTTCCACGGCGTACTTGTACAAGCGCGGGAGCCGGTGGAGGAAGGTCGCCAGGGTGCCGAGGTCGGTGGGGGCGAAGGAACTGGGAAGCTGGATCCAGAGGGCGTGGGTTCTGGGGCCGAGTGGCTCGATCGCCTCCAGGAATGCCTTGAGCTCGGCTTCCGCGCCGGTCAGGCGGTGCTCGTGGGTGATCGGCTTGGGGAGTTTGATCACGAAGCGGAAGTCCGGGGTGGTCTGGCGGGCCCATGACTCCACCGTGGTGCGCGCCGGAGTCGCGTAGAACGTCGTGTTGCCCTCCACCGCGTCGCACCAGGTCGCATAGGCGCGCAGGCGCTCCTTGGGCGGGAGCTGGTCAGGGAGGAGGCGTCCCTGCCAGCGGGCGTGAGTCCACATCGCGCATCCCACATGAAGCCGCATGATTCCGACGGTATCGGAGGTCTGCGCGATGATCGAAGTCCTCACCGGGAGATCGGGCCTGCCGCGCGGCCCGGGCCGCGCGGCAGGGCGGTTACCGGGTGGCCTTGTCGGGGCGCTCGGTGACGCGGATCGAGTTGACGATGGGAGTGCCGGTGCGTGCGGTGAACCGCACGTCGAGACGCCCGTCGGTGACCTGCACCGTGTACTGGCGGCTGACCGCGGTGTTCGGCCCGGCCTCCCGGGCCAGGTCGAGCGCCTGGATCGCGGGCTCGCCCTCGATGGCGACGTCGAAGACCCGCTTCCCGGGGTGCTTGTACTGGGTCTCGGCGAAGCCCAGCTCGACGGTGTAGACGCCGTCGGGGACGTGGTCGAACCGGTACTCGCGCACACCCTCGCGGGCGCTCCGGTAGAGAGCCTGCTCGGTGGTGCCCTTGATCGGTTCGCGGGAGGTGCTCGCCTTGCCGCCCACGTAGCCGTACCCGCCCGGGCGGTACTCCCGGTCGGCCCGCCAGGTGTCGCCGGCGGAGTCGGTGACGCTGCTGGAGCCGCCGGCCTCGACGGCGGCCTGGAACTCCGGCACCACGACGTGCACGACGATCGGGAACGCCGGGTCGCGGCCGCTCGCCGAGCGCACCACCAGCGTGCCGGTTCGGACGCTGCCGGGCGCCATCCCCGAGCTGGACGCGGTGACCCGCAGCTTCACGGACTCGCCCGCCGCGAGCTGCCCGCCGGCCGGGGTCACGGCCAGCCAGGGGTCGGCGGTCTCGACGGTGTAGGTCGTGCCGGCGCCCAGGTTGGCCAGCTCGACCGTGCCCTTCCTGGTGGCGGTGGGCGGCACGACGAGGGTGAGCTCGCGGGTCGACGCCGTCACCCGGCCGGTGGTGAGGGCGAGGTCGAGCCGGTTCCGCTCGCCGGGCGCGACGGTGACCTCCTTGGTGAGGGTGCCGTAGTTCTCCGCCGACGTCTCCACCTGGTGGTCGCCGGCGACCACTTGGCCGAGGAACGTGCCGTCGGCGCCGGTTGTGAAGGTGGCCGCGTCGCCCACCTTGACCGTCGCGCCCGCCAGCGGCTTGCCGTCGTTCGCGTCGGTGACGGTGCCGGTCACCAGCCCGTGCCGCCGGGCGGCGAAGGTCAGGCTCTGGCCGTCGGCGATGGCGGCGGTGTCGGCGGAGTACTGGAGCGCGTCCGTGCCGTCCGCGTTCTCGATGCCGATCGTGGCGCTCTCGCCC
Source organism: Nonomuraea marmarensis (assembly GCF_043197025.1). Classification (NCBI taxonomy): domain Bacteria; kingdom Bacillati; phylum Actinomycetota; class Actinomycetes; order Streptosporangiales; family Streptosporangiaceae; genus Nonomuraea; species Nonomuraea marmarensis. The sequence goes on from NZ_JBICRM010000001.1 coordinate 510,757, forward strand.
GCCGCGCGGGCGCTGTGGATCCCGCGGTAGCGGTACCCGATCGAGCCGTCCTCGCCGATCAGTGCCTCGAACGAGAAGTACTCGTCGGCGTTGTAGATCCTCGCGTTGCGCCATTCGAGGACGAAGGTGCGGTTGGGCGCGGTCCCGATGGTGGCGGTGTAGAGCCCGCCCTTCTCGTCCAGCGCCAGGTCGTCCCAGTACGGGTAGACGCCGGCGTTGAGCAGGTCGCCGGAGGGCAGGGAGGTGTTGTTCGGGAAGGAGTAGCGGTTGTCGCCGAACGTCATGAACCCGTTGGTGCTGACGATGCCGGTGGTGTACGTCTTGCCATAGAAGGGGAAGGCGAACGGCAGCGTGATCGTCTGGGATTCGTCGTCGGAGGTTAGCGGCTCCAGGGTGGTGCCCTCGACGTACGCCTCGGCGCCGCTCCTGCAGGTGTGGCCGAACGCGTCGATGTTGCTCGGCAACTCGATGTCCATGGTCAGGTCACCGGTCACGCTGACGGGTACGGTGGCGTCCTGCGTGCAGAGCGAACTCGCCGTGACCTTGAGGTCGTAGTCCTTGTGGGGCAGTTCGAGCCGGTAGTGGCCCTCGGCGTCGGTGATCGCGCTGGCCGGGGTGCCCGTCGCGGTCACCGTGGCGCCCGCCTCGGGCAGGCCGACGGTGGTGACCGTGCCGGACACCGTGCTCATGGGCTGCGGGGTCAGCGGCAGGTCCTTGGTCACCGTCTGGTCGGTGGAGACGGTGACGGACGCGGTGGCGTCGTCGTACCCGAACTTGCCGACCATGATCTGGTAGTCGCCGCTGAGCAGCCGGGGCAGCGTGTACGAGCCGTCCTGACCGGTGGGGACGCTACGGCTGAGCGGGCCGGAGACGCTGACCGTCGCGCCCGCCACCGGGGAGCCCTCCGAGGTGATCGTGCCGGTCAGCGTGCCCAGCTCCCCGGACGGGGTGGCGCGGACCGCAGCGTAGGCGTCGAGCCGCCCCTCGCCCCAGACGAAGTTGTCCGCCGCCGTGCCGCCGCAGGTGGTGTTGTCGACGTCGGCCGCGGTGCCGTCGAGCAGTGCCCGGGTGGCCTCCACGTCGCCGCGCAGGTAGGGGGAGGCCGACCACATCAGCGCCACGGTCGCGGCGACGTGCGGGCTGGCCATCGAGGTGCCGGACTTGATGCCGTAGCCGTTGCCGGGCACGGCCGAGCGGATGTCGACGCCGGGCGCGGCGATGTTCGGCTTGATCTCGCCGTTCTCGCCGGGGCCGCGGGAGGATTCTGGCATGATGGCGCCGCTGGCGCCGAACGATCCGGCGCTGTAGCTCGCGACGTATCCACCGGGTGTGCCGGTGGTGCCGCATTCGGGACCCTCGTTCCCGTTGGAGAACGCGGGGAAGATGCCGGCGGCCACCCACGACTCGACGATCTCGTCGTACCAGAGGTTGATGCCCGAGCTGCCCCAGGAGTTGTTGACGATGTCGGGCGCGAGGTCGGGACGCGGGTTCTGGCCGCTCAGGTCGGTGGGCGCGAGGATCCACTGGCCTGCCGCCAGCAGCGAGTACTGCGGGCAGCCGCCGAGGCCGCAGGCCTTCGCCGTGATCCACTGGGCTCCCGGCGCGACGCCGATCCCGTCGCCGCCGATCATCGTGCCCATGACGTGGGTGCCGTGGCCGCGATCGTCGCACGGCGTGCCGGCCGGGCAGTCGCCCGCCGGGTCGAACCAGTTGTAGTCGTGATCGACGCCGTCGGCTTTCGTGCCGCGATAGCGGGAGACCAGCGCGGGGTGGTCCCATTGCACGCCGCTGTCGAGGCTGGCGACGACGATGCCCTCACCGTGGTCGCCGAGCTCGTCCCACACCTTGGGGGCGTTCACGCGGTCGATGTTCCACTCGACCGGGCCGGCGGCGGCCTGGGGCCTACCCGGCAGCGGGTCGGGTAACGCGAGGGTCCTGTCGGGCTCGACCTGCTCGACCTCGGGAAGCTCGGCGATCTCGGCCGCCAGCTCCGCGTCGCCGGTCACCTTGACCGTGTTGACGATCCAGAACGGGGTGAAGTCCGCGTGCGCGGCTTTGAGGAGCTTGCGCAGGCCAGCCTGGGAGGAGTCGGCGGTCTCCGTCTTGGTCCGGTAGACCTGCCTGGCCTTGCCGGCCTTGGTCTTCTGCGTACGCGCCGAGCGCAGGTCGGCCTCGGCCTTCATGCGTACCCAGAAAGTTGCCTTGCCGTCCGCGGACAGGTCGGCCTGGACCGCCCGGTCGATCTTCCCGGGTGGAGCGGCGGCGGACGCCACCTCCTGGGGGATCAGCAGAGCGAGGGCGGCGGTCCCGATCAGGACCGCCCGCCAGGGGCTGGAAATGAACACACGATCTCCTCGGGGGGTGCCCGCTGGGAGGGAATGTGCGGGATCTTGTGAACCCACGGGGAGCATCGTGGAGGGATCTTGTGGTTCTTCGCAAGTTAGGACGAACCGTTTAAAAAGGATTTAACATGTGGTAGGGCTCGCCTCTGAGGCCGCATAGGGTTGTCGCATGGGCATGATCGGGACGGTCGGGCTGGTGTTGCATCCTCAGCGCGACTCCAAGAAGGCGATAGACACCATCCTGCGCTGGGCCGGGGACAATGGGAGCACCGTGCTCGGCCTGCCCGAGGAGGTCGGGCGCATCGACTGCACCGCCGTGCCCGTCGATGCCGTCACGCTCGTGGAGCGGGCCGATCTGCTGGTCGGGCTCGGCGGTGACGGGACGATGCTGCGCACCATGCGGCTGCTGGCCGGGCGGCCGACGCCGATCCTGGGGGTCAATCTCGGGCGGCTCGGGTTCCTGGCCGAGATCGACGTGGACGATCTGGCGGCGACGCTCTCGGCCATCGACAGCCATCACTACACGATCGAGCCGCGGATGGCGATCAGGAGCGTGGTCGGGGGCACGGAGGTGACCGCGTTCAACGACATCGCGCTGGTCAGGATCCCGGGCGACGGGCTCGCGGCCGTGTCCGTCACGCCGTCGGGCAGCCCCTTCGTCCGGTACGCCGCCGACGCCGTCATCGTGGCCACCACCACCGGGTCCACGGCCTACAGCTTCTCCGCGGGAGGGCCGATCGTGTCGCCCCGGGTGGAGGCGGTGCTGGTCGTGCCCGCGGCGGCGCATTCGGCGTTCAACCGGGCACTGGTGTTGCCCGCGGACGAAGAGGTGACGCTGCAGGTGCTGCCCACCAGCGGGAGGCTGGCGGTGGAGGTCGACGGGCGGGTGGTCGGGCATCTGTGCCCCGGCGACACCGTCCATGTCGCCGCCTGGCCGGGGGCGGCGAAGGTGGTCCGGGTCGGCACCACCTTCTACGAGCGGGCCCGGCGCAAGTTGCGGGTGGACGGCAGCGCCGAGGTCGACTGGTCCGCGCCGGAGTTGAGTGATCAGCACCACGGCTGAGTGATCCGCGCCGGCCCGGTGGCTGCCGCGAGGTCAGGTGCTCGCGCGGCGTCGGTGGCGCGCGGGCCGTTCGGACGGCTCGCGATCGGCAGGGCGCTCGTCGCGTGCCTGGGGCTCGAAGAAGCCGTCCTGGCCGGAACGGCCGTCCTGGCTGGGGTGGGGGTCGAAGAAGCCGCCCTGCTCGTCCCGGGCGTCGGGTCCGAAGAAGCCGCCCTGCGGGGTTTCCTCGGCGGGGTGCCGGCGGGAGGCGGTCAGGGCCGCCAGGGCGGTGGTGATGGGGACGGCGGCGATCAGCCCCAGCGTGCCGACGATGCTGCGGACGATCTCCTGCGCGATGACCGGCGTCGTCATCACGTCCCCCAGCGGCTGCTTCCCGATGCTGAACAGCAGCAGCAGCGGCAGCGACGCCCCCGCGTACGCCAGGATGATCGTGTTGATCACCGAGGCGATGTGCGCCCGGCCGATGCGGCTGGCCGCGCGGTAGAGGCGGGCGAAGCCGTACGACGGGTTGGCCTGGGCGAGTTCGGCCACCGTCACCGCCTGCGTCACCGTGACGTCGTCGAGCACCCCCAGCGCGCCGATGATGATGCTGGCCAGCAGCAGCCCCTGCGTGTCGATCGACAGGCTCATGTCCAGGGCGAGCGCGCTGTCGTCGGTGATGCCGTTGAGCCGGGCGAACCCCAGCGCGCCGTACGACAGCAGGCCCGTGAGAGCGAGGCTGGCCAGCGTGCCCAGGACGGCCATCGAGGTGGGCAGCGAGAAGCCGTGCGTGAGGTAGAGCACCGCCAGCATGATCGCCGCCGCCCCCACGATGGCCACCAGCATGGGCGGCTTGCCCTCCAGGATGCCGGGGATCACGAACGTCAGCAGCAGCACGAACGTGACCACCAGCCCCACCAGGGCCGTCACCCCCCGCCAGCGGCCGAAGGCGATCACCGCCAGCGCGAAGGCCGCCCCGAACAACCACAGAGGCGTCGCCCGGTCGTGGTCCGAGATCTGGTACGCCCCGTCCGCGCCGCGCAGCAGGATCACCTCGTCGTCCGCGGCGAACCGCGGGGCCCCGGGACCGCTGGGCAGCCGGAGTGTGATGTCTTTGCCCACGTCAGGCCCGTCCTTGACCTTGACGGTGGCGTTCCCGCAGGTGGCGGGGTCGGGCCGGGGCGCGCCTTCGGGGACGGCCGGGCAGCGCTTGAGCGTGACGCCGGCGACCGTGCCGCCGTGCCGCTCGACGGAGGACGGTTGCGTGCCGGTGTCCCGCGGCCCGTCCGGCCAGAGCCACAGCAGGCTCGCCAGCGTGACGATCGCCAGCGGCACCAGCACGGCCAGGCTGGCCAGCACCGTGCGCCGCGAACTGGGTACGGCGGTGCCGTGAGCGTGGTTGGCGCCCATCGCGTGAAGATCCTCCCCCAAGGGTGATGAACATGGACAGTACTGCACGTCGCCGCACGGGGTAGTGCCAACGCATGACGTTGCTGGTTGGCACCTCCGGGTGGCAGTACAAGGACTGGCGCGGGGTCCTGTATCCGGAGGGCGTGCCGCAGCGGTTGTGGCTGGAGACGTACGCGGAGGAGTTCGCCACGGTCGAGAGCAACAACGCCTTCTACCGCCTGCCGAAGCCGGAGTCGTTCGCCGGTTGGCGGGACCGCACGCCGCCCGGTTTCGTGATGGCGGTCAAGGCCAGCAGGTTCCTCACCCACATCAAGCGGCTGGTCGATCCCGAGGAGCCGGTTGCGCGGCTGATGGGGGCCGCCGCCGAGCTGAAGGACAAGCTGGGGCCGATCCTGCTGCAGCTCCCGCCCACGCTGAAGGTCGATCCGGGCAGGCTCGACCGGTGCCTGGGCTGCTTTCCGGCGGGCGTGCGGGTGGCCGTGGAGCCGCGGCACGACTCCTGGTGGACCGAGGAGGTACGCGAGATCCTGCGGAGCCACGCGGCCGCCCTGTGCTGGGGGGATCGGCTGGGCAAGCCGCAGAGCCCGTTGTGGCGTACCACTGACTGGGGTTACGTGCGCATGCACCAGGGGCCCGCCGGGGTCGCCTATGGCGACACCGCCATGAAGACGTGGGCGGGGCGGGTGCGGGAGGCGGGGTGGCGGGACGCCTACGTCTACTTCAACAACGATCTGGGGGGTGCGGCCGTGCGGAACGCGCGACGATTTGTCAGACTCGCCTAGTGCACACGCGTCTTTACCGGAATGGCGTCCTCGAGAAGGAAGGGTTTCCGATCGAGGAGGTCTCCGACTATGTGGGGGATCCGGACAACACGGTCTGGTTCGACTTGTGCTCGCCGTCGCCCGCCGATCTGGGCGTGATCGGTGAGGAGCTCGGGCTGCACGAGCTGGCCGTCGAGGACGTGCTTTCCGACCATCAGCGGCCGAAGGTGGATATTTACGATAACCACCTGTTCATCACCGTTTACGGGGTGCATTTCGACGACGGCCGGCTCGACCCCGTCGAGGTGAACATCTTCGTCACCAAGAACGCCCTGGTGACCGTGCGCGAGAGCGACCACTTCGACCTCGGCGAGGTGGTCAGGCGCTGGGACGCCGCCTCCCGCCTGGCCGGGCACGGCGTGACGTTCCTGCTGCACGGCCTGCTCGACTACGTGGTCGACAGCCAGTTCGACCTGGTCCAGGACCTCGACGGGCAGGCGGAGGCGCTGGAGGAGTCGCTGTTCGAGGACGAGGTGCGGGACGGCAAGGAGCTGCAGCGCGCCATGTACGTGCTGCGCAAGAACACCACCAGGCTCCGCAAGATCACGATGCCGATGCGCGAGGTGGTCGGCACCCTGCTCCGCCGCGACCAGGACCTCATCGCCGACCCCGTGATGGCCCCCTACTACGAGGACGTCTACGACCACGTCCTGCGCGTGACGGAATGGGTGGAGTCGATCCGCGACATGCTCGCGAACGTCCGCGAGACCCGCCTCGCCCAGCAGGGCTTCCGGCTGAACGAGATCATGAAGCGGGTCACCAGCTGGGCCGCGATCATCGCGGTGCCCACCATGATCACCGGCTTCTACGGCCAGAACGTGCCCTATCCCGGGTCGGGGCAGACCTGGGGATTCTGGATCTCCAGCGTCCTGGTGGCCGTGACCTCGGTGGCGCTCTACTCGGTGTTCAAGAAGAAGGACTGGCTGTAAGGCGGGCGGCAGGGCTCGCCGCGGACGTCGGGAGTGAGCTCCACCGCGAGCCGCACCTCGGCGGCGCCCGTGGCGGGGTAGAGCGGCAGGCAGCGGCCGCCCGAGATGAGGGTCCTGCGGCCGATCGAGGTGGTGAGCAGCGACAACTCGTCGTACGTGGCGGGCGTCGCCAGGCGGAGCACCCACTGGCCGTCCGGCGTACGGGTACGCGCCCCCTCGACCGCGTAGTACTCCAGGACGCTCTCGTTGGTCGAGACGACCGCCCGCATGGTGAAACGACGGCCCTCCACGGTGAACAGCTCCGCGGAGGGCGCCTTGTAGATCGAATGCACGTACCCGATCGAGAAGGCGCCGGCGACGACGGGCAGGCCGTTCACGGTGAGGCGCCCGGCGCCGCCGGAGCCGAGCGCCATCGCCGCCGCCAGCGCCAGGAGCAGTCTGGTCAGCCCTTTTCCTGGTAGTAGCGGGCCGCGCCCGGGTGCAACTGGACCGGTGCGACCTGCTGGCCCAGCTTGACGTCCAGCTTCGCGGCCTCGGGGTGCACGGCCGTCAGCTCGGCCTTCTTCTCGAACAGGGTCTTGGTGATGTCGTAGGCGAGCTGGTCGCTCATCTTGTCGGGCACCAGCAGCACGTTCGCGATGCCGACGGTCTTGATGGTGCCGGACAGCTTGTAGGTGGTCATGTCGACGTCGAGCCCGACGTACTGCTCGCCGTACGTGGTCCGCATCTTCTCCAGCACGTCGGAGGTGTCCAGCAGCTTCATGTCCGGCTTGCTCGTGGCCAGGTCGGTGATGCCCGCGGTGGGCAGGCCGCCGACCCAGAAGAACGCGTCGATGGTGCCGTCCTTGGCCGCCTGCACCGACTCGTTGATCGACAGTTGCTGCTTGGTGATGTCGGTGTCGGGGTTGATCCCGGCCGCCTCCAGGATGCGCCTGGCCACGACCTGGGTGCCGGAGTTGGCCGGGCCGAGCGAGACGCGCTTGCCCTTCAGGTCGGCGACCTTGGTGGCGGTGACGCCGGGGGCGACGACGACGTGCGAGTAGTTGTCGTAGATGCGGGCGATGGCCTTGATCGGCTGCGTCGCGGTGAACGTGTCCTTGCCGTTGACCGCGTCGGCCGCGGTGTCGGCCTGGGAGAAGCCGATGTCGGCCTTGCCGGAGGCCAGCAGCTTGATGTTCTCGACGGAGGCCGAGGTGACCGACGCGGTGGCCTGGGTGTTGGCGATGCTCGACGACAACTGCTTGGCCAGGCCGCCGCCGTACACGTAGTAGACGCCCGTCGTGCCGCCCGTGGCGATCGACAGCCGGTTGCCCGACCCGCCGCCCGCGCCGCCGCTGCCGCAGCCCGCCACGGTCAGGACGATCGCGGCGACCAATGCAAAGATCCGCTTCACGCTGGGTCCCTTCTCCTTCTTCTGACGAGGTGCAGAGCGGCGGCCACGGCCAGCACGGCCAGACCGGCGACGATGGGGACGGGTTCGAGGAACAGCAGCAGCACCGCGGCCACCGCCGCCAGCACCCGCTCCGGCCAGCCGCTGAGGCTCCCGCCGGTGGCCCCACTGGTAGATACAGCGAGCGCCGCCACCGCGACCGCCGAGACGGCGGTCATCAGCAGCACGGTGCCGATCGGCCCCTGCCCGAGCAGCGCCTGCCCGTTCGGCGTCAGCACGAACGCGAACGGCACCAGGAACGCCGGCAGCGTGTACCGCCAGGTCATCATCATCGTCTTGTACGTGTTGCCGCCGGTGATCGCGGCCGCCGCCACCGCGGACAGCGCCGTGGGCGGGCTCACCTCCGACAACACCGCGTAGTAGAAGACGAACATGTACGCCTCGGCCTGCGTCACCCCGAGCGTCGTGAGCGCCGGTCCGATGATCACCGCGGCGATGATGAAGCTCGCGGTCACCGGCACGGCCAGCCCCAGCAGCATGACCGCGATGCCCGACATGACCGTCGTCAGGATGAGATTGCCCGCAGCGAAGTCCACGATGATCGCGCTGAGGTTAAGGCCGAGCCCGGTCTGGGTGATGACGCCGACGATGATGCCCGCCGCCGCGCACACCGCGGTCACCGGCAGCACCTCCAGCGTGCCCTTGGCCAGCGCCTGCCCGATGCGTTTGGGCCCCATCCGGTGCTTGGGGTCGAGGAACGACAACACGAACGCGATGCCGGTGGCGATCACCACGGACTGGAACGCCGACCTGTCCAGCGCCATCAGCACGATGATGAGGATGAGCGAGCTGAAGTGGTAGCCGAAGCGCAGCAGCAACTTGCCCGCCTTGGGCGCGTCCACCGGCACGGCGTGGGTGCTGAAGCGGCGCGAGTCGATCTCGATGGCCAGGAAGATGCCCAGGTAGTACAGGATCGTGGGGATCGTCGCGTACAGGAGCACCTCGAGGTAGCTGACCCGGAGATATTCGGCGATGATGAACGCCGCCGCGCCCAGCGTGGGCGGGGACAGGATGGCGCCGATGCCGCCGGCGGCCAGGATGCCGCCCGCCGGCTCCTTCGGGTAGCCCGCCCGCCGCAACACCGGCCAGGCGACGCTGCCCAGGCTGACCGTGGTGGCCACGCCGGAGCCCGACACCGTCCCGAGCAGGAAACCGGCCGTGGTGACGGTACGACCGGGGGCGGCCCGGGACTTGCGGAAGGCGGCGAAGCTCAGGTCGATGAAGAACCGGCTCGCGCCCGAAAAGTCCAGCACGGCACCATAAATCGTGAAAAGGATGATGTAACTGGCGGCCACCTGCATCGGGACGCCGAAGAAGCCCTCGGTGCCCGTGTAGAGCTGCGACACGATCTGCCCGAGGTCGAAGCCACGATGCCCAATCGTCCAATCAATCGGCAAATATGCGCCGTAATAGGCATAAATCAGGAAAAGTACGCAGATGATGGTCAGTGACCAGCCGACGGTCCGGCGTACCGCCTCCAGCAGCAGCACCGTCAGCACCAGCCCGGCCACGATGTCCAGGTCTGTCAGCGCCGCGCCGGAGCCCCGGTCGCGGAACGCGTCGATGTCGAGCAGCGGGTAGACCAGCACGGCGAGGGAGGCGGCGGCCAGCAGCCAGTCGCCGACGCTCGGCCGCTCCGCCCGCCGCGGCCCCTCGGCCGGTGCCGCGGCGGGCTCGTCGCGTCTGAGCAGCCGTCGTGCCATCGACGAGATCCCCGAGCGGTAGCACAGGAAGACCAGTGGCAGTGCCACCGCCAGGAACGTCAGCCGATGCTCCAGCGCCTCCACCGGCCGGAACACCACCACCAGCGAATAGGCGGACAACAACCCGCCCACGATCCACACGCCGAGCCGCAGGACCCCGCTGAGCTGCCGTGCCGGGCGTTCCTGTTCGTGAGCGGAAACCAGCTCGGCCTCACGGTCGCTCAGCTCGGTCAATTCGTCCTCCCCGACACGGCGTTGCAGGGACTTTACGAGCCCTTTACACGGTTAGGGAAGGGGCTGTTACCCATTTGAATCCGCCGGTCAGAACAATGGCCGCGAATCGGCGGCCAATCGCTCGACCGGCACCTCGCCTGCCTGGCCGCCGTCGCGCAGCCGTACCGATGCCTGGCCGCTGACCACCTCGCGCGGTCCCACCACGAGCTGGTACGGCACCAGCCGGTGCGCCCTGATCCTGGCCCCGAGGCTGCTCCGGTCGGCGGGCGCCAGCTCCGCCCGCAACCCGGCGGCCACGCAGCGCCGCAACACGTCCTCGGCGGCGGGCAGCTCGGCGTCCGACAGCGGGAGCACCACGGCCTGGACGGGCGCCATCCAGGCCGGGAACGCGCCCCCGTGGACCTCGACGAGGTGCGCGACCAGGCGCTCGATGGCGCCCTCGCCGTGCTCCTCGTCGTAGGCCAGGCCGCGCTCCTTCAGCGCCTCGCGCAGGACGGCCTCGGAACGCGCCCACATGGCGGGGTCGTCCACGAACTTGACGCCGTCGCCGCGCAACGACAGCCGGTAGCGCGCGGCCCTGATGCCGAGCTGGCCGTGCGCGGCCTCGATCAGGCCGAGCGCGGCCGACACCTCGGCGGCGGCCTGCTCGGGCGGGCAGAACACGTGGCCGTCGTTGAGCTGCATGGCCCGCACCCTGATCAGGCCGCCGAGCACGCCGGACAGCTCGGAGCGGTACTGGCCGCCCAGCTCGGCCAGGCGCAGCGGCAGCTCGCGGTGGCTGCGCTGCCGCGATCGGTAGATGAGCGCGTGGTGCGGGCACAGGCTCGGGCGCAGCACGAAGTCCTCGCCGCCCACGTTCATGGGCGGGAACATGTCCTCCGCATAGTGCGCCCAGTGGCCGGATCGCTCGTACAACTCGCGTTTGCCGAGCACGGGCGAGTTGACGTGCTGGTAGCCGTTGCGGCGTTCGAGCTCGTGGACGTAGTCCTCGATGGCCTTGCGCACGGCCGCCCCGGCGGGCAACCAGTAGGGGAGACCCGCGCCGATCAGCGGGTCGGTGTCGAAGATGCCCAGCTCGCGGCCGAGCCTGCGGTGGTCGTTCATGATCGTCCTTTGTGTGGAAAGGGCGAACGACCAGCTCCCGGGCGTTCGCCCGGGAAGCATGGATTCAGCGCGCCGGGACGGGGTCCGGCGTCGTCGTGACTGAGGCGCGCTGCATACGAACGACCATAACATCCGGGCCAGGCCTGAAGAAAATCTTCAAGAGGACCCCAAGGAGTGGCAAATGATATAAAAGAATCCGTGGTCGAGATCACTCTGGACGTCTGCCGGGCGTTCGCCGAGGTCGGCTACCAGGTGGCGGGCTCTGGGGGCGCGCACGGGGCGATGGCGGCGCTGCGCCGGGTGGTCCCGCTCGACGCGTACGAGTTCGTCGCGTACGACCCCGCCACGGGGCGCCATCACAGCGTCGTCTCCGACGGGCACCGGCGCATCGATCGCGACGCGGCCGAGGAATATGCCGGGCTGGAGGCATACCGCACCGCGATGGCCACCCGCGCGCCGGTGCGGATGCCGGAGCCGGGCACCGAGCGGTACTTCCGCCGCCACCTCGCCCCTTACGGCTGGCGGGCCGGGCTGACGGCGCCGCTGTTCCTGAGCGAGGGCCGCTACACGGGGCTGCTGCACCTGGCCGCCAGGGACGCCTTCCCGCGGCTCACCGGCGCGCTGCTGGCGGCGGTGAGCCCGATGCTGGCGCACGTCACCGACCTGAGCAGGTGCGTGATCGACCCGGTGGGGCTGCCGGCGGACTTCCGCGCGGTGGCGTTCGACCGGCTGGGGGTCCGGCGTGCGGTTCCCGGGCACGAGGTGTCGGGGGCGCTGTGGGGCGACCCGGCGATGGCCGCGTTCGCCCGGGCGTTCATCGACTCGCGGGAGCTGGGCAGGCACGGGCTCTGGCTCGACGGTGCCGGGCGGTGGCACGAGTTACGGCTGCTCAGGGCCGGGGTCGGGTTCCAGGGGGCGTTGCAGGGCGCCATCGCCGCGGAGCGGCCGTGCCCGCTGCCGTACGACCTCACGGGGCGCGAGGTGGACGTGCTCACGAGGGTGGCGGCCGGTGACTCCAACCCGCAGATCGCCGCCGCGCTCGTGCTCAGCGTCCGCACGGTGACGACCCATCTGGAGCACATCTTCGCCAAGCTGGGCTGCGACAGCCGCACCCGGCTCACCACCAAGGCGCTCGCCGAGGGCCTGTGCCGCCTGGACGTCTAAACGGCCAGCCCGGCCGGCATGCGGCCCTGGAGCAGCTCGAACCAGACCGTCGTCGTGCCCTCCTGGCGCGTGAAACCCCAGCGGTGGCTGAGCGCCTCGATCAGCGGCAGGCCGCGGCCGGTGGTGGACTGCGCACCGGTACGGCACACGCACGGCGGCCCGTCGGATCCGCCGTCCGACACGTACACCCTGACCAGCGTCTCCGAGCTCGTCACCGTCACCGTGAACGAGCCGCCCGAGCCGGACCTGGTGTGCAGGACGGCGTTCGTGGCCAGCTCGCTGGTGAGCAGCGCCACGTCGTCGTAGAGCGGGTGGTCGCGTCCCAGCGCGGCGGTCACGAGCCCCCTGGCCCTGGAAACCTGGGAGGGGATCCCCGGCAGCCGGACCGCGAGATCTCGGGCGCCGGGTTCATCACCCCCGTCGACGCGGTGAAAGTCCGGCGCTGCCACGGCGACCTCCCCCAAATCCGGTGACGTTATGAGACGCGCCAGACCGGGGCCGGAGATTATCGCGAAAAGGTAGGAATGCTCTTTCCCAAGGTCGCCTGCACGAGCGCTGACGCCGACCGAGTACGCTGCGATCGACGAGTCGTCTAGGCCCGTGGGGGAGCGAAGCGTGCACAGCAGCCTACTCGCCCGGCCGTCGGAGGAGGTCGTGTGAGCAGCCTGGAGGCCGTCTGGGTGCAGCCGTACGACAGGCCGGGGGCGGTGGTCGTGACCGGCGTCTTCGACATCCTGCACGTGGGGCACGTACGCTATCTGGGCGCGGTGGCCGAGCGCGGGCTGCCGCTGGTCGTCGGCGTCGAGGACGATCCGCGGGTGCGGGCCTGGAAGGGGCCGAGCCGGCCGGTCAACCCGTCGGCGGAGCGGGCCGAGGTGCTGGCCGCGCTCCGCTTCGTGACCGGCGTGTTCATCGTGACCGGGCCCTCCGAGGCGCACGGGCCCGAGGACTACATCGACCTGCTCGCGCCGATGCGGCCCGCGGCGCTGGCGCACACGGCGGGGGATCCGCACGCGGGGGCCCGCGCGGCGGCGGCCGCGATCCTGGGGGCCGAGTGCTGGGAGTTGTCGGCCATCCCCGGCCGTTCGACCACCCGGATCGTGAACGCGGCCGGAAAGGGCTGACCCCGGGTGGGAGCCGCCGACCTGGTGGCGAAACGGGTGACGAACGTGCTGGCACCGCAGGTGCTGGTGATCGTCATGCCGCCGGCCGTCGGCCTGCTGGCCCAGGGGTGGAGTGGGGCGGCGTGGGGGCTGGTGGCCTCGCTGCTCTGCGGCGGCGTCCCGGCGGCGATGATCGCGATCGGCGTGCGCTCGGGCCGCCTCGACTCGCACCACATCGTGGACCGCGCCCGCCGCACCGGACCGCTGCTCGCCGCGCTGGCGGCCGTCCTGGTGGCGCTGGCCCTGCTGGTCGTGGTGGGCGCGCCGACACTGCTCGTCGCCACCGTGACCGCGATGCTGGTCGCCCTGGGCGTGACCGTGCCGATCACGCTGCGCTGGAAGATCTCCTTCCACGCCGCCGTCTGCGCGGGCACGGTGGTGGTGCTCACGCACGTCCTGCCCGCCTGGCCGACGGGGATCGCGGGGGCCGCCGTCGTGGCGCTGGTGTGCTGGGCCCGGGTACGCCTCGCGCACCACGACTGGCCGCAGGTGGCGGCGGGAGCGGTGGTCGGCGCGCTGACGACCTGGGCCACGCTGGCCGCGTTCGGACTCAGGTAGACGGGCTGGAATAGGCGCGTCCCCGCCGGGGTTCTCGCGAATATGGATGCCACGAACCGCGGCCGGGTGCGTGTCGAGCCCACGGCCAAGCGTGTCAGGACCTATCTCGGCGGCCGGGTGGTGGCCGACACCACCGCCGCCCTCCTGGTATGGGAAGTGCCCTACTACCCCGCGTACTACTTCCCGCTGGAAGACGTGGACGAGTCCGCGCTCAAGGCGACAGGGACCGCCAAGCACTCCCCGAGCAGGGGAGACGCCGCCGTCTACACGGTCACCTCGGGCACCGCCGAGGCCGTCGACGGGGCGCTGGTCTACCCGGACTCGCCCTTGGAGCAGATCCGCGGCCACGTCCGCTTCGAGTGGGACGCCATGGACGCCTGGTTCGAGGAGGACGAGGAGGTCTTCTTCCACCCGCGCGACCCGTACACCAGGGTGGACATCCTGGCGAGCACGCGGCACGTGCGGGTCGAGGTGGACGGCGTCACCGTGGCCGATTCCCACAGCCCGCGCATCATCTTCGAGACGGGCCTGCCCGCCCGCTACTACCTGCCGAAGACGGACGTACGGCTCGACCTGCTCGAACACACCGACACCGCCACCCACTGCCCGTACAAGGGCACGGCGGAATACTGGACGGTCAACGGCAAGAAGGACCTGGCCTGGTCCTACCGCACGCCGCTCCCGGAGAGCGAGAAGGTCGCCGGGCTGATCGCGTTCTACAACGAGAAGCTCGACATCTACGTCGACGGCGAGCTCGAGGAGCGCCCGAAGACCAAGTTCTCCTGAGCGTCAGACGGCGGTCCAATGGGGGTCGCGGCCGAGGTGGCGCAGGAGTGTGGCCACGCCGTCGTCGCCTGCCTCGGGAGCCGGCACGGCGGTTATGTCGCGTGGGCAGGCGAGCGTGACGGGCTCGGCGAAGCGCTCGACGCCTGGTTCGGGCCGGCCGCGTGAGTTAGGTGAGCAGGCGGGTGAGGACGCGGGTGCCGAACTCCAGGCCCTCCACCGGCACGCGCTCGTCCTTGCCGTGGAACATGCCGAAGTAGTCCAGGTCGGGCCGGAGCATGAGCGGTGCGAAGCCGTACCCCTTGATGCCGATCCTGGCGAACGACTTGGCGTCCGTGCCGCCGCTCATCACGTACGGGACCGGCCGGGCGAGCGGGTCCTCGGCCACCAGCGTGGCGGCCAGTTCGTCGAAGAACGCCGACGGGTACGGCGCGGCGGGCGCGTCCTCCAGGTTGACGAACTCGCGGGTGATCTTCGGCCCGAGCAGCTCGTCGATCGTCGACAGGAACTCCTCCTGCAGCCCCGGCAGGTAACGTCCGTCCACGTGCGCCCCGGCCGACGACGGCACCACGTTGACCTTGTATCCGGCGTCCAGCATCGTCGGGTTGGCCGAGTTGCGGATCTGGCCCCTGAACAGGCTGCCCAGCGGGCCGAGCCGGGCCGCCTCCGCGTCCAGGCGGTCCAGGTCGATCGGCTGGCCGGTGATCTCCGACAGGCTCTGGATGAGGGCGGCGACCGACGGCGTCAGGCGTACCGGCCACTGGTGGGAGGCCACCCGCGACAACGCGTGCGCCAGCGTGGCGACCGGGTTGTCCACGGCGGGACGCGAGCCGTGGCCCGCCACGCCGTGCGCGGTGAGCTTCATCCAGGCGGTGCCGCGCTCGCCCACCGCGATCGGGTAGACCCGGTGCTCGCCCGAGCCGACGCTGAAGCCGCCGGACTCGCTGATCGCCTCCGTGACGCCGTCGAACAGCTCCCGGTGCTCGCTGACCGCGTGCCGCGAGCCGTAGTCGCCCGTCGCCTCCTCGTCGGCCAGGAACGCCAGCACCAGGTCACGCTTCGGGCGCACGCCCCGCGCAGTCAGGCCGAGCACGGTCGCGAGCGTCATCGCGCACGAGCCCTTCATGTCGACCGCGCCCCGGCCGTACACGCAGCCGTCCACGATCTCGCCGGAGAACGGGTGCATCCGCCACTCGGCCGGGTCGGCGGGCACCACGTCGAGGTGGCCGTGCACGAGCAGCGCGTCGGAGGAGTCGCCGTCGATCCTGGCCACGACGGTGGTCCGCTTCGGCGCCGACTCGAACACCACCGGCTCCAGTCCCGCGTCCGCCAGCAGCGTGGCCACGTATTCGGCCGCCGGGCGCTCGCCCGAGCCGGGATTGGTGGTGTCGAACCTGATCAGATCCGAGCAGATCTCGGCAACGCTCTTCACGATCTCCCCTTCAGCGTCAACGGCGGCACCTCGGGCGTCTCCATGTCGAAGATCAGCCCGTAGAAGGCCAGCTCGGCCTCCAGCACCGCGACAATAGTCTCCTCCCTGCGCCAGCCGTGCTGTTCGCCGGGGAAGGTGAGCAAGGCCCACTCTTTGCCATGTTTGTCCAGTTCGGCGGTGAACCGCTCGGCCTGGCCCACGTCCACGATCGCGTCCTCCAGGCCGTGCAGCATGAGGCACGGGCCCGAGGCCCGGGAGGGGTTCAGGAGCGGGGAGCGTTCGGTGTAGCGCTGCCGCGTCTCGGGCAGCGGGCCCACCAGCCCGTCCAGGTAGCGGGACTCGAAGTCGTGCGTCTCGGCGGCCCAGCTCTCCGGGTCGGTGATCGCGTAGTGCGCGACCCCGCCCGCGAACACGTCGCTGTGCACGAGTGCCGCCACCGTGGTCCAGCCGCCGGCGCTGCCGCCGCGGATGGCGAGCTTGGCGGCGTCGGCGCGGCCCAGCTCGACCAGGCCGCGAGCCACCTTGGCGCAGTCCTGTACGTCCACCACACCCCACTGGTTGCGCAGCCGCTCTCGATAGGCCCGGCCGTAGCCGGTCGATCCGCCGTAGTTCACCACGGCCACGCCGAGCCCCCTGCTGGTGAAGTAGGCGATCTCCAGGTCGAGCACGACCGGGAGGTTGCCGGTGGGGCCGCCGTGCACGAAGATCACGTACGGGGCCGGGCCGCCCCGCGTCGTCGCCGGTGGGTAGAGGTGCGCGTGCACGCCCTCGATCGTCACGGCCTCGGGCGTGGGCAGCAGGTCGCGTTCCGGCAGCGGTTTGGGCGCCGACACGATCTCATGCGAGCCCTCGTCGAGGTCGACGAGCGTCACCTCCAGCGGCGTGTACGGCGTCGCGCGCACGGCCGCCGCCTTGCCGCCCGCGACCGACACGGTCGAGGACCAGTAGGTGGCCTCGCCGCCCAGCTCCATCAGGTCTCCCGTCACCGGGTCCAGCACGCCCAGGCGGCGGTGGTCGGCGGTGCCGTACACGACGACCAGGCGGCCGTCGTCCGCCACGGCCAGGCACGTCATGCCCGGCTTCCACGCCGCATGGCCGAACTCCAGCTCCATCGGGGTGAGATTGCGGCCCGGGGAGCCGTCCAGGTGGACGAGGTGGACGTTCCACCAGCCGGTGGGGTCGGTCACCGCGTACAGAGTGGCGTCGTCGCGCCACTCGGCCTGCGCGACCGACTCCTCGGGGCCTCCGGCAACCACCTGATACGCGCCCGCCGTGCCGTCCGCGCGCAGCGGGGCCACCGACAACTCGGTGCCGTCCCAGGGCATGTTCGGGTGGTCCCAGCCGATCCAGGCGACATTTCGGCCGTCGGGCGAAATACGGGGGTTCATCAGGAAATGTTGGGCTTTGGCGATGACCCTGACCGGGCTCCCGTCCAGCGGCACCGCCACCAGGTCCCGTACGTCGTCCGTCTCGCGCACCGCCCACACCTCGTCGCGGCCGGGAGGCAGGTAGAGATCGGCGTAGCGCGATCGGGCCTCGGGGGTGAGCGGCACCGCCGTGCCTTCGCTGAGACGGTAGAGGCGCTGGTCGGCCCAGTTCGTGAAGACGAGGCCCGGTCCGTTCCCGGCGCCGGGCAGGGGGCGCCAGGAGCGGCCGCCGTACTCGACCACCCGGTTGCGCGCGTTCCAGCCGGGAGGCAGGACGTCGGTACGGGTGCCGTCCGGCAGGCGGCGCACCACGCAGCGCCGGCCGCCCTCGTGCGGGCGCGGCTCATCCCACCAGACCTCGACCCCGGAGGGCGTGGCCACGGCCTCCACCCACTGCGGGCCGCCGTCGGTACGGGCCACGTCGATCGGTCGAATACTCATGAACTCACCAATTGCCATTCGTACATGAAGGAAGGGGATGCTCGGGCGGATGAAGGATGTACGCGATGCCGCCGCTGCCCGAGCTCCTGAGCCACACGTGCTCGAACGCCGCCCGCGGATACACCCGGCGCACCTCGGCCTCGCCGGGCGCGGCGGGGTCGTTCACGACGACGTCGCCTCCGGCCGTGAAACCGGTGACGACCAGGATGTGCCCGTTGGTGGAGTAGCAGGATCCGGGCAGCTCGTGCGCCTTGAACGACTGCGACGTGATCACCGGGATCCCGGCCCGTACGAACTGCTCCAGCTCCGCCGCCGACCGCAGCCGCGTCACGAACCCGGCCAGCCCGAAACGCCCCGCGTACGCCACGTTGAACGGCCAGTTGCCGGTGCCCTGGTAGCTCTCGTCGTACGTGCCCATGGCCGCGTGGTCCACCGTCGGGGCCGGGTCGTCGTCGCCCACCCAGGCCAGCTCGCCGGGGGCCGGGCCGCGGGCCCAGAAGCAGAGCACCATGGCCACCGAGGCGGGACTGCACCAGTTGGCGCCCCCGCCGTCCCACTGCGGGTGGTGCCCGGCGTGCGCGTGCTGCGAGTGCCGGGGCACCGCCAGCTCCACGGGGCCCGCCCCGCTGGGGGCGCTCGGCACGACCGCTTGTTGGGGCAGTGCCGAGGCCATCACGCCGAGGCCGGTCACCCGGGCGCCCGCGCCGTGCCAGGCGACCCGCACCTGGTACGCCACCACCGGCCGCCGGGCCACGAACGTGTCCACCGCCACGTCCCCATCCTCGTCACCCTGCCCGGGCACCGACGTGCGCGGCTCGCCGTGCTCGGACCAGCGGCCCATGACGTACCACTTGGTGAGATCGCCCTGCGCGGTCCTGGCCCGCAGCGCCACCTCGATCCAGGCGCCGCGCGGGGTCCGCGCGGTCCACGAGGGCACGAGCTGGGTGGCGGCGAAGCCGATCGGGCGTTCCTCGCTGGTCCACACGTTGTTCGCCGATCGGGGGTCTCCCGGTTGGGGCATGGCGAAGCGGGCGAAGGCGACGCGGGCCAGATCGACGGTGAGCACCAGCCACATTGTGGTTTCGTACTCCGTGTCGCACATCGGATGGTTTACGTACCAGCCCGATTGTGTCGGTGTTGATCTCTATGGTTCGGGTCATGACTCAAGCGACACAGGCCTACTCCTACGCCGGGCACTCGGTGCTGACCGACGGCAAGCTCGGCCTCTCGACCTCCGGTGGCACGGCGTTATCGGGCCCGCAGGCGCATCCCAGGTTCTTCAGCGGGCTGCTCTCCCAGGCGGCCCCCGCCGCGGCGGGGCTGCTGGCCGTGGCGGACGTGGCGCTCACCCGCTACCACCAGCCCCGGCCGGGCTGGACCCGCGACCCGGTGGTGACGTGCGACGGCGGGCGGCTCAGGTTCGAGTCGTTCTCGGCGTGCGGCGGCGTCTACGCCCGGCTCGACGTGCTCGAGCTCGACGGCGACGTGCTCGACCGCGGCACCACCAACGTCGACGTCAACGGCCCGCTGCGCGAGGCGCTGGCCAGGGTGGGCGGCCGGGACCCGCTGCACCTGGGCGTCGGCCCCGACGAGCTGGCGGTCACCACGCTGGACGGGGCGGTCGTGGAGAAGAAGGTGCCGCTGCCGTCGCGGTGGTTGCGCGGGTTCGCCGAGGTGCAGGTGATCGCCGCCGGGTTCGACCTGCGGGCGGAGCTGTCCGGGCCGCACGCCGTACGGTTCCTGCGCTCCCTTCCCCGCGCCGCCCGCGCCACCGTCTGGGCCGTCCCCGCTGGTCGCGACCTGCGCGTCTCCTCCGGTCCCGCGCGCGGCGGCGTCTGCCTGTCGGGCGCGGCGCGGGTGGCCACGCTGATGCCGCTGCTCAGATTCGCCAAGGCACTGAGGGTGTACGGTCCCGCCGACGGCTCCTCCACGGCCAGCGCGTGGGAGCTGGAGTTGCCCGGCATGCGCTACACGCTGGCCGTCTCGCCCGAGCCGTGGCGCGGCTTCTCCGGCGAGGGCGCGGTCCTGGCCGACCTGGCCACCGACGAGGCCGCGGGCGACGCCGACGTGGTGGGCATGCTGCTCAACTTCGAGCCCACGGTCGAGCTGGGCCTGCTCGCCGACCGCTCCGGACTGTCCATCGAGCGGGTACGCGTCGCGCTCACCCAGCTCGGCACCGCCGGCCGGGTGGGCTACGACCTGCACGAGGCGGCCCACTTCCATCGGGAGCTGCCTTACGACAGGGAGCAGGTGGCCGAGCTCAACCCCCGGCTCACTGCGGCCCGGGCGCTGGTGGAGTCCGGGGCCGTGCGGCTGGTGGACGAGGATGCGGCCGAGGTGACCACGGACGGCGGGGTGCGGCGGGTGCGGGTCGCCGCGGGGGAGTGCACGTGTCCGTGGTGGTTCGACCATCGGGGGTCGCGCGGGCCGTGCAAGCACGTGCTCGCGGCCAGGATAGCGGCGCGCGTCGCCGTTGAGGTGACCTCGTGAACGCCGCTCCGGACGGCGTGACCGCGGCCTGGGAGGCGGTGGTGGCCGCCATCGACACCGGGGACGCCGAGCTGGTCGCCGCCCGCGTGCTCGGGCTCGACGAACGCGGCCGTCGCGAGGTGGCCGCCGCGCTGCCCGGCCACCTCGCCGTGGCCGAGGAGCGGGCGGAGGCCAGGCGGCAGGCGCGCGCGGCCAGGCGCTGGCGGGAGAGCGAGGCTGCCTGGGAGGAGCACGTGCGCCGGGCCGAAGCCCGCCGACTCCACACCTCCCTGACATAACGGGCCGCACTGGCCCGTTAGCCGGGTCGGGGTGATTACAGGTACAGGCCTGTGGAGTCGTCGCCGGTGGACAGGGTGATGTCGCGGCCGGCGCGCAGGGCGTACAGCTGGGCGAGGGTCGCGCCCGACGGGCCCACGCCCTGCGAGGTGCCGAGCCAGCTCACGGCCTCGTCCTTGGTCAGCGGGCCGACCTCCACCTGCGCCAGGCAGCGGCCCGGGCGGACGACGGCCGGGTGGAGACGGGCCAGGTCCTCGTTCGTGGTGATCGCCACCAGGACGTCGCGGCCCTGGCCGAGGAGGCCGTCCGTCAGGTTGAGCAGGCGCGAGAGGCCCTGGCCCGCCTGGGCCTTGGCGCCCGAGCTGATCAGCTCGTCGCAGTCCTCCAGGACGAGCAGCCGCCAGCGCTGCTGGTCCTCGTCCGTGTCGTAGCCGACGGCCACCTCCATCAGGTAGCCGGGCTCGTTGAACAGCCGCTCCGGGTCGAGCACGCAGTCCACCTGGCACCAGTCGTGCCACTGCTTGGCCAAGGTGCGCAGCAGCGTGGTCTTGCCGGTGCCCGGCTCGCCGTGCAGGAGGATGAGGCGGCCGTTCACGCCGGCAGGGGTGATCGACATCAGCCGGTCGAGGGACGGGCGGACCTTGGCCGAGTAGTTGGGGCTGATCTCGTTCCAGGGCTGAGCCGTGATCGGCTTCTCCGAGCGGGTGCCGCCGTGCATGCCGCGCCACCAGAAGCCCATCTCGACGTGGTCCACCTCCGGCATGGCCTCTTCGGCGCCGTCGATGCTCTCCTGCAGCACGGTCTTGGCCAGGTCCTCGTTCACCGCCGTCACGCTGACGGTGGCCGTGCGGTTGCGGTGGCGTATGACGCGCAGGGTCCAGCCGTCACCGGAGATCAGCCGCGACTCGGAGCCGTCCTCGACCCGCGCCGTACGCAACACGCGCCCGCCCGCGGGGCTCAGCGTCGCGTCAGGGCGTACGCGCTCCAGATTGGCCAGGCGGGACCACGGCTGGGCACCCGTCGCGAACGGCGACAGCGCCAGCGCGTCGATGACGTCGATGGCGGAGTCGGCGTCGTCGATCCAGATGTTCATGGGAAGCTCAGCGGAGTCCGGGCCGGGGAACGGCACCTCCCTGATCACAGACATAGGGCCAATGATCTACTTCGAGCCGTCAGATGTCGAAGGGTTTTGGTCGGGAAAATCTGGCTCAGCTCCTCTTGAGGGTGCCGGTCTGGGTGACGAGGCCGGGGCCGGGTTCGTCTCGCCAGGTGTAGGTGAGGGTGTCGCCTTTCAGTACCAGCCAGATGGTACCGGCGATGCAGTTGCCCTCGTTCTGGCCCAGGGCGAAGGTCAGCTGGCTGGATTCCACCTTGGTCAGGGTGATGGTGCCCTTGCACTCGTCGTCGGCGTCCTCCTCGGACCAGGACGCGGTGGACTCTCCCTCGTTCAGCTCCACCGTGTTGTCGGCGCCGTCGGGGTCCATGGGGTTCGTGCTGGTGGTGTGCCCTGACCAGTCCCCGTCGAAGGCGGCCGGGATCTTCAGGTCGCCGCTGGGACTGGGGGACTCGGTTTCCGCGGGCGTCGTCGTCCCGGTGTCGGGCGACGTCTCGGGCGAGGTCTCAGGCGACGATCGGGTCTCCGGCGGTGCGGCTGAGGAGGAGCGGTCGCCGGTCTCCATGGCCGGGGTGCGGTTCAGGTACAGGGCCGTGCCGCCCGTCGCCAGGGCCACCACCGCCGCCACAGCCCCGATGAGGACGCCCCGCGAGCGGGCGCGCGGCGTCTCGGTGGTGGTGCCCGCCTGGCGTTGCGGACCCGTGGGTGAGTCGTGCGGGGGAAGGCCGCCAGGTGGCAGGCCAGTGGGGACGCTCTGGTGAGGATGGCCGCTGGGTGGCGGGCCGGTGGGGGCGCCGGGCGAAGGCGTCAGGTTGGGGTTGACCAGGGAGACCATCAGCTGCTGGGCCGAGGGGCGGCGCGAAGGGTCCTTGGACAGGCTGGACGCGATCAGCCCGCGCAGGCGCGGCGGCAGCGGTGACAGGTCCGGCTCGGCGTGCAGCACCCGGTGCAGCACAGCAGGCACGGTGTCCGCCCCGAACGGGCTCACCCCCGTCGCCGCGTACATCATCGACGCCGCCCACGCGAACACGTCGGAGGTGGGCGACGCGGGCGAGCCGTTGATCTGCTCGGGCGCCAGATAGGCAGGCGTGCCGATCAGGCCGGAGGTCATCGTCGCCGCCCCCTCCGCCCTGGCGATGCCGAAGTCCACCACCCTGGGCCCGTCGGGGCCGAGCAGCACGTTGGCCGGCTTGAAGTCGCGGTGCACGATCCCGGCCGCGTGGATGGCCGCCAGCGCCGTGGCCGTGCCGACCACCAGCCGTTCCAGGTCGCCGCCGCGTAAGGGGCCGCGCTCGCGTACGCGTTCGGCCAGCGAGGGGCCGTCCACGAATTCGCTCACCACGTACGGACGCGGCCCGTCGGTCGAGACGTCGAGCACCCGCGCCGTACAGAAGGAGGCGACGCCCTCCAGCGCGTCCAGCTCGCGCGCCAGCCTGGCCCGCGTCTCCCTGTCACCCGTGCTCAGCAGCTTGATCGCGACCGGTTCGCCGGCGGCGGAGTGGGCGAGGTACACCACGCCCTGCCCGCCCTCGCCGAGCCGGCCGGCCAGGCGGAAATCGCCCAGAGACGCCGGATCGTCTGGTGTCAGGGGGGTCGCCATGGCCGATACGTTACCGGTCGCCATGCGGAAACCAAGATCCACCGGTACTTTGGGGCGACTGGTCAAACTACTCCTTACACGGAGGTATCGGGGAAGTGTCGAGGGTCACGTTCCGCGAAAGGATGCGGTACCGGTTCGACAACACCATGTCCAAGGGCACGACCTCGTTGATCGGCTGGCTGGCGCTGGTGTCGGTCGGGCTGATCGTGGTGGTGGCGGCGCTCACGCTCTGGCTCGCGCCTGACGAGCCGGACGGCGTGACAGGCCCTGGACACGTGCTCTGGGTGGCGCTCATGCACGCGCTCACGCCGAGCAAGGTCGCCAGTGACAAGGGTTCGATGGGGTACATGGCGGTGATGTTCGCCGGGTCGCTCGGCGGGCTCTTCATCGTCAGCATGCTCGTCGGCCTGCTGTCGAACGGGCTCAAGCAGAAGGTGGACCGCCTGCGCAGGGGGCGTTCGCGGATCGTCGAGTCCGGTCACACGGTGGTGCTCGGCTGGTCGGACCAGCTGTTCACGATCGTGGCCGAACTGGTCAAGGCGCACGCCAGCCAGCGGGGCTCGGTCATCGCCGTACTGGCGGAACGTGACAAACTGGCCATGGAGGAGGACATCCGCGAGCACGTCGGCGACCTCGGCCGGACGCGGGTCGTCTGCCGCACGGGGCGCCCCACGGAGCCGCGCGACCTCGCGCTGATGAACCTGGCCACGGCCCGCTCCGTCGTCGTGCTCTCCCCCGAGGGCGAGGACCCCGACGCGCACGTCATCAAGATCCTGCTCGCGCTGGCCAAGCGCGACGGCGCCCACCCGCCGGTGGTCGCGGGGCTCGCCTCCAGCCGCAACATCGCCGCCGCCCGCCTGGCCGGCGGCGCGGACGTGCACCTGGTCGATTCCGACGACACCGCCTCCAGGCTCATCGTGCAGTCCTCGCGCCAGTCCGGCATGTCCGTGGTCTGCATGGACCTGCTGAACTTCGACGGCGGCGAGATCTACCTGCGCACCCCGAAGAAGACGGTCGGCCTGACGTACGGCGAGGCGCTGCACGCGTACCAGACCGCCTCCGTGATCGGCCTGCGCCGGCCGTCCGGCGTCGTGCTGAACCCGCCCATGGACACCGTCGTCGCGGCCGGCGACCAGGTCATCGTCATCGCGCACGACGACTCCCACATCCGCCTGGCCGCGGGCAAGCCATCCGTGGACGAGAGCGCCGTCGTGGCGGCGGCGGGCACGCCCGCCGAGCCCGAGCGCACGCTCCTGCTCAACTGGAACGGCCGGGCCGAGCAGATCGTCCGCTACCTGGACGGATACGTCGCCCCCGGCTCCGTGCTGGAGATCGCCGCCGACCACCCCAAGGCCGGCACGAACCTGGCGGGACTACGCAACCTCACCGTGAACGTCAAGGACTGCGACACCACCGACCGGTACGCCCTGGAGTCGCTCGGCGTCGGCCTCTTCCAGCACGTCATCGTGCTGTCCGACGACCGCTTCGACCCGCGCCACTCCGACACGCGCACGCTCATGACGCTGCTCCAGCTCCGCGACATGCAGAGCGTGCTCGGCGAGCACTACTCGATCGTCAGCGAGATGCACGACGAGGGCAACCGCTCGCTGGCCGAGGTCACCGAGGCCGACGACATCGTGATCAGCGACACCGTCATCGGCCTGCTCCTCGCCCAGCTCGCCGAGAACCGGCACCTCGCGGACGTGTTCGGCTACCTCTTCGACTCACGCGGGTCCGAGATCTACCCGCGTCCGGCCGCCTCGTACGTGAGGACGGGGACGCCGGTGACGTACGCCACGGTCGTGGAGGCGGCCCGCCGCCAGGGTGAGACCGCCATCGGCTACCGCGACGCCCAGGCGCGGAACGACCCGCCGCACTACGGCATCATCCTCAACCCCGCCAAGTCGGACACCATCGTGCTCGGTGAGACGGACTCGGTCATCGTCCTGGCCGAGCGCTGAGTTAGCGTTTGCACGTGAGGACCATTGACTGGGTCGACGGCGCCGTCGAGCTCGTGGACCAGACCCTGCTCCCCGACAAGTGCCTGATGCTGCGCATCCACACCGTCGAGGAGCTCGTCGACGCCATCCGGCGGCTCGCGGTGCGCGGTGCGCCCGCGCTCGGCGTGGCGGGGGCGCTCGGGGTCGTGCTGGCCGACGGCGACCCCGCCCGGATCGCCGCCCTCCGCGCCGCCAGGCCCACCGCCGTCAACCTCGCGTGGGGCGTCGACCAGGCCGCCGCGCACCTGAGCGAGGGCCGCGAGGCGGTGCTGGCCGCCGCGCTGCGCGTGCGCGACGACGACATCGCCGCCTGCCTGGCCATGGGCGAGCGCGGGGCCGACCTGCTCGAAGGCGACCGGCTGCGGATCATGACCGTGTGCAACACCGGCGGGCTCGCCGCCGTCGAACGCGGCACCGCGCTCGGCGTCGTACAGACCCTGCACGAGCGCGGGCGGCTGGCCGAGGTGCTCGCCCTGGAGACCCGCCCGCTGCTGCAGGGCGCCAGGCTCACCACCTGGGAGCTGGCCAGGATGGGCGCGCCGCACCGCCTCATCGCCGACTCCGCGGGACCGTACCTGCTGGCCAAGGGGGAGGTGGACGCGGTGCTCATCGGCGCGGACCGCATCGCCGCCAACGGCGACACCGCCAACAAGATCGGCTCGTACGCGCTCGCGCTCGGCGCCGAACGCGCCGGGGTGCCGTTCGTGGTGGTCGCGCCCGAGTCCACGATCGACCCGGGCACCCCGTCGGGCGAGCACATCGAGATCGAGGACAGGGGCGCGGACGAGGTCGTGGCGGTCAGAGGTGTACGGCTGGCGCCTGAGGGCACTCGGGCGCTGAACCCGGCGTTCGACGTGACACCGCACGATCTGATCACCGCGATCGTGACGGACCAGCGGGTGATCAGGCCGTAGACCAAATCCCCGATCTCGGGGACCTGTCCGCGCCCGCCGCGTTACGCTCGGTCGTCCCGATATCGACCCTCGGAGATCACCGTGGCCATCGACCTGGTGTTACGGCGCGACTGGAACGCTCGCGCGCCGCGCGGCGACTACACACAGCTCGACTCCACCAAGGGAGTGAAAGTCCACTACACAGGCGGCAGGGTGGACCCGGGCATCGTCTCGAACCACAACGGCTGCGGGTCCCTGGTGCGCTCCATCCAGGCGTACCACATGGACGGGAACGGCTGGATCGACATCGGGTACTCGTACCTCGCATGTCCGCATAAAAAGGTATTTGAGGGGCGCGGGCTGCACCACCTGCCCGCCGCCAACGGCCCCGGGCTCAACGCGGGGCACTACGCCGTGCTCGGACTGGTGGGCAACGCGGGGCTCGTGCAGCCGCCCGACGGGATCCTGCACGCGATCCTGGACGCCGTCCAGTACGTACGCGACCGCGGCCGCGCGGGCAAGGAGATCAAGGGGCACCGGGACGGCTACTCGACCGACTGCCCCGGCGAACCGCTCTACGCCTGGGTCAGGCGGGGCGCGCCCCGGCCCGGTGCGCCCACGCCGGAGCCCCCGTCGACTCCGCCGTTCCCGGGACGGCTGCTGAAATATCCGCCGGTGACGCAGGGCGAGGACGTGCGCACGTGGCAGCGGCAGATGCGGGCGCGCGGCTGGGACCTCGCGGTGGACGGCGCGTACGGGAGCGAGTCCCGTGACGTGTGCCGCAAGTTCCAGCGGGAGCAGGGTGTGGCCGACGACGGGATCGTGGGGCCCGCCACCTGGCGGCTGGCCTGGGAGGCGCCGCACTGACCTTATGGGGCTACCCGGGGTTACTGGGTTCGCCGCGTTCCGCCTACTATCCGAAACATGGAACTGGCAGCGGGGTTCGCGTCCACCAGCCGAGACGACTGGCGGGCGCTGGCGGTCGAGGTCCTGCGCAGGTCCGGGGTCGAGGCGGGCTCGCCGGAGGAGGCGCTGTCCAGTGCCACATATGACGGGCTGACGATCGCGCCGCTCTACGACCTGGACGACCTGCCGGGGGATCCCGGCCTGCCCGGGGCCTTTCCCTATGTTCGCGGCTCCCGGCCGGCTCCGGGGTGGGACGTGCGGCAGCGGCACGCCGTACCCGATCCCGAGGCGCTGCCGGCCGATCTGGAGCACGGCGTCACCTCGTTGTGGCTGGTCGTCGGGGACGGGGCGATCCCGGTGGACTCGCTGGCCACGGTGCTCCGGGACGTCTACCTCGACCTGGCTCCCGTGGTGCTGGAGGCCGGGGGGCGGGCCCGGGAGGCCGCCGAGGTCCTGTTCGGGCTGGCCGCCGCCCGCGGCACCGCGCCTCGCGGCAACCTCGGGGCGTCCGGGGCCGCGGGGCTGGAGCTGGCGCTCCGCTGCGTCGCCGAGTTCCCCGGGCTGCGGGCCGTCACCGTGGACGCGACGCCGTACCACGACGCGGGCGGCAGCGACGCCGAGGAGCTCGGCTGCTCGATCGCCCAGGGCGTGGCCGAGCTGCGGGTGCTCACGGGCGGCGGGCTCTCCGTCGAGCAGGCGCTGGGGCAGCTCGAGTTCCGGTACGCCGCCACCGACGACCAGTTCGCCACCATCGCCAAGCTGCGGGCGGCCCGGCGGTTGTGGGCCAGGATCGCCGAGGTGTGCGGGGCGGCCGAGTCCGGCGGGCAACGGCAACACGCGGTGACCAGCTCGGCCATGATGACCGTCCGCGACCCCTGGGTGAACCTGCTCCGCACCACCCTGGCCTGCTTCGCCGCCGGAGTGGGCGGGGCAGAGGCGGTCACGGTGCAGCCGTTCGACGCCTGCCTCGGGCTGCCGGACGCCTTCTCGCGCCGCATCGCCCGCAACACGCAGTCGCTGCTGCTGGAGGAGTCGGGGCTGGGCCGGGTGATCGACCCGGCCGGCGGCTCCTGGTACGTCGAACGCCGCACCGCCGACCTCGCCGAACGCGCCTGGGCCTGGTTCCAGGAGATCGAGGCCGCCGGGGGGGTTACGGCGGCTTCCCGGCTGGTGTCCGCCCGGCTCGCCGCCACCCGCGCCCGCCGCGACGACGACATCGCGCACCGCCGCTTCCCGATCACAGGCGTCACAGAGTTCCCGAACGTCCACGAAACCCCCCTCCGCAAACCCCCGCCCGCCGCCGCGCCGCCCTCCGCCGAAGCGGCCGGATTGCCGAAGGTGCGGTATGCGGAGGCGTTCGAGGCGTTGCGTGATCTCGCCGATGCGCAACCCGAGCGGCCCACGGTGTTCCTGGCCACCGTCGGCCCCCTGGCCGCCTACAGCGCCAGGGCCTCGTTCGCGGCCAACCTCTTCCACGCGGGCGGCCTGGCGACCGAGACCGCGGGCCCCGGGGCCGACCCCGAGCAGATCGCCACCGCCTTCGCCGTCAGCGGCGCCGCCGTCGCGTGCCTGTGCTCCACCGACAAGCTGTACGCCCAGCACGCCGCCGCCGTGGCCACCGCATTGGTCCGGGCCGGGGCGAAGAAGGTGTGGCTGGCGGGGAAGGGGCAGTACGAAGGGGTGGACGCCAACCTGTATGCCGGTTGCGACGCGCTGGCCGTGCTCCGCGAGACCTTCGACGATCTGGAGGTGACCCGATGATCCCCGACTTCTCCGGCATCCCGCTCGACACCCAGCCGGCCAAGGAGGCCGAGTCGCCGGTGGGCGAGGTCTGGGAGACGCCCGAGGGGATCGGGGTCAAGCCGCTCTATACGGCCGACGACCTCGAAGGGCTCGACTTCCTGCACACGTACCCCGGCGCGGCCCCGTACCTGCGCGGGCCCTACCCCACCATGTACGTCAACCAGCCCTGGACCATCCGCCAGTACGCCGGCTTCTCCACGGCCGAGGACTCCAACGCCTTCTACCGGCGCAATCTCGCCGCCGGGCAGAAGGGCTTGTCGGTGGCGTTCGACCTGGCCACGCACAGGGGGTACGACTCCGATCATCCCCGCGTGGCCGGTGACGTGGGCATGGCGGGGGTGGCGATCGACTCGATCTACGACATGCGGCAGTTGTTCGAGGGCATCCCGCTCGACCGCATGTCGGTGTCCATGACCATGAACGGCGCCGTGTTGCCCGTCCTCGCGCTGTACATCGTGGCGGCCGAGGAGCAGGGCGTCGCGCCGGAGGAGCTCGCGGGGACCATCCAGAACGACATCCTCAAGGAGTTCATGGTCCGTAATACTTACATTTATCCGCCGGGGCCGTCGATGCGGATTATTTCGGATATTTTCGCTTATACGAGCGAGAAGATGCCGAAATTCAATTCTATTAGTATTTCTGGGTATCACATCCAGGAAGCCGGCGCCACGTGCGATCTTGAACTGGCCTACACGCTGGCCGACGGGGTCGAATACCTGCGCGCCGGGGTCGCCGCCGGGATGGACGTCGACCGGTTCGCGCCGAGGTTGTCGTTCTTCTGGTGCATCGGCATGAACTTCTTCATGGAGGTCGCCAAGCTCAGGGCCGCCCGGTTGTTGTGGGCGAAGCTTGTGTCCGGATTCAATGCGAAAAATCCGAAATCGCTGAGCCTCCGTACCCACAGCCAGACCTCCGGCTGGTCGCTGACCGCGCAGGACGTGTTCAACAACGTCGCCCGCACCTGCGTCGAGGCCATGGCCGCCACCCAGGGCCACACCCAGTCGCTGCACACCAACGCCCTGGACGAGGCGCTCGCGCTGCCCACCGACTTCTCCGCCCGGATCGCCCGCAACACCCAGCTCCTCCTCCAGCAGGAATCGGGCACCACCCGGGTGATCGACCCCTGGGGCGGCTCCTACTACGTCGAACGCCTCACCCACGACCTCGCCGAACGCGCCTGGGCCCACATCCAGGAGGTCGAGGCCGCCGGCGGCATGGCCAGGGCCATCGAGGCGGGCCTGCCCAAGCTGCGCATCGAGGAGGCCGCCGCCCGTACCCAGGCCCGCATCGACTCCGGCCGCCAGCCCGTGATCGGCGTGAACAAGTACCGCGCGACCGCCGACGAGGACATCGAGGTGCTCAAGGTCGACAACAGCGCCGTACGCGCCCAGCAGCTCGGCAAGCTGGCCAGGCTCCGAGCCGAGCGTGACGACGACGCCGTGCGCCGCGCCCTCGACGCGCTCACCAAGGCCGCCGACGACCCCAGGCCCGGCCTGGACCACAACCTGCTCAAGCTGGCCGTGGACGCCGCCCGCGCCAAGGCCACGGTGGGCGAGATCTCCGACGCGCTGGAGCGGGTGTTCGGCAGGCACGCCGAGCAGGTACGTACCATCTCTGGGGTGTACCGCGACGAGTCAGGCCCGGCCGCCAACATCGAGCGCGCCCGCCGCGCCTGCGCCGACTTCGAGCGGGCCGAGGGCCGCCGCCCGCGCATCCTGGTGGCCAAGATGGGCCAGGACGGGCACGACCGCGGCCAGAAGGTGATCGCCAGCGCCTTCGCCGACCTGGGCTTCGACGTGGACGTCGGCCCGCTGTTCCAGACGCCGGAGGAGGTCGCCAGGCAGGCGGTCGAGGCCGACGTGCACATCGTGGGCGTGTCGTCGCTGGCCGCCGGGCACCTCACGCTGGTGCCCGCGCTGCGCAAGGCGCTGGCCGGCCTCGACGCCGGCGACATCATGATCGTGGTCGGCGGCGTCATCCCGCCGGGCGACCACGACGAGCTCCGGGCCGCGGGCGCCGCCGCGATCTTCCCACCCGGCACCGTGATCGCCGACGCCGCCCTCGACCTCCTGGACCAGCTCAGGAGCCGCCGGTAGGCCCGCCCGGCGCCGGGAGCGGTCGCGCGCTCGGAGTCGTCAGAAGGTGGTGCGCTCGCAGATCGTGACCGTGATGGTTCGCTGCAGCGCGATGGGGGAGGTGATCCGCAGCGTGACGTTGTGGGTGCCGCCCACGCTCTTGAGGTTGCGCGGCGAGGTCAGGTAGCGCTGGCCGTTCTCGGAGATGATCGCCGAGGCCCGGCCGGCGGTCACGCCGTCGATGAGCCAGGTGTAGCTGAAGTTCACGGGGCTTCCCGTCCGCTGCACCAGCGCCTGGAGCGTCACCTCGCCGCCGGCCCAGCAGTCGCCGTTCCTGGCCCCGCCCGCCCGGAGGTAGACGAGCCTGAGCCGCCCGGTCGTGGCGGCCGTGCTCGTGGCGGTGGGCACGCTGCTGGGCGTGCCGTCGGACTGGGGGGTCGGCCGCGCGGTACGGGTCCGCTTCGGCCGCTGGGCCCTGGTCGGCGTGGCGGCGGGGGAGGTCGTGGGCGCGTTGGTCACGACGGCGACGTTCCTGGTCTTCGGGGTGGGCGTGGTGGGGGTGAGCCACACGATGGCGGCGGCCAGGGCCAGCACGGACACGCCTGCCACGCCCGCGATGATCACGGTCTTCACCCGCCGCCGCCCGGACCGCCGCGCCGGAGCCGGGGCCTCGGCGGGCACCTCGACCGAGACCGGAGGCTCGAACGGCGCCGGCTGCTCGAATTGCGATGGCGGCGGCTCGACCGGGGCCGAGAGCTCGAACAGCGCCTGGAGCGGGGAGGTGCTCTGCGCCGGGCTCTCGTGCGAGTCCGGGGTCGGGTGCGGCGAGGCAAGGTGCGCCGAGCCGTGGTGCGAAGCCGGGGCCGGGTGCCGGGCAGCGGCCCGCGGCGCGCCCTGGCGCGGACCTTCGGCCTTGCCTGACGCGGCATGGGGCCGGCCAGTGGCCTGCGCCCGGGACCGGCCGGCCACCGGATCGTGCGAGCGGCCGAGGGCGGGGTCGAGGGGCCGGCCGGAGGCGGGATCGTGGGGTCGGCCAGGCATCGGATCGGGAGAGCGGCCAAGGGCCGGATCGTGGGGTCGACCGGGGGAGGGATCGTGGGCCGGGTCCTGGTCGAGGGTCTGCTGCCAGGCGGAGGGCTCGGCGGGGTCCGGGGTCTGGTGCCACGCCGGGGGCTCGGCGGTGTGATCGGGGGTTCGGTCCCACGCCGGGGGTTCGGGAGTGTGCTCAGGGGTCTGGTGCCAGGCCGGGGGCTGGTCGGGGGTCTGGTGCGGGGCCGAGCGCTGGCGCAGGGGCGCGGTCAGTCGCAGCAGGACGTCGCGCATCGTGGGACGGGTCGCCGGCTCCTTGGCCAGGCAGGCCAGCACGACCTCGCGCAGCGGCGACCGCAACTCGCCGATCTGCGGTTCGTCGTTCAGGATGCGGTTGATCACCACGGGCAACGCGTCGTCCCCGAACGGCGGCACCCCCGTCGCCGCGAACACCACCACCGACGCCCACGCGAACACATCCGCGGGCGCCCCTACCGCCTTCCCCGCGAGCTGCTCGGGCGCCATGTACGCGGGCGTGCCCACGATGTTGCTGGTCGCCTTCATGCCCGAGCCGAGCGCCCCGGCGATGCCGAAGTCCACCACCTGCGGCCCGTCGGGCCCGAGCAGGACGTTGGCCGGCTTGAAGTCCCCGTGTACGACTCCGGCCTGGTGGATGGCGTCCAGCGCGGTCGCGGTCGATACGGCGAGCCGCTGCGGGTCCGTCCCGTGCCGGCCGGCCTGCTGGAGCGAGGGCCCGTCCACGTACTCGGCCACGATGTACGGCCTGCCGCTGGTCGAGGCGCCGAGCACCCGCGCGAGGCAGAACGGCTCGACCTTCCGCGCGGCGGCGATCTCCTTGGCCAGGCGATCGCCCACGGCGAGTCCCTCGCGCAGCACCTTGACGGCGACGGGGACGCCGTTGCGCGCCTGGCCGAGATAGACGACACCGTGGCCGCCCGCGCCGAGCCGCCCGACCAGCCGGTAGGGTCCCACCGCTGCCGGGTCGCCCTCGCGGAGGGGTTCGACGTTTGGCATGAGGGGAGTGACTCCTGTGACGGCTGAGATCAGAACTCCAGCACCCTACTGGCAAAAGTCAAGACTTGTCAGAAGTTAGGCTGATCAACTGGGAAGAAAGGAGTAGGTCGGGTGCACTCGCTGGAGGACTACGCCAAGGGCGTACGGGCCGGTTCCCGTACGTGGATCGCCCGCGCGATCACGCTGGTCGAGTCGACCAGGCCCGATCACATCGCGCTGGCGCAGCGGCTGCTCGTCGAGCTCACCCCGTTCTCCGGCCACGCGCGCCGGGTGGGGATCTCCGGCGTGCCCGGCGTGGGCAAGTCCACGTTCATCGACGCGCTCGGGACGCTGCTGACCGGGCAGGGGCACAAGGTCGCCGTGCTGGCCGTGGACCCCTCCTCCAGCAGGACCGGCGGCAGCATCCTCGGTGACAAGACCCGCATGGCGCGCCTGTCGGTCGATCCGGCCGCCTTCATCCGCCCCTCGCCCACCTCCGGCACCCTCGGCGGCGTCACCAAGGCGACCAGGGAGGCCATGGTCGTGGTCGAGGCGGCCGGGTTCGACGTCGTGCTGGTCGAGACCGTGGGCGTGGGGCAGTCGGAGACCGCGGTGGCCGACATGGTGGACACGTTCCTGCTGCTCACGCTGGCGCGCACCGGTGATCAGCTCCAGGGGATCAAGAAGGGCGTGCTGGAGCTGGCCGACGTCATCGCGGTCAACAAGGCCGACGGGGAGCACGAGCTGCCGGCCAGGAAGGCGGCGCGGGAGCTGGCGGGGGCGTTGCGCATGCTCCGCTCCGACTCGCCGGCGCCGCCCGTACTGACCTGCAGCGCCCTCACCGGCGACGGGCTGGAGCGGCTCTGGCGGCACGTCCTGGCCCATCAGGCGGCGCTGGACCTGGGCGCCAAGCGGCGCGGGCAGCAGGTGCAGTGGACGTGGACCCTGGTGCGGGACCGGCTGCTGTCCGAGCTGCGCCACCACCCCGAGGTGGCGGCGATCGCGGAGGAGGTGGAGCGCGAGGTCCTCGCGGGCGAGCTCACCCCCGCGCTCGCCGCCGACCGTCTGCTGGCCGCCTTCAAACACCCCTGACGTACGCCCCGCGCGCCGGACTGTACCAATTCCCGGGATTGCTCTTAGAGTCGGGCTCAACACCCCTCCAGGAGGTCAGGCATGTCCAGCATTCCCTCCCTGCTGCGCGACCGGATCGCGGCGACTCCCGACGCCGAGGCGTACCGACTGCCCTCGGACGACGGCTGGGCCTCGTTGTCATGGCGGGAGGTGGGCGAGCGGGTACGCGGGCTGGCCCTGGGCCTGTCAGAGCTGGGGGCCGGGCCGGGGACCCGCGTGTCGATCCTCTGCTCGACCCGGGTCGAATGGGTCCTGGCCGACCTGGCGGTGCTGGCGACCGGTGCGGCCACGACCACGATCTACCCGTCCAACACCGCCGCCGAGTCCGCCTTCGTCATCACCGACTCCGGCAGCACGATCGTCATCGCCGAGAACGACGACCAGGTCGCCAAGATCAGGTCCGTCCAGAAGGAGGTGCCGGACGTCACCCATGTGGTGGTCATCGACGGCTCGGCCAGCGACGACGGCTGGGTGGTCACGCTCGACTCGCTGACCGGTGAGGGCGACTACGACGCCATGGTCGACGCCATCGCCCAGGACGACCTGGCCACGCTCATCTACACCTCGGGCACCACCGGCCGCCCCAAGGGCGTGGAGCTGACCCACGACAACTGGCTGTACGCCGCGAGCTCCGTCCGCGAGCTGGACCTGATCTCCGGGTCCGACCTGCACTTCCTGTGGTTGCCCCTGTCGCACTCGTTCGGCAAGCTGCTGGAGGTCGTGATGATCGACATCGGCGTGCCCACCGCGATCGACGGCCGCCTCGACAAGATCGCCGACAACCTCGGCGTGCTGAAGCCGACCTTCATGGCCGCGGCGCCGCGCATCTTCGAGAAGATCCACAACACCGTCGCCGCCACCCAGCAGCGCGAGGGCGGCGTCAAGCTGCGGATCTTCAACTGGGCCCGGGCGACCGGCATCAGGGTCAGCAGGGCCCGCCAGCGCGAGGCGGCCATCCCGCTCACCACCCGGGTCGAATACGCGCTGGCGGACCGCCTGGTGTTCAGCAAGCTGCGCAACCGGTTCGGCGGCCGGATCCGCTTCTTCATCTCCGGCGCCGCCCCGCTGTCCAAGGACATCGCCGAGTTCTTCGACGCGGCCGGCCTGACGATCCTCGAAGGGTACGGCCTGACCGAGTCCTCGGCGGGCAGCTTCCTCAACCGGCCGGACACGGTGCAGTTCGGGACGGTCGGGCCGCCGCTGCCGGGCACCGAGGTCCGCATCGCCGACGACGGCGAGATCCTCATCGGCGGGCGCGGCATCATGCGCGGATACCACGGGCTGCCGGAGGAGACGGCCGACGCGCTGGAGGACGGCTGGCTGCGTACGGGTGACATCGGCGAGCTGGATCCGGCCGGGCGGTTGCTCATCACCGACCGCAAGAAGGAGCTGATCAAGACCTCGGGCGGCAAGTACGTCGCGCCCACCTACCTGGAGGGCCGGATCAAGGCGGCCTGCCCGTACGCGTCGCACGTGTTCGTGCACGGCGACCGGCGCAACTACGTCACGGCCCTGGTCACGCTCGACATGGACGTGGTCAAGCCGTGGGCGCAGGCCGAGTCGCTGCCCTCCGACGCCGAGTCGCTGCGCGCGCACCCGCGCATGCGCGAGGAGGTCGAGAAGGCCATCGACCAGGTCAACGCGGACCAGGCGAGCTATGCCACGGTCAAGAAGTTCGCGATCCTGGCCGAGGACTTCACGGTGGAGACGGGCGAGCTGACGCCCAGCCTCAAGATCAAGCGCAAGGCGGTCGAGGAGCGTCACGGCAAGGTGCTCGACTCCTTCTACGACTCGCCCGCGTAGTGATCTCCCACCTCCAGGTCCGCCCGAGGCACTGCGACGCGCAGTCGATGATGCACGCCGCCCGCTACTACGAGTACTTCGAGGACGCCTTCCTCGACTGGCTCGGTGAAAGGGGCGGCTACGACCGGCTCCGGCGGGAGGGCGCGGACCTGGTCGTCAAGGCGAGCGGATGCGAGCACCACGCCCCCGCCCGCCTCGGCGACGTGCTGGCCGTGGAGACCGCGCCGGCCAGGGTGGGCACCACGTCGATCACGATGACGTTCACGATGCGGCACGGGGGCGACCTGGTGGCCGTCGGCACGATCACGTACGTGTGCGTGCGCGACGGAGCGGCCGCCCCCCTGCCCGGGATGCTCATAGGACCTCCTTCGTCGGCCCTATGAGCAAGCTCCTGTGTTCATCGGTTCGCTCACAGCACGCGTTTAGCCCCCGGCAGCGACCGCACGGCGTAGGCCAGCGCCCAGCACAGCGGCAGGGCCAGCGCCAGCATGATCGCGAACTTGACGATCGCGATCGCGTGCAGCCAGCTCAGCGCGTAGCCGAGGGCGACCAGCACGAGCGGGTGGGTGATGTAGACGGTGAAGGCGTGCTCGGCCAGGAATCTGCCGCGCGGCCCCTGCTCGTTGAACCGCTCCCTGAAGAGCACCGACAGGCCGATGACCATGCCGACCGCGAACGCGGACTGCCAGAGGGCGATCAGCGCCGTGGACACCGCTCCGCTCGTCATGAACGCCGGCAGCAGCACCAGGGTCGACCCGGTCGCCGCGACGAGCCCGAGCCGCCCCGCCCGCGCCGGCAGCGACTCGAACCAGCCGCGCCTGAAGGCCACGCACCCGAGCACGAACATGCTCGCGTACTGCGGCAGGAAGTCCGGTGACGGCAGCCCGAGCACGGGCACGTAGGTTCCGGTGGGCACCGGGATCCGCCACAGGAACGTGACGGCCGTCAGCCCCAGCACGAACAGCACGATCCACTTGAACCGGAGCGGCGCAGGCTGCGCGTCGAGTGGCGCCCGCCGGCTCCGCCACCAGGCGTAGGCCAGCGCGAAGACGATCAGCACCTCGGCGAACCACATGGGCCCCGGGTCCCACGAGCCGAGGTAGTACTGCCAGTACGGCAGGTCCTGGTACTGGGCGTACCCGCCGAAGTTGACCAGCGGCCGGAGCAGGACGAGGAAGACCAGCAGCGGGATGCCGAGCCGAACCAGCCGCTCGCGCACGAAGGAGCGACCGCCCTTGCGGTCTAACGAGCCGGGGGTGAAGAAGCCGGAGATGAGGAAGAAGAACCCCATGAAGAACGCCTGGTTGATGGTGACCAGGATGTCGAGCGCGGTCCCGGACGGGTCCTTGGCGGGCTCGGTGTAGAACCAGAGGGGGATGTTGCCGTACGTGACCGCGACGTGGTGGGCGACCACCAGCGCGGTCAGCACGATCCGGAGGTTGTCGACCGCGTAGAGCCTGGTCCTCGGCTCGGTCTTCATGCCTTGCATGCCCTTTCCAGGAGGTCCGCTAGTTCCTTTGCGTGTGCGTCGAGGTCGTGGTCGGGATTGGCTACCCAGTAGGCGAACATGTTGTCGATGGCGGAGGAATGGGTGATGGCCATGACACGCGTGTCGAAGTCCCTGAACTCCCCGCTCTCCTGGCCGAAGCGGTAGATCTGCTCCATGGCGCGATAGATCTCCTCGTTGGCGTTGATCCCGTAGCGAGGCTTGCCGTCGGCGGTCCTGAGGTTGTAGAAGATCTCGCCCAGCGCGATGAGCTGCGTGCGATGGCCGCGCATGTGCTCGGCCACCGACAGGACGTGCGTCCTGAGCAGCTCGGCGGCCGTCCGCAGGCCCTCCATCTTGGCGCCCACGTGCTCGGCGATGGTCCCGAACGTGCGGTCGACCACCTCCTCCATCAGCTCGTCCTTGCCGGCGAAGTGGTAGGAGATGACGCCCTTGCTGATGCCCGCGTGCTTGGCGATCCGCGCCAGCGACGCCTGGGCGAACCCGACCTCGGCGATCACCTCCACGGCCGACGCCACGATCTGGGCACGCCTGGCCTCCTCGATGAACGAGCGGGCTTTCTGTCCGCCCGGCTCATTTTCTGACCGCATGGCCAAAATTTAGCACATGCGGCTAGAGAGCGAGGATCGCGGGCGGGTCAGAAGTGCAGCCAGCCGATCCGGCCGTACCAGGCGCCGCCGCTCGCGAGGTGGTCGGCGATGGCCCGCTCCAGCCGCGTGCGGCGCGGCAGCTCGCTCAGGTCGGTGGCGTCCCCGCCGAACACGAAGGACAACATGTCGCTGTCGTCGAACCTGTCGAGCAGGTGGAAACGCCGCTGGAAGGCGACGATGTTGGCGTCGGCCGGCAGGTAGCGGGCGAGCTGCTCGTCCAGCAGCCAGGACCCGCACGTCATGACGCGGTAGTCCTCCTCGGGGAAGTGCCGGGGAAAGAACCGCCTGGCCCATTCGAACGACGCGTCGCACGCCTTGGGCGTCAACGGGCCGTGGAAGTCGGGGATGTGCACCCCGAGCGCCGGGTCGCCGGGCCCCACCGGCATCCCGTCCGTGGTGACCGCCCTGCTCAGCCTGCCCCGGTTGAACTGGAGGCGGCCCAGCTCGTAGAGGATGCCGCGGGCGTGCAGCATGAACCAGTGGGGCGCGTGCAGGCCGCCGGTGCCGTGGCGCTTGCGGTGCACGGCCATGTTGCGCCCCAGGTCCGTGAACGTCGCCCAGGACACCTCCTCCGGGATGCCCAGCTCGCGGTGGTATCGGCGGGTGTGCGGCAGGGCGGCCAGGTAGACGTACACGTAGAAGTACGGCCCCAGCTCGGGCAGCACCCGGAACGGCGGCGGGTCGTCCAGGGCGCCCATCGTGGACACCAGCGAGTACGCGCACCGCTCGGCCAGCCACCACTGCGCGCTGCCCGGCTCCGGGCGGGCGGCGATGACGGCGTTGACGTCCTCGTGCGGCACGGCGAGGCGCAGCAGCTCCGACGGGAGGTCGGCGGGGAAGGCGAGGTCGAAGCCGCCGAGGGATTCGAGGTGGTCGAGCCAGGCGGGGTGGGTGCGGAGCAGGGCCTTGACGTCCATCCGGGTCAGCCTAGCCGCCCCCGGTAGACGGTCCTGGCCCGCTCCAGCAGGGACACGTGGTCGCCGAACTGGTAGGCGCTCGCCAGCCGGCCGTGCTGCCTGATCAGGTCCTCCAGCAGGTCCAGCCACTCCAGGCACCACCGTACGTCGTCCTGCCTGGCGACCTGCCTGCCGTCGATGTCCACGTAGACGGGGCTGGTCAGGGCGTACCCGGTGGAGGTCATGGTGCGCGGGTGCGGGTCGCACAGGACCTCGGCCACCACGTACGTCGGCGCGTCCACCCGGAAGCCGGCCGTCACGGTCAGCACCTCCTCGCCCGCCCGCGGGTAATCGGCCGACAGGCGCTCCGCCCCCGCCCGAACACCCTCCGCGGTGCGGATGCGCACCGCCGCGACCTCGGGCCCGATGGCGCTGGCCGTGACGGTGACGTGCTGCCCCCCGCGCGCGTGGATGACGTGGCCGGGGCCGTGGCCGTCCACGGACAGCTCCAGCCAGGGGCCGGTGGTGGCGAACGTACGGCCCGCGCGTACGGCCGCCGCGAAGGCCCTGGCCGTCAGCGGCCCGTCGACCTGGGCGTAGACGCGGGCCCAGCCGGGCGGGTTCGACTGGTTGTCGGAGCGGGTGAAGGAGATCATCGCGTCCGTGCCGGCGGTCACGGCCAGCCGGTTGCCCGCGCCGATCAGCCGCCGGTACACCGCCGCCGTGGACGGGATCGAGGCGTGGGTGAGCACGTCGAGGCTGTCCACCAGGCCGAGCGCGGCGTCGGCGACCAGCTCGCGGGCGGCGCAGTTGCGCGGCATGGGCGAGACGACGCCCTTGGGCGGGTCGCCGTCGGCGATCGGGGTGCGGAAGGGGTGGCTGTAGCCGACGAGCGCCCCGAGACCGCGCAGCTCTCGCAGCCCGTCGGCGTTGGGCGGCCAGTCCGCGTCGCCCGCGAACCCGGTGTGGTAGCGGCCGGGGGCGTCGCGGGGCGCGAAGGCGTAGATGTGGCCGAGCAGGTCGTTGCGGTATTCGACGCCCATCCTGGCCAGATGCGTGGCGTCCGACCACGGCAGGTCCTCGCCCGTCCAGTGCTCCAGCGCCTCGCGGTCGTAGACACGCCTGCCGGAGACGTTGCCCGCCAGCAGGTTGAGCACGTGCAGGTCCTCGCCGTGCTGGGCGGCGGCCGCGTCCGCGGGCACCCCCACCAGGTCGCCAGCCCAGTTGAGGTGAACGTGCATGTCGGCGCCGTACCAGCCGCGGGCGGCGGCGTCGTAGAGGCGTTCGGGGGTCAGCCTGATCAGGTGCCGCTCGCCGGAGTCCGGGGTGAGCTCCAGCTTGGCCTCGCCGTACTCCATGCCTCTGGCCACGGTGATCGTCAGGGGGACCGCGGGGACCTCCAGCTCGATGTCGTCGCCGTGGAAGTACGGGCGGCCGTGGTAGTCGTAGCGGTTCGGGGTGCCGGGCGGGAACCAGCCGCCGCCGTCTGCGGCCATGACGCTCCACCGGCAGGGCAGCCCCGCCAGCAGGAGCAGCCTGGACATCTGGGTGGGCCGCAGGAGGGTGTCCAGCCGCACGCGTGCGCCGTCCACGACGATTGTGCTGTCGTGATCGACCTGGACCAGCCAGGCGCCGCGGGGGGCGAGCCGCCGCTGGGTCTCGTCGACGCCGACCAGGCAGGAGTCGTCGCGGCTGGAGTCGATGAGCAACGAGATCCGCTCCTCACCCCGCCCGGGCAGCGGCACGGACGGCGCCAGTGCCTCGGCGCGAGCTGGGCGCGGGGCGGACGGCACCGGGTCCGCCCCGCCGCTCTCGGGTTGCGCGCCGCCCGTCAGCAGGACGAACGGCACCTCACCGGCCCATCGCCGGGCCGCCTCGGCCTCGTCCGGCACCGAGTGGAGTGGTTGCGCGGGGAGCAGCACCGTTTTCGGGGCGCCCTCAAGCGCTAACCCGTCCGGGCTGACGCGCAGGGCGACGAGGTGTCCCGGCAACTCGCCGTCGAGGGTGTCGCGCAGGACCCGGTCGTAGTCCGGCTCGGCGAGGCGGGCGGCGAGCTGGTGGCGAGGCTCGTCCGGATGGCTCTCGGCCACCGACCTGAAGACGAGCTGCCAGAACCGGTCGAACAGCGTCGGCGGCAGCACCCGGCGCCGGGCGAAGAACTTGACGTAGTGGATCTCCGGCTCGCCCCAGGTGATGCCGTGCTCGCCCAGCAGCCGCCCGTACTCCTCCAGCGCCCCCGCCACCTTTTCGGGCAGTGTCGGTTCCGCACACATATGCGCCTCTCCCCACGTCGGTTGCGCTACATCGTGACATGGATCACGCAGCCCGTCCGACCGGCGCTGACGCAGCGGATACGGAAACTTCACCCCCGGGAGAAGGTATTCCACTCACGGGTTTCCGATGCTGCCCCGCCCCGTGTCAGCCGATGGTCCTGATGGGTCGAGGGCGCGGCGAGGTGGTGGCGACCAGCGCCGCGCTGCGCA
The DNA here is from genome assembly GCF_043197025.1 of Nonomuraea marmarensis. Taxonomy (NCBI): domain Bacteria; kingdom Bacillati; phylum Actinomycetota; class Actinomycetes; order Streptosporangiales; family Streptosporangiaceae; genus Nonomuraea; species Nonomuraea marmarensis. Next base: position 552,430 of record NZ_JBICRM010000001.1, read on the forward strand.
CCTCCCAGGCGCCGCAGGCACACCGCAGATAGCAGACCAGGCCCTCGGAGGTGCGGTGAGAGGAGACGACGGTCAGGGCGAGGGGGTCGTGCAGATCTCTAGGGTGCATGATTCCAATCTGATGTAATGACCTTATGCATTTCAATGCTTACGGGGGCAACGGGGCGGCCCTCGCGGCGGCGCTGGTCAACGCGACCGACTTCGGCCCGGCGGCGGTCGAGGCGATGTTGTCGGAGCACCGCCTGCTCCGCACCGCCGTCACCCAGGAGGAGGCGGCGGAGCTGCGGGCGTGGGCGGAGCGGCTCGCGCCGGTGTTCGGGGAGCCGGACCAGAACATCCAGATCAAGCTGGTCAACGACCTGCTCGACGTCACCGCGTCCAAGCCGTACGTCAGCGCTCACGACGGGCGTGAGCCCCACCTGCACTTCTTCTCCGTGGACGCCGACATCGTCTCCCGGGCCAAGGACACCACCGCGGGCGGCCTGGCGATGGCGATCTCGTTCTCCGACGGCCGGCGGCTGGGGCGGTGCGACAGGGACGGGTGCGCGATCGTCTACGTCGACACCTCGCGCAACGGGCGACGCCGGTTCTGCTCGCTGGCCTGCGCGAACAGGGTCAACGTGGCGGCGCACCGGGCCCGTCACCTTGCCCTCTGATCTCCGCGTCGCCTAAACTTGCCAGCGTATTATCGCCGAGCCGTGGGGGCAGCTGAGTGAGGATCTGAGGTCGCGGGCACCGCGCCGTTCCGCCCCATCCGTATTGATCGGCATCTGGGGCATGCGCGCACACCTGGACCCCGGCGACATCCTCGCCTCCATCGCGAACTCCGCCAGAGTTTCCTCGTTTCGCGCGCATATGCGGTGTTCCCGCCAAGTCACGAAATTTCGACCTTTGTGACGGGAGCCGCCTGATGTTTTCCATTGTTGTAGATCACGTGTCCTTCGGCTGGCCGGACGGCACCAAGGTGCTCGACGGGCTCGACGCCGCCTTCCCCGCCGGGCGTACCGGGCTCATCGGGGTCAACGGGTCGGGCAAGTCCACCCTGCTGAAGATCATCGCTCGGGAGCTGGTCCCGGGATCCGGGTCCGTGTCCGTCTCGGGCGAGGTGGGGTACCTGCCGCAGAACGTGCCGCTGGGCGCAGGCCGTACCGTGTCGGACCTGCTGGAGATCAGCGCGACGCGGGCGGCGCTGCACGCCATCGAGGGCGGCGACGTGGCCGAGGAGCATTTCGCCGCGGTCGGCGACGACTGGGACGTCGAGGAGCGCGCGCGGGCCGAGCTCGATCGGCTCGGGCTCGGCCACATCGGGCTGGACCGCACGGTCGGCACGCTGTCCGGCGGCGAGACCATCATGGTCGCGCTGGCCGCCCAGCTGCTGAAACGGCCCGAGGTGCTGCTGCTCGACGAGCCCACCAACAACCTCGACCTGGACGCTCGCGAACGCCTCTACGCCGCCGTCGCCGCCTGGCCGGGCGTGCTGGTGGTCGTCAGCCACGACCGTACGCTGCTGGAGCTCGTCGACCAGATCGCCGAGCTGCGCGAGGGCGTCGTGCGCATGTACGGCGGCAACCTCGGCGACTACGAGGACCAGGTCGCGGCCGAGCAGGAGGCCGCCGCGCGGACGGTGCGCACCGCGGAGGGCGAGGTGAGACGGCAGCAGCGCGAGCTCGTCGAGACCCGAATCAAGATCGACCGGAACCTGCGCAACGGGAGAAAGGCGTTCGAGAACAAGAGGGTGCCGAAGATCGTCGCGAACGGGCGCAAGCGGCAGGCCCAGGTGACCGCGGGCAAGCAGCGCAACCTGGGCCTGGAGAAGCTGGAGGAGGCCCGTGAGCGGCTCACCGAGGCCGAGCAGTCCGTACGCGACGACGCGGAGATCCGCATCCAGCTGCCGGGCACCGAGGTACCCGCCGGCCGCACGGTCCTGACCCTCCCGCTCGACCCGCCGCCGGCCCGCGAACCCGATCCCGGCTCCGAAGAGGGGGCGGTCCGCACGGTCGTGCTGGAGACGCTGGTCGTACGCGGGCCGGAGCGCATCGCGCTGCTCGGCCCGAACGGCTCGGGCAAGACGACGCTGCTCAAGCGGATCGTCGAGCACGGCGCCCAGGTGCCCGTCCGCTACCTGCCGCAGCGGCTCGACCTGCTGGACGACACGCTGAGCGTGGTGGACAACGTGCGTGCCGTGGCGCCCTCCGCCTCGGTGAACGACGTGCGGGCCCGCCTGGCGCGCTTCCTGTTCAGGGGCGAGCGGGTCAACCAGGCGGCCGGCACGCTGTCGGGCGGCGAGAGGTTCCGCGCGACGCTCGCCGCGCTGTTGTCGGCCGAGCCGCCGCCGCAACTGCTCCTGCTCGACGAGCCGACGAACAACCTGGACATGGCCAGCGTCCGCCAGCTCGCCCAGGCGCTGTCGGCCTACCGCGGGGCGCTCATCGTGGCCAGCCACGACCTGCCGTTCCTGGAGACGCTCGGGATCACCCGCTGGTTGCGACAGGATCGGGATGAGGGACTGGCCGAATCGTAATTGACGCATGGGGATCAACCCGGCGATAGTGTGGCAGGTGGCTGCACCTCGGTTGATCCCCTGCGTTCTCGCCCTGGCGACGCTCACGCTCAGTGCCTGTTCCGCTGGTTCGTCCTCCCCGACGGGCGGCGAGGCCAGGGTCAGCGGCGTCGCGGGCGGCAAGGGCGGCGTCGCCGCCAACGGCGGGGCTACGGCCAGCGGCAGCCCGAGCCCGGCCGCCTTAACCGCCGAGGCCTACAAGGGCGAGCTCGACAGCAGGCACAAGACGATGCTCGACGCGATCAACGCGATGGCGGGCGCGCGCGGGGTCAAGGCCCTGGACCAGCGGGTGGATCGAGCCGAGGAGGCGCTGAGCGGCGCCGCCGACGCGCTCTCCGCGCTCACCCCGCCCGACACCGTACGCACCCAGCACGACGCGTACGTGACCAGCCTGCGCGACTTCGCCACCGAGCTGGGCTCCACGGCGGGCAAGGTGGGCGCCAGGGATCTGTGCACCTCCTCGGCCGTGCTCACCGACCTCGACGACAAGCTGGACGCGCTGGACCAGGCGGGCGAGGCCCTGCAGAGCGCCGGAGACTACCCGGCCGACATCGTGGACGTGTCGGCCAAGGGCAAGCAGACCAGGCGGCTGAGCAACGGCTCGTTCATCCGCAAGGGCACGCTCAACGGCCGCAGTTCGCTGGAGATCGACAACGGCGGCTCCCGCGACGCCGTGGTCTCGGTCGTGCGGGGCGGCAGCAAGGCGTTCACCGTGTACGTGCGCAGGAAGGCGAAGTTCAAGGTCCGGGGCGTGCGTGACGGCAACTACAAGATCTATTTCACGCACGGCGTGGACTGGGACGGCAAGAGCAAGGCGTTCACGCGGGAGTGCAGCTTCGAGCGGTTCCAGAAGTCGGTGACGTTCAAGACGACCTTCACCGCCACGCAGATCCGCTGGCACGACTGGCGGATCACGCTGCACTCCATCTCCGGCGGCAACGCCCGCACCTCGCCCGTGGATCCCGACGACTTCCCCGGCTGAGCCGTGAACTCGAGGGGCCGCGCACCGGACGCGCGCGGCCCTTCCTGGTCAGGTCGAGAACAGCATGCCCACCCAGCTGCGCTGGCCGCGGTGGCCGTAGTGGCCGCCGCCGTGGTGGCCGCCGTGCGGCGCGCCCCACGCGGGGCCGGGGCCGGGGGCGGGCGGGGGAGCCGCGTTGTACTGCGACTCCATCCGGGTCAGCGTCTCCAGCTCGCCGTAGTCGAGGAAGATCCCACGGCAGTTGTCGCACTGCTCGATGTGGACGCCGTTGCGCTCATAGGTCCGCATGTTTCCGCGGCACTTAGGGCACTGCATCTAAGTCGCTCTCCTTGGCTTCGAGGTCTCCGGTCTGAAACCTACCGCGCGCAACCCCGTCACGCTCGGACGATTCTGTTGCACGACTCCACCAACGAATGCTCCACCTCGTCCAGTTCCCGGCCCTCGCGTTCGGCGTTCGTCACGGCCACCGCGGCGAGCTGGACGGTGAGCGCCCGGGCCGGCAGATCGAGCCGCCGCCACGGGTCGTCGCCCTGGCCGAGCGCGGGCCCGCCGGAGGCCAGGTACGCCCCCAGGAACCGCTCCCAGACGGCCGGGTCGAGCAGCCCGGCGGCGTACCAGGCGGCCGGTCTGGCCAGGTCCCACGCCGGGTCGCCGACGCCCAGGTCGTCGACGTCGATGAGCAGCCACCGGTCCCGGTGGACGAGCTGGCCCAGATGCCAGTCGCCGTGCGTGAACAGCCCCGGCAGCGGCGTCATCTCGGGCAGCTCCTTGAAGGCCCGTCTGATGAGCTGCTCGACCGGGCCGTCGCCGGTCATGCGCCCCACCGCGCGGGCGGCCCTGGCGGGCCCTCCGGAGGCGGGCAGCTCCGGCAGCAGCGTGAGAGGGATGGCATGCAGCCTGGCCAGCAGCCTGGCGCCCTCCTCCCAGGGCGCGGAATCGGGGTCGTCCTGCGCGACGGGGCGGCCCGCGGGCCACACGGTCACCGCCCGCCCCTCGGCCGCCAGCACCTCCGGCTCCAGCGGCGCCAGCATCACGCCGCTCACCGCGGCCGACGCGGCGGCCCGCAATCTCGGGCGCAGCGACTCGACGTCGTCGCGCACGGAGTGGGCCTTGACCACGACCTCGCCCCTGCGTAACACCACGACATCCGTGCGTGTCGGGTGTAACACCGGTGTTCCCGTGCCGCCGTACGCCGCGGCGATACCCGCCAGCTCAACCTCCAGACCCACTCGTACAGACTAGGGGGCATGAGAGTCGGTTTCGCCGTACCACAGTCAGGGGCGTGGGCCACGCCCGAGAACCTGCGCCGCGTCGCCGCCCGGGCGGAATCGCTCGGCTATCACGAACTCTGGACGTTCCAGCGGTTGTTGTACCCGGTCGGGCATCCGATGGGGCCGACCTACCGCAGCGTGCACGACCCGCTGATCACGCTGGCCCACCTGTCCGGCGTGACGAGCCGGATCCGGCTCGGGGTGGCGGTGATCAACGCGTACGTGCAGCCGGTGGTGCTGGCCAAGCAGCTCGCCACGCTCCAGACGCTCTCCGGCGGCAGGCTCACGGCGGGGATCGGGCTGGGCTGGGTGCCGGAGGAGTTCGAGGCCACGGGCGTGGGCATGGAGCGGCGGGGACGCAGGGGCGAGGAGTACGTCGAGCTGCTGCGCAAGGCGTGGACCGACGACGTGATCGAGCACCGGGGCGAGTTCTACCGGGTGTCGCCGTCCCATATGGACCCCAAGCCCGTGCCGGGACCGCCGCCGATCCTGCTCGGGGGCACCGCCGAGGTCGCGCTGCGCCGCGCCGCGCGGCTGGGCGACGGGTGGGTGAGCTCCAGCAGGGAGGACCTGTCCGCCATCGCGGGCCGGATCGCGCTGATCAAGCAGACGCTGGCCGAGTCGGGGCGGGACGCGGGCGCGTTCAGGTTCGTGGTGCGCGGCGTCACGCAGGTCAGGGCGGGCGACTCCGATCGTCCGCTGACGGGCACGTACGAGGACATCAGGCGCGACGTGGCCGACCTGGCCGCCAAGGGCGTGACGGACGTCTTCCACGACCTCAACTTCGACCGCGAGTTCGTCACGGCCGACGCCAAGGAGGCGATGCGCCGGGCCGAGGAGGCACTGGAGGCGCTGGCTCCCTAGCCGCCGTACGGGACCGTGATGATCTCCAGGTTGTGGCCGTTCGGGTCGGACCAGTAGAGGCCGCGGCCGCCGTCGTTGGTGTTGATCCGGCAGGGGCGCTGGTGGTGCGGATCGGCCCAGTACGTCAGCCCGCGATCCTTGATCCGGCCCCAGATCTGGTCGAACTCCTGCTCGCTGACCAGGAACGCGTAGTGCTGCGCGGGCACCGCCTCGCCCGCCTGCACGACGTCGAGCGAGACGTCGTTGCCGAGCGAGACGACGCGGAACGGGCCGAACACCGGCGCCGGCGCCAGCCCGAGCACGTCGACCAGGAACGCGGCGGTCTCGTCCCTGTCCCTGGCCGGCACGATGGTGTGGTTCAGTTGGACGGACATGTCTCCAGGCTATTCCAGCCTGACGGGCAGCGTTTCGAGGCCGTTGACGACGCTCGACGGCAGCCAGGTCACCGGTTTCGGGCTGAGCAATACGCTCTTTGTGGTCCCGTAATTACGTCCTGTCAACAGGGGAGGTCAACCAGGCGGAGCGCTTCCGCGGCGACCGCGTGGCGCAATTCGCCGATGCCGTCGCGTCCCCGTACGGGATGGACGGCGTTCGTCAGCAGCACCACGGTCAGCCGGCGGGCGGGATCGACCACGAGCGAGGTGCCGGTGAACCCCGAATGGCCGTAGGCGCCGGTCAGGGGGCCCACGATGGCCGGATCGCCGAGGCGCACGCCGAGCCCGTGGCGGAACTTCGCGCCCTCGGCGCCCTGGTCGCGGACCATCTCGGCCACGCTCTCCGGGCGCAGCATCGCCCCGCCGCCGAGCCGCAGCGTCTCGCCGAACGCCAGCAGGTCCCCGGCCGTGGCGAACACCCCGGCGTGCCCCGCCACGCCGCCCAGCGCGTAGGCGGTCTCGTCGTGCACCTCCCCACGAACGCAGCCCGGCCCAGGTCGTTCGGACTTCCATTCGGTGGCGGCGATCCGCGAAAGATCGTGCGGGCGGTAGCCGGTGTCGGCCAGGCCGAGCACCTCCGTGACCCGGACGCGGACCAGCGCGTCGAGCGGTGCGCCGCCGGCCAACTCGGCCATCCGGCCCGCGATGACCAGGCCGACGTCGCTGTAGAGGTAGGGTCCGCCGACCGGGTGGGTGATCGGCGTGTCCAGCATCGCGGCCATCCGGGTTCGCGGATCGGCGGCGGGCAGCTCCCGGTCGATGCGGCGGGTCGGGGGCAGGCCGGCCGTGTGGGTGAGCAGGCGGCGCGGGGTGATCCGGGGATCGCGGCCGGGGATCCGGGCGGTCACCGGCTCGTCCAGGTCCAGCAGGCCCTCCTCGGCCAGCGAGAGCAGCACGACCGTGGTGAACAGCTTGCTGATCGAGGCCAGGTCGAAGATCGAGTCCCGGCGGGCCGGCGGGCGGTCCTCGGCCAGGGTTTCCTGGGCGTCGGCGTACCGTACGAGCTCTCCTGTCGCCGCGGCGGCCGCCACCGAGCCGTCCACGGCGATCAGCGCGACCGCGGCCGAGCAGACGCGCGGCACCCCGTCCGCCAGGATCGAGCCCAGCCGATCGGACATCCCTTGGGGTTCCACCGGACGCTCTCAGCCTCAGCCGCTGAGCGCGTCGCTGAGGCGCTCCCCGTGCGACTCCAGCAGCGCGCGCGCCGCGGCCGCGTCGAGCCCGTGCTGGATCATCAGCACCGCGATCTTCGCCTGCCCGCCCGCCGCGTCCAGCGCCGCGCCGGCGGTCTCGCTGTCGGCCCCGGTGATGTCCCTGACCATGCGCAGCGCCCGCCCGGCCAGCTTGCTGTTCATCGCCGACATCTCGATCATCTCGTTGCCGTAGGTGCGGCCGAGCCGGACCATGGAGATCGTCGAGATCATGTTCAGCACCAGCTTCTGGGCCGTGCCCGCCTTGAGCCTGGTCGAGCCGGTCACCACCTCCGGCCCCACGACCACCTCGATCGCGTGCTCGGCGGCGGCCGACAGCGGCGCGCCGGCGTTGCACGACAGGCCGACGGTCAGCGCGCCGCGCTCGGCCGCCTCCTCCAGCGCGCCCAGCACGAACGGCGCCCGCCCGCTGGCGGACACGCCCACCACCGAGTCGAGCGGTCCCACGTCCAGGTCCTTCAACGCGGCGGCGCCCGCCTCGGCGTCGTCCTCCGCCCCCTCCACGGACCGGGTGAGCGCCTCGGGCCCGCCGGCGATGATCCCCTGCACCAGCGAGGGATCGGTGCCGAACGTGGGCGGGCACTCGCTGGCGTCGAGCACCGCCAGCCGCCCCGACGTGCCGGCGCCCACGTACAGCAGCCGGCCGCCCTCCGACATCCGCGCAGAGATCGCGTCGATGGCCGCCGAGATCGCCGGCACGGCCACCGCGACGGCGGCGGGCACGGCGGCGTCGGCCTGGTTCATCAATCGGGCGATCTGCTCGGTCGGCAGCCGGTCGATCTGGCTGTAGCGGGGATCGCTCTGCTCGGTGGACAGCTCAGGTAGTGGATCAATCATGACGCTAATTTCCACCCTTTACTTCTCTCTTGTAAATATCTTTCAGATAATGGGTCCATGTCATGCGTACGCACCGGAGCCGAACGGCTGGCCGCGGATCCCTCGCTCGCGGGGGGCGCCCGCCTCGGCCTGATCACGAACCCCACCGGAGTCCTGCCCGATCTCACTCCCACCCTGGACGCACTGCTGGCCTCGGGGCTGCGCCTGACGGCCCTGTTCGGTCCCGAGCACGGCATGCGCGGCACCGCCCAGGCGGCCGGCAGCGAGGGCGACACCGTGGACGAGAAGACCGGGCTCGCGGTCTACGACACCCACAAGATCGAGGGCGAGGCGCTCGACCGGGTGGTCGCCGCCTCCGGCGTGGACACGCTGGTCTTCGACATCGCCGACGTGGGCACCCGCTTCTACACCTACATCTGGACCATGTACGACCTGCTGGCCTCGGCCGCCCGGCTCGGGCTGCGGTTCGTGGTGCTGGACCGGCCCAACCCGCTCGGCGGGACGGTCGAGGAGGGCCCGCCGCTCGATCCCGCGTTCGCGACCTTCGTGGGCCGCTTCCCGCTGCCCGTGCGGCACGGCAGGACGGCGGGGGAGCTGGCCGGGCTGTTCGGGTTCGACGTGGACCTGCGCGTGGTCGAGATGGAGGGCTGGCGGCGCGACATGACGTACGCCGAGACCGGGTTGCCCTGGGTGATGCCGTCGGTCAACATGCCGACTCTGGACACCGTGCTGGTCTACCCGGGCACGGGGTTGTTCGAGGGCACGAACTTCTCCGAGGGGCGCGGCACGACCAGGCCGTTCGAGCTGGTCGGGGCGCCGTACGCGGACGAGAGGTTCGCTCCCGCGCTGGCCGCGCTCGACCTGCCCGGCGTGCGCTTCAGGGAGACCTGGTTCACGCCGACGTTCCACAAGCACGCGGGCACCCCGGTCCGCGGCGTGCAGCTCCACGTGCACGACCGGACCGCGTTCCGGCCGGTGCTGACGGGCCTGTCGATGTTGCACGTGGCCCGCACCCTCTACCCGGACGACCTGCGCTGGCAGGGGCCCGACCTGTTCATGGACCACCTGTGGGGCTCCGACACGCTCACACGCTGCCTGGAGGCCGGTGCGGACCCCCGCGACCTGTGTCCCCCGCCAGGACGCCCGGAAGGACGACTGCTCTATACGTGACATCACGCCAGATCGCGCCGGTAGAGCCAGAAGACGCGTTCCGCTCGCGCGCCCACGGCGCGTGAGTAGAACCGCAACGGCCCGACCCACCCGATCTGGGCGCTGGACTGCCCGGCGGCGCGCAGGTCCGCCAGGCACCTGCGCAGCAGCACCCCGCCCAGGCCCAGACCGCGGGCGTCGGGGGCGGTGCCCGTAGGCCCGAACCAGCCGGGCCGCGATCCCCAGGCGGCGAAGGCCAGGACCCGCCCGTCGCGCTCGGCGTAGTGCAGCCCGGTCGCGTTGGCGGCCTCCCAGGCCCACGAATCATTCCACTCCCGGCTGACGAACGCGGCGATCTTGTCACGGTCCTCGCCCGCCGCGCGGACGATGATCCCGGCCTGCTCCAGCCGTACCAGGTCGTCCTCGACGGACAGGTCCACGTCCAGGTCGGCCGTCATGTTCCAGGCGACGTGGTAGCGCTCGTAGCCGAGGCTCTCGGCCAGGCAGGCGGCGGCGGTGTAGCGCACGTCGATGCCCGGCCAGGCGTAGCACGGCGGGTTGCCGGCGAAGCGCGCCTGCCGCGCGCCCCGCTCCAGCAGCCACTCCTCGGCCGCCCGCACCAGCGCCCGGCCGCGCCCCTGCCCCTGGGCGGAGGGATGTACGGCGAGCAGGTCCACGTGCCCGACGGCCGGGTCCTTCGTGGACATGGAGGCCATCACGGCCCCGCCGTCGGTCGCCAGCGCCGTCCACCGCCGGTCGGCCGGCGGCCGCGACAACCGGCCGACCAGGTCGGGCGCCTCGTCGTCCAGCGTCAGCGCGGCCCCGGCGACCTCGGCCGCCTCGGCGAGATCCGCGGTCCGCACCGCGTGCGCCATCACACTTCGCTCATCGGGCGGGCGATCACGCTGCGACGCTGCGGGTAGAAGCACGCGTGTTGCTGCGGCACACCCTGCGTCACCTGCAGCAACGGCCGCTCGGACGTGCACCGCTCACCCTGGAACGGGCAGCGGCCTGCGAACAGGCAGCCCTCGTCGGGCCGGCTCGCGTCCAGCGACTCCAGCGGCGTCACCGGCTGCTCGCCCGGCTGCTCCAGGCCGTGCAGCACCGGGATGGCCGACAGCAGCGACTGCGTGTACGGGTGCACGGGGTCGGCGATGATCGTGTCCACCGGGCCGCGCTCGACGACCTGGCCGCGGTAGATGACGTACAGCTCGCCGTCGTCGCCGATGTAGCGGGCCGTGGCCACGTCGTGCGTGATGAACAGCACGCTCACCCCGAGCCGCTCGCGCAGGTCCTTCAGCAGCGCCAGGATGCCCAGCCGGAGCGACACGTCGATCATCGAGACGGCCTCGTCCGCGACGAGCATCTCCGGGTCGACGGTCAGCGCGCGGGCGATGACCACGCGCTGCCGCATGCCGCCCGACAGCTGGTGCGGGTATCGCGCCAACACCGAAGCCGGGTCCAGCCCCACCAGCGACAACACCTCGGCCGCCCGCTCCTCGGTCCACTGCCTGGACCGCCCGGTCTGCCGGGCGCGCAGGCTCAGCGGCGCGGCCAGCGTCTGGTGGATGGTACGGGTCGGGTTCAGCGCCGAGTACGGGTCCTGGTGGATCAGCTGGATCTTGCGGAAGTGCGGCTGCCGCTCCTTGTGCCTCAGCGACGACATCGTGACGCCGTCGATGACGATCTCGCCCTCGTCGTACGTCTCCAGCCCCGCGATGATCCGCCCCAGCGTGGTCTTGCCGCACCCGGACTCGCCGATGAACGAGGCCGCGCCGCCCTTCGGGATCGCGAAGTCCACACCCCGCAGCGCCCGCACCTCATGGGCGCCCAGCACCTTGCCCCGCTGCCTGAACGTCTTGACGACGCCGGTCCCGGTGATCATGCGTGCTCCTTCACGTTCACGGTCACGGCGTGGCAGGCCACGATCCGCGGCCCGTGCGCGACGGCCTCCGGATCGACGGTGTCGCACACGTCCATGCGCAGCGCGCAGCGTTCCCTGAACACGCAGCCCTCCTTCGGCACGGTCGCCAGCGTCGGCGGCCGGCCGGGCAGCGCCCGGGCCTCGTCGATGTCGCCGACGAGCCGCGGGATGGCCTTGATGAGGCCCCTGGTGTAGGGGTGGCTGGGCGAGCCCAGCACCTCCCTGGTGGGGCCCTGCTCGACCAGGCGCCCGCCGTACATGACGGCCAGCCGGTCGGCGACCTCGGCCACCACGCCGATGTCGTGCGTGATGACCAGCGTCGTCAGGCCGCGCTCCGCGTGCACCTCGCGGATGATCCGCAGGATGTTCGACTGGGTGATCATGTCGAGCGCGGTCGTCGGCTCGTCCAGCACCACCAGGTGGGCGTTCAGCACCAGCGCCAGCATGATGCCGACGCGCTGGCGCATGCCGCCGGACAACTCGTGCTGGTGGGAGTCCAGCACCCTGGCCCCGTCCAGCCCCATCCGGCCGAGCAGCTCCTTGGCCTCGCGCACCAGGCCGCGCAGGTCGTCCACGCCGTGCGAGCGGCCCAGGTCGAGCAGTTGCTTGCCGACCGTCTTGAGCGGGTTGAGCGAGTTCTGGGCGGCCTGGAAGACGTACCCGATGTGTTTGCCGCGGGCCTTGCGCAGCTGCTCGCCCTTGAACCCCACGACGTCGCCGAGCCCGTCGATCTCGACGCTGCCCGCGGCGATCCTGCCGGGCGGCTGCACGGCGTTGAGCAGTGACAACGCCAGCGTGGACTTGCCGGAACCGGACTCGCCCACGATGCCGGTGATCGATCCGGGCTCCAGCGTCAGGCTGACATCCCGGACGGCGGGCAACTCGCCCGCCGGTGTCTTGTAGACGACCGTGAGGCCGCCGATGCGCACTCCCGGCGCTTCCTTTGTCAGGAGGCCTCCTTCGGCGGCCTCCTGACTAGTGGTGCTGTGTCTGATTGTGCCCTCGCTTCGCTCGGTCACGGTTACTCCTCGCGCAGCCGGGGGTTGAAGATCTCGTCCATGGCGTCCACCACGAGCACGATCGCGAGCGTGAGCAGCAGGATCGCCAGCAGCGGCCCGATGAGGAAGCCGAGCCCCTGCGGCACGGTCAGCGCCCCGGACCGGAACACGGCCGTGTTCAGCATCTGGCCCCAGTTGTTCGACTCGTACGGCAACACGCCCAGGAAGAACAGCCCGACCTGCGAATAGACACCACCGGTGACGGCGATGAGCATGTTCATCGCGATATATGGCGCCATGCTAGGTAGCAGCTCCTTGCCCACGATGTGCGTCGTGGACAGGCCGAGCCCGCGCGCCGCCTCGATGAAGCCCCGCTCGCGCAGCGACAACGTCTGCGAGCGCACCGCCCGCGCCACGCCGCCCCAGCCGAGCAGCCCGAGCACCAGGCCCATCTGGATCGCGCTGCTGAACTTCCACACCGTCGAGAGCACCAGCAGCAGCGGCAGCCCGGGGAGGGTCAGCTTCATGTCGGTCAGCCGCATGAGCACGGTGTCCCAGCGGCCCCGCTTGAAGCCGGAGAACAGCCCGATCCCCGTGCCCAGGACCACGGTGATGACGGCGGTCACCAGCGCGGCCAGCAGCACGTAGCGCGACCCGGTGACCACCAGGGCGATCACGTCCCGGCCCTGGTCGTCGGTGCCGAGCCAGTGTTGCCAGCTCGGCGGGCTGGTGATCTGGTCGGGGTCGAGGGGGAGCTGGGCCGGGTAGAACATCGGCCCGAACACGCCCATGAACACGAACCCGAGTATGAGCACGACACCCACCATGCGGCTGGGCTTGCGCTTCATCACCCGCCACACGCCCGACCAGAAGTTGCGGCGCATCGCCGCGCTCGTCGAGGAGCTCTCCAGCAGCACGACACTACTCATGACGAGATCTCCTCTCCGCTGCGGACCCGCGGGTCGATCACGCTGTAGAAGAGGTCGGCCACGATGTTCGCCAGGATGATGGCCACCGTGATCAGCAGGAACGCCCCGCCCATAAGTGCGTAGTCACGCATGGTGATGCTGTCGATGAGCAGCAGCCCGAGCCCCGGATAGTTGAAGATCCGCTCGATGAACACCGCGCCGCCCAGCAGCAGGCCGAGCGACAGCGCCAGGATCGTGAACAGCGGCAGGATCGCGTTGCGCGCGATGTACCTGAAGATGATCGACCGTTTCATCCCGCGCAGTTCCGCGGCCAGGATGAAGTCGTCGCCGAGCACCGTGACCACGCTCGACTTCATCGCCAGGATCCACCCGCCGTACGCCGCCAGCGCATACGTTGCCACCGGCAACACCGCGTGCTGGACCAGCGAGCCGAGGTAACCGGCGTTGAACCCGGGCTCGAACAGGATGTCCACCGGCCCGTCCGCCGGCAGGATCGGGATCAGCGTCGCGAAGATCGCGCTCAGCAGCAGCCCCAGCACGTACTGCGGCACGCCGTGCAGCAGCGACCCGGAGATGGCCAGCACGTCGCCGAGCTTGCCCGAGCGCTTGATGGCCGCGTAGACGCCCATGATGATGCCGACCAGGAAGCTCAGCAGCGTTCCCGCCAGCACCGGTAGAACGGTCCACTTGGCCGCCTCGCCGAGCACCTGCGTGACCGGCTGGCCCGCGTGCGAGACCGACTGGCCCAGGTTGAAGGTGAACAGGCCGGACATGTAGTCGGTGTACTGGTGCCAGAGCGAACCCGTCGGCTGGAACCCGTACAACACGCGCGTCGCCTGCTCGGCCGCCTGGGGATCCATGCCCTGCTGGATCAGCTTCTGCACGTTCGCGGCGACCGGGTCGCCGGGGATGCTCCTGACGATGAAGAAACTGATCGTGGCGACTACGAGGATCATGACGAGCCCGCGGGCCAGGTGGCCCGCGAGTCGCCGTGCGATAACACCCATATGGTTACTGCTTCTTCTTGACCATGCCGAGCTGCATCCAGACTCCGGCGGGCAGGCGCAGCACGTCGCTGTCCTCCGCGGGCCAGCCGGTGAACCGGCTGGTGTTGGTGAACTGGGTGTTCACGTAGTCCCAGAGCTGGATGGCCGGCAGGTCCTGGTTGGCTGCCTTGGCGAGCTGTACCATGATCGGCTTTGCCTCCTCGGGGGTGGCCGCGTTCAGTTTGGCGGTGAGCTCACCCGGGTTGATCTTGCCGACGCCTTGGACGTCGAGTTCCTCCGGGCTGCCCATCCAGTTGCCGCCCTTGCCGGGGGCACTGTGCGCGACCTTGCCCGCGACGTTGGTCCAGCCGTTGGAGGCGCCGTAGAGGCGCTGGAAGATGTCGTACGGCGCGGGGCCGAGCGCCAGCAGCCAGAAGCCGGCGTCGTACTTGCCGGCCGCGATCTCCTCCAGGTAGATCGGGTAGTCGGCGACGGTCACGACCTCGGCGTTGACGCCGTTCGCGATGAGCTGGCTCTTGATGTTCTCCTGCGCGGAGATCCAGTCGGAGAAGCCGTTCGGCGCGGTCATGGTCACCTTCCACGGCGCGCCGTCGGCCAGCGTCCACTTGCCGTCCTTCTTCTGCAGGCCGGCCTCCTTGAACTCCGCCTCGGCCTTGGCCACGTCGTGCTTGTACGGCTCCAGGCTCGACAGCTCCGGGCCGAGCCACTCCTGGGCGGGCTTCTGGTGGATGCCGGAGGTCGTCACGGCCGCCGTGCCGCCCTCGGGCGAGGCCACCTTGGTCACCTGGTCGCGGTCGATCAGGTAGGCCAGGCCGCGGCGCACGTGCACGTTGTCGTACGGCTTCTTCGACTGGTTGAACGCCAGGCCGACGGCCACCGGCGAGAAGCCCTTGATCAGGTGGGAGCCCGGAGTCTGCTTGATCCGGTTCATCACGTCGGTGGGGGCGGCGGTGAAGCCGGACTGGTCGAGCTTGCCGGCGGTGAGGTAGTTCCAGACCTGCTCGTTGCCGCTGTAGTTGAGGAATTTCACCTGGTCGGGGGCGATGTTCGCGGTGTTGTAGAAGTTCTTGTTCTTCACCAGCAGCGCCTCACCGGGGTTCACCCGCTCCAGCGTGAACGGCCCGGCCGAGACGTCCTTCGGCGGCGCGAAGGCGAGCACCTTCTGGCCGATGGCGAGGATCTGCTCGCGGGCCTTGTCGGCCGCGGCGCCGGTGCCCCTGGAGCTCTTCAGCTTCTCCCAGAAGTCGGCGGGCAGCACGCTGCCCCAGACGTGCGCGGGCACGACCCAGTTGTCCATCACGCCGCGGGCGAACTTGGAGCTCGGGTTGGACATGTCCTGGGTGACCTTGACGGTCTTGTCGTCCACGACCGTGATGTCGGCGGCGGCACCGGCCGCGCCCGGCGTGATGGCGAACGCGGTGCTGCCCTGGGTATAGGCGATGCCGAGGGACAGCTTGACGTCCTCGGCCGTCACCGGCTTGCCGTCGGACCACTTGGCGTTCGGCTGGATGTGCAGGGTGATGGAGGAGTTGTCAGGCGCGATGTCCCAGCTGGCCGCGATGCCCGGGTAGAACTGGTTGGGGTCGGTCAGGGCGTTCTTGGTCCACCCGAGCTTCATCCCGTTGTAGCCCAGGAAGGTGTTCCCTTTCGGGTTCCAGGGGTTGGCGGGTGCGCTCGCGTCGAGGCCGGGCCGGGTCACGTCGATCGTGGTGAAGAGCCCGCCGCCGCCCGAGCCGCCGGACGAGTTGGTGGCGCCACCGCTGCACGCCGCAGTCGCGGTGGCGAGACCCACCAACGCCACTACCGCTGCCAGTCGCTTCATTTGCCGCTCCGGGGGATGTCGGGATCTGTTGGATCAGTAGGGATTGACCGGACACTACGATCGAGCCCGACCCGCGTCAATAATCTCCAGACGTTGTGAGGTTAATGTAACTTTCCTTCATCAGTGTACGGAGTGGCGCTAAGCTCCACCAAATAATTGGTCAACCCATGACCAAGACGGCGGCCCCGTTGACCTGGTCCGCAGCCAGGTCGGAGAGGGCCCGGTCGGCCTCCGCGAACGGGTAGGGCGCCGTCGTCACGCGTGGCGGATGCGCCAGCGCCAGCTCCAGATACGCTCGGCCGTCGGCCCGGGTGTTGGCGGTCACGCTGCGCAGGGTCCGCTCCTGGAACAGATGCCGCTCGTAGTTGAGCACGGGCACGTCGGTCAGGTGGATCCCGGCAATTGCCAGCGTACCTCCCCGGTCGAGTGCCTCCATCGCGGTCGGCACCAGCGTGCCGACCGGCGCGAACAGGATCGCCGAGTCCAGCGGCTCCGGCGGCTTGTCACCGGCTGAGGCGGCTCCCAGCTCCAGTGCGAGCGCCCGGGAGGCGGCGGACCTGGAGACGGCGTGCACGGTGGCGCCCTGGGCGATGGCGGCCTGCGCGGTCAGATGGGCCGAGGCGCCGAACCCGTAGATCCCCAGCCGCCCGCCCTGCGGCAGATCGCACCGCGCCAGCGCCCGGTAGCCGATGATCCCGGCGCAGAGCAGCGGCGCCAGCCACTCGGCGGGCACCTGGTCGGGCAGGGGGTAGACGTAGTCCTCCGGGGCGACCAGATATTCGGCGTACCCTCCGTCGGCGTCCCACCCGGTGTAGGTGGAGGCGGGGCAGAGGTTCTCCATCCCTCTGAGGCAGTAGCGGCACTTCCCGCAGGTGGACCGCAACCAGGCGACTCCCACTCTTTGCGAAGTCCCGGCCACCCGCCCGACCGCCTGGTGGCCCGGCGTGGTGCGAGGCCGCTTCGGGGCCAGATCGCCCTCAGCCAGGTGCAGATCGGTACGGCACACGCCGCACGCCTCCACCCGTACCAGCACCTCACCCGGGCCTGGCTGGGGCACCTCCCGCTCGACCTGCACCAGCGGCCGGGACGCCATCGGCCCCGGCCGGTCCACCACCCAGGCCCGCATGTCAGGACAGTCGCGAGAAGGCCAGTGAGGCGTAGAGCGCGGCCCCGTCCGGCAGCACCGCGTCGTCGAAGATCGCCTCGGGCGAGTGGTTGTAGGGCGCCGTCGCCGGATCCCGGTCCGGCGGGCACGCCCCCAGGAAGGTGAACGCCCCGGGCACGGCCTCCAGCACGTACGAGAAGTCCTCCGAGCCCATCACCGGCTGCGGCGAGACGAAGAACCTGCCGGGCCCGAACAGCTCCTCGGCCGTCCGCCCCACGAACTCCGCCTCGCCCTGGTCGTTCACCGTCACCGGATAGCCCATCCCGAACGACGCCTCCACCTGCAACCCGTGCGCCGCCGCGATGCCCTGCACGAGCTCCACCAGCCGGCGCTTGACCAGCACCCGGTTCTCCTTGCTGAAGGTCCGCACGGTCGCCTCGAAGCTGGCCTCGTCCGGGATGACGTTGTCCGCCGTCCCGCCGTGGAAGCTGCCGACGGTCACGACCACGGGGTCGAACACGTCGAACGTCCTGGTCACCATCGTCTGCAGCGCCGTCACCATCTCGCACCCCGCCGCGATCGGGTCCAGTGCCCGGTGCGGGCTGGAGCCGTGCCCGCCGCGCCCCTTCACCGTCACGAGGAACGTGTCCGCCGCCGCCATGATCGGCCCGGGCCGCGACGCGAACAGCCCCGGCGGCAACATGGAGGACACGACGTGCATCCCGTACGCCGCCACGGGCCGCGCCCCGGCCGCGTCCAGCACGCCCTCGCCGATCATGTGTTTGGCGCCTTCGTATCCCTCCTCGCCCGGCTGGAACATGAAGATGACATCGCCCGCCAACTCCTCCCGCCGCGCGCTCAGCAGGTGCGCCGCCCCCGCCAGCATCGCGGTGTGCAGGTCGTGCCCGCACGCGTGCATCTGCCCGGGCGACTGGGACTGGTAGGGCAGCGCGTTCTTCTCCGTCACGGGCAACGCGTCCATGTCCCCGCGCAGGAGAACCGCGGGCCCGGCCTTCCCGCCTCTCAACACGGCGGTGACGGAACTGAGAGACGTGCCCGTCTTGATCTCCAGAGGCAGCCCGTCCAGCGCCGCCAGCACCTTCTCCTGGGTGCGCGGCAACTGGAGGCCGATCTCCGGCGTGGTGTGCAGTGAGTGCCTGAGCTGTACGAGTTCGTCCCGCATGTCCTGCGCTGATTCAGTGAACGACATGAATGACATTGTTCATGTAGCGGGCGGGAAGTCGATAAGGCGCGCTCGGTACGATGTCCGGGTGACTCAGCGTAAGCGGATCGACTCCTGGCTGTCCGACATGGACGGCGTGCTCGTCCACGAGGGACGACCGGTCCCGGGTGCGGACGAATTCATCAAACGGCTCAGCGAGTCCGGCAAGAAGTTCCGGGTGCTGACGAACAACTCGATCTACACCCAGCGCGACCTGTCCGTCCGGCTGGGCGCCGCCGGCCTCGACGTGCCTTCCCCGGCGATCTACACCTCCGCGCTGGCCACCGCCCAGTTCCTCGACGACCAGCGGCCGCGCGGATCCGCGTACGTGATCGGGGAGGCGGGACTGACGACGGCGCTGCACGAGGTCGGCTACGTCCTGACCGACCTGGACCCCGACTACGTCGTCCTGGGGGAGACCCGCACCTACAGCTTCACCCAGATCACCCGGGCCATCCGCCTCATCGAGGGCGGCGCCCGCTTCATCGCCACCAACCCCGACCCCGTCGGCCCCTCCACGGAGGGCTCCCTGCCCGCCTGCGGCGCCGTGGCCGCCCTCATCACCAAGGCCACCGGCATCGACCCCTACTTCGTCGGCAAGCCCAACCCCCGCATGATGCGCAGCGCGCTCAACGAGATCGAGGCCCACAGCGAGGCCACCGCCATGATCGGCGACCGCATGGACACCGACATCGTCTCGGGCATGGAGGCGGGCCTGTTCACCATCCTGGTCCTCACGGGCGTCACCCAGCGAGACCAGATCGACCGCTTCCCGTACCGCCCGTCCCTGGTGGTCGACTCGGTGGCCGACCTCATCGACCTCATCTGAACCTGACCCCTTCTGACAGGTATGCATGGCAACCTGACGTGATATGACCCGCGTTTACCTGGAGACCGGCCCGAAGAAGGTCTTCGCCTGCTCGATCGACTGGCCCGGCTGGTGCCGGATCGCCAAGGGCGAGGAGGCGGCCATCGACCGTCTCATGGAATACGTGCCGCGTTACCGCGTGGTGGCCTCCCGCGCCGGCCTGGAGTTCGCGCCGGGCGACCCGGTGGTGGTGGCGCGGGTGCCCGGCAGCGATACGACGGACTTCGGCGTGCCCTACGCCGTACCGGACCTGGACCTCGCCCCTGTGCTCGCATCGGAGGCGGAGCGCGGGGTCGCGCTCCTGCGCGCCTCCTGGGCCCTGTTCGACGAGACGGCCGCCGGCTCCCCGGAGGACCTCCGCAAGGGGCCGCGGGGCGGCGGACGGGATCTGACGAAGATCGTCGACCATGTGGAGGGCGCCGAGCGCGCCTTCGCCAGAAAGGTCGATGTGCGGCACAAGCCGTACAAGACGCGTGGTGACCGGGACGCCATGAGACGGGAACTGGCCGAGGTCCTCGCCCGGCCTTGGGACCCGCCCCAGACCACGGGCTGGCCTCCCCGGTACGCATTGCGGCGGCTTGCCTGGCATGTGATCGACCATCTGTGGGAGATCGAAGACCGGCGATGACACCTATGAGACGGGGGCGTTGGTAGCGGCCGTCGGCTTTGCTCACGGAGTGCGACGAAGCTGTGACGGATGAGGGCCGTGCCGGGGTAGATTTGGCCACGTCCTTGTCAAGCGAATGTAGAGGTAGGCGGGCGTGGACGTACGGGCGGAGATTCTCGACTTGAAGCTCCGTGTCGAAGGTCTCGAGGCCGGCGCGCATGTCGGCGGGGCGGCGTCAGGACACCGTAGAGAGCCGGACCGGCAGGCGGATCTCCTGCGCGAGATCAACGACCGGACCAAGCAGTTGCAGGCGGAGATCACTGCGATCAAGGCCGCGATGGCCGACTCCCGTACCGAGATGACCGAGGAGTTCGCGGCCGTCGAGACCGAGGTCGCGGCCATCCGCCGGGAGGTGAACGCCCGGTTCGTGGGCACTGAGGCCGAGAACACCTGTGTCCGGACGGAGATAGCCGACGAGTTCGCGTCTGTCCGGTCCGAGATCGAGCAGGAGTTCAACTCCGTACGGTCGGAGATGACCGATCTGGGGATCAAGCTCGACCGGTTGCTGAAGAGGGAAAGTGCCTAGCTGCCGCGCCGGGACACCCCGGACGCCGGGTCGCATATACCCCACCCTATTTGACCGGTATGTCCTTCGGGTAGCCTAACCTACGGTACCGTAACCTGAAGGAGAAGATCTTCTATGGTGATGACTCAGACGGAGCTGTTGCACGCGCTGGAGCCCGTCGTGGCCGTGGAGCTCGACCGCCACCATCAGATGGCCAAGGAGTGGTTCCCGCACGAGTACATCCCGTGGAGCGAAGGCCGCGACTTCGACGGCGTCTACGGGGGCCAGGCCTGGCAGGAAGGCGACTCGAAGATCCCCGAGGCGGCCCGCGTCTCGCTCATCGTCAACCTCCTGACCGAGGACAACCTGCCCAGCTACCACCGCGAGATCGCCACCACGTTCGGCCGCGACGGCGCCTGGGGCACCTGGGTGCACCGGTGGACGGCCGAGGAGGACCGGCACGGCACCGCCATCCGCGACTACCTGACCGTCACCCGCGCCGTCGATCCCGTCGCCCTCGAGCGGGCCCGCATGCACCACATGGAGAGCGGCTTCGCCAGCGAGTACGGCACCATGCTCCAGCAGCTCGCGTACGTGTCCTTCCAGGAGCTGGCCACTCGCATCGCGCACCGCAACACCGGCAGGGCCTCCGGCGACGAGGGCTGCGAGCGGCTGCTCGCCAGGATCGCCGCCGACGAGAACCTGCACATGCTCTTCTACCGCAACCTGCTCAAGGCGGCCTTCGAGCTGGACCCCAACCAGACCATGCGCTCGGTGACCGACGTCGTCACCACGTTCCAGATGCCGGGCTCGGGCATCGAGGGGTTCGCCCGCAAGGCCATGATCATCGCGAACGAGGGCATCTACGACCTCCGCCTCCACCTCGACGACGTGCTCATGCCGGTGCTGCGGCAGTGGTCGGTGTTCGACAAGACCGGGCTGGACGCGGAGGGCGAGCGGGCTCGGGACGAGCTGGCCGGGTTCCTGGCCAAGACCGAGGCCACGGCGGCCAGGTTCGTCGAGCGCAGGGAGGAGCGCCAGGCCCGCGTGGCCGCCCGCGACGGCCGGTAGGGCCTCCGGGGGCCGCCACTTTGTGCGCCTCTTGACCCGGAGCTGGTCTTGGACATCCCCGGCATCGGGCAGGTTCTCGGTAACACCGGAACGCCTGGGGAGCAAGGGTGAAAATCATCGGGATCGCCGCCAGCCTCCACGCGGGCTCTTTCATCAACAGGCTGCTGGAAGCGGCGGGCGGCGAGTTGCCCGAAGGCGTTGACTTCGCGGTGTGGCAGGGGCTGGGCGAGATCCCGCCGTACGCCGCCGGGCCCGTCCCGGCGTCCGCACGCGAGCTGGCCGGGCTGGTCGCGGCGGGCGACGCGGTGCTGATGACGGCTCCCGAACACAGCCTGCTGCCGGCCGAGCTGACGTACGCGCTGGATTGGATGTCGGCACACGACGGGCTGTCGGGCAAGCACGTCGCGGTGATGAGCGCGAGCGCGCGGGCCTGCGGCGCCATGTGGGCCCAGGCCGAGTTGTACAAGCAGCTCCAGGGCGCGGGGGCGGTCGTGATGGGGGCCGAACTGGTGATCTCGCCCACCCGCCGGCACTTCGGCGAGGACGGCCGGCTCACGGACTCCGACCTGCGGGACCAGGTCCGGGCCGTGATCGGGCAGCTGTGCCCGGCCGAGGTCATGGAGCCCGCGCTCTCCCTCTGACGGGCAGGCCGTCAGGGGTTGCGGCGGAGGCGTTTCAGGTCCGAGCGGTGCTTCTTGGTGGTGATGCGGCGTTCGACGGCGCCCCGGCTGGGCTTGGTCGGGCGGCGGCGCTTCGGCGGCGGGGCGATGGCCTCGCGCAGGCGCTGAGCCAGGCGGTGCGCGGCGGCCTCCCGGTTCCTGAGCTGCGAGCGGTATTCGGAGGCGGCGACGGTGATCGTGGCGGCGCCCAGACGGTCGAGCGCCCGGGCCTTCAGCACGGGCGGCAGCGCCGTGGTCGCGGCCACGTCGAAGGTGAGCTCCACGCGGCTGTCCGTGGTGTTGACGCCCTGGCCACCGGGGCCTGACGAGCGGGAGAAGCGCCAGACGAGCTCGGTGTCGGGGATGACGACCGAGTCGTTGACGACCAGCGGGCCGGGCATGCGTGGGGCTCCTGTTCCTAAACATGCGTTCTCTACGAGAATGTCACCGTATATGGGCGTCATATGCCGTTCGCAACAGCATTTCCAATCGTCGCCGTCGCTGCGAATATGAAGGGAACACCCGACAGGAGAGGCGACATTCCATGCAGCCTGTCTCGGCCGCGCAGGAGGGCCTCACCATGGTGGAGGCGGGCCTCACGGTGGCGCTGGCCACCGTTTCCGCCGTCGGGTTCCTGTTGCTGCGGTGCCAGGGCAAGGGGCGGCCGTTCGGGCCCGCGGGGCGGTGGCTCGCGATCGCCATCACCATCCTGACCGGGTGCCTGTCCGCCGCGGTCGCTCTGGTGAGCGGGGCGGTGCTGAACCAGTATCTCGCCACGGTGCTGGGAGCCGTCGCGCCGAGCGGGTTGTGGCTCGGCCAGATGCGGGCCAAGGACGAGGACCGGCGGTCGCTGGCGCGGGAGGCGGCGACGTTCTGGCTGGTGTCGCTGCTGGCCCGGCTCGACCAGGCGATGGCCGAGGACCAGCGGCTCTGGTGCGAGAAGCGGGTGGACGACTCCTGGAACGTCTACGAGCTCAGCCTGGCCGCCCACCGCTACCACGAGCGCATCGTCGAGCGGCTCTCACCCGAGGAACGCAGGCGGGAGCGGGTGCACGCCAGGCTGGACGCGATCGAGCGGCGGCTGGACGTGGCGGCGCTGATCGAGGACGGGGCCGCCCGGTCGAAGGTGGTCACGGCGCTGAACGGGTCGCGGCATACGCGGCTGGCCAGGTATGAGCGTTATCTGAACGATCTGACGCGGCTGCACGGCGTGCTCAGGCACGACGCGGAGAGCGATCTGCTGCGGTTGCTGGCCTCGGCCTACCGCGCCGGATATCGGTCGCTGCCGGGGTTCGTGCCGTCGGCGCCGCCGGTGCGCAACGCCGAAACGGTCAGGCGGGCCCGGTGAGACTGTTCGCCAAGGGCCCGCAGACCCGCTGGAGGATGGCCGGAGAGCGCGGTCAGGTGGCTTCCGTGAGTGCGGCGGCCGAGCCTTCCGCGTCGCCGAGCGTGAAGTTCAGGCGGGCCCCGAGCGCGTCGACGACGGCGCCGAGCGTGCGAAGCGTCAGGTTCTCGTCTCCGGACAGGATCTGGCTTACTCGACCGGCGGATACGCCCATCGAGGCGGCCAGGTCGGCACGGGATATCTTGTGTTCCCTCATATACCAGGTGATCTCGTCGACGACTTCCTGGGCGAGACCGCCCACCTCGTCACGGCTGCTACGGCGAAGGGCCATCACGGTCTCGCTCTCGACGCTCTCGTTCGGATACTCCGAGTTTAGCTCTACCTAAACCTTTAGGCAAGCCTAAAGTCGGCCGTTCTCTTGACGGCCGGCTGCAAGCGGCGTATGCCAATATCGCGCGAGAAGATCACGGGGTGGGGAGGCGCAGTGGCCGTCATCGTCGGCGTGCACGGGATCGGCAAGTACAACTACTACCTGCAGGCCGGGCGGTCCGCGGCCGGGGCGGCGGAGGCCATGCGCCGCAAATGGGACCGCTACCTGCACGCGGCGCTCGGGGGAGAAGCCAGGGCCTACTTCACCGAGATCGCGTACTTCTCGCACCACCTGCACGACGGCAAGGGCGGCGACGACGCCCGGCGGTCCTTCGCCGCCATGGAGTCCCCGGCCCAGCAGGTCCTCGCCGGGTGGGCGAAGAACCTGGGCGTGGGCGAGCACGTCACGGGGGTGCTCAAGTCGTTCACCGGCTGGCTGCTCACCAAGCTGGACGACAGGTCGGCGGCGTTCGCCAAGCTGTTCGCGCCAGAGGTGGCGGCGTACCTCACCGATCAGGCGAAGCGCGAGAAGTCCCGGCAGGCGGTGGCCGAGGTCATCCGGAGGAACCGGCCCCAGGTGGTGATCGCGCACTCGCTCGGCAGCGTCGTCGCGTACGAGGCCCTGTGGGCTCACCCCGAGCTCGAGATCGACCTGCTGATCACCCTCGGCAGCCCGCTCGGCATGCGCAACGTCATCTTCGAACGCCTCCTGCCCGCCCCCATCAACGGCCGCGGCGAACGCCCCAGAGGCGTCAGGCGCTGGGTGAACATCGCCGACAAGGATGACATCGCCGCCATCCCGCCCGACCTGCGCGGCAGCTTCACCGGCATCGACGTCGAGGAGCTGGTCAACCTCGACTGGATCGACTTCCACACCGTCGAGAAGTACCTCGGCTGCCCGGCGCTCGACTCGCATCTGCGACCATTTCTGGCATGACGTGGATTGTGTTCGACTACGGCGGTGTCCTTTCCCTGCCTCAGCCCGAGTCCGACGCCGACGACATGGCGCGGGCGGTGGCGGCGGACCCGGAGGCGTTCAAACGCGGCTACTGGGAGCATCGCCTGGAATTCGACCGGGCCGCCCTGACTCCGTTCTCGTACTGGTCGGCGGTGCTGGAGCGGCCCGTCAGCCAGACAGAGATCGCCCGGCTGGTCGCCATGGACGTCGCCAGCTGGGCCTACCCCAACACGGGCACGGTGGCCCTGCTCGGCGAGCTGATCGAGGCGGACCGTGACGTGGCGCTGCTTTCCAACGCGCCCGTCTGCATCGGTGAGGGCGTGGACGAGCTGCCCTGGATCGCCGCGATCGGCCGCCGCTTCTACAGCGGCAGGATGGGCCTGGTCAAGCCCGACAGGGAGATCTACGACGAGCTGGCCCGCGAGCTCGGCGCCGACCCCTCCGAGATCGTCTTCATCGACGACCGCCCGGAGAACGTCGAGGGCGCCGAACGCGCGGGCATGACCGGCGTGCACTTCACCGATGCCGCCGCGCTGCGCGCATCGCTGTCCGGCGTGCGGGGAGCGGCCCGTTGATCCAACGGCGAAGCGCGCTCGTCACACTGGACGATGGGGACGGCGCTGGACTTGCGCGTCATCTCCTGGAAGATCTACGCGAACAGGACGACTGATGCTGTTCACCCGCGCTTGACTCCAGTTTCACGAATGGGTCAGCGCGGGCGGACATACCTGGTGACGTGGACCGCAGAGCCTTCCTGACAGCGGCGACAGCCGGCCTCCTCCTCCCACAGTCCCTCACCCCGGCGGCCTCCGCCAGAACCCTCAAATCCGATCCGTTCACGCTGGGCGTGGCCTCCGGAGATCCCTCGACCGACGGCTTCGTCCTGTGGACCAGGCTGGCCGTCAACCCGCTGAACGGCGACGGCTGCGGCGGCATGCCCTCCCGCGACGTGGACGTGGACTGGCAGGTCGCGACCGACGAGCGTTTCTCCTCGATCGTCAAGTCCGGCACCGCCGGCGCCAGGGCGCGCGACGCCCACAGCGTGCACGTCGAGCTGAAGGGGCTGGAACCCGGGCGCGACTACTTCTACCGGTTCAGGAGCGAGGGCAGGCTCTCGCCGGCCGCGCGCACCAGGACCGCCCCCTCCGGCGAGACGCCGCTCACGTTCGCGGTGGCGGCGTGCGCGCACTACGAGCACGGCTACTACACCGCCTACCGCCGCCTGGCCGAGCAGGAGCCTGAGCTGGTGGTGTTCCTCGGGGACTACATGTACGAGTACGGCCCCAGCGGCTACACCGCGCTGGCCGGCCGCGTACGCACCCACACGCCCGGCAAGTGCGAGACGCTGGCCGACTACCGCCTCCGGCACGCCCAGTACAAGAGCGACCACGACCTCCAGGCGGCGCACGCGGTGGCGCCGTGGCTGGTGGCGTTCGACGACCACGAGGTGGAGAACAACTGGGCCGGGCCCGTCTCCAGCACGGGAGCGCCCGGGTTCGCCCAGCGCAGGGCGGACGCGTTCCGGGCGTACTACGAGAACATGCCGCTGCGCCGCGCCAGCCTCCAGGGGGCGGTGCTGCGGGTGAACCGGCGGGTCTCGTGGGGGACGCTGGCCCGCTTCCACCTGCTGGACACGCGCCAGTTCCGCGACGACCAGGCGTGCCTGGACGGGGTACGGGCGGGGTGCGACGACCGGCTGGCCGACAAGCGCACACTGCTCGGGGCCGACCAGTGGCGCTGGCTGGAGGACGGGCTGCGCGGCTCCACCACACAGTGGAACCTGCTCGGGCAGCAGATCCTGATGGCGCAGCGCGACTTCAAGGTCGGTCCGGGGCGGGAGGTGAACCTGGACTCCTGGGACGGGTACGCGGCCGAGCGGACCCGGCTGCTGGGGTCCCTGGCGCGTACACCGAACCCGGTGGTGCTGACCGGGGACGCGCACATGCACCACCTGGCCGAGCTCAAGACGGACTTCGACGACCCGGACTCGCCGGTGGTGGCCAAAGAGCTGGTGGCCTCGTCGATCGCGAGCGACGGAGACGGTTACCGGGACCGGACGTGGATCGCCGAGGCGTTGCAGGAGAATCCGCATATTTCCTACATCGACCAGCGACGCGGCTACCTGATGGCGCGGCTGACTCGCGACGAAATTTCCGTCGATTTCCGGACATTGGACTACATCTCCCGCCGGGGAGCCCCCGCCAAGACCGCCCACCAGCTCACCATCCCCGCCACCACGGGTGCGGCGGCCGCGGCCCAGGCGGGGGCGCCTCGGGTTGGCTGAACGTTTGCTGGGAGCCCGCTGAGGATTCGCTCAACCGCCCCCCGCCGGAGACCGCCCGGTCGTCCGGCAGGGGTGCTCGGCCGTGCCCCCGGCGGTGGCGCCTGCCATGCCCGCGGGCGGTGCTCGGATCAGGCGCCTGGCCAGCTGCCGTCGGGGAACTCGCCCGTCGTGCCGCCCGACATGACCACCTGGTCGCTCTCGCCCAGACCGGATGTGACCTCGACGTACTGGTCGCCGCGTACCCCGGTGCGCACCGTCTTCGCCGTGTCGCGGCCGCCGGAGCGCACCGTGACCACCTGGGTGCCGTCCGACCTGGTGCGGACGGCGGCGGCGGGCACGTAGATCGTGTCCTCGGCCTCGTCCGTGGTGACCGTCACCGAGGCGGTCTGCCCGAGCATGAGCCCGGCCGGTGGCTCGTCGAAGGCGAGGGTGACCGAGTAGCGGACGAGCTGGCCGTCCACCGTCGCGGTCGGCGCGATCGCTGTCACCGTGCCCTCGTAGTGTTCTCCGTTGCGGGTGGCCAGGGTGACCTGGGCTTTCTGGCCGAGCTTGAGCCGGTTCACGTCGGACTCGGTGACCATGGCCTGGACCTGGAGCTCGTTCAGGTCGCCGAGGCTGACGAAGGTGCCGGTGCCCGCCGTGTCACCGACCCCGCCCGCCACCGACAGGATCGTTCCCGCCGCCGGGGCCACGATGCGGGTCGCCCGGACGGCGTCCGCGGCCTGTTCGAGTGCGGCTTCGGCGCGGTCCACGTTCGCGGTGGCCTGGTCCTCACTCATCCCGGCCTTGGCCCCCGTGCCTGTGCTCGTGCCCGTGCCTGTGCCCCGGTCGCACGAACCCGCCGGCTGCCCGCCGCCCGTCCCCCCGGTGCTCGGCCTGGCCGAGGGCTTGCCGCCACCGGTCGGTTTGCCGCTCGTCGACGGTTTCGCGCTGGTGGACGGCTTGGCGCTGGTGGACGGCCTGCCGGTGGGGGAGCCCGTGGCGGAGGGGGCGCCGGTCGAGGGCGGGCCACCTCCGGGCTCCCCGGTGCCGCCGTTCCCGGTGCCGCCGGTCGGGGTAGCTGTGACGGTCGTGGTGGCCGTGACGGTGGCCGTGACAGTGACCGTGACCGTGGGCTGGGGCTTGGGACCGGTGGGCTCGGAGGTCAGCGTGCTCGTCGGGGTCTTTGTGGCCGTCGGCTGCGGGTCGGCCGTCTGGGACCGGGTGGAATTCGACGTCGACTGCTGGGCGACCGTGTGGGATCGGGTGGGGCTCGGCGTCGGACTCGGGCTCGCGGAGGCAGACGCCGTCGGCCCGAAGGCGCCGCCCGCACCGCCGTCGGCCGCGTCGCCGTTCACGGTGCCGCCGGTCGCCGTCGTGGCGGCACCGCCGGTCGCGGTGCTGGTGGGGGCCGTGTTGCCGGTCGCCCGGGTGGTCGGTATCGCCGCGATCATCGGTATGGCGTTGCCGGTCGCCCGGGTGGTCGGTATTGCCGCGCTGATCGGTGTGGCATTGCCGGTGGCCCCGGTCGTGGGAGTCGCGTTGCCCCCGGCCGGGGTGCAGGCCGCGGGCGCGCTGCCCGTCGTGGCGGTGGAGGACGAGGCCTCGTCCAGGGCCTCCTCGGCGGCGGCCAGGTCGGCCTGGGCCGCCGTGTACGCCTCCCGCGCCCCCCGGCTGTCGATCCGGGCCAGCACCTGCCCCTTCTTCACCTTGGTCCCGACCTTGACGTAGACCTTGGTCAGCGTCCCCGAGGAGCCGAAGGCCAGGTCCCTGCGCGAGCCGTCCACCGTGCTCCCAGCAGCGCTGACCGAGGCCGTGACCTGGCCGCGCTGGGCGGAGGCGAGCCGTACCTGGACGGTGGGCGGGGCGTCGTCGCGGAGCGCCAGCGCCAGGCCGGACCCGGCGACGAGCACGGCCAGGGCGAGCCCGCCCAGCGCGAAAGTCGGTCTCATGGGCGCCCATCCTGGCGGAACAGGTTCACGCCAGGCTGCAAACAGCCTCAGAGTTACCTGTGTGTCCGATGAGGCCCGCAGGTTGTCAGCGAACGTTCAGCTAGCTCGCGGCTGCGGCGCAGCCTAGTGTGCAAGGGTCACCGGCTGTGAAGGTGTCGACAAGGCGCAGAGCGCTGATGACCAACGGAGCGCTGGCCGTGCTCCTGCTGGGTGGTGCCGCGTTCGCCTATGCCCAGCTCGGCACGGGCCGGGCGGCGGGGGATACGACCGTGCGGACGGTGACCGCGAGCCGCGGCTCCGTAACCGCCTCGGTGTCCGCCTCGGGCGCGGTCGAGAGCTCCCAGTCCCGAGCGCTCTCATTCGGTACGACCGGCACGGTCGAGAAGATCTACGTCAAGGCCGGCGAGAAGGTCGGCAAGGGAGACATCCTGGCCAGACTTGACGATGACGCCGCCCAGGAGAGCCTGTCGGCGGCCAAGGCCACGTACGACGGCGCCGTTGACGACGGGACCGACACGGCCCAGCTCTACGCCGCCTACATCAAGGCGCGCAACGCCTACCGGGAGGCCCAGCGCACGGTCGCGGCCACCGTGCTGAAGGCCCCGTTCAAGGGGACGGTCACGGCGGTGAACGGCTCGGTGGGCGGCAACAGCTCCGGCTCGGGCGGCAACAACTCCGGCGCCACCTCGGGCACGGGCTCCACCGCGGCGGCGCAGAGCTCGGGCTCCAGCAGCTCCAGCGGCTTCGTCGAGCTGGCGGACACCGGCAAGCTGCAGCTCGTCGGCACCTTCACCGAGTCGGACGTCGGCAAGCTCAAGCAGGGCCAGGAGGCCACGATCACGTTCGACGCCCTCCCGGGGGTGACCGCCACCGGCGAGGTCACCCAGATCCAGCCGGTCGCATCCACCAGCAACAACGTCGTGCAGTATCCGGTCACGGTCACGTTCACGAAGGTCCCGAGCCAGGTGCGGCTGGGCCAGACGGCCACGGTCGAGGTCGTGACCGGCCAGGCCGAGGACGTCGTCACCGTACCCTCCACCGCCGTCTCCACCAGCGGCGGCCAGACCACGGTCACCCTGCTCAGGAACGGCACGCAGACCAGGACCCCGGTGGAGGTCGGCGTGCGCGGCACGTCGTTGACCGAGATCAAGTCGGGCGTGACCGAGGGCGACCAGATCGTGCCACCGGCCACCACGACCGGCACAACCGGCGGAGCCAACCTGCGGTTCGGCGGCGGCGGAGGGTTCCCCGGCGGTGGCGGCGGCGTGCCGGGAGGCGGGCGATGACGGCCCCCGGCCCCGTGCCCGTCCTGCGCGTGCGGGACCTCGTCAAGGAGTACGGCGAGGGCGACGCCAGAGTACGCGCCCTGCGCGGCATCAGCCTGGACGTCGAGCGTGGGGACTACGTCGCCATCATGGGCGCCTCCGGCTCCGGCAAGTCCACCCTCATGAACATCCTCGGCTGCCTCGACATCCCCACCTCCGGCACGTACCTGATCGACGGCGCCGACGTGGGCCGGCTGGACGAGCACCAGCTCGCCATCCTGCGTAACCGCAGGGTCGGGTTCGTCTTCCAGTCGTTCAACCTGATCCCGCGCATGAGCGCGCTGGCCAACGTGGAGCTGCCGCTCGTGTACGGCGGCATCGGCCAGGCCGACCGGCGCGCCCGCGCCCTGGCCGCGCTGGAGCAGGTCGGCCTGACCGACCGCGTGCACCACGAGCCGAACCAGCTCTCCGGCGGCCAGCAGCAACGCGTGGCCGTGGCCAGGGCGCTGGTCACCGCGCCCGCGCTGTTGCTGGCGGACGAGCCGACCGGCAACCTCGACACCGCCTCCACCGGCGACGTGCTGGAGATCATGGACCGGCTCAACGAGTCCGGCCGCACGATTGTGATCATCACCCACGAGGACGACGTGGCCAAGCACGCCAAGCGGGTGATCAGGCTGGTGGACGGCGAGATCGTGGAAGACCGCCGCCAGGCGCCCGTGGACGGACCGCCGCCGCGGCTGCCGGAGAAGGACAGGGTGGCGGCCAGGTGAACCAGCTCGAGATCCTCCGCTTCGCGCTGCGCGGCCTGCTGGCCAACAAGATGCGCAGCTCGCTGACCACGCTCGGCATCCTCATCGGGGTCGCCGCGGTCATCATGCTGGTCGCCGTCGGCGAGGGCTCCTCGCGCAGCATCCAGCAGAACATCCAGCGCCTCGGCGCCAACACCCTGACGATCTCCCCGTCCTTCTCGGGCGGAGGCGGCGGAGGTGGCGGCGGCCAGCGCGGGCAACAGGCGGGCGGCGGCAACACCGGCCCGCGCACGCAGGCCAGGGAGCTCAGCCTGGCCGACGCCAAGGCGCTGACCGACAAGACCCTGGCGCCGAGCGTCAAATCGGTGTCGCCGGTCGTGAACGCCTCCTCCTCGACCGCGACGTACGGCCCCGCCAGCCACGCGATCTCGCAGTTCGTCGGCACGTACCCCAGCTACTTCGAGGCCATGAACAAGTCCGTGGCCAAGGGCACGTACTTCTTCAACGACGACGTGCTGGCCGCCAGGAAGGTCGTGGTGCTGGGGCAGACCGTGGTGGAGGAGCTGTTCGGGACCGTCGATCCGATCGGCAAGCAGGTCAGCGTGTCCGGCGTGCCGTTCACGGTGGTCGGTGTGCTGAAGGAGACCGGGTCCACCGGCATGCAGGACGCCGACGACGTGGCGATCGCGCCGCTGCCCGCCGTACAGCAGAGTCTGAGCGGGTTCGGCGCGCTCGGCTCGGTCGTCGTGCAGGCGTCGGGGGCGGAGACCACGACGGCGGCGCAGTCCGAGGTCACGGCTATCCTCAACCAACGACACGGCATCACGAACGACAACCCCGACTACCGCATCCTCAACCAGGCCACGTTGCAGGAGACCGTCAGCGCGGCGACCGGCACCTTCACCGTGCTGCTCGGCGCCGTGGCCGCGATCTCGCTGCTGGTGGGCGGCATCGGCATCACGAACATCATGCTGGTGACGGTCACGGAGCGCACGCGCGAGATCGGCATCCGCAAGGCCATCGGCGCGCCCAGGAGCGCGATCCTGGGGCAGTTCCTGCTGGAGGCCACGTTGCTGAGCCTGGTCGGGGGGCTTTCCGGGGTGCTGGTGGCGTTCCTGGGGACCAGGTTCACCGTCGCCGGCATCGAGCCGGTCCTCGTGCCGTCGTCGGTCGCGCTGGCGCTGGGCGTGTCGGTGGGGATCGGGCTGTTCTTCGGCAGTTATCCCGCCAACAGGGCGGCCAAGCTCAGGCCGATCCAGGCCTTGCGCCACGAGTAAGGAGAAAGACATATGGCCCAGCTCGACTCCTCCCCCTACCCCGACGACCTGGGGGAGGAGCTCGCCGTCCAGCCGAAGAGGGGCGCCTCCAAGCTGACGCTGGCGCTGGCCGCCGGTGTCGTGCTGGTGGCCGGGATCCTCATCGGCGTCCAGGCGGGCAAGATGTTCGGCGCGTCGGGCGTACCGGCCGCTGCCCTGCAACGTCCCGCGGGAGGGTACGGCCAGCAGCAGGGTGGCTTCGGCCAGTCCCCCGGCTACGGGGGCCAGCGCGGCCAGCAACCGGGTGGTGGCCAGCGGATGGGTGGTGCCGGCGGGGCCACCCTGGGCACCGTGGAGAAGGTGGAGGGCGGCAAGGTCTACGTCAAGACCATGGACGGCGCCACCGTCACGGTGAACACCGACGACCAGACCGCGGTCACCATCAGCAAGGCCGGTAAGGTGACCGATCTCAAGACAGGCACCACGATCGTGGTACGCGGACAGCCGGGCGACGACGGCTCGGTCACGGCGGCGTCGATCACCCAGGGAGGTCAGGGAGGAGGCCCGCGATGAGCGAGCCCGAGGCCAGGCTGCTGGTGGTCGACGACGAGCCCAACATCAGGGAGCTGTTCTCGGCCAGCCTGCGGATGGCCGGGTTCGAAGTGCTGACCGCGGCCGACGGCAAGGAGGCGCTGCGGGTGGCCGAGGAGAGCTCGCCCGACCTGGTGATGCTCGACGTCATGTTGCCCGACCTCGACGGCATGGCGGTCGCGGGCAGGCTGCGGTCCCGCGGCCGCCGGGTCCCGGTGTTGTTCGTGACCGCCAAGGACACGCCGGAGGACAGGCTCGCCGGGCTGGGGCTGGGCGAGGACTACGTGACCAAGCCGTTCAGCCTGGAGGAGGTCATCGCCAGGATCCGGGCCGTGCTGCGCAGGACCCGGCGCGGCGTGCCGCCGCCGAACCGGCTCCAGATCGCCGACCTGGAGCTGGACGAGGAGAGTCACGAGGTCTGGCGCGACGGCGTTCCGGTACGCCTGTCGCCCACGGAGTTCAGGCTGCTGCGGTACTTCATGCTCAACGTGGGCCGGGTGCTGTCGAAGACGCAGATCCTCGACCACGTCTGGAACGGCGACTGGCGCACCGACGTCGGCCTCGTGGAGTCGTACGTGTCCTATCTGCGGCGCAAGGTGGACACCGGCGAGCGCAAATACCTGCACACGCTGCGCGGGGTCGGCTACATCCTGCGGCCGCCCCGCATATGAGCGCGCTCAAGAAGATGCGGAAGCAGCTCTCGCGGGCGCCGCTGTGGCTCCGGCTGGTGTCGGCCACCCTGCTGCTGGTCACCCTCGCCATCACGCTGACCGGCCTGTTCGCGGTGCGGTTGTTGCGTGGCTACCTGGTCGAGCGCGTCGACCAGCAGCTCAGCGCCGCCAGCAACCCGGCCCGCGACGCACCCCCGCCACCCGAGATCCAGCGTCCCGGCGTGCGCCCGCAACGCTTCTTCGGACTGTTCCACGCGGTGATCCTGGACGCGACCGGTGACACGATCAGGACGATCAGCGAGTCGACGGAAGAGCACATTCCCGCCCTGCCCAAGCTGACCGGCGCCACCGTCCTGGCGCTCAAGGGCCGCCCCTTCACCGTCGAGTCGCGCGACCCGGGCGGCCCGAGCTGGCGGGTCGTCGCCGTGCCGGGCCGGTACGGCGAGAGCCGGGTGATCGCCATCAGCCTGGGCGACCTGGACGGCACGGTCTCCCAGCTCGCCCTCATCGTGGCGGTCGGCGGCGGAGGCACGCTGATCGTCCTCGGGTTCGCCTGCTACTGGCTGGTACGCCGGAGTCTGCGCCCGCTCGGCGAGATCGCCCGCACGGCCAACGACATCGCGGGCGGCGACCTGTCCCGCCGCGTGCCCCTCTGGGCGGGCACCACCGAGGTCGGCAAGCTCGGCCGGTCGCTCAACACGATGCTCGCCCAGATCGAGGTGGCCGCGCGCGAGCGGGAGACGGCCGCCGAGTCGGCCCGCGCGTCCGCCACCGCCGCCCGGCGGTCCGAGGAGCTGATGCGCAGGTTCATGGCCGACGCCTCGCACGAGCTGCGCACGCCGCTGACGTCGATCAGGGGGTTCGCCGAGCTGTACCGGCTGGGGCGGGAGAAGGACCTGGCCGAGGCCGTACGGCTGCTGAGCCGCATCGAGGGGCAGGCGGCCCGGATGGGGCTGCTGGTGGAGGACATGCTGCTGCTGGCCCGGCTCGACCAGCGGCGCGAGCTGGCGATGCGGCCCGTGGACCTGCTCAGCCTGGCCGCCACGACCGTGATCGACGCCCAGACGCTGGCACCCGACCGGAGGATCGAGCTGGTGCGGTTGTTCGGGGGAGAGGGGGACGTGCTCGTGACGGGCGACGAGTCGCGGCTCGGACAGGTGATCAACAACCTCGTCACGAACGCGCTCACCCACACCCCTGCCGGCACGGCCTTCCAGGTGCGGGTCGGGGTGGACGGGGAGCAGGCCGTGGTGGAGGTGGCCGACGAAGGGCCCGGGTTCTCGGCGGAGGTGGCCGAGCGGGTGTTCGAGCGGTTCTACCGGGCGGATCCCGCGCGGAGCGCGGGCGGCTCGGGGCTGGGGTTGTCGATCGCGGCGACGCTGGTGGAGGCGCACGGCGGCGTCATCATGGCGGAGGGGGAGCCGGGCAAGGGGGCCCTGTTCCGGGTGATCCTCCCCAGCTGATCGCGCGCTCAGCCGAACGTGTAGCCGTACAGGCCGGAGCCCTTGCTGAGCTGGCGTACCTTGCCCAGTTTCAGGCCCGGCTCGCGCGAGCCGGGGGCGTACATGACCAGTCCCTGGTCGGGCGCCGCGACGACGAGCCCGTACAGCGGGCGCTGCTTGGCCAGCGACCGGTAGCGCTCCCAGCCCGGCAGCGCGGCCAGCGAGGCGCCGAAGTCGCGTCCCTCGCCCTTGATCAGCAGGTTCCCCACCCGCGTCAGCCCGCCGGCCGAGCGCCCGGCCAGCACCTGCACCGCCTTCTCCCCGGGCACGCCGACGGCCAGCTCGTCCCTGCCGTCGCCGTTGAAGTCACCGGCCGCCAGAGACGCCCCGAAGCGGTCGTAGTAGCGGGGGATGCCCTCCAGCGTGTTCTGCGACCAGGCCTCGCTCTTGGAGGTGCTCAGCCCGCTCCGGGACCCGTACAGGACGTCCACCGTGCCATCGCCGTAGTCCATGGCCCGCTGGTTCTCGCTGAGCCCCTCACCGGGCACCCCGATGGCCAGGTCCGCCTTCCCGTCCCCGTTGAAGTCCCCGGTGGCCAGCGAGGCCCCGAACGCGTCCCACTTCTCGGAGGCCCCCTTGATGCCAGGGCTGCTCTGCGTGAACTGCCGCGCCCGCTTCCCCCGCACGTCGATCATCGTGGCGGACCCCTGCCCGTCCAGCTTGACGCTGTCGGCGGGCGCGCCGACCACCAGCTCGTCCCGCCCGTCGCCGTCGAAGTCCCCGGTGGCCAGCGCCGCACCCCACTGATCCGTCACGCTCGCCGCCTGCCCCACCCACGGCGTCTTCTGAGTGATCTGGTACGGCTTGCGCCCCTTCATCCAGTAGACCGTCACCGCCCCGCCGGACCGATGGCTGGGCGCCCCGACGGCCAGCTCGTCCTTGCCGTCGCCATCGAGATCCCCGGCCGCCAGCGAAGCCCCGAACCGATCGCTCGACGGCTTCGCCAGCGCCAGCTGCTCACCGGCGACCAGCCCCTCGGCGGACCCGTTGAAGACCTGGACGACCCCGTTCCCGTCGCCGCCGGCCACCCGCTTCCCGACGAACTCCTCCGACACGCCCACGGCCAGGTCCGCGCACCTGTCCCCGTTGAAGTCGCCCACGGCCAGCGCCGACCCGAACGAATCGCCCGGCTCCGCGCCGTCCTGCGTGAGCTTCACCTTCTTCCCGGACCCATACATCACGGTCACCGAACCGGCCCTGGAGGCGTCGTAGGGTGCGGCCACGGCCAGGTCGGGTCGCCCGTCGCCGTCGAAGTCGAGAGGATGCCCAGCGCACGACGGAGCCGCGGTGGGGGCCGTACCGGAAGCGAGAGGAAGAACCAGGCAGGCGGCGAGCAGCGCATTCATACCGGAAGTAATGTCCACACAGGTCGAACCAGTTCTGAACGGCACGAGAACGGGCCAGGAGGGCAGGATGCACATCGCCTGCTGATCCACGGCGCGGTGGGAACGTGCCAGGATAGTCGGGTGGACATCGACCTCGCGGATCTGGATTTCTGGCGCAGACCCCTCAAAGAGCGGAATGAGGCGTTCGCCCGGCTCCGGCAACAGGAGCTGCCGGTGTTCTTCCCCGAGAAGAAGGTGCCGTTCCTGCGCTCGGGCAAGGGTTTCTACGCCCTCGTCCGCCACGCGGACGTGGTCGAGGCCAGTCGCAACGCCAAGATCTTCTCCAGCGAGCCCGCCGTGACCAACCCGGAGCCGCCGGGCTGGGTGAAGCAGGTGTTCGGCGAGTCGATGGTCAACCTGGACGACCCGCGGCACGCCCGGCTGCGCCGGATCGTCACCCGCTCGTTCAGCCCGAAGATGCTGGCCGGCCTGCAGAGCGACATCGAGGCCGCCTGCGCCCGCATCGTGGACGACGTCGTCAGGGACGGCCCGCGCGACTTCGTCGGCCAGGTCGCCGCCAAGCTCCCCATCCACGTCATCTGCGACATGCTCGACATCCCGCAGGAGCTGCGGGCCAAGGTCCACCAGCACGTGGACATCTCCACCGCCTACACCGGCGTGCGCCCCAGCCTCGCGCGCAGCGTGCAACTGGCCGGCCAGAACATGCTGGCGCTGCTGGCCCTGCAGCGCATGGTCATCAAGCTCGGCCACGAACGCGTCGCCGACCCCAAGGGCGACCTGGTGTCCCTGCTGGTCAACGCCAACCCGGACGGGGAGAAGCTGACCGACAAGGAGCTCGGCTCGTTCTTCGCGCTGCTGCTGGTCGCGGGCAACGAGACGGCCCGCAACACGATGGCCCACGGGATCAGGCTCCTCACCGAGAACCCGGCGCAGCGCGAGCTGCTGATGAGCGACTTCGACACGCACATCAACGGGGCGATCGAGGAGATGGTCCGCTACGTGTCGCCCATCATGCAGTTCCGCCGCACGGTGACCGAGGACTACTCGCTGCGCGGCCTGGAGTTGAAGCAGGGCGACAAGGTGGTGCTGTTCTACGGCTCGGCCAACCGGGACGAGTCGGTGTTCACGGACGCGGACACGTTCGACGTCACCCGCGACACCAAACCGCACGTGGGCTTCGGCGGCCCGGGACCGCACTTCTGCCTGGGCGCCAACCTGGCCAGGCAGGAAATGCGGACGATGTTCCGCGAGCTGCTGACCAGGCTCCCGGGCCTCCGCTCGGTCGGCGAGCCGGAGCTGCTCCTGTCGAACTTCGACAACAGCGTCCGCAGCCAGCCCTTCAGCTTCTAGTCATCGTCGTCGGACATCAGGATGTTCGTCCTGATGGTGAAGAACGTGATCAGGGCCGCCACCACCATCATGGCGGCGCTGATCAGCATCGCCGTCCGGAACCCGGCGTTGAACACCGGCGGCTGCTCGAACGCCTTGCCCACCAGCCCGACCAGGGGCGGCACGGCGGCCACCGCGAGCAGGCTGCCGGTGCGGGCCACGGCGTTGTTGATGCCGCTGGCCGTGCCCGCGTACCGTTCGTCGGCCGTGGCCAGCACGGTGGCGGTCAGCGGCGCCACCGCCGCCGACAGGCCGAGACCGAACACGGTGACCGCCGGGAGCACCTGGAGCGGGTAGGAGGCGCCGGGCCCGATCGTGCTCATCCACAGGAACCCGACCCCGGCCACCAGGATCCCGAGCGTCATCGGCCAGCGCGGCCCGAACCGCTTGGCCACGTCCCCGGCCCTGGCCGACAGGAGCAGCATCAGGATCGTCGTCGGCAACATCGCCATCCCGGCCGCGATGGGGGAGAAGCCGGACACCACCTGGAGCTGCACGACCAGCAGGAAGAACACCACGCCCATGGCCGCGTACATGATCAGCGTCACCACGTTCACCGCCGTGAACACGTGATTGCGGAAGATCCCCACCGGCACCAGCGCGTCCGGCGACCTGCGGATCTGGGTCACCACGAACGCCACCCCGAGCGCGAGCCCCGCGATCAACGGGATGGGCGCCCCCTGCTGGATCAGCCCATAGGTGACCCCACCGAGAGTCAGCGCCGCCAGCACGGACCCGAGCACGTCGAACCGCCCCGCCGCCTGCTCGTCCCGGCTCTCGGGCACATGCCGCAACGTGACGAGGACGACGAGCAGGGCGAACGGCAGATTGATCAGGAACGCCCACCGCCATCCGGCCGTCTGCACCAGCCACCCGCCCAGCAGCGGCCCGATGGCACTGGCCACCCCGCCGAGCCCCGACCACACCCCCACGGCCCGGGGCCGATCATGCCGGACGAACGACGCCTGAATGATCGCCAGCGACCCGGGGGTGAGCAACGCCCCGCCGATGCCCTGCAGTGCCCGGGCCCCGATCAGGAACTCGACGTTCGGCGACAACCCGCACAGCGCGGACGCGACGGCGAACCAGACGACGCCGATGAGAAAGACGTTGCGCCGCCCGTAGCGATCTC
Source organism: Nonomuraea marmarensis (assembly GCF_043197025.1). Taxonomy (NCBI): domain Bacteria; kingdom Bacillati; phylum Actinomycetota; class Actinomycetes; order Streptosporangiales; family Streptosporangiaceae; genus Nonomuraea; species Nonomuraea marmarensis. Next base: position 591,306 of record NZ_JBICRM010000001.1, read on the forward strand.
CCAGGGAGCCGCCGAGCAGGATCAGCCCGGCCAGGGTGAGCGTGTAGGCGTTGATCGTCCACTGCAGCCCGGCCATGCCCGCGTCGAGCTCTCGGCCCAGGAACGGCAGCGCGACGTTAACCACGGTGCTGTCGAGCAACGCCATCCCGGAACCGAGCACGGTCGTCGCCAGGATCCACCGGCCGCGCGCCGACTTGAGCTGGACGTGACCGTTCGTGTGCAGCGCTTCGGGCTCGGACGTCATGAGTTACTGCCAAGAGCCCGCAGCACGAACTCGGACACCAGCTCCCCAGCCGCCTCCACCGTGACATCCCCGCTGATCAGCGGCACCCGCTCAGCCCCCACGACAGCGAGAATCAGCCGAGCCGTGGCTCCGACATCGATCACCCGGAAATCCCGGGCCTCGACCCCGCTCTCCAGAATCTCCACCAGAATGCGCTGCATGGGCTCGACGTGCTCGGCCAGCTGCTGATATGCAGCCGGCCCGAGGGCGGCGCTGAGATCGGCGGCACCCGGATGCGGATGGGCGAGCAACCCGGCGAGCTGCAACCGTACGAACGCCCGCAACCGATCAGCGGGAGAGGCCTCGGCAGGCAACTCCCGTTCAAAACTGTCGATGAAGTACTGAGTCACCCGCTCGGTGAACGCGAGCAACAGTGCCGCCTTGTCCGGGAAGTAGTTGTAGAGCACGGTGCGGGTGATGCCGGCCTCGCCGGCCACGTCCGTCATGGAGATGGCGTCGATGCCCTGCACCCTGGACAGCCGCGAGACGGCCTGCAGAATGCGGTCGCGCGTCTGGGCACGATGCTCGCCGATGGTGGCGGCGGAGATGCGGGGCATAGGCCCCATCGTAGGCCGCCCCCGCGGTCCCATCCCCCAACATCCGTTGCCTTGTCGGACATATACGATAAATCATTCGGTCATTTGGTGGAATGATTAATTCATGCTTTCATGGACCCATGCTGTACGGAACTCCCTCGCTCCAGGCCGCCGACAAGACGGTGCTCGCCGAGATCGAGGACATGCGACAGGACCTGAAATACCGCCTCGCCGAGACCCACCGCTGGGACGGCCAGCTCCGCAGGCAGCTCCAGGCGCGGGCGATCCAGGGGTCGAACTCCATAGAGGGCTATCGGGCCAGCGTCGAGGACATCCAGTCGATCATGTCGGGCGAGGAGCCCCTCGAAGCATCCGCCTCGGTCACGAAAGCGATCGCGGGCTACCAGCAGGCGCTGACCTACATCGGGCTGCTGTCACGGGCTCCCGCGTTCCGCTACGACGTGGGAGTGCTCAACGCGCTCAACTTCATGATGATCGGCCATCACCGGCACAAGACCCCCGGGGTGATACGACCAGGAAGCATCTGGGTCCGAGACTCGTTCTCCGGTGAGGTCGTATACGAAGGGCCGGATGTCGAGCATGTCCCCGGGCTTCTGGACGAGCTGGTCACGTGGCTCAACGAGGGCGACCTGGAGGTGCCGAGTTACGTACGGGCCGCGATGGCTCATTTCAATCTCGTGAGCATCCATCCATGGCGCGATGGAAACGGCCGGATGTCACGTGCCCTGCAGACGTTGGTCCTCGGCCGGGACCAGATCATGACGCCAGAGTTCTCCTCCATCGAGGAATGGCTCGGGGAGCAGCGCATCACCATCGACTATTACGATGTGCTCGGCGCGGTCCAGAAGCGCCAGTGGCGCCCTCACGGCGACACTCTCGACTGGCTGCGGTTCTGTCTCAGGGCGCATCACATGCAGGCGCAGCGGGTGGGGCGGCGGCTGGCCGAGGCCGGGGAGATCTGGACGCTGCTGGAAGAGCAGGTCGACGCCGACGGGCTCAACACGCGGTGTGTCTCCGCGCTCTATGAGGCGTTCGTGAGCAGCCGGCTGCGCCGGAGCAGATATCAGGCCGACGAGGACCTCAGCCAGGGCCAGGCCGCCCGCGACCTGCGCGATCTCGCCGTCAAAGGCTGGCTGCAGCCCTATGGCGAGACCAAGGGCCGCTATTACCAGGCCGGGCCTCGGATGGCCGAGGTCAAGACCGAGTTCGCCGACCGGGTGACTCCGCTGCGGGATCCCTATCGCTGATCACCCCCGACTCGTCGCATGAGTGTCGATTTTTTGCGTTGTTCATTTTCATTCTTGCGGTCATCGTTGTAACATCAGGTCCATGCCGAGACGACTCTCCGATGTGGCCGCCTTCGCCGGGGTGAGTGTGGCGACCGTCAGCCGGGTGTTGCACGACAAGCCCGGGATCGCCCAGGCCACCCGCGACTCCGTGCTGACCGCGCTCGACGTCTTCGGCTACGAGCGGCCCCAGAAGTTGCGCAACGATCGCGCGCCGCTCATCGGGCTCGTGCTGCCTGAGCTGCAGAATCCGATCTTTCCTGCCATGGCCGAGCTCGTCGTCACCGAGCTCATCCGGCACAATCTGCTGCCCGTTCTGTGCACCCGCACCGCCGACGGGCTGCCCGAGGCACACTACGTGCAGATGCTGCTCGCGCAGAACGTCGGCGGCATCGTCTTCATCGGCAGCAGCTACGCCGATGCCGGCCCGGCCCAGGTCAAGGTGTTGCGCGAGCGGAAGTTGCCCATCGTGCTGATCAACGCCGCCGACGAGAACCTGGACGTGCCGCGCGTGTGCGTGGACGACGGTGTCGCCGTGCAGCAGGCGCTCGGGCACCTGCGGGCGCTCGGGCATGAGCGGATCGGGCTGATCCTCGGGCCGGTCGGGCACGTGCCCTCCGCCCGCAAGCTCGCCGCCTACGCCGCCAATGCCCGTGACCTGGGGTGGCGCGCGCTGGTGGCGCACACGATCTTCTCCATGGAAGGTGGCGCCACCGCCGCGGCGCGGCTGGTCAACGAAGGTGCCACCGCCGTGGTGTGCGCCAGTGACGCGCTGGCGCTCGGGGCGATCAGAGCGGTGCGCAAGCTCGGCCTGAAGGTGCCGGCCGACGTGTCCGTCGTGGGGTTCGACGACTCGAGTCTGATGAACGTGACCGACCCGCCCCTGACCACCGTGCGCCAGCCCATCGCGGCCATGGGCAGCGCGGCGGTCGCCGCGTTGATGTCGCAGATCAACGGCCATGTGGTCCCTGTCGACGAGGTGTTGTTCGATCCGGAGCTGATCGTGCGGAGCTCGACTGGCATGTGCCCGCCGACCTGTCAGTAAATTTCATATCACGGCAATATTCTTGCGTCACACTCTGGACATCCGGCGAGTGCGGTCCTACGGTTCTGGGCAACACCTCGGCGCTCAGAAACCCCCAAGCGACACGTCGGCAACCAGCGTTCAACACCAACGGCGGCACGTGCGTACCGCTGGCGATCCGGGCTGCCCAGGTCCACCCACAGACGGAAGGGATCGCTAGTGATGAAGCGCGGTAAGGCCCTCGGGCTGTCACTGGCCCTCTGCGCGACCATGGCCTGCGCGGCCTGCGGCGGCGGCCAGGCGGACGAGCCCGCGGCGTCGGCGGGAGGGCCGGTGACCATCACGGTCAACGGGCTGCCCCCGGCGACCGACGAGTACAACCGGGCCATCTTCGAGGAGAACGTCAAGACGTTCGAGGCCAAGTACCCGAACATCAAGATCGACGCCAAGGAGGGTTTCATGGACCCTCAGACGTTCAGCGCCAAGATCGCCGGTGGCCAGCTCGAGGACGTCTTCTACGTCTACCTCACCGACGCTCAAAACCTCATCGCCAAGCGCCAGGTCTCCGACGTCAGCCCCCAACTGGCCGAGTTCCCGGTCACCAAGGACTACAAGCCGGGGCTGATGCAGGTCTTCTCCGACCAGGCGGGCAAGGTGTACGGGCTCCCGGACGACAACTACTCCCTGGGCCTGCTGTACAACCGCAAGCTGTACGAGAAGGCCGGGCTCGACCCGGACAAGCCGCCTGCCACCTGGGCCGAGGTCCGGGAGAACGCCAAGAAGATCGCCGCGCTCGGCGACGGCGTCGTCGGCTACGGCGACTACAGCAAGTCCAACACCGGCGGCTGGCACTTCACCGCCGAGCTCTACTCCGTCGGCGGCGACGTCGCGGTCAAGGACGGCAGCGGCGTGTGGCGGGCCGCCTTCAACAACGACAAGGGCCGGCAGGTCCTGCAGCAGCTCAAGGACATGCGCTGGACCGACGACTCGATGGGCCAGCGCCAGCTCCTGGAGTACGACGACCTGGTCAAGCTGATGGCCACCGAGAAACTCGGCCAGCAGATCGGCTCGACGGGCGACCTGACGAACACCGTCACCCGCTTCAAGGGCACGTACGACAACTACGGCATGGGCCCGATCCCCGGCGGTCTGGGCACGCTCGGCGGCGGGTCCGGCTACATGTTCAAGGCCGGTCTGAGCCCGGAGAAGATCAAGGCCGGGCTGACCTGGCTGACGTTCAAGAAGAACCCCGACCGCCTCGCCTCCGACAACGAGAAGGCGGCGGCCAAGGGCCTGCCGGTCGGCCTGCCCGAGCCGAACGTGTGGACCGGCGCCTCGGAGCAGAAGCTGATCGAGGCCACCAAGAAGCACGCCACCATCCCCACGGAGAACTTCGCCCCCTTCGCCGCGGCGCTCGGCCGCATTCCGGTCAAGCTGGAGCCGCCGAACGCCCAGCAGGTCTACGCCGCCCTCGACACCGTCATGCAGAAGGTCCTGACCGACGAGAACGCCGACGTCGACAAGCTGCTGGGCGACGCCGAGCAGCAGGTCAACCAGATCCTGGCCACGGTCAAGTAGGAGAGAGCACCCCCGATGGCGGTCATCACCGCGCACCGACACCGCGTGACCGGCAAGAGCACCTGGTTGCGCAGGAAGGTCGCCGACAACCTGCAGGCCTGGGCGTTCCTCGCCGCCGGCATCGCCTGCTTCGCCCTGTTCTCCTGGTACCCCCTGGTCAGAGGCATCGTCCTCAGCTTCCAGCAGGTCAACTTCGTCACGGACGCGATCTGGGTGGGCTGGGACAACTTCCGCGCGCTCGTCAACGATCCGCTGTTCTTCACGGCCTGGGGCAACACGCTGGAGTTCACCGGGCTGGCGTTGTTGTTCGGGTACGCGGTGCCGTTCGTGGTCGCCATCGTGATCAACGAGTTCCGGCATCTCAGGGGCTTCTTCAGGATCGCGGTCTACATGCCGGTCATGTTGCCGCCGATCGTCAGCGTGATCCTCTGGCAGTACTTCTACGACCCGGGCAACGGCCTGTTCAACTCGATCCTGACCGGGCTGCACCTGCCCGTCTCCGACTGGACCCAGTCGCCGAAGATGGCCATGATCTCCCTGGTCCTCGTCTCGACCTGGGCGAACATGGGCGGGGCCACGATCATGTACCTGGCCGGCCTGGCGACCATCCCCAGCGAGCTGTACGAGGCCGCCGAGCTCGACGGCGCGAGCGTCTGGCAACGAATCCGGCACGTGGTGTTGCCGCAGATGCGGTTCATCCTGCTGGTCCTGCTCCTGTTGCAGATCGTGGCGACCATGCAGGTGTTCATCGAGCCGTACCAGCTCACCGGCACCACCAACCCGGACACGATCACGGTCATGGTGCTCGTCTACCGCTACGCCTTCACGGTCAACAACGACTTCGGCCTGGCGGCGGCGATGAGCGTGTTGCTGTTCGTCGTGCTCGGCGCGTTCTCGGCCGCGTACCTGCGCCTGACCCGCGACAAGGACTGAGATGACTACCCTGACCACCGTACGACCGGCCACCGCGGAGGTCCGGCCCCGGCGCAGGGTCCGGCGCGAGCCGACCACCCGGACGCTGATCTCGGAGGCCGACCTCAACCGGGGGCATCGCAGGATCGTCTACTGGATCACGCTGACGGTGATGGCCGCGGCGTTCGCGCTGATCTTCATCTTCCCCCTGTACTGGATGGTCAGCGGGGCCATGAAGACGCCGGCGGAGCTGGCCGAGCCGGTGCCCACGTTGCTCCCGCGCACCTGGCATCCCGAGACCTTCGCCACCGCGTGGGAGCGGCTGAACCTCGGCCGGTTCCTGCTCAACACCGCCTTCTACACGGCCGGGATCTGGCTCGTCACGCTGGTCGTGGACGTCGCGGCGGCGTACGCGCTGTCGAAGTTGCGGCCGGTGTTCGGCAAGGTGGTGCTGGGCCTGATCCTGGCCAGCCTCATGTTGCCCGCCGACGCGTTGCTGGTGCCGAAGTACCTGGCGGTCGTGGACGTGCCGATCTTCGGGGTCAACCTGGTCGACTCGCCCTGGGCGCTGTGGTTGCCGGCGGCGGCCAACGCGTTCAACATCTACGTGCTCAAGCGGTTCTTCGACCGGATCCCGGGCGAGTTGCTGGAGGCGGCCGCCATCGACGGCGCCGGGCGGTTCCGGATGTTGTGGAGCATCGTGTTGCCGCTGTCGCGGCCGGTGCTGTCCGTCGTGTCGATCTTCGCGATCATCGGGGCCTGGAAGGACTTCCTCTGGCCGCTGCTGGTGCTGCGCGATCCCCAGGCGCAGAGCCTGAGCGTGGCGCTGAGCAGGCTGGCCTTCACCGGGTTCGTACCGCAGAACGAGATGTTCGCCGCGCTCGCCATCGCCGGTATCCCGATGATCATCATCTTCATGATCTTCCAGCGCGGCATCCTCAACGGCCTGTCGGCCGGCGCCCTCAAGGGCTGATCCAGCGGATTCACCCCCCACAAGGTAAGGAGTTCAGTTCGCCATGCTCCGAAGACTGTTACTCGCCATCGTGCTCTCCCTCGCCGCCCTGGCGGTTCCCGCGCACGCCGCCGCCACCCAGTACGAGGCCGAGTCGGCGGCCCTGTCCGGCGGCGCGGTGGTCAACACCGAGCACAGCGGCTACACCGGCACCGGTTTCGTGGCCGGCTACACCGACGGGAACAAGGGCAACGCCGCCACCACCTTCGCCGTCTCCGCCCAGGCGGGCGCCGCTACCGTCAGCCTCCGGTACGCGAACGGGACGGGCGCGACGATGTCCCTGTCCGTGTACGTCAACGGCACCAAGATCCGCCAGACCGTGCTACCGCCGGTCGGCGCCTGGAACGCCTGGGGCACCAAGGACGAGACGCTCACCCTCAGGGCGGGCGCCAACACCATCGCCTACCGCTTCGACACCACGGACCTGGGCAACGTCAACCTGGACAACATCACGGTCTCGGAACCCGTCGCCGCGCTCCCGTACGAGATGGAGACCGCCTTCCTCGCCGGCGGCGCGACCGTGGCGACCTCGACCGGCGGCTACAGCGGCACCGGCTACGCGGCGGGCTTCACCGGCACGGGAGCCCGTGCGATCCGCACCGTGACCATGCCCGCCGCGGGCAGCGCCGTCACGACCGTTCGGTACACCAACACCACCGGCAGCGCGAAAACGCTCAGCACCTACGTGAACGGCCTCAAAACCGGCCGCCTCACCCTCCCGGCGGGCACCGGCTGGCTCACCACGACGCACACGCCGACCCTGCGCGCCGGCCTCAACCTGATCGGCTACCAGTATGACACCGGCGACACGGGCAACGTCGGGCTCGACGGCATCAGCGTCGCCGGCGCGGGCACCCTGAACGCCCGCGGCGCCACCGTCCCCTACACCGAGTACGAGGCCGAGAGCGGCTCGACGAACGCCGGTGTCATCGGCCCCGACCGCACCTACCTCACGCAGGCCGCCGAGTCGTCGGGCCGCCGCGCCGTGAAGCTGGACGCGACGGGGGAATATGTCCAGTTCACGCTGACGAAACCGGCCAACTCCATCGTCGTGCGCTACGTCGTGCCGGACAACGCGGCGGGAACCGGCACCACCGCGCCCCTCGCCCTCTACGCCAACGGGACCAAGCTGCGAGACCTCTCCCTGTCGTCCACCTACAGCTGGGTCTACGGCGCGTACCCCTACCACAACGACCCGGCGGGAGGCAGCCCGCACCACTTCTACGACGAGGTGCGGGCCCGTCTCACCGACCTGCCCGCGGGCACCGTGCTCAAGCTGCAGAAGGACGCCTCCTCGACGGCGCCCTACTACGTGATCGACCTCATCGACACCGAGCAGGTCGGGTCCGCCTACGCCATGCCCGCCGACCACCTGTCCGTCACCTCGTACGGCGCGGTGGCGGACGACTCCGGCGACGACACCGCGGCGATCAACAGCGCGATCTCGGCCGCCCGCGCCCAGGGCAAGGGCGTGTGGATCCCGGCCGGCACGTTCGTCATCAACGCCCGCGTCAACGTCGCCGGCGTCAGTGTGCGCGGCGCCGGCCAGTGGCACACGACCGTACGCGGCACGAACGGCAAAGGCGGCTTCTACGCCACCGGCTCGAACGTGCAGATCGCCGACCTGACCATCGCCGGCGACGTGCGCTACCGCGACGACCAGGCGTTCGACACGGGCATCGAGGGCAACTTCGGCACCGGCTCGCTGGTGCACAACGTCTGGATGGAGCACGTCAAGGTCGGCATGTGGATCGACTCGGGTACCGACGGCCTGTACGTCGCCGGCGTCCGCATCCGCGACACGTTCGCCGACGGCGTCAACATCCACGCGAACGTCCGTAACACCCGCTTCGACCAGAGCGTCGTACGCAACACCGGCGACGACGGGCTGGCCATGTTCTCGGAGGGCGCGCCCGTCACCAACAGCGCGTTCACCTTCAACACGGTCACGCTGCCGATGCTGGCCAACACCGTCGGCGTCTACGGCGGCTCGGGCAACAGGGTCGAGGACAACCTGCTGTCCGACACCGTCACCGCCTCCGCCGGCATCGCCATCAGCACCCGCTTCGCGCCGGTGCCGTTCAGCGGCACGACCTCGGTGCAGCGCAACACGCTGGCCAGGACCGGCGGGTACGAGCCCAACTGGCCCGCCCAGCTCGGCGGCCTGTGGATCTACGCGGACACGGCCGACATCACCGCTCCCGTGCTGGTCAGGGACGTCACCATCAACGACAGCACGTACCAGGGGCTGCTGCTGAGCTGGCAGAAGACGATCAGCAACCTCACCCTCGACCGCGTCACCATCGCCGGGGCCGGCACGTACGGCATCGAGGCCGGCGCGGCCGGCAGCGCCACGGCGAACAACGTCACCGTCACCGGAGCCGCCTCCGGTGGCCTGAACAACCTGACCGGCTACACCTTCGTCCGAGGTCAGGGCAACAGCGGCTGGTAGCAGCCGAGCAGTCGCAGGCGTCCCGCGCCTGGGTCGCGGGACGCCCGTCGCATGCCGAACATCAGTCAGGAGTACATGTTCATGACCCTCACCCCGTCCGCCTGGTGGCGCACCGCCGCGATCTACCAGATCTACGTGCGCAGCTTCGCCGACGGCTCCGGCGACGGCATCGGCGACCTCGCCGGGCTCCGGCGGCGCCTGCCGCACCTGCGCGACCTGGGGGTGGACGCCCTCTGGCTCACGCCGTGGTACGTCTCGCCCATGGCCGACGCCGGGTACGACGTCGCCGACTACCGGGACATCGACCCCGTTTTCGGCACGCTGGCCGAGGCCGAGGAGCTCATCGCGGAGGTGCACGCGCACGGCCTGCGCATCATCGTCGACCTGGTGCCCAACCACTGCTCGGACCAGCACCCCTGGTTCCGCGAGGCGCTCGCGGTTCGCTCTGCGAGGGATCGCTTCTGGTTCATGGAGGGGCGTGGCGAGCATGGGGAGTCGCCGCCCAACGACTGGCAGTCCTATTTCGGCGGGCCTGCTTGGACCCGGGTGGCGGACGGGGAGTGGTACCTGCATATGTTCGCTCCTGAGCAGCCCGACCTGAACTGGGAGAATCCGGAGGTCCGGGAGGAGTTCGAGGAGATCCTGCGGTTCTGGCTGGACCGGGGGGTGGACGGGTTCCGGGTGGACGTGGCGCATGGGCTGGTGAAGAAGGATGGGCTGCCGGACGTGGGCAGCGATCCTGATATTTCGGATTTGCCGTACCAGGATTGTGACGGCGTCCACGAGATCTACCGCTCCTGGCGGCGGGTCTCGGACGCGTACGAGGGCGAGCGCGTGTTCGTGGGCGAGGTCTGGCTGCCCACCCCGGCCCAGTTCGCCCGCTACCTCCGGCCCGGCGAGCTCCACTCGGCCTTCAACTTCGAGTTCCTGTGCGGGGCCTGGGAGGCCGGGCCCGTGCGCGAGGTGATCGACGCCACCCTGACCACCCACGCCGCCGTCGGCGCGCCACCGACCTGGGTGTTGTCCAACCACGACACGATCCGCCACGTCACCCGGTACGGCAGGGCCGAGACCGCCTTCGACATGGGCGACAAACGCCACGGCGCCCCCAGCGACCCGGAGCTCGGCGTGCGCAGGGCGAGGGCGGCGGCCCTGCTCACGCTCGCCCTGCCAGGCGGCGTCTACGTCTACCAGGGCGACGAGCTGGGCCTGACGGAGGTGGAGGACATTCCTGAGCACCTGCTCCAGGACCCCACCTGGGAACGCTCCAACCACACCGACCGGGGCCGGGACGGCTGCCGCGTCCCCCTCCCCTGGTCAGGGGACCAGCCGCCGTTCGGCTTCTCGCCGCCGGACGCGCAGGCCGAGCCCTGGCTTCCCCAGCCGCTCGCCTGGAAGGCCTTGACCGCCGAGGCCCAGGCGGCCGACCCTCGCTCGATGCTCTCCCTCTACCGCGCCGCCCTGGCCATGCGCCGCGACGTGCTCGCCCGCCTGCCCCAGACGCTGACCTGGCTGGCGGTCGCGCCGGGCGTCGTGGCCTTCACCAGGGGAGACTTCGCCTGCGTGGTCAACTTCACCGGCGAACCCGTCCCGCTGCCCGCCCACTCGGAGGTCCTGCTGGCCAGCGTCCCTGTGGTGGACGCCCTCCTGCCATCGGACGCCTGCGCATGGCTGCGCCGCTGACCCACCGTTTCAGGCGGCAGTCTTGACGACGTTGAGGAGCTCGGTCAGGACCTCGGTGTTCAGCTGGTACGCGAGCTTGACCTCGCGGATGATCCTTTGCCGTTCGCGCTCGTCCAGGTCGAGCTCGTCCAGCCGGGCCCGGTATTCGTTCTTGAACCGGGGCAGGCTGCCGAGCTCGTCGAAGATGTAGAAGTCGACGCCCCCGCCCTTCTGGAAGCCGTAGATCTTCTGCAGTTCCATCCGGATGAACTGCCCACCGGACAGGTCGCCCAGGTAGCGGGTGTAGTGGTGGGCGATGTAGCCGCCGGGCCAGTCGGCGACCTGGTGGATCCGGGCGACGAGGGTGCGGGTGGACCTGGACGGCGCGATCCTGCTCCGCCAGCCCGGCCCGTAAACGGTCGCCAGGTCGCGCTCCAGCGCCCGCTCGCGGTACAGCTCGGGGAACACGAACCGGCCGGCCACCGGGTGATCGGCCAGCACTCGCGACACTCCGTCAAGCGCGGTATACGCGAAGTAGTGTTGAGCGATCATCTCGCCGTATTCGTGCTCGCTCAACCGGCCGCCCATCAGCTCCGTGAGGTAGCTCTCGGACTCGGCAGACTCGTGGTCGGCCCAGGTGGCGTTCCTCAAGGTCTCGGAGAACGGTGCGGTCACGGCCCACCTCAACTAGCGCTGGCATTTCATGACGAAGTGTCACAAACATCGGCATCCGGCGTCAAGCAGATGACGACACCATGTCATCAAAGTTTGCCTCCTCTCTCACGTACCCAGGATGAGCGAAGTCAAGAGGTCACCTCGTCGGGGGGCCGGAGGGGGACAGCGGCTACGCGCGTTCGGCGTAATGGCAGGCGGCGTAGTGGTCGCCGACGGCCTCCAGCGCCGGCTCCACCTCGGCGCACCGCTCGGTCGCCTTCCAGCAGCGCGTGTGGAAGCGGCACCCCGGCGGCGGCGCCACCGGGCTCGGCGGGTCGCCGGCCAGCAGGATCCGCGACCGGCCGCGCAGTTGCGGCTTCGGCACGGGGGCCGCCGACAGCAACGCCATCGTGTACGGATGCGCGGGCGCCTCGTACACCCCGGCCGCGGGCCCAACCTCAGCCAGCCGGCCCAGGTACATCACGCCCACCCGGTGCGACACGTGCCGTACCACGGCCAGGTCGTGGGCGATGAAGACCAGCGCCACCCCCAGCGTGCGCTGCAACTCCGCGAACAGGTTCACCACCTGCGCCTGCACCGACATGTCCAGCGCGGACACCGGCTCGTCGCAGACGATCACGTCGGGCTCGGTGGCCAGGGCGCGGGCGATGCCGATCCGCTGCCGTTGCCCGCCGGAGAACTCGTACGGGAACCGGTTCATCCGGTCGGCGGACAACCCCACCAGGGACAGCAGCTCCCCGACCCGGTCCCGCATGGCGCGGGCGTTCGGGGACAGCCGGTGCACGCGCAACGGCTCCGCGACGATGTCGTGCACGGTCATGCGCGGGTTGAGCGAGGTCAACGGGTCCTGGAAGACCATCTGGACGCGCCGCCGGATGTCGCGCGGCACGCCTCCGCGGGTGAAGAACGGCCGCCCGCGGAACGTCACCTCGCCCTGGTCGGGGCGTTCGAGGCCGACGAGCATCCTGGCCAGGGTCGACTTGCCGCAGCCCGACTCGCCGACGATGCCCAGCGTCTCCCCGGCGTGCAGCTCCAGGTCCACGCCCGCGACCGCGCGCACCGCGCCGCCCCTGGAGAACATCCCGCCGCGGTAGGTCTTGTGCAGCCCGGAAGCACGCAGCACGGGCTCGGAGGCGGCAGGTTCGCGCGTGCCGGACGCGGCGGGTTCAGGCGAGGGCGCCATCGAGCATCTCCTCAGAATGGTGGCAGGCGGCGTACCGGTCCGTGCCGGTGTCCAGGAGCGTCAGCGCCGGACGCGTGGTCGAGCACACGTCGGTGGCCCGGTCACAGCGCGGCGCGAACGAGCACCCCGGCGGCACGGAAGCGGGACTGGGCGGCGCGCCCGGGATGGCGCGCAGCGATGCGGAAGGGCTCTCCAGGTCGGGAATGGCCGCGAGCAGAGCGCTGGTGTACGGGTGGGCGGGCAGGTCGTACAGCTCTCCGACCTCGCCGCTCTCCACGATGCGCCCCGCGTACATCACCGCGACCCGGTCGCTGACCTCCGCCGCCACCCCCAGGTCATGGGTGATCAGCAGTACGGCGGTGCCCAGCTCGCGCCGCAACCGGTCGATGAGCTCCAGGATCTGCGCCTGCACGGTCACGTCCAGAGCGGTCGTTGGCTCGTCCGCGATGATCAGGTCCGGTTCGAGCGCCACCGCCATGGCCACCAGGATGCGCTGCCGCATCCCCCCGGAGAACTGGTGCGGATAGTCGTCGACGCGCTTGGCCGCGGCCGGGATGCCCACCAGGTCCAGCAGCTCGATCGAGCGCGCCCTGGCCTGCCTGCGCGAGACGCCCCGATGCACCCTGAACAGCTCTCCGACCTGGTCACCTATGCTCAGCACCGGGTTCAGCGCCGACAACGCGTCCTGGAAGACGAGCGTCATCGCGCTGCCCCGCAGGGCCCGGAGCGAGTCGGCGGACATGGTGAGGAGGTCGCGGCCGCCGAGCCGGGCCACGGACGAGCGCACCTGGACGTTCGGCTGGTCGAGCAGGCCCATGACGGCCTTGGCGGTGACGGACTTGCCCGAGCCGGACTCGCCGAGCAGCGCCAGCGTCTGGCCGCGTTCGATGGTCAGGTCCACCCCGCGCACCGCTGGGATCTCGCGCCCGTGCGCGGTGAACGTGACGTGGAGATCGCGAATTTCGAGGACCGGTGCTTCGCTCACCGCACCCCCTTCTCGATTGTGACGAAACCTGGCGTTTACTCATGCTTGCTTGCCGGAAAACAACTTCAATATTGTCTTTCGCGCCTGATCCTGGCAAACTTCCCGCAATCGGACAAGAGGGGATAGCAAGTGCTGGAAGCCGCGAAGAGCTACAAGGGCTACCGTTCCTACGAATATCTGGACGCGGGTGTCGACTACCGCGAGTTCGACCTGGCACCGGAGCTCGGCAGGGTTCCGGCGTACCAGGGGCCCGAGCTCAGCACCGAGCAGAGCGAGCGCGTACGCCGCCTGCTGACCGGCAGCCTGGTCGTCTCGCTGCACGACCACCCGTCGGTCTTCCCCGACGACATCGGCCAGACCGTGGACTACAACCGCACCGCCCGCCACCACACCGGGTACGAGGGCCTGGCCCGCTCCGGCATGACCGTCGTCTTCGACAACCTCATGGACGGCACCTGCTGCATCACCAGCCAGGCCGGCTGGAAGTGGAACGACGTGGTGGCCGACATCGGCATGCGCCTGTCGGACATCGCCCACCAGGACTTCCTCATCAAGGTCGAGCGCCTGGCCGACGTGCGCGAGGCGCACGCGAGCGGCCGCATCGGCCTGGTGCTCGCCCTCGAAGCCGCCACCATGATCGAGAACGAGGTCGACCGGATCGACATGCTGTACGGCTTCGGCGTACGGCAGATGGGCATCGCCTACAGCGAGGCCAACACCCTGGGCAGCGGCCTGAAGGAGCGCGGCGACGGCGGCCTGACCCTGTTCGGCGAGAAGGCCGTGCGCCGCATGAACAAGCTGGGCATCGCCATCGACGTCTCCCACTCCGGCGACCAGACCTCGCTCGACACGATCCGCCACTCCACCAAGCCGATCCTCATCACCCACGCGGGCGCCAGGTCCGTCTGGCCGACGAACCGGATGAAGCCGGACTCGGTCATCAAGGCCGCGGCCGAGCGCGGCGGCGTGATCGGCCTGGAGGCGGCCCCGCACACGACGCTGTCGCCCGACCACCCGCTGCACAGCCTGGAGTCGGTCATGGACCACTTCACGTATTGTGTGGACCTGGTCGGCATCGACCACGTGGCGTTCGGCCCGGACACGCTGTTCGGCGACCACGTGGGCCTGCACGACACGTTCGCCGAGCACCTGTCGCTCAACGAGGCGCACGCGGGCATCGCGTACGACAAGGTCGCGTACGTGGACGGCCTGGAGAACCCGGCCGAGTGCTTCTGGAACATCATCGCCTGGCTGGTCACCCACGGTTACTCCGACGACGAGATCACCAAGGTCATCGGCGGCAACGTCATGCGCGTGCTGGAAGAGGTCTGGATCTAAATGAGACGTGGGATTCTGCTGGCGGCCCTGGCCGTCGCGCTGGCGGCCTGCGCGCCGAGCGTGCCGGGCTCGTCGAACTCGTCCGGCTCGCAGTCCGCGCCGGCCACCGCCGACCGGCTGACCATCGGCACGACCGCCGACGTGGTCAACTACAACCCCCTGGTCGGCAACAGCCGTACCGACTCGTGGGTGACCAACCTGATGTATCCGCATCTGACCCAGATGGACCAGGCCGGCAAGCGCGTCCCGTACCTGGCGACCGAGTGGTCCTACTCGGAGGACGGCAAGGCGGCCACGGTCAAGCTGCGCGACGACATGAAGTGGTCCGACGGCAAGCCGGTGAGCGCCGACGACGTGGTGTTCTCGGTGACGGCGGTGCAGAAGGAGAAGTTCGGCGTGGTCGCCGGGCTCATCACGGCGCTGGACAAGGCCGAGGCGGTCTCGCCGACCGAGGTGAAGTTCACGCTCACCCGCCCCGACGGTACGTTCCTGGACAACGTCGGCTTCTGGCTGCCGATCGTGCCCAAGCACGTGTTCGAGAAGGCGCCGAGCGTGCAGAAGTTCGCCAACGACTCGAACTGGGTGAGCGCGGGGCCGTTCAAGCTGACCAAGGTCGAGCGCGGCCAGCGGTACATCATGGAGCGCGTCGACGACTTCGGCCCCGGCAAGCCGGCCGTCAAGGAGGTCGTGTTCCGGGTCTTCCCCGACGTGAACACCGAGGTCCTCGCCCTGCGCAACGGCGAGATCGACCTGATCGGCAACGTGCTGCCGCCGGCCACCGCGGCCGAGCTGAAGAGCGACCCGAAGGTCAAGCTGGTGCAGATCCCGTCGCTGGGCTGGGCGCACCTGCAGTACAACACCAAGCGCAAGCCGCTGGACGACGTCCGCGTCCGCCAGGCGCTCGCGCACGCCGTCGACTACGAGGCGATCAGGAACATCGCGCTCAAGGGCTACGCGAAGTCCTCCAACTCCAGCGTGCTCACGCCCTCGCTGCCCGACTACGTGGACCCGAGCTCGAAGGAGTACGCCTTCGACCCGGAGCAGTCCAAGAAGCTGCTGGCCGAGGCGGGAGTCTCCAACCTCAGCCTGGGCATGATCTACGACCAGGCCGACCCGAACATCGCCCGCTGGGCCCCCATGGTCCGCGACTCGGCGAAGAAGGCCGGGATCACGATCAAGCTGCAGGGCCTGGAGCGGAACACGTACGTGGAAAAGGGCCTCAAGCGGGACTTCGACATCTACGCCGGATCGTGGGCGGTCATGGACAACCCGCCCGCGAACCTCGGACTGGCCTTCAAGACCGGCGGGTTCATCAACTACGCCCAGGTCAGCGACCCCAAGCTGGACGACCTGATCGACCAGGCGCAGCGAGCGCTGAGCCCGGCCGAGGCCAAGGCGCCGATCCAGGAGGCCGCGCGGATCATCCACGACCAGGTCTACGACAACGTCCTGTACGTGGAGACGTTCAACATCGCCCACTCCACGAAGTGGACCGGGTTCCAGCCGATGCCGAGTGAGCTGCTGTCCATCCTGAACCCGCTCTCCCTCGCCGCGGCGAAGCCGGCGGGCTGATCTCCATGCGGTTCATCGGCCTCCGGCTGGCCCGCGGCCTGCTCACCCTGTGGTTCGCGGTCACGGTGACGTTCTTCCTGGTCCGCCTGCTGCCCGGCGACCCGGTGCTGGCCGTGGCCGACCCGAACATGAACGAGGAACTGCACCAGAAGCTGCTGGCCGACTTCGGCCTGGACCAGCCGCTCGGGGTGCAGTACCTCGCCTATCTCGGGCAGCTCCTGCACGGCAACCTCGGCATCTCGTTCCGGCAGTCGATCCCGGTGACGACCGTGCTCATGGAACGGCTGCCGTGGACGCTGATCCTGACGATCTCGGCCATGGTGGTGACGATCGCGCTGGGCATCCCGCTCGGCGTGCTCGCCGCCACCAGGGCCAGGGGCTGGGTAGACCGCATGATCCAGCTCACCGGCGTCACCGCCCAGTCGTTGTTCGTGCCGAGCGTCGGGATCTTCCTCATGTATGTGCTGGGGGTCTGGCTCGGCTGGTTTCCCATCGGCGGCGCGGTCGATCTCGACGCCGCGGGCTTCGGCGCCACCCTCAGCATGGTGCACCACCTGGTGCTGCCGTGCCTGTCGCTGGTGCTCATCCAGCTCGGCGGGTACGTGCTGACGATGCGCACCACGCTCATCGAGGCGCTGGGCGAGGACTACGTGTCGCTGGCCAAGGCGAAGGGCGTACGGCCGGGCAAGGTCGTGTGGAAGCACGCCCTGCGCAACGCGCTGCTGCCGACGACCACGATCGCCGGGCTGCAGCTCGGCACGCTGGTCGGCGGCGCGGTGCTGACCGAGACGATCTACGCCTACCCGGGCATCGGCCGCGCCATCTACGAAGCGGTCGGGCAGCTCGACTTCCCCGTCCTGCAGGGCGCGTTCGTGCTGCTGGCGGCCGCGGTCGTGGTGGCCAACCTCATCACGGACGTCGCCTACGGCATCCTCGACCCCAGGGTGCGTACCTCATGACGGCGATGGCAGTCGAGCTGACCCCGCGCCAGCGGACGTGGGCCTCCTTCCGGCGCAACCCGCTCGGCGTGGCCAGCGCCGCCCTGCTGCTCCTGCTGGCCCTGGTCGCCGTCTTCGCGCCGCTGATCGCGCCCTTCCCCGAGGGGTACGGCGCCGACACCTCGCAGCCGCCCTCGGCCGCGCACTGGTTCGGCACCGACGACATCGGGCAGGACGTGTTCGCCCAGGTCGTCTGGGGCACGAGGGTCAGCATGGCGGTCGGCGTGAGCGCGTCGGTGCTGGCCATCGTGATCGGCCTGCTGATCGGCATCAGCGCGGCCTACTTCCGGCGCCTGGACACCCCGCTCGGCGTGCTGGTGGACCTGTCGTTGTCGCTGCCCATGCTGCCGCTGATGATCCTGGTGGCGGCGCTGGCCGGGCCGAGCGTGCGTACGCTGGCCCTGGTCATCGCGCTGTTCAGCTGGCCGGAGGTGGCCCGGGTGGTGCGCTCGCAGGCGCTGTCGATCGTGCCCATGCCGTTCGTGTCGGCGGCCAAGGTCGTCGGCGGCTCGTCGTTGTGGATCGTGCGCAAGCACCTGCTGCCCGGCGTGATCCCGGTCGTGGGCGTGTCGGTGGTGCTGACCACCTCCCGCGCGGTGCTCGCCGAGGCGGGGCTGTCGTTCCTCGGCCTGGGCGACCCGAACAGCTGGTCGTGGGGGACGATCCTGCACAAGGCGCAGCAGTCGGGCTCGCTGGCCTCCGCCTGGTGGACCACCCTCTTCCCGTCCCTGGCCATCCTGCTGCTGGTCCTGTCCACGACCCTGCTCTCCGTGGCCTACAACGACGCTCGCAACCACAGGAGTGACACATGACCGAGCTTGTCGAGGTCATCAATAGACACAGCACCTTGGTCATGAGGCCGACGAAGGAGGTCTCATGACCTTCTCACAGAGGCTCTCCGACACCTTCTACGACACCGCGCTGAGCCGGGTGCGCGCCGAGATGGCCGCGGAAGACCTGGGTGCGCTGCTGCTCGACGACCCGCTCGACGTCGCCTACCTGACCGGTTTCCACCACTTCCCGAACGAGCGCCCCGTCGCGTGCTGGTTGCCCCTCGACGATGATCCGGTGCTGCTCGTGCCCGACCTGGAGCGGGAGTACGCCCAGGACCAGCGGGCCCGCGCCGAGATCCTCGCCTATCCGGAGTTCCCCGGCACCCGGTCGCCGTTCGCCGTGCTCGCCGGGCAGGTGTGCACGCCCGCGACCGCCGCGTACGCGCCCTCCACCAGCGTCGCCCGCGCGCAGGCCCTGGCCGGGGCGTTTCCCGCGACCCGGTGGAGTGTCTCCGGCGCGGTCGGCCGGGTGCGGCTGCGCAAGCTGCCCGAGGAGGTCGTGCTGCACGAGGAGGCCGCCCGCATCGCCGACGCGATGATCGAGGCCGGTGTCGAGCTGGTCAGGGCGGCGCTCGAGTCCGGCGGCGAGCTGCCGACGGAGAGCGAGCTGGCCTCCCACGTCATCGGGCACGGCACCCGCCTCATGTACGCCAGGCACGAGGACGTCGTCGTGGTGCCCATGCTCACCGGCGGCCTCGTCTACGGCGGCCCCAACTCGGCCCAGCCGCACCGGCTGCCCGGCGGCGACCGGCTGAAGGCGGGGGAGACGTTCATGTTGTCGCTCGGCTGCGCGGTCGGCGGCCGGTTCGTGGAGAGCGAGCGCACGTTCGTGATCGGCGAGCCCACCACGCGGCAGGCCCGCTACTACGAGACCGTCCGCGAGGCGCAGGAGATCGGCACCGAGGCGCTGGTCGCGGGCGTCTCCTGCGAGGAGGCCAACCGCCGCTGCCTGGCGGTGATCGAGGAGGCCGGGCTGGCCGAGCACATCCGCCACCGGCAGGGCCACGGCATCGGGCTCGGCTTCCACGAGCCGCCGTGGTTGTCCGACGGCGACTGCACCGAGCTGGCCCCCGGGATGATCCTGTCCAGCGAGCCCGGCGTCTACGTGCCGGGGCACGCCGGATACCGCATCTCCGACACCGTGCTGGTCACCGAGTCGGGTCCGCGCCGGCTCACGGCGTACCCGCGCGAGCTCACCGACGTGATCATCTGAAGGGAAGACACTTGTTCGTCGACATCAACGGCAACCCGCTCAACGTCGAGATCCTCGGGGACGGCGAGCGCACGATCATCGCGCATCACGGCGCGCCGGGGCTCGGGTCGCTCGCCGAGCCGAAGGCCGGCTTCGGCCGGCTCGCGGACGCGTACCGGGTGGTCGTCTTCGACGCCAGGGGCTCGGGCCGGAGCGGGCAGAGCGGGCCCTTCACGCACGAGCAGTGGGTCGCGGACGTCGAGGGCCTGCGCCGCTGGCTCGGCGTGGAGCAGGTGGTGATGGCCGGCGGCTCGTACGGCGGCTTCATCGCCATGGAGTACGCCGCCCGCCATCCTTCCCGCGTCAGCGCCGTGGTGCTGCGGGACACCTCGGCCGACAACGCCAACCAGGAAATGGCCACCCGCAACGCCGCCGCCTCCTCAAGGGTGCAGATCGACCAGGCGAAGCTGGACCGGATCATGTCCGGCACCGTGCGCGACGACGAGGACCTGCGGGACTGCTGGCGGGAGATCCTGCCGCTCTACGACCACGACTACGATCCGGCCAAGGTCGAACAGCGGGTGGCCGCGACGCCGTACCACTACGAGACGCACAACTATGCGTTCGCCGTGAACCAGCCGAACTACGACATCAAGCACCTCCTTCCCGGCATCACCGCGCCGACCCTGGTGACCGTCGGCCGCCACGACTGGATCACGCCCGTCGAGTGCAGCCAGACCATCGCCCGGCTCATCCCCGACGCCGAACTTCGCGTTTTTGAACGTTCCGGGCACTCGCCGCAGGTCGAGGAGGCCGAGTTGTGGGAGGCCACCGTCCGCGACTTCCTCAAGGTGCGAGAACGGCACTGAACGCGCGATGATGCCCCCGATGGAAGATCTCGACGACCTCGACCGGAAGATCCTCGCCGCGCTGCACGTGAACGGCAGGGCGAGCTGGACCGACATCGCCCAGTTGCTCGGCATCTCGACCACGACCGTGGCGCGGCGGGCGCAGAGCCTGTTCGCGGCGGGCCTGGCGCGGGTGGCGGTGCTGCCGCACCTGGAGCACGACGGGCCCGTCCACGTGTTCATCGTGCGGCTGACCTGCGCGCCCGGCAGCCAGCTCAGGGTCGCGGGGCTGCTGGCCCGCAATCCTGACATCCGGTACGTCACCATCGTCACCGGGGGCTACGACATCGTGTTCGAGCTGGTCGCGCCCAAGCACCGCGATCTCTATTCGATGCTGGTCGAGTTCGTGCACGCCATCCCCGGCACCCAGCAGAGCAACGCCGACCTGGTGCTGCACACGTACAAGGTGAGCTACGACTGGAGCGTTCCGGTGCTGGGGGAGCGGGCGGCGCCGTTCGCGGTGACGCCGCGGCCGCACACGTGCGAGCGCGGCCACCTCGACGACGTCGACCGCGACGTGCTCGCGGCGATGCGGGAGGACGGGCGGGCCAGCTTCCAGTCGGTCGGCCGCCGCCTGGGCATCAGCGAGAGCACGGCCCGGCGGCGGCTGGAGGCGATGCTGGAACGTGGGTGCGCCACGGTCGCCACGTTCATCCCGGCCGCCGCGCTCGGCTACGAGGCGGAGGTCCTGTTCTGGTTGTCGGTCGAGCCGAGCATGCAGGACAGCGTGGCCGAGCGGCTGTCGAAGGAGCGCGGGGTGCGGATGATCGCGTCCGTGCTGGGGCAGGCGTCGCTGATGTGCGAGGTGATCATGCCGACCACGGCCGACATCCACCACTTCACCTCCCGCACGCTGGCCTCGGTGCCGGGCATCCAGTCGTGGACGGCGGGCGTGCAGGTGCTGACCGTCAAGCGCGGCTTCCTCATGGTGCCGTGGGCCGAGGACCGCATCGCCGCGGCACTGGCCACCTAGCCACGGGTGTAGCGGTGTTTGGCTCCGGGCGGGAAATACTCGGGGTCGCCTGACTCGCGCAGCCGGATGAACGGCGCCTGCTGCGGCGCGGGCACGTAGTTCGCGAACTCGCTGTTCAGCCGCAGCAGCTGGGCCAGGATCGACTCGCCCACCGCCTGCGCCGTCTCGTCCGAGGGCTTCTGGCCGGGCATCAGCTCGACCGTCACCGTCAGCTGCCGGTCGTGGCCCGCGTCCTCCACCACCTCCATCACGAACTTCCCCGTCACCGAGCCGCTCACCTCGGGCTGCTCCAGGCCGACCGCGATGTTCTCCGGATAGACGTTCGCGCCGTAGTAGGACACGGTGAAGTGACTGCGGCCGAAGACGTAGACGAACGGGCGCTCGGGGCCTGTTTCGCCCGGCTCGAAGCCGCGCTCCCTGACGAAGCCGAGCAGGTCCTCGTACGGGAGCACGCCGCCCTCGTCGGCGATGTGGTAGCGGACCAGCGGGATGCCGTTGTCGCCGGAGAACAGCAGGGTGCCCTCGTGCTCCTCGAAGAAGCGGACATCCGGGTCGTACTGGACGAGCGTCGGCAGCCTGGACTCGCCGAACAGCTCCCTGGCCGTGCCGGGGCGGGTGGCGAGGAACCGGCGGATCCCGACCGACAGCGGGGTCTCGTTGCCCAGGACGCCCGCGTCGGCGGTGCCGTACAGGGAGGCTATGCCTTTCGCCGGGTCGGCGATCCCGGCCCGCCGCGCGACCAGGGTGCGCCACTCCTCGCTGAACACCTCGCCCGCCGTGACCAGCTTGATGCCCCAGGCGGCCCAGGGGAGCTCCTCGGTGTCGATGACGTTCTTCAGGAACGGCGGGTAGCCCAGGAGCACGACCTGGTCGAAGTGCGGGGCCAGCTCGGGCAGGACGCGCAGGATCTCCCGCCGGTCGGTGCCGGGGGCGACGACGGTGATCGGGTAGCCGCGTTCGGCCAGGTGGCGGCAGCAGTCGACGGTGAACAGGCCACCCACCCAGGTGCCGAGGGCGAAGCAGACGACGGCCAGGGTGCGGCGCTCGCGGGCGTCGAAGGAGTCCCTGAAGACCTCCTCGAACCGCTCCGCGATCACCCGCTCGTCCGACGCCGACCGGGGCCAGAAGGAGGGCACCCCGGTCGAACCCGACGACACGGCGATCATGTCCCCGATCACTCCGTCCCTGCACAGGTCGGGGAGCGGGTGGCGGAGGGTGTAGTTGTCCTTCGTCGTCATCGGCAGCCCCACGAAATCCCGAAATATCGCGACTTTCTGGGGATCGATGCGGTGCTCCGCCAGGAACCGCCCGTAGGCAGGAACGGTCGCCGCCACCTGATGGAAGAGCTCAACCGGGTCCATCAGCCGACTCTACGGCGGCGGCCCGGGACAGGGGAACGCCCGCTCATTCGCCGGGGCGGACAAGGCCGATCCGCCCGTCCCCCTCAGGCGCTGCTTACATGATTACGATCGCCGTGAGCGAACATCGGCAATGAAGGGAACAATGAGCGGCTCCAATGAATTGAGTCGGTATAACTCAACCCTTTGGAGTTCGCATGAGTGAGAGCTTGATCCTCCCGGTCCTGCCGCTGGACGACGAGGTCGTCCTGCCGGGCATGGTGGTTCCGCTGGACCTGTCCGACTCCGAGGTGCGCGCTGCCATAGAGGCGGCCCGTGCATCTGGTGGCAACAAGCCGTGGGTCCTCCTCGTTCCCAGGATCGACGGCCGATATGGCGCCATCGGCGTGCAGGCCGTGGTCGAGCAGGTCGGGAGGCTGCCGGGCGGCGAGCCCGCCGCCGTGGTGCGCGGGGTCAACCGCGTCCGCGTGGGCACCGGCACGACCGGCCCCGGCGCCGCACTGTGGGTCGAGGCCGACACGATCGACACCGTCTCCGTCGGCGAGCGCGCGCACGAGCTGGCCAAGGAGTACAAGGCCCTGGCCACCACGATCCTGCAGAAGCGCGGCGCCTGGCAGGTGGTCGACCAGGTCAACCAGATCGACGACCCGTCGGTGCTGGCCGACAGCTCCGGCTACACCCCCTGGCTGACCACGGCGCAGAAGGTCGAGCTGCTCGAAGCCGCCGACCCCGCCGACCGGCTGGCCAGGCTGATCGAGTGGTCCCGCGAGCACCTCGCCGAGCTGGACGTCGCCGAGACGATCCGCAAGGACGTCCAGGAGGGCATGGAGAAGCAGCAGCGCGAGTTCCTGCTGCGCCAGCAGCTCGCCGCGGTGCGCAAGGAGCTCAAGGAGCTCAACGGCGACTCCACCGAGACCGAGGAGGAGGACTACCGGGCTCGCGTGGAGGCCGCCGACCTGCCCACGAAGGTGCGCGAGGCCGCGCTCAAGGAGGTCGACAAGCTGGAGCGGACCTCCGACCAGTCCCCCGAGACCGGCTGGATCCGCACCTGGCTCGACACCGTGCTCGACATCCCGTGGAACGAGCGCACCGAGGACAACTACGACATCGTCGGCGCCCGGACCGTGCTCGACGCCGACCACACCGGCCTGGCCGACGTGAAGGACCGCATCATCGAGCACCTGGCCGTGCGCAAGCGCCGCCAGGACAAGGGCCTCGGCGTGGTCGGCGGCCGCCGCAGCGGCGCCGTGCTGGCGCTCGCCGGTCCTCCCGGGGTCGGCAAGACGTCTCTGGGCGAGTCCGTGGCCCGCGCGATGGGCCGCAAGTTCGTCCGCGTCGCGCTCGGCGGCGTGCGTGACGAGGCGGAGATCCGCGGCCACCGCCGCACCTACGTCGGCGCCCTGCCCGGCCGCATCGTCCGCGCCATCCGCGAGGCCGGCTCGATGAACCCGGTCGTCCTGCTGGACGAGGTCGACAAGGTCGGCGCGGACTACCGCGGCGACCCGACGGCCGCCCTGCTGGAGGTGCTGGACCCGGCGCAGAACCACACGTTCCGCGACCACTACCTCGAGGTCGAGCTGGACCTGTCCGACGTGCTGTTCCTGGCCACGGCCAACGTCCTGGAGGCCATCCCCGGGCCGCTGCTGGACCGGATGGAGGTCGTCACGCTCGACGGCTACACCGAGGACGAGAAGGTGGCCATCGCTCGCGACCACCTGCTGCCCAGGCAGCTGGAGCTGGCGGGCCTGACCGCCGAGGAGGTCACGGTCGAGGACGGCGCGCTGCGCAGGCTGGCCGCCGAATACACCCGCGAGGCCGGGGTCCGCTCGCTGGAGCGGGCGGTCGCCAGGATCCTGCGCAAGGTGGCGGCCAACAACGAGCTGCCCATCACGGTCGGCGAGGACGACCTGGTCGGCTACATCGGCCGGCCGAGGTTCGTGCCGGAGTCGTCGCTGCCCGAGGCCACCCAGCGCACCTCGGTGCCCGGCGTGGCCACCGGTCTGGCGGTCACCGGCGCCGGCGGCGACGTGCTCTACGTGGAGGCGTCGCTGGCCGACCCGGAGACCGGCGAGACGGGGCTCACGCTGACCGGCCAGCTCGGCGACGTGATGAAGGAGTCGGCCCGGATCGCGCTGTCCTACCTGCGCTCGCACGGCGCGGAGCTGGAGCTGCCGGTCACCGCGCTGAAGGACCGCTCGGTCCACGTGCACTTCCCCGCGGGCGCCGTGCCCAAGGACGGCCCCTCGGCCGGTGTGACGCTGACGACCGCGCTGGCCTCGCTCCTGTCCGGCCGCGTGGTCCGGAGTGACGTGGCCATGACCGGCGAGATCTCGCTGACCGGGCGGGTGCTGCCGATCGGCGGCGTCAAGCAGAAGCTGCTGGCAGCACACCGGGCGGGCATCACCACCGTCCTCATCCCGGCCCGCAACGAGCCGGACCTGGACGACGTGCCCGAGGAGGTCCGCGGCGAGCTGACCATCCACCCGGTCAGCGACGTGCGCGAGGTCCTGGACATCGCGCTCACTCCGGCTCAGGTCGCCTCCCCGGTGGCGGCCTGACCACCGGGTGACACTGCCCCGCCGCATCTACGGGGGCTGCGGCGGGGCAGTCCCCTTCAGTCAGCCCTGCCCGTGGTCGTCCTCGATGATCAGGAGAGCCTCCAGCTCGTCCAGCAACGCCATCACCCGCTCGGCCCGCGCCTCCTCCGGCACCGCCTGACGTACCGCCTCGTCCACGGGCCTGATCGCGCGGCGCAGCACCGCCCGCGTGGCCACGTCCGTGACCCTGACCTGGGTGCGGCGCCCGTCGGCGGGGTCGGGCCCGGTCTCCATCAGGCCGCGCTCCCGCATCCGGGCCACCGAGGCCGACACGTGGCTCTGCACGAACCCCGTGCGCGCCTGGATCTCCCCGACCGCGCTCCCCGGGTGCCGCAGCACGTCCTCGAAGACCGCCTCCTCCCCGGGCGTCAGCGCGGGTCCCTTCGTCTCTCCCGCCGCCGCCCTCGACAGCTCGATCAGCCGTCGTCCCAGCCTGCGCAACCTCGCCACGTTCATGGTCGCCCAATATATCTCTGGAGATGTATCGTTGGCGATATGACGGAGCTGACGGGCGTGGCGAAGACGGCGGTGGGCGCGGCCTGGGTGCGGGCGCAGGAGAGCGAGCGGGCCGACCGGCTGTTCGACGACCCGTACGCGAGGATGTTCGTGGAGGCGGCGGGCACCGACCACCGGGGCGGGGCGCGCGACTTCTTCGGCGACCATCTGGTGTTCAGGACCAGGTTCTTCGACGACTACCTCACGGCTGCGGGATGCGCGCAGGTGGTGCTGCTGGCCTGCGGGCTCGACAGCCGGGCCTACCGGCTTGACTGGCCCGGCGGGGTGCGGGTGTTCGAGCTGGACCTGCCCGAGCTGCTCGCGTTCAAGGATCGCGTGCTTGCCGGGGCCGAGCCTCGGTGCGAGCGCGTCGCCGTACCCGTGGATCTGCGTGAGGACTGGCCGCGAGCGTTGCGTGCGGCGGGGTTCGAGCCGGGGGAGCCGACTGCCTGGCTGGCCGAGGGGCTGCTCATCTACCTCAGCGCGGCGGAGTCGGCGGCGCTGCTGACCCGCGTCGGGGAGTTGTCGGCGCCGGGGAGCAGGCTGGCGTTCGAGCACGACAGCGCGGCGGCGGCCGACCTGATGGAGCGGGCTCGGGCCATGCCGTCGATGCGGCGCGTGGCGGCGCTCTGGAAGGGCGGGCTCGGCGAGGACGCCGCCACCTGGCTGGGCGCGCGCGGGTGGCGGGCGCGGACCGTTGAGCGGGCCGAGCTGGCGAGCCGGTACGGCAGGCCGTCCTCGGGACGCGGCGGGTTCCTGGTCGCGGAGCGTGAGGCTGGTCATAAAACAGACCGGAAATAAGGGGATCTTACCGTAACGGCGTGAACGAGGCATATGCGATCAACCCGAGGGCATGGTCATTCCCGCAGAATGATATTGAAATGCGGAGATGATCGGGAAAATCGTCTTATCTCGACCTTTGTGGCGTTAAGCGAATTGTAAGTGCGGCGCAATCCGGCAGGCGTACGAAAGCGGGGTCAGCAAACCTCTCCCGAGGAGGACCCAAAGTGCGATTCGTTTCACGAATCCTCATCGGCGTCGCCGCCGCCACGGTGGTGGCGATCGGCGCTCCGGTCGCCGCGAACGCGACGGCCACTTCCGCACCATCCACCACTCATTTCTACGACGCGGACTGGGGACCCTATTTCTCCAGTGACCACAAGGCCAAGGCCAGCGGCCACGTGACCGTCGACCAGAAGCGCTTCAAGCACTGGTTCTGGAAGTGGGTGCCGGTCAAGAAGTGGGAGTGCAAGAAGGACCACAAGGCAGGGCCGAAGGAGTTCTCACTATGTGAGACCGAGGGCGATGAGCGGGTGACGGAAGTCGTCGCGTGCCCACCGGGCGCCTTCGGCGATGTTGGTGAAGTTGAGCAGGCGTAGCGCGCCGATCGCGT